>NZ_JBIVNL010000009.1:0-348990 GCF_044753545.1 Streptomyces sp. NPDC088350 | reverse complement strand
GTGCACTTCCCACTGGGGATTTTCAGCCCCCCCCCCCCTTGTCCATCAACTGCCCCCCCGTTCCCCGGGCCCCGCGGGGGCCCCCCGTCGGGGGTGGCCCCCGGGGGGCCCCGGCCGTCGGGGGTCCGTCAACAGCCCGCCTTGTAGAAGTACTTGCTGATCTCGGGCTGGTTCATGTTCGCCTTGGTGATGGCCACCATGTTGGTGCCGATCGACTTCTGGACGGTCTTGCCCTCGAAGGCGGCGGCGAGCTGGTCGACTGCCTCCTTGCCGATCGCCCCCGGGTCCTGGGCCACCAGGACCTGGAGGGTGCCCGCCTTGAGCGAGGCGACCTCGTCCGGCTCCGCGTCGAACGCGGCGACCTTCACCGCGCCCTGCTTGCCGGCCTGCTTGAGACCGGTGGCGATGCCCGTGCCGGTGTTGGTGTTGCCCGCGAAGACACCGCCCAGGTCGGGGTGGGCCGCCAGCGTCGACTGGATCTGCGAGGCCGCGGTGGCCGGCAGGTCGTTGTCGTAGAGCGTCGGCAGCAGCTTGATGTTCGGGTACTTCCCCATCTCCTCGGTGAAGCCCTTGATGCGGGCGTCGGTGGTGGAGACGCCGGGCTTGACGCTGATGACGATCGCCGAGCCCTTCTCGTTCATCAGCTTGGCGAGCGCGTCGGCCGCCACCCGGCCGCCCTTCTCGTTGTCCGACGAGATGCGGGTGATGCCGATCGAGGGGTCGGTGACCGTGGTGTCCACCAGCGCGACCTTGGTCCCGGACGACTGGATCTGCTTGAGCGAGGGGGTGAGCGCGCTCACGTCGACCGGTGAGATCAGCAGCCCGTCCGGCCGGGTCGCCGCGACCGAGTCGATGAGCGGGCGCTGCACCGACACGTCCCACTGCGCGGAACCGTCCGCGGAGAAGTCCATGCCCTTCGCCTTGGCCTCGGTCTGGGCCGCGCACGTCATGGTGATGTAAAAGGGGTCGCTCTTCACGCCGGTGATCAGTCGGACCTTCTTGCCGGAGGCACCCCCCTTCGACCCCGAACCGCCGCTGCCGCTCGACGAACTGCAGGCGGCGGCGCCGGTCAGGGCCAGCACGGTGCCTGCGGCGACCAGTACCTTGCGCGTGATGCGAATGCTCGACATAAGGATGTCCTCCTGGATCATGCGAGGGTTGGGACGAACGTCGGGGCGGGGATCATGCGCGCTCCCGGGTCTTCCGGCGCAGCTGGTCGATGTAGACGGCCACGACCAGGACGACACCCACGGCGACGTCCTGCCAGTACTGCTGGACTCCGATGACGATCAGCCCGGTCGTCAGCACGGCGGGGATGAACACGCCGATCACCGTGCCGAGGACGGAGCCCCGCCCGCCGAACAGGCTGGTACCGCCCAGGACCACCGCGGTGATCACCTTCAGGTTGTCGGTGGAGTGCCCGGCGATGGACGTCGTGCCGTACGACGCCAGCCACATCACCGCGCCCAGCCCGGCGAGGAGGCCCATCAGGCCGTAGACCTTGATCAGATGGCGGCCCACCGGGATGCCCGCGCGGCGTACGGCCGTCGGGTTCGAGCCGATCGCGAGGGTGTGGCTGCCGAACCTCGTGGCGCCGAGGACCGCGCCGAACAGGGCGGTGACGACGGCGGCGAGGATCACCATCCAGGGGATGCCGAGCACCTTGCCGAATCCCAGGCTGTTCTGGAGGTGGGTGGCGGCGGCGCCCGCCGGGTCCTGGCCGCCGGTGGCGAGTTCGGCGATGCCGAGCGCCGCGCCGAGGCCGCCCAGGGTCACGATCAGCGGCGGCACCTTCCCGGTCGCCACCACCGCTCCCTGCAACGCGCCCCAACCCGTGCCCACGGCAAGGGCGATGACGACACAGACGACGACCGTGCCCCAGCCCGCGGTGGGGCCGCCGTGGTGGAGGTTGTACTCGCCCGCGGCCACCGCGGCCAGGACCAGTACCGAGCCGATCGACAGATCGATGCCCGCGGTGATGATCACGAACGTCATGCCGACGCCGAGCACCAGATAGATGGACGCGTTCACGGCGATCTGCGTGATGTCGTACGTGGTGAAGAACTTGCCCGGTGCCGCGATGGTGAAGAACGCGACCAGCGCGACGAGGATCACGAACGTCCACAACTCGCTGACGCCTGCGGCCCGTTGAAGCCACGGGGGTACGGCGAACCGGCCGCCGTCGGACGGGGGCGCGTCCGGCGCCTTGGTCGCCGGCTTGATGTCCTGGCTGTTGGCGCTCATCGCCCGTCCTCCGCTTCCGTCGTGCCGACCGGGCCGTGGTTCCCGTTGTGGGCGGGCTCGTCCAGCGATCCGGTCATGGCTCCGACGAGTTCCTCGATCGTGGTGTCGGCCGCGGTGAACGAGGCCACCCGGCGCCCCAGCCGCAGCACTTCGACCCGGTCCGCGACCGACAGCACCTCGGGCATGTTGTGGCTGATGAGGACGACGCAGAGGCCCCGGTCGGCGACCCTGCGGACGGTCTCCAGGACACGGGCGCGCTGTACGACGCCCAGGGCGGCGGTCGGCTCGTCCATGAAGATGACCTTGTTGGCGAAGGCGACCGCGCGGGCTACGGCCACGGACTGGCGCTGCCCTCCCGACAACGTTGTCACAGGAGCTGTCACATCTTTCAGCTCGACGCCCAGTTCACCGAAGGCCGCGACCGCCTCCCGGCGCATCGTGGGTCGGTCGAGCACGCCCAGGCGGCCGAGGAAGCCCCCGCGTACGAGTTCCCTGCCGAGATAGAGGTTGGCCGCCGCGTCCAGGTCCGGCGCCAGTGAGAGATCCTGGTAGACGGTCTCGACTCCGTGCCGTTGCGCGTCCATCGGTCCCGTGAACCGGACCGGCACCCCGTCCAGGCGCACCTCGCCCTCGTCCGGGGAGAGGACGCCGGAGAGTACGTTCACCAAAGTCGACTTGCCGGCGCCGTTGTCACCGATCAGTGCGACGACCTCACCGGCGTGCGCCGTGAAGTCGGCGCCGGAGAGCGCCTGGACATGGCCGAAACGCTTGACCACACCGTGCGCCGCGAGAAGGGGTTCGCTTGCAGAGGCCATGTTGTGCCTTCTGGTTGGTATCGTTAACAGCTCGTCGATTCTGGGAGGCCCATGAGTGGGCGTCAAGGGTCGTGAACGAACGGGGAGTTGGGCGGGCGCCAGCCGTCCCGCAGACCGGTCGCGCTGGATGAGATCTGGAGGACGCGGCGTGGCCAGCCGTCCCAGGATGAAGGACGTTGCCGCGGAAGCGGGCGTGAGCGTGATGACGGTGTCCCGGGTCGTCAACGGCGAGGCGGGAGTCGCACCGCCGACCGCCGCCCGGGTGGAGGCCGCTGTCCGCAAGCTGGGCTACCAACGCGACGACGTGGCACGGCAGTTGCGCCGTACGGACCGATTGAGCCAGACCATCGGACTGATGGTGGACAACGTTGCCGACCCCTTCATGGCGGCCGTCGCCTCGGCCACCGAGGACGTCGCCCACCGGCGCGGCAACATGGTGCTCATCGGGTCCAGCCGTGCCGACCCGCACCGCGAACGAGAGGTCATCGCGGCTTTCACCGCCCGCCGTGTCGACGGGCTGATCCTCACCCCGGTGGCGGACGACCACCGCTTGTTGCGCTCGGCGCAGGCACAGGGCACGAAGATCGTGTGCGTGGACCGGGCGGCGCCGGGCCTGGACGTGGACACCGTGGTGGTGGACAACTTCGGCGCGGTGCGGCAGGCCGTGGACCATCTGATCGCGCACGGCCACCGCCGTATCGGCTACCTCGGCGACAGGCGGGAGATCTGGACCTTCGGCGAACGGCACCGCGGCTATCTGGCGGCCCTCGGCGCGGCGGGCATCGACGCCGACCCGACGCTCGTCCGGCACGGACTGCGCTCCGGCGCGGACGCCGCCCGGGCGGTCACGGCGATCCTCGCCTCACCCGAGCCGCCCACGGCCCTCCTCGCGGGCAACGAGGTCCTCGCGTTCGGCGTGCTGGCCGTACTGCCCGCCACCGTCGCGTTCATCGCCTTCGACGACTTCGCCCTGGCCGCGCAGCTGACCCCGCCGGTCACCGTCATCGCCCAGGACCCCGTCGCCCTCGCGACGAGGGCGGCGCAGCTGCTGTTCGCCCGCATCCACGGGGACACGTCACCGCCGCGCAGGGTCGTCATGCCGACCGAGCTGATCCCGCGCGGGTCGGGGGAGATCCCGGGGCCGGGTACCCCGACTGTCGTTCCCCGGCGCTGACGACTCCCGGCCCCCCGTCCCGCGCACGGCATCGATGGTTACGCGCGGGGCCGCTCGAAGGTGAGGAGCAGGCCCTCGACCGCGCCGGGACCTATGCGGCCCTTGACGTCGGCGGCGGTGATGGCCTTCAGGCCCCAGCCGTCCTCGGCGTGCTTGTTGAGGACCTTCTCCAGCTTGTCGCTGTCCAGGGCGTCGCCGATCAGCGACTCCCGGAAGCTGACGACCTTGTACTCGAACGTGTAGGCGTTGCTCATGACTGCGATGTCCTCCTGTGCGTGCGCACGGTGTGCGGTGGGCGGGGTCAGCCAATCACGGGGGGACGCTCTCGCGCAGGCCGGGGGTGGTTTCCTGGCACGGCTGTCAACTGGGCCGGGGGCGCGGTTCGTTGAGCGGGCCGGAGCCTGAAGGGGCGCGCGCGGGCATGCCGCCACGGCACGCCGTGGCCGCGGTGTCACCCGGCACGGGGCGGGGCGGAGCCGTAGCGTGAACGGTGTCGCAGGCGGATGCGGACGGATCCCGTGGGAGAGAGATGTGCTGGAGTGCGAAGGCCGATCTCGTCGCGGGCGCGGGCATTCTCGCCGTCGGAGTGGCCTGTGTGGCCCGGACCCGCAGGCCCGCCGATCTGCCGCTGGCCGCGCTGCCGTGGCTGCTCGGTGTCCACCAGATCGTCGAGTCGCTGGTGTGGGCCGCCGGCGGAGGCACGGGCGCCGCCACCGTCACCTGGGCCGTCATCGCATTGCCGTTGCTGGCGGTGTGGGTGCCGGCGGGCGTGTGGTGCGCCGCGCCACCGCACGCACGGCCCCGGGTCGGCGTGCTGCTGGCGGTCGGGGTGGCGACGGCCGGAACGCTCGCGTACGCCCTCGCCGCACGCCCGGTGACGGCCGAGATCCGCGGCCACACCGTCGGGTACGTCGTCGACCTTCCCCACCCCCAACTGGTCGTCGCCGGCTACCTCGTGGCGACGGTCGGCTCACTGCTCGCGTCCGGTGACCGCGGGCTGGTGCTCCTGGGGAGCGTGTTCGGTGTCGGCGCGCTCGTCTGCTGGGCGCTGTGGCGGTTCGAGTTCGCATCCACGTGGTGCGCGGTCGCCGCGGTGTCCTCGGTGACGGTGTTCTTCTGGGTGCGTGGCCGCAGCGGGGAGGCCGGGAGGCGTCGGTACGTCAGTGCGTCCGGCGGCGGGTCCAGAGGGTGAGGCCGCTGCTCGTGGCGACCGTGCGGGGCCGACAGGCGGGCCGGGTCCGCGCAACCTCGTTGATGTCAGCCGGTGACGTCGGGTTGGATGGCTTCATGGAGCGCATAGACGCAGAACTGTTCACTGACGGTGGGAACGACGCCGTGGTCCGTCTGCCCGGTCGCCGGTTCCCCGGTGTGCTGATCCAGGGCGACTCCCTTCACATCCTCCGCAGCGATGTGGCCGAGGTGGTGGAGGCCTGCGAGCGGGGTGACCTGGCCGACGCGGGGGAGTCCGCGGGGCTTCTGCTGGCGGGACTCGACGCGCTACTGACCCGCTACTCCGTGGCGTTGGCGAATCACCAGATCCAACGGCCTTACTGACAGCGGGACTTGAGGACAAGGAAACCACCCGATGAACCTTCTGCTGACGGCGAGTGGTCTGCGCAACGAGACGCTGCGGGATGCGCTGCGGGACATGCTGGGAAAGCCGTTCGGATCGGCGAACGTCGTGTACGTACCCACGGCATCGGTCGCCGAGTCAGGGGACCACGGGTGGTTCGTCGCGGACATGAACCGGCTGTACGGCCTCGGCTGGCGGGAGTTCGACGTCCTGGAGCTGAACGGCCTGCCCCGGCAGACGGTGCTCGACCGGCTGCTCCACGCCGACGTCGTCTACGTCGAGGGCGGCAGCCACTACCACCTCGCGCGCAGCATCACCGGCAACGGCCTGGCCGACGGCTTCCTGGAGGCGCTGGAGAGCCGGGTCTATGTCGGGGTCAGCGCCGGATCGATGATCTTCAGCCGTCATCTCACCGGGCACTCCGCCGACGTCATCGGGGACACCAAGGACCTCCACGTGCTCGGCGCGACGACGGTGGAGCCGCCGTTCGGTCTCTTCGACTGGTATCTCAAGCCCCACCTGTACTCGCCGGATTTCCCCGAGCGGGACGACGCCTGGGCCGATCGCATCGTCGCGCGGGCGGACTTCCCGCTCTACTTCATCGACGACGAGACGGCCGTTCGCGTCCGGGACGGCAAGGTGGATGTCATTACTGAAGGCCGCTGGCGGTTCCATCCGTAACTGCCCACCGCCGACTCGAAGACCGCCCTCACACCTCCCGGTGTGCGATACCCAACAGGCTCGCGGCAGCCCGCAAGTCGGCTGTGTGATGGCCGAGCGCGAGGGACCAGTGGTGGCCCACGCCCGTCGCGCTCCACGCGTCCACCCACTCGCCGGGATCGCGGCCGAAGTCGACGCGGCTGGTGGTGTTGCCGATGGCGAGGAGGGGCCCGGGTACGACGGTGCCTTCGGACGTGATGAACGACAGCGTGCCGTCGGCGTCCTGGCCGAGGCCGACGAGGGTGACCGGGCCGTGCTGGACGTCGAACTCCACGCTGACGCCCCAGCCGCGCTTGCCGTGATAGACGCCCAGCCCGCGCAGCAGCGGGTCGCGGGCGCCGACGGCGAGGTGGGCGGGGCCGTCGTGGCCCATCTCCACCACGCCGGCCTCGAAGTCGAGGGCCTGGATCTCGGTGAAGGAACCTCCGGCGCCGATGCTCTGCGTCGCCAACTGGGCGAGACTGGTGCGGAGTTCGTACTCGCCTGCGGCCGGCACGCCCCGGGCGGTGAGCAGGGAGGCGCCCAGGATCATGCCGGCGCCGAGCCGTTCGTGCAGCTCGCCGTCGAGACCGCGGTGGTAGTAGGCGAGGGTGTCGAGACCGAAGTCCTCGACGAGCCGGTCGAGGGCGACCGACACCGTCGCCCCCCACGCGAGGTCCTCGTTCACCACGCTGTCGTCCACGGCGAAGATCCGCCGGGCGAGAGCCGTGCGCTCTCGGGTCTCGGCCTCGCTCACCTCCTCCACCCGATGCCGCAGATCGTCGAACTCCAGCACCTCGACGTGCGAGCCGAACGTCGCCGGAAGCAGCGTGAGATCGGTCGACACGTCGAGCATGCCCGGATACAGATGGCCCATCAGACCGTGCCGGGCGTGCCGGAGCGCGGCCCGCACCCGTGCGGCCCGGATCCACTGCTCGATGCGCCGCCACGCCGACTCCTGGCGCAGCCAGCCCGACACCGACCGGAAGGGGATGCCGGCCCGGCGGAAGACGTTGCCGACCTCGGGCACCGGGCACTGCCCGCAGTAGGCGAGCCAGGCGCCGGTGTCGAAGGAGGCGTGGTCCATCCGTTCGGACGGCTGGAGGTCGATGACCAGGACGGGGGTGTGCGAGCGCTGGGCGATCGGCAGCACCATCGACGAGGTCAGGTACGTCGTCAGGAACAGGACGATCAAGTCGCAGTCCGCCAGCCTGAGTTGCTCGGCCGCGACCGCTCCCTCCGCCGCGTCGGAGATGAAGCCGACGTCGGTCACCTCCGCGTCCATCCGCTGGAAGCGCTCGGCGACATACGCGGACGACTCCCTCAACTGCGGGAGGAGATCCGGGAATTGCGGCCAGTAGGCGCCGAGTCCGCCCGCCACGAGTCCGATCCGGGTGCGGCGCCGGGGCACCGGTGGAAGCAACTCGCGCAGGGCGGCGGCGCGTTCCGCGCTCACGGTCGTGGATTCGGTCGTAGCCATGGGCGGTGTTCCTTCCGAGGGCAGGCGTCGGCGCCGGTGTGGATTCAGGTCCGGGCCACGCCCAGACCCGGTGCCTGGGCGGTCACCGTGCCGGGGGAACGCCGGATGAGCACGTGGATGACGTACACGCCCGCGACCCCCGACGCCGCCATGCACAGGGTGATCAACCAGAGCAGGAGCGACGCGCTGTAGTCCATCAGGGCGGGCGTGACGAACGCGACGCCCGCGAAGACCCCGCGCGACAGGGCGTAGGTGAGGCCCTGGGTGGTGCCGCGGGTGTCGGGGGGCAGCGTGAGCTGCGACCAGACCTTGTAACTGGCCTCCCCGGCAAAGGGGTTGGAGATCTGGTACAGCACGAAGAAGACCAGCATGCCGACCAGCGCGCCGGCCGTGAGGGAGGCGATGCAGAAGGCGATGACCTGCACGACCGTGAACACGTAGAACAGCCGGTCGCGCCAGGGGGTGTCGGCGATCCGGACGAAGACGAAGGTCAGCACCAACGCGATCGGCAGGAACGCCAGGTTGATGCCGGTGGCCAGGCTCTGGGAGGCACCGCTGACCGTGACCAGCAGGTAAGTGCCGAACTGGCCGAAGGTGTTGGCGCCGATGCCCCAGGTGACGTAGTAGGCGAAGGTCGCGATCATCGGCAGCAGCGCGGCGCGGTTCCACACGTTCTTGAGTTCGATGCCGTGCGGGACGGCCTCGTCCGCCACGGCGGTGTCCGCCGGCTCGGCGGCCAGCTTGAGCCGGGAACGGAGCAGCCAGGTGACCAGGGCCGCGACGACCAGATGGCCGGTGATGAACCGTGCCCCGGTCAGACCCGTGTCCGACAACAGGTAGCCGAGGAAGATGACGACGACGATGCCCAGCACCCACATGACCTGGGTGAACGACACGAGACGCGCCCGGCCCTCGGCGGGTGCGGCATCCGAGACCACGGCGAGGGACGTCGGCAGATCGGCACCGGCCGCAAGACCCGCGACGAGCACGCCGACGAAGAGCGCGATGTCGTTCGGCGCCAGCGTGATGACGATCGCGCCCACCGCGTAGCAGAGGATGTCCAGGTTGTAGACACGGCGGCGCCCGAACAGGTCGGCGAGCCGTCCACCGACGAGGGAACCGACGGCGATGCAGCCGGTGACGATCGCGCTGATCGCCCCGGCCATCCACACGCCCATGTGGTAACTGTCGCGGTAGATGGCCAGGTTGACGGCGATGCTGACGATGAGCGCGGCGTCGAGGTAGGAGGCCATGCCCGAGAGGGCCGCGACCTTCCACAGGTATTTCGGGATGGGCGGTTCCGCGTGTTCCGTGGCAGGTGGGATTCGGATCATGATGCGGCTCCTCGCGGCTCTGGGCCGGGGTCGCAGTGAATATAGGGTTCGAAAAACGTTCCAACAAGTCCTCTTGCGCCATTCGGCGTGAAGAAGTGCCGACTGCCTTCCCGCGGCTCGGAACCGATGCCAACATCGCAGGTGGCAGACGATCGAGCCGACGTAAAACGTTTTTGATCCGTGTGGGTGACCGAGCCGTACTCGGAAGGACCGCCGTCGTGATCTCTCCCGCGCTGCAACAGCTCTTCGACGCCCCGCCCCGGGACTTCGGCCCCACCCCGCTGTGGTGGTGGTCGGGCGCCAAGGTCACCCGCGAGCGCCTCGACCGGCAGCTGCGCAGGTTCGCGGACGGCGGCGTCCACAACCTCGTCGTCATCAACCTGGCCCCGGCAGGCCCGAGTTTCGGCGCCCGCACCGACGACCCGCCGTGGTTCGGCGAGGAGTGGTGGGACCGCTTCACCGACACCTGCCGCATCGCCCGGGACATCGGCACCCGCCTGTGGTTCTACGACCAGATCGGGTTCTCCGGCGCCAACGTCCAAGGCGGCGTCACCCGACGGCACGCGGACGCCACCGGCAGGGCACTCCGCTCCCGCAGCGCCACCGTCACCCACGGCACGGTCGCACTGCGCGGCGCCGAAACCCTCGTCGCCGCCTACGACTTGGCGGGCCGCCGCCTGCCCGTGGCCCTGGACTCCGACCCCCTCCGGATCCCGGCCGCCGACGGGACGGACGTACAGCTCGTCCTCGCCGTCCCCACGGCCTTCGACTACCTCGACCCGCACGCCGTGGCGCTGTTGCTGGACACCGTCCACCACGAGTACGACCGGCGCGTCCCCGAGTACCTGGGCAACGTCATCGCGGGCAGCTTCCAGGACGAACTGCCCGGCACGAACTCCTGGAGCCACCGCTTCCCCGACGAGTTCCGTGCCCGGCGCGGCTACGACCTCCTCGACCACCTGCCCGCCCTGTTCGGCCCGGCGACCGCCCGCGCGGCGAAGATCCGCGCCGACTACTACGCCGTCCGCGCCGAACTCACCGAAGAGGCCCTCTTCAAGCCGCTCGCCGCCTGGCACGACGAACGCGGCATGCTGATCGGAGCCGACCAGAGCAACCCCGCGCGGGCGGGCTTCCCGGCCCAGTCGACGCAGATCTACACCGACTACTTCCGCACCCACCGCTGGTACGGCGCCGTCGGCAGCGACCACCACGGCGACTCCAAGGTCCACTCCTCCATGGCCCACCTCTACGGCCACGAGCGCGTCTGGATCGAGGCGTTCCACTCCTCCGGCTGGGGCGGCACCCTCGCGGACACCTACGACTGGCTCCTGCCGTTCCTGCGCAGCGGCGCCAACCTGTACAACCCGCACGCCAGTTACTTCGGCACCGCGGGCGGCTGGTTCGAGTGGGCACCGCCGTCCACCGACTGGCGCCAGCCCTACTGGCGGCAGTACCCGGCGTTCTCCCGCGCCGTCGCCCGGATCTGCTCGATCATGTCCTGGGGCACCTACAGCGCCCACGTCGCGGTCCTGCACCCCACCGCCACCATGCAGGCCCTCATCCCGCTCGACGCACCGGTCAAGCACTTCGGCGACGGCCGCCTGGGCGACGACCATGCCGACGTCGACGCAACACAGCGCGACTACCTGGACCTGTGCGGCACGAACAACTGGCTCGGCCCGCACGTCGGTTCACTGGACCGGCACCGCATCGCCTTCGACGTCATCGACGACGCCTCCGTGCAGCGCGCCACGGCCACCGACGGAGCCCTGCGTGTCACGGACCTGGCCTACCGCGCCGTCCTGCTGCCTTCGGCGAGCGTCCTGGAGGAGGAGACGGCACGCCGACTGACCCAACTCCTCGACACCGGAGGCCGGGTGGTGGTCGTGGGCCGTGCGCCCGAGTCGGCGGCGGGGCTGTCAGGCGACGACTCCGTCGTCGCGGCGCTGCTGAAGCACCCACGGCTGGAGCGGACGAACGACGCCGAAGCCGGAGCGGTCGCGGTGGCCGACATCGCCGGACACGCGACGGGCGATGTGCCACTGCTGGTCAGGCGCAAGGGAGTTGATGCGGTGGCCCTGGTGACGGGAGCCTTCCCCGACGCGCGCACGCAGCCGGCCGACGCCAACCACGAGGCGGATCCCGAGCGTTACGCCCGCCACTCGACCGTCACCGTGCACGCCGTGGTGACCGAGGCCGAGATCTGGAACCCGGCGACCGGCGCCCGCGGACCTGCCCACGTCACGGTCTCCGGCGGCCTCTCGACCATCGAGGTGCCGCTGGACGGCGCCCCCGCCGCTCTCGTCGTGTGGCGAGAAGGCACCCGGTCCACGCCCCGGACGGTCGCTTCGCCGTCGTTGTCGGAGCGGACGATCGACCTGTCGAGCGGCTGGGAGGGCCGCCTGGTCCCCACCATGGACAACACCTGGGGCGACCTGGCGCTCCCCGCCGGCTCGTCCGTCGCCGAACCCCGGATCTGGACCATGGGCTGGACCGAGACCGACCCGGCCGACGCGAACTGGTCGCAGACACGGGCGACTTACGGCAACCGGGTCCGTGTCCTGCCTCCGACTCCCCTCGCCGAGGCCCCCGTTCCGCTGGACGGGCCCGGCGCCGAACTGGTCCTCGCCGGAGAACTGCCCCTCACCCCCTCCGACGCGAACTGGGGCGTCTCGCTGTACTCGTCGAGCCGTGGAATCCCGGACCCGGACGGTCTGCTCGGCAACAAGGGGCTGGTCACCGAGGAGTTCGTGCGTGTCCCCGTGCCCGGGCCCGGAACGGTCGCCCGGGTCCGTTCGATCGTGGAGACGGACCACCGCGGACCCGCCGATCTGCACATCGGCGCCGCGGCAGCCAAGCGGGTGTGGTGGAACGGCGAGCGGCTGGACATCGGCATCGGGTACATCGCCACCGCCCGGGTGGACGTCCGACGGTCGCGCAACGTGCTGGAGTACGAACTGGGGGAGGCCCAGGACCGGCCGTTGCTGATCTCGGGTAACGCCGGTACCCCGTTGGGCAGTTACTTCTGCCTGACCCGACCGGACGGGTTCGGGCCGCGCCCGCAGTTCATGTGCCTGCCCGACGACGTACGACCTCACGGTGGCGTGACCTACCGAGGGCGACTCCGTGCCTCTGGCCGGGCGGTGCTCGTCGTGGGCGCCGCGGTGGGCGTCACCGTGCTGCTCGACGGGACGGTCGTCGCGCGTCAGGAGAAGGTGGAGTACTACGAGTCCGACTGGGGCGCGGTACCGATGTTCTTCCGCCACCAACTCGCCCTCGGTGAGGGCGAACACGTACTGGAGGTGGTGGCCGACGCCGTCCACCCACGGGAGGCGGTGTTCGTCGACTGCGTGGCCGGCGCGAACTCCTTGGTGAGCGGTGCCGGTTGGGAGGCCGAGACAGGGGAGTGGCACGGTTGCACCCTCGAACACGACGGCCGGTGGGGGGAGTTGCAGCACTGCTACGCGGCCGTACGACCGCATCCGTTGCCCGACACCGAGTGGCTCACCGGTGCGCCGGTGCTCGGCACCGCCGTACTGCCGCTGCGCTCCACGGACACCGTCCGCGAACGCGCCCAGCGCTTCCGCTTCACCGTGCCTCCGGGCACCGTATCGCTGGACCTGCCACTGGAGTTGCCTGCGAGGGTACGGGTCGGCGACGGTGCCGAAAGGATGCTCGACGGTCAGGTCCTGGCGCTGGATCACCCCCTCCCGGAGCCCGCGCAGATCGAGGTCGTGACCGCGCCGACGGCTGTACTGCGGGGCGGCTCCGCCTGGCGCGGACCGGTGCGCGTCCGCACCGTAGCGGCTCAACTGCCGCTGGGGGACTGGCGGTTGATGGGGCTGGGTGGCTGGAGCGGTGGTGTCACGTACTCGCGCGAGGTGGCGGTACCGGCCGGACCTGACCCGGTGCTGGATCTCGGGCGGGTGCGTGGCAGTGTGTCGGTCGCTGTCGACGGGGAGTGTGTCGGGGAGGCGTTCTGTCCGCCTTTCCGATGCGAACTCCCGGGTGCCGCAGGGCGGATGGTCCGCATCGATGTGACCGTCAACAACACCCTCGCCCCCTATCTCGCCGAAGCCACCCCCACCGCCTGGGCGTTCCCGTCCCAGCTCTCGTCGGGACTGATGGGACCCGTGACGCTACGCGTCCCGGTCTGACAGCGGCCGGGTGGAGTCCCGAAGGACGAGGTCGGGCGCGAACACCCTTGTCTCATGGGCGTGTTCGGCGCGGGCCTCCACCTCGTCCAGCAGCATCCCTACGGCGGCCCTGCCCAGCTCCTCGACGGGTTGCCGGACCGTCGTCAGGGTCGTCCCCACGAAGCTCGCGATGTCGAGATCGCCGTAGCCGACCACCTGAATCTCCTCGGGTATTCGCACCCCTCGCTCGCCCAGTCCACGGCACACACCCGCGGCGAGGAAGTCGTTGGTGCAGAAGACCCCGTCGGGGAGTTCATCGAGAGAGCGGGCGATCTCCAGGCCGTAGGACACCGTCATTTCGTCCGCGACGACCTGGCGCAGGCGCGCCTCGCGGCGGGTGCGTACGGCCTGGCGGGCGCCCTGGTAGCGGTCGGCGCACTGCACGATGTCGCGTTCGCCGTTCACGACGAGGAGGTCGCGTGCCCCGCAGTCCAGGAGATGTTGTACGGCGATGCGGCCGCCGGCGATGTCGTCGACGGAGACGGAACAGCCGTCCTGGGCCGAGAGCGCGCGGTCCGCGAGGACCAGGGGGATGCCGCGTTCGCGCAGGCGGGTGAGGCGGGTGGGATCGGCACCGAGTGGTACCACCACGGCCCCGACCGCCCGTTGCTCGATCAGCATCGTGAAGTAGCCCTGCTCCCGCTCGGGAGCGTCTCCGCTGTCGCAGAGCACGAGGGAGTAGCCGTGGTCGTAGGCCGCGTCCGCGGCGCCCCGCGCGATGCGTGAGTAGAACGAGTTGGCCACATCGGGCAGGACCAGGCCGATCGAGGACGAGTGCCCGGTGCGCAGGCCGGCGGCTCCCGGGTGGGGCACGTAGTCGAGTGCGGCGACCGCGTCACGGACCCGCGCGGCGGTGCGCGCGTTGACCCGCTCGGGCCGGTTCAGGACATTCGACACCGTGGACACCGAGACCCCCGCGGCGGCTGCGACATCCTGGATACGGGCGGGGCGAACCCGAATGGCGCCCACCCCCTCGCTGTGACAGCCGTGCGACCAGGCACGACGCGGTTCTCATGGGCGGCGTCAGTGTACCCCGGTGGTCGTTGGAACGTTTTCTGCCGGGTGGCTCGGGGCGGGGGCATGTGGTGCCCAACTGGCCTGTGATCAGCAGGGTTAGCATGGGGTTGTGGCTGAGGGTTCCGGAGCCGATGTCCCGACGGAGGGTGGCCGCCCGCGGAGGCGCGATGCGGCCCTCAACCGGGAGAAGGTCCTTCGTGCCGCGAGGGAGGTTTCCGGTCGGCACGGGCTGGGGGTCACGCTCGATGACGTGGCCCGGCACACGGGGGTCGGGGTCGGGACCGTGTACCGGCGCTTCCCCGACAAGGAGACCCTCGTGCGAGCCCTGTTCGAGCAGGATCTCGGGATGCGGCATGCGGCATGCGGCAGGCGTCCGCGGAGAGGTCGCTCGCTCATCTTCCGACATCCCCGTCGTCGTGCAGATGCTCAGAGCCGCCAGCCAGTTCACCCAGGGCAAGCGGCCCGATATCCGGCGCCGCTATTCGGCCGGCCTCCACGCTGGAGTAGGACGGCGCCGCTTCGGCGGCGACTGATGGCAGGCCGGCAACAGGGTGCGGGCGGCTTCAGCCGCGTGCCTTCGGTGCGCAGGTCTCGGGCATCGTGCCTGGTGGGGAGCGGTGCCTGCCGCTGCGTCAGGAGTGGCCGGGCGGGCGAAGGGTGATCGTCCGGGTTAGTCGAGTCGCGGGGCTTCCCGGGCCGCAACGGGGGGTGGAGGTGTCCTCGGGAGTCGCGCGGAGGCCGCTGGCCATCAGCCCGAGTCCGAACTCGAAGCGGTCGTCGGAGCTGAGGAGCTCCTCGACGGGGGTGGGAACAGTTGGGGGGTACGTCTCGCGCACGCCGGGGACCGTGAGCCTGTCGAGGGCGTCGTCGGTCAGGGCCCGCTCTTCCAGGACTTCCCCGAGGACCTAGCGGAAGACAGTGGACGTGGACGTGGCCCGGAGGGCGGTGACCCCGTTGCAGCCCGCGCGCCGCAGGACGTCGACGAGGCGGAGGACGCGTGGTTGACGCGTGCGGCCCAGTCGGGTGAAGTCGCCGCGCTGGGGCTGCTGTTGGAGCGTCACGGGCGGGGATGCGCGCTGTCGCGTCGAGCGTTCTGGGGTCGGGCGTGGACGCCGACGACGTGATGCAGGACGCGGCTCTCACGGCGTTGCCGCGGATCGGTGACGTCCGTGAACCGGAGGCGGTGGGCGCGTGGCTGCGGATGATCGTGCGCAACGGCAGTCGGCTGGTGCTGCGGCAAGCTGAAGCGGTCCGGCCGGTGGGCGATCTGCCCCGGGAGTCAACGCGCTTGGGCCCGGAGCAGTGGTCGGAGCGGAACGCGTCGCGCGACTGGGTCCGGGAGGCTGTGGACGGGCTGCCCCCGGCGTTGCGCATGCCGTTGGTGCTGCGCCACCTCACCACCGGGGTCACCTCGTACGAACGGATCGTGGACGTCTTCGGGGCTCCGGTGGGCACGGTGCGCAGCCGACTGAGCCGGGGCCGGGCCCGGATGGCGTCCGCCCTTGCCGCCACGGCGGACCCTCCGCACGGGGATGCCGAACTGCGCTTGTGTGCCACGCGAGTTGAAGCACGTGCGCTGCTGGCCGCCGCCCGGCAGAGGCCGGTTCGGCAGGCGGCCGACAGCACGGTGGCCTCCTGAGGGCTGTGGCCCAGGAGGGGACCGGATCAGGCTTCCGTGCCGGACTCCTCGAAGTAGTGGCCCTCCTCGATGTCCGGGACCAGCGCGGGGTGCGTCGGCCGCCACTCCATGCGCCGCTGCGTCAGCGCGCTCGACGCCGGGTTGTCGAGCGCGACCAGCGGGGCGAGGAAGCCGACGAAGTGCTGGCCCGCCTCCTCGGGGGTCATGCTGATGGCGGGGACCTTCAACTGGCGGCCGATGGCCTGCGCGATCTCCCGGAACGGCACCCCCTCCTCGCCGACCGCGTGGAGGGGCGTGCCGGCCGGGGCCGATTCCAGGGCCAGTCGGTACAGGGTCGCCGCGTCGAGACGGTGCACCGACGGCCACCGGTTCGCGCCGTCGCCGACGAAGGCGGACACACCCGTCGTGCGCGCGACGCCGATGAGGGTCGAGATGAATCCGCGGGCGTCCCCCCGGCCGTGCACGGTGGGCGCCAGCCGTACCGAGGACGACCGCACTCCGCGCTCGCCCAGGGCGAGGACGGACAGCTCGACCGGGAGCCGTAGGGCTGTGACGAGGTTGGGCACGGCGGGGGTGTCCTCGGTGAGCAGCTCTCCCGGTGTACGGCCGATGACCCCGGAGGTGACCACGAAGGGTTTGCCCGTGCCCTCCAGCTCGGCGCCGATCGCGTCCACCGCGTTCAGCTCGGCCTTCGCGCGTGCCGCCGAGTCGGTGGTCTCGGAGATGTGCTGGTTCGCGGCGTAGATCACGCCGTCCGCCGCCGCCGCTCCGGCACGGAGGCTGTCGCCGTCGTCGATGTCACCGCGCTGCACGTCGACGCCGGCTCGCGTCAATGTGTCGGCGGCCGAGTCCGAGCGGGCGAGGCCGAGGACCTGATGCCCCGCTTCGAGAAGTTCGCGGACGACCGCGGATCCGATGTAACCCGTCGCGCCGGTAACGAAAACACGCACTGTGGAGATCCCCCAGGTCGGTTCGAGTCAACCCGGCGGCAGCGGCCGACGGGTTCGTGAACCACGCTAGGAAGGGCCCCTGCGGGTGTCCAACGCCTGTGTCGTATACGGCGATACGTCTGAGGCATCACCCCAGACGGCACGGTGCCGGGACCCGTACCCACGGGTCCTGACGCCGTGCCGTCCACGCGAACCGTGGGATCGTCACCGCGGGGCCGGCCGCCCAACGCACCGACAGGACAGGTCAGTTGATTTTGTAGCTGTCCCCGTAGACCTTCCAGGACAGCGGTGTGTTGAGGTCGAGGTTGCCGTTGCGGAGGAAGACGCGCTGTTCGGTGTCGACACGGGTGGTGTCGCTGTGGGCCTCCTCCTGCTTCATGGCCCATACGCGCGCGTCGAGGAAGGCGTTGAGATACGTCGTCTCGTTGCCGCCCTGGGCCGGCGGCTTGGCCGAACGCAGGGCGCGGGCACGGATGTTGCGGAAGCTGGTGGGGTCGTCGCCGTCGCCGTGCATGACGATGGCGTCGTAGTAGGTGAACTGGCCCAGGACGCGCAGCCCGTCGGTCTTGCCCTGGCTGACGGCCGGGTTGAAGTACACGCGGTCGCGTTCGTCGTTCTGCGCCTGCTGGAACGCCGTGTCCTTCGCGGCCGTGCGCCAGTCCTTGGGGAAGTTCGGGTCGAGGCCGGAGTGCGAGTCGGTGCCGTTCACCGAGCGGAGCGCGGGCAGGTACTTGGCGAGGACGTTGCCTGGCTTGCGGGTCGTGTAGAGCTGGACGAGGTCGAGCATGTCGCCGGTGCCGGAGCAGAATCCGATGATGCCGGCGGTGTAGCCGCGGCCGTCGCCTATGTCCTCGATGTACTTGTACTGGGCCTTCCAGTCGAGCGAGGAGTTCTCCGCGCTCGACACCAGCTTCATGGCGATCTCCTTCTTCGCCGGGTCGTCGAGGCCGATCGCGGCGGCGGCCGTCGTCGCTGCCGAGGCCTGCGAGGTGCGCAGCAGAGGTGCCGCCGCGACCGACACGCCGAGGAGCGCGAGGAGGGTGCGGCGAGAGGGGCTCGCCGGCTCGGAGGTCGCAGGGTCGTGGAACGGGTGGACCACGGGGACTCCAAAGGGTGGTGGGGGGTGGGGAGTTGGTCGTACCGCCGAACTGATAGGAAACTTAACTATCAGAGGTTCGGCGAGGAAGGCACCCATCGGGAGCCAAGTTCGTAGCTATGAACGATAGTCGCGTGTCTGTACGAGGGTGATGCTTGACGGTTTGCCCGCCCTTGTCGGCCGGTCGCGGTGTCCGGTGCCGCGCGGGTGCCGTCGTATTTCGCGGATGTTGCGCGAAGTCTTGACGCGCCCCGCGTCGTTGCGTAGATATGACTGCGCAGTCATGACAGCGCAGTCATACACCGGACTGGAGCTAGGATTCGACTGCCGGAGATCGGGAGACACCATGACACCAGTGGCAGGACGCGGCGCGGGAGCCGCGCCGCGCAGTGTGGACGTGGCGCGCCTGGCGGGCGTGTCGCAGAAGACGGTGTCCCGGGTCATGAACGACGAGCCGTACGTCTCCGAGGACGTACGCCGTCGTGTCCTGGCGGCGGCCGAGGAACTCGGCTACCGCTCGAACAACGCCGCCCGCGCGCTCGCCTCCGGACGCACCCGGTCCATCGGCGTCGTGACGCTCGGCACCGCCCTGTACGGCCCCGCCTCGCTGCTCATGGGCGTCGAGCGGGCCGTACGGGACACCGGCTACGCGCTCCGTGTCGTCAACACGATGGAGGGCGAGTCGGCGGGCATCGCCGGAGCCGTCGACTCGCTCCTGGACCAGGGCGTGGACGGCATCGTCATCTCCGAGCCGATCGACGAGGAAGACGGTGCGGAACTGTCCGCACGGGTCGATGTGCCGGTCCTCGTCCTCGGCGCGCCGCCGCCGTTCGTCGCCCCTCATGTCGTGACGGCCGGGATCGTCTCCAGCCAGATGGCGCAGGCGGCCACCGAGCATTTGTTGGAGCTGGGCCACACCACCGTCCACCACCTGGCGGGGCCCCAGCGTTGGTACTCGGCCCGGGACCGTCTCGCGGGCTGGCGTGCCGCGCTCGCCGCGTACGGCCGGGCGGAACCACCGGTCGTGCGGGGTGACTGGTCGGCCGCGTCCGGTTATGCGGCCGGTCGTCGGCTGGTCGCCGATTCCGGTGTCACCGCGGTGTTCGCGGCCAACGACGACATGGCGATCGGTCTGATTCGCGCGCTGACGGAGGCCGGGCGGCGCGTCCCGGAGGATGTCAGCGTGGTCGGCTTCGACGACACGCCGGTCGCCGCGTATGTGACGCCGCCGTTGACGACTGTGCGTCAGCCGTTTGACGCGATGGCTCAGGACGGACTGAAGCTCCTGGTGCATGCCATCGAGAACCCTCAGTCGGAACCGTTGCCGATGGCTGATCCGCCGGTCGAACTCGTTGTCCGCGCGTCGACGGCGGCGCCGGCGCTCCGCTAGATCCGCAGTTCGTATTCCGCGCGCCGGTGGGGGCTGGTCGCGCCCACGCGGCGGAGCCGCATATCGATACAGCCCCGCGCCCCTGGAGGGGCGCTCACCTCACCGTCTGTTCCAGCACGCCGTCGCCCGGTGTGCCGGTTCCTCACACCCTTCCGCAGGAGTTCACCATGTCCGGAACCTTCTCCAACTCGCCCTCGTCCCTGAGCCGTCGGGGCTTCCTCGCCGCCACCGGCGCCGTGTCGCTGGCCGCCACTCTGTCCGCCTGCGGCGGTGACAGCGGTGGTACGAGCGGCTCGTCCAGCAAGCCGGTCGGTCAGGCCGACATCGACAAGGCCATGAAGACGCCGACCGAACTCACCTTCTGGACCTGGGTCCCGAACATCGACAAGGAGGTCGCGCTCTTCGAGAAGAAGTACCCGGCCGTCAAGGTCAAGGTCGTCAACGCCGGTCAGGGCACGCCCCAGTACACCAAGCTGCGCACCGCGCTGAAGGCGAACAGCGGCGCACCGGACATGGTGCAGATCGAGTTCCAGGCGATCCCGACGTTCACCATCACCGACAGCCTGCTGGACCTGCGTCCCTACGGCGCTTCCGCGCTCAAGTCGACGTTCGTGGACTGGACTTGGGGCCAGGTCAGCGGCAGCGGCGGGGAGGTCTGGGCGATCCCGCAGGACACCGGCCCGATGGGCATGCTGTACCGCAAGGACATCTTCGACCAGCACGGCATCCAAGTCCCCACCACCTGGGACGAGTTCGCAGCCGCCGCACGCAAGCTGCACAAGGCCGACCCGAACGTCTACCTCACCAACCTCGCAGCCAACCAAGTCGCCGCCTGGCACGGCCTGTTGTGGCAGGCGGGCGCCAAGCCGTACGTCACCTCCGGCAAGAGCGACATCACCGTCAGCGTCGACGACGCGGTCTCCCAGAAGCTCGGCCAGTACTGGGGCACCCTCGCCAAGGACGGCGTGATCGGTGTCGAGCCGGACTTCACCGACTCCTGGTACGCGGCCCTCAACAAGGGCAAGTACGCGACCTGGCTCACCGGCGCCTGGGGCCCGGCCTTCCTCTCCGGCTCCGCCAAGGCCACCTCCGGCAAGTGGCGTGCCGCCCCGCTTCCGCAGTGGGACGCGGCCAAGCCCAGCTCCGGCAACTGGGGCGGCTCGACCACCGCGGTCATCCGCTCCACCAAGAACCCCATCCAGGCAGCTGTGTTCGCGCAGTTCCTCAACAGCGACCCCGCCAGCGCCAAGATGTTCGCCACCGAGCAGTTCTTCTTCCCGGCGACCAAGACCCTGCTCTCCGAGGCCAGTTTCCTCGCTGACGCGCCCGCCTTCTACGGCGGCCAGAAGGTCAACCAGGTCTTCGCCGACATCAGCGCCCAGGTCGACCCCGCCTTCCAGTGGCCGCCGTTCCTCGACCGGGTGGCCACCGACTGGACCGAGACCGTCGGCAAGTCCCTCGCCGACAAGACGGACACCGTCCGCGCGCTCGGTTCCTGGCAGTCGCGCATCACGACCTTCGCCAAGAGCCAGGGCTTCACGGTCAAGGGAGGCTGACGATGGCCACCACCACAGCGACGGTGCGTCCCAAGGCCCCACCCCGCCGACGTCAACTCGGCACCACGGGAGTCCTGTTCATCGCCCCCTTCATGGTGCTGTTCCTGCTGCTCTTCCTCGCCCCGCTCGGCTACGCCGCCTACCTGAGCCTCTTCCAGGAGAAGCTCATCGGTGGCTCGACATTCGTCGGCCTGGACAACTACGTGACCGCCCTCAAGGACCCCCAACTCCTCAAGGGCATAGGACGCGTGGCCCTGTTCTTCGTCATCCAGGTCCCCGTGATGCTGCTGCTCGCCCTGTGCTTCGCCCTCGCCCTGGACAGCGGCCTGCTCCGCCTGGCCCGGGTGATCCGGCTGGGCATCTTCGTCCCGTACGCCGTCCCCAGCGTGATCGCGACCCTCATGTGGGGCTACCTCTACGGCCCCGACTTCGGCCCCTTCGCCCAGATCAGCCGTCACCTCCATCTGCCGGCCCCGCACTTCCTCTCCGGCAGCTGGATGCTCGGCAGCCTCGCCAACATCGTGACCTGGGAGTTCGTCGGCTACAACATGATCATCCTGTACGCCGCGCTGCGCACCATCCCCGCCGAGCTGTACGAGGCCGCCGCCATGGACGGCGCCGGCGCCTGGCGGATCGCCTGGTCCGTCAAACTCCCCGCGCTGCGCCCGGCGTTGACCCTCACCCTGCTGTTCTCGGTGATCGGCAGCTTCCAGCTCTTCAACGAGCCGAACCTGCTGATGAAGGTCGCCCCGGACGTCATCTCCAGCTCCTACACCGCCAACCTCTACGCCTACTCCGTCGCCTTCATCAGCCAGCAGACCAACTACGCGGCCACCGTGTCCTTCATCCTCGGACTGGTCATCGTGATCGTGTCGTACGCCTTCCTGCTCACGGCGAACCGCAGGAGGACCGCATGACCACCGTGACGCCCACCGCCTCAACCACCGTGACGGCGAAGCGAGTTGCCGCCGGGACGCGCGCTCCGCGCCGTTCGTCGGTACACCGCCGCAGCACCCCGCTGACCATCGCCATGCTGGCCGTCCTGGCGTACTTCCTGCTGCCCCTGTTCTGGCTGCTGATCGCCTCGACGAAGAGCACCCAGGACCTGTTCAACAGCTTCGGCCTCTGGTTCTCCCACGCGCCCCGACTCCTGTCGAACATCGAGGCCACCTTCACCCAGGACGACGGGGTGTTCGGCCGCTGGCTGCTCAACACGGTCCTCTACGCCGGAGTCAGCGCCCTCGGCGCCGCACTCCTCGCGGCAGCCGCCGGCTACGGCTTCGCCAAGTACCGCTTCCGCGGCCACGGCGCGGCCTTCAACCTCGTGCTGGGCGCCATCATGATCCCGACCACCGCCCTGGCGATCCCCACCTACCTCCTCTTCGCCAAGGCGGGCCTGGTGAACACCCCTTGGGCGGTCATCCTGCCCTCCCTGATCAGCCCCTTCGGCCTCTACCTCATGCGGATCTACGCCGAGGACGCCGTCCCCGACAGCCTCATCGAGGCCGCCCGCATGGACGGTGCCGGAGAGCTCCGGATCTTCACCACGATCGCGCTGCGGCTCCTCGCCCCCGGCCTGGTGACCGTCGTCCTCTTCACGCTCGTCGCCACCTGGAACAACTACTTCCTGCCGCTGATCATGCTCAACGACCCGAACCTGTACCCCATCACGGTCGGGCTCGCCTCCTGGTCCGACCGGGCGCAGAACGGCGGCGCGGGAGCAAGCAGCGACATGCTCGCCCTCGTCGTCACCGGCTCCCTGATCTCGATCGTCCCGCTCGTCGCGGCCTTCCTGCTGCTCCAGCGGTACTGGCAGAGCGGCCTGGCCACCGGTGGCGTCAAGCAGTAACACCCACCGAGCATCCCCCCAACACCCCCTGTATTCCGGAGGTTTGTCCATGGCGGATCTGCCCGCCCGCGTTCTGTTCGGCGCCGCCTACTACCACGAGTACCACCCCGCCTACGGCCCGGACGTACGACCCGACGAGCAGCTCAAGACCGACCTCGACCTGATGGCCGAAGCACACTTCACCGTGATCAGGATCGGCGAGTCGGTCTGGTCGACCTGGGAACCGGAGAACGGCCGCTTCGAACTCGACTGGCTGCGACCGGTGTTGGACGGCGCCCACGAACGCGGCATCTCCGTCATCCTCGGCACCCCCACGTACGCCGTACCGCCGTGGCTGGCCCGCCAGTACCCGGAGATCACCGGCGAACGGCGCACCGGCGAACGCATCGGCTGGGGCGCCCGGCAGGAGGTCGACTTCACCCACCCCGCGTTCCGCTTCCACGCGGAGCGGATCATCCGGAAGATCGTCGCCCGGTACGCCGACCACCCGGCGGTCATCGGCTTCCAGGTCGACAACGAACCGGGCCTGGAACTGTTCCACAACCACGGCGTCTTCCAGCGCTTCACCGACCACCTGCGCGCCAAGTACGGGGACGTCGAGACCCTCAACCGCGAATGGGGCCTGGTGTATTGGTCCCACCGCCTGTCCACCTGGGCCGACCTGTGGACGCCCGACGGCAACGTACAGCCCCAATACGACGTCGCCTGGCGGGAGTTCCAGGCCCGCCAGTGCACCGAGTTCATCGGCTGGCAGGCCGACATCGTCCGCGAGTACGCCCGCCCGGAGCACTTCGTCACCACCTGTATCTCCTACACCCGCCCGGCAGTCGAGGACGACGAACTCACCGACCGCCTCGACATCGCCACCGGCAACCCGTACTACGACATGCAGGACGGCCTGCTCCTGCCCGACCCGACCCCGGACACCCACCAGCAGCAGTGGAAGACCACCGGCGTCTGGTCCCTCTACCAGACCGCCGACTGGATGTTCTCCTCCCGTCAGGAGCCGTTCCTGGTCACCGAGACCAACGCCTCCTCCATCGGCTTCGCCTGGGACAACCGCCCCGCCTACGACGGCCAGTGGCGCCAGGCCGCGTGGGCCCTCGTCGGCCGCGGTGCCCGCATGATCGAGTACTGGCAGTGGCAGACCCTGCGCTTCGGCGCGGAGACCTACTGGGGCGGAGTCCTCCCGCACAGCGGCCGACCGGGCCGCACCTACGCCGAACTCGCCCGACTGGGGGAGGAGTTCGAGGTCGTAGGTCCGCTCGTCGCGGGGCTCGAACCGGACGCCGACATCACGATCGTCTACTCCACTCCCAGCAAGTGGCTGATGCAGAAGCACCCGCCCCTCGCGACCCCGGACGGCGAACCGGACCCGGCCGCCTACCACCGCATCCTCGACCCGTTCTACCGTGGCGCGTTCGACGCGGGGCGGCAGGTCCGGGTCGTCCACGCCCGCCAACTGCACGACCCGCGCGGCGAACGGGACGGGACGACCCCGGAGGAGGCCGTCAGCCGCCACCCCGTTCTCGTCGTCCCCGCGCTGTACCTCGCCGACGACTCCACGCTCGACTGGTTCGCCGCCTACGCGCAGGCCGGCGGCCACCTGGTCCTCGGCCCCCGCACCGGTTACGCCGACCTCGAGGCACGGGCCCGGCACGAGTCGGCGCCCGCCCGTCTCACCGGCGCCGCGGGAGTGTCGTACGACGAATTCAGCAATCTCACTGGATCCGTGCCCGTCCGGCCCGTGCCCGGCAGTCCTCTCCCGTTGCCGGAGACCGCGACGGCGACGCACTGGGCGGACGGCCTGACCGTCGCCGACGCCGAGGTCCTCGCGACCTACGAGCACCCGCACTTCGGCCGCTGGCCCGCCGTGACCACCCGCCGTCACGGGGAGGGCCGGGTCACGTACGTCGGTACCGTCCCCGGTCGCGACCTCGCCCGCGCCCTGGCCGAGTGGCTGGTGCCGGTCGCCCGCAGCGGGTGGGGCGACCTGCCGGTGTCCGTCACGGCGACGAGCGGTACGTCGCCCGACGGCCGCCGGGTGCACATCGTCCACAACTGGAGCTGGGAGCCCGCCGGTTCAGCGGTGCCGGTCGACCTCACCGACGCCGTGAACGGCACGCGCCTCCCCGCCGGCACGGTGCTGGAGCTCGGCCCGTGGGACGTACGCGTACTCGTTTCCCCGAACGACCCGAAGGAGTAACTGTGCGAAGAAGCAGAGCAGTACAGGCGTTGGGCACGTTCGTCGGTGCTGCCGCGATGCTGGCGATACCCATGGCGGCCGGCGCGCAGGCGTACAACCCGACGGGCGGAATCCTCTACCAGCTGGGCGGCGACCCGTGCTTGAAGGGGCGGGGCAACTGCGCCGTCTACCCGAAGTCCGCGCAGCTGCCGAGCGGGCGTCTGGTCGCGTCGTTCGAGAAGTCCACCGTCGTACCGGCGACGGGCAGCGCCGACGGACAGACGCTCCCGGTCTACAAGAGCGACGACCGCGGAACGAGCTGGCAGCCGCTGTCGGAAGTGAAGGCTCCCGCGTACCTGTCCAAGGATCCCAAGTACGCGAAATACACGAGCAATTGGACCAACCCCTACCTCTACACGCTTCCGCAGGACGTCGGGAGACTGAAGCGGGGCACGCTGCTCCTGGCGAGTGTCGTGTCCGGCGACGACCAGTACTACAAGGAACACAAAGCGGCCGACCCCACCTGGACGCCCTCCAATGACGGTGACCGTGGCGACCTGGCCATCGCGCTCTACTCCAGCACCGACGAGGGCGCGTCCTGGAAGGTCGTCAACGTCATCGCGACGGGCGGCTGGCAGGGCGGCAGCGCGGGCGCGATCGGCCAGAACGTCGCCACGGCCAACACACACCAGCAGGTGGACCCCGTCTGGGAGCCGTACTTGATGGTCTACAAGGGGCAACTCGTCTGCTATTACTCCGACGAGAACGACTACACCGGCTTCGACGCGACCACCGGTGTCCCGACACTCGACCCCGCCAACACCACCGCCACGGACTCGCACGGCCAGATCCTCGCCCACCGGACCTGGAACGGGCGCAGCGCCGAGTGGAGTGGACCCGTCGTCGACATCGCGGGGCTGACCCAGGACATGGGCGGCGGCAAGACGGAGATCGGGGGCGGTCGGCCCGGCATGGCGAACGTCGTGCGGACCACGGACGGCAAGTGGCTGCTCACGTACGAGTATTGGGGCGGCGGAGCCAACATCCGGTACGTGCTCGCCGCCAACCCGCTCGAGTTCTACCGGGGTTCGCCGACCGGCGACGCCGTCACCTCGCTGCCGGTCGACACTGGTTCCCGCCCTCTCGCGACGGGCGGCAGCCCGGTCGTCATCGGGTTGCCCGGAGGACGCCTGGTCTACAACGCGGCGGGCAGCGGCGACGTCTGGGTCAACGAGAGCGGTCGTGGCGACGGAGTCTGGAAGGAGTACCAGACGACCTCGCGCGCCGGCTACAGCCGCGACCTCCAGTACGTCGAGGGCACCGGCCGGATCGCGATCCTCAACAACCAGGACACCTCGACGATCGCCTACGCCGAGGTCGACCTCGGCCGATCGAGCGGAGCCTACCGGCAGTTGGTGAACCGGAAGACCGGCCAGGTGATCGGCACCGGCGGCAGGACGAACGACGCGAACATCGGCAACGGGGACGTTCCCGATGTCGTCCTGGAGGACCGCGGCTCCGCCTCGAACCCGGACACCCAGTACTGGCACGTGGTGACCGAGCCGAACGGCGGAGTGACCCTGCTGAACAAGTCGGGCGGACGTGCGGCGGCGATCTGGACCGGCAACGCGACGGTCGGGCAGCGGATCGGCCAGTGGGTCGACAACAGTGCCACCGGCAGCTGGAACCTGATCAAGACCGGTGAGGGGTTCTACGCGTTGCAGTCGGTCAAGAACACCGGTCTGTATCTGACCGGTACGTCCGCCGGGGCGCCGCTGACCCTGCAGAACGCGGTGACGGACGGCTCGCAGGACTGGACGCTCGTCCCCTAGGCTCCGGCCCATGAGGGTCCGTCACAAGGCGCGTGTCGTTCTGCTCGACGAGGGTCATCTGGTGTTCCTGAGGCGCGGCTGGCCGGGCGGTGATCCCTACTGCACGACCGTAGGCGGGAACGTCGAGCCCGAGGACGCGGACCTCGAAGCGGCGCTGTGCCGGGAGGCGATGGAGGAGATCGGTGCCACGATCGGTCCCGCCACCGAGTTCCTGACCCTGACCGAACCGCGCGGGACGACCACCGTCGTGCAGCACTACTTCCTCGCCGCCCTGCTGGACATGGACCTGGACCGCCGCCACGGTCCCGAACTCGACGACCCCGACACCGGTGACTTCGAACCGGTCAGGGTCGCGCTGAGCCGTCCGGCCGTGGCGGCACTCAACCTGCAACCGGCCGAGCTGGCCGCATACGTGCTCGCGCATGTCGAGGAGTGGGGGTGATGGAAGGGCCGGGTCACGGCGTCAGTACGACCTTGCCGGCGACCGTGCCGGACTCGGCCAGGCGTACGGCGTCGGCGACACGGGTGAGCGGCAGTTGGGCGGCGATCCGGGCGTGGACCTCGCCGCGCTGGAGGGCCGCGAAGACCTGGGTGAGGTCGGCGCGCAGCTGAGCGCGGAACCGGTTCTTGCTCAGGGCGCGGCCGGCCCAGACGTTGAAGAAGTAGGCGTGGCGGCCGTTGGGCAGCGCGTTCCACGTCCAGACCCGGCCCAGCAGCTTGAGCACGGGCAACTGCTTCGAGCCCTCGTCGTCGCGGGTGGAGGCGCTGCCGTAGGCGACGAGCGTGCCGCCCGGTGCGAGGAGGTGCCAGGACTGGATGATGCCGGGGCCGCCGACATGGTCGAAGACGGCGTCCACCCCGCGAGGGGCGAGCGCGCGGACCTGTGCGGCGAGGTCGGGGGCGCGGTAGTCGACGGGCTCGACGCCCTGGTCGCGCAGCGTGTCGTGGTGGCGCGGGGATGCCGTGCCGATCACGCGCACGCCCGCCGCGTGGGCGAGTTGGACCAGGACGGTGCCGACGCCGCCGTTGGCGCCGTGCACCAGGATCGTGTCGCCGGCGCGGACGCGGGCCTTGCGGTGCAGCATCTGCCAGGCGGTGATGCCGTTGACGACCACCGTCTCGGCCTCGGCCGCGCTGATCCCCTCGGGCACCGGCACCACGTCGGCCGCGTCGACGCGCACATGGCTGGCCCAGGCGCCGACCTTGACCAGCGCGGCCACCCGGGTGCCGACCAGGCCGGGCTCGACGCCCGCGCCGATGGTGAGGACGGTGCCGACCAGGTCGTAGCCGGGGACGAACGGGAACAGCGGCTGGTCGTAGTACTTGCCCCGCCGCATCTGCTGCTCCGCGAAGGAGACCCCGGTCGCCTCCATCCGGATCACGACCTGGCCGGGGCCCGTGACGGGGACGGCTCCGTGCCGGACCTCCAGGCCCTCCGGCTCCACCTTGCCGGGCAGGACGACCTCGACGAGTGAGTCGGCGGTGTTGTCGGTGCTGTCTGTGTTGTTCATGGCGACCTCCATCGGCGTCCGTTGCTGTCCGCAGTGAGCTATGTGCTTTCGTGTTCGTTATAAGTTCTAACTCACGCCAGAAGGGGTCGTCAAGAGCGTTCGTGATACCTTCTAACTGAAGCTTGAGTGTGTAGTCCTGTGAGGGTGGAAGGCGGCCGGCCATGACGGAAACGGGCACGAAAACCCCGCGTGAGCGCTATCGCGACCAGGTGCGCGCGGAGGTCAAGGAACACGCGTGGGAGCAGATCGCGACGGCGGGCGCCTCCGCGCTCTCCCTCAACGCGATCGCCAAGCGCATGGGCATGAGCGGACCCGCCCTCTACCGCTACTTCGCCAGCCGCGACGACCTGATCACCGAGCTCATCCGGGACGCGTACCGAAGCCTCGCCGACACCGTCCGCACGGCCGCCGAGTCCGGCGCCGACCTGCTCGGCCTGGCCCGCGCCCTGCGCGGCTGGGCCCTCGACGACCCCCAGCGGTACTTCCTCATCTACGGCACACCCGTCCCCGGCTACCACGCGCCGGACGACGTCACCGGGATCGCGTCCGAGATCATGGCGGCCCTGCTGGACGCCTCGGCGGCGCTGCCGTCGGACGGCCCCACGGCACCCTTCGCCGCGCATCTCGAAAACCATCGGGACTGGGCGGGCGACCACCCCGCTCCGCCCGCCGCCCTCCACCGCGCCCTGACCTTCTGGACCCGCCTGCACGGCGTCCTGTCCCTGGAACTCGCGGGACACTTCACGGGCACCGGCTTCGACCCCGCCCTGCTGTTCGAGTCCGAACTGGCGGGCCTGGCCGAGTAGTTGGCACGGCGAGGCCGATCGGCCTGTCACGTACTGGAATTGGAGCCCCGAGGGCCGCCCGGATCAGGGCCGTAAGCGCCTTCGAAGGGCCCTCGGGCACCTTCCGGAGGCGGTGCGCGGCAGCCGGGCCACCCGCTTCCCGGCACGCCGCCGCCCGCCCGTCTACGGTCTTGTCGAAACGTCTCTGACCTGGTGTTTTCCCGGATTCCACCTAGGCTGTGGAGATCAACCGGATGTCATGGGAGGGGTCTTCGTGAGCGCGGAAGGCATGGAGTACGACGCTGCCCGGATCGAGGTGCTCGACGGGGTGCGGGTCGTCAGGAAACGGCCCGGAATGTATGTCGGGTCGACCGGTGAACGCGGCCCGCGGCACATGGTGTTGGAGGTCGTCGGCCGGGCCGTGAACGAGGTTCTGGCGGGCCGTGCCGGCTCCGTCGAGGTCACGCTCACGGCGGACGGCGGCGTACGGGTCGCGGACGACGGAAGCGGGGGTTCGTCCGAGGCCGACGGGGACACCGGCGGCCCGGACCTCGAAGCCCAATTGACCAGTCTCCAGGACGAGTTCGAGACCCGTGGTCGGCACATCGCTGCCGCGTACCCTTTCGGCGTGGGGCTCTTCGTCGTGAACGCCCTGTCGAGTCGGATGACGGCCGAGGTGCGGGGCGAGGGGGCCCGCCGGGTGTACGCGTACGCGCGCGGTGTCGCCGTCGAACCGCCCGCTGCCGTAGGGCCGGCGACCGGATGCGGCACGGCCATCTCCTTCTGGCCCGACACCGAGATCTTCGAGACGACGTCGTGCTCGTTCACCGAACTGGCGGAGCTCTTCCGGCAGGTCGCCTTCCTCAACCGGAGCCTGAAAATCTCCCTGACCGACGAACGCCCCGCGGACGGACCCCGGTCGGTGCTGTACCAATTCCCGGACGGAGTACGGGACTTCGTGGCAGCCCTCGGCGCGGAGAGGGGTGCGGCCCTCGATCCACACGTCATCGGTTTCGAGCGGGAGGACCCGAGAATGGCGGGGACGATGGAGGTGGCCCTGCTGTGGAACGGCGCCCACAAGGATTCCCACGAGGACTCCCACGAGGAGTCGATACGCGGCTTCGCCAACAGCCGGGCCACTTCTGAGGGCGGCACGCACGTGGACGGCTTCCGGGACGGAGTCGCGGCAGCGGTCACCGCGTACGCGCGGAAACGGGGGCTGTTGGCTTCGGCGGACCCCGATCTCCGCGCCGACCGGATCGGAGAGGGCCTCACCGCGGTGGTGTCGGTGAAGCTCGACCGTCCCGAATTCCTCGGCTGCACGCGCGGGCTGCTGGGCAACACCGACGTGCGGGTCTGCGTGGCGGAGGCCGTTCAGGAGTACCTCGCCGACTGGTTCGAGGAACAGCCGGAGCGGGCGGCGGAGGTCGTCGACCGTGTCGTCGGGGGCAACCACCAGGACTGAACAGCCCCGGACGGTCTGTCAGGACGGCCCGTACTCGCAGCGGTGCCGCCGCCCGCACGTGGCCCGCGGCACGTCCCGACAGGTGGGGGAGTGCTGACCCGACCGGCTGGTCCTCGCGTCCGGACGGTGTGGCGGCACGGGAGCGGAGGCCGTGTTGGGGAGACTCGCGGTCCGGCGCCGCGCGGGCGGCGGGTTCCCTGTCTGGCTGGAGAAACGTGGTGCGACTTCCCCTGCTTCGGGCCGTGCTGGCGGCCTCGGTGCTCGTGGCGACCGGGGCGGCCGCCGCCCCGGTCCGGGCGGACGGGACGTCCCGGCCCCGGGCCGTCGACGACCTCGCGCGGTACGTCAACCCCTTCGTCGGCACCGCCCCCGGCGGCCCCGACTTCGGACACGGCGGCGGCGCCGGCAACACGTTCCCCGGGGCCTCGGCGCCGCTCGGCGGGGTGCAGTGGAGCCCCGACACGGTGACGTACCAGCACGGCGGCTACTCCTACGGCGACAACCGCATCCGGGGCTTCAGCCTCGCGCACATCTCCGGAGCCGGCTGCGCCGCCTACGGCAACGTGCCCTTCATGCCCACCCAGGAGACCGTACCGCCGGCGTACGCCACGTTCTCGCACGCCAACGAGCAGGCGGCGCCCGGCAGTTACCACGTCACCTTCGACAACGGCATCGGCACCGACCTGACCGCCACCCAGCACTCGGGCATCGCCCGCTTCACCTACCCGGCGACCGACACGCGCCCCGCCGCGCTGAGCATCGACGCAGCGAAGGCGTTCACGGCGGCGACCGGATCGGTCGACATCGGCACTGACACGCTGTCCGGGTACAGCGACAGCGGTGCCTTCTGCAAGTCCAAGAACCGATACCGGCTCTACTTCCACGCCACCTTCGACCAGCCCTTCGCCCAGAGCTCCCACCCCGACGGCAAGGCGGGCGCGGCCATGGTCACCTTCGCGCCCGGCGTGCGCACGGTGACCGCCCGGGTCGGCGTCTCCTTCGTCGACGTCGAGGGCGCCCGCCGCAACGCGCTCACCGAGCAGGAGGCACGGTCGTACGACACGATCCAGCAGGCCGTGCGCGCCGACTGGAACCAGTGGCTCAACCGCGTCACCGTCGGCGGCGGCACGGACGCCCAGCGCCGTGTCTTCTACACCGCGCTCTATCACGCGCTCCTGCACCCCAGCGTCTTCAGTGACACCGACGGCCGCTACACCGGCATGGACGGGCTCGTCCACCGCACCCGCGCCGGGCACGTCCAGTACGCGAACTTCTCCGGCTGGGACGTCTACCGCTGCCAGGTCCAGCTCCTGGCCCTGCTCGCGCCGCGCGAGGCCTCCGACATCGCCCAGTCCGTCCTCAACCAGGGCCTGCAGGCAGGCTACTTCGACCGCTGGACCCTCGCGAACGGCGGCAGCGGCGTCATGGTCGGCGACCCGCTGCCCGCCGTCGCGTCCGCGATCCACGCCTTCGGCGGCACCGACTTCGACGCCGCCACCCTGCTGCGCACGGCCCTCGCGGACCGCCAGGACGACCGCCAGCGCCCCGGCCACCAGCAGTACGACACCCTCGGCTACGTCCCCGCCGGCACCAAGGGCGTCTGGGGCTCGGTCTCCACCACCCTCGAATACGCCGTCGCCGACTACGCGCTCGCCCAACTCGCCCACCGGCTGGGCGACTCGACCGCGTACGCCACCCTGCTGCGCGCCTCCGGGAACTGGCGCAACCTCTTCAACCCCGCCACCGGTTACCTCCAGCCGCGCGCCGCCGACGGTACCTGGCCGGCTTTCACTCCGGCCCAGAAGACGGAGTACGTGGAGGGCAACGCGGCCCAGTACACCTGGATGGTTCCGCAGGACCTGCCGGGCCTGTTCGCGGCGATGGGCGGTGACGCCGCCGTCACCGCCCGCCTCGACACCTTCTTCAGCAGCCTCAACGCGGGCGCCGGTGAGCCCTACGCCTACCTCGGCAACGAGCCCTCGTTCGGCACCCCTTGGGCGTACACCCACGTCGGCCACACCGACCGTGCCGGGGCCGTCGCACACCGCGCCCTGTCCACGCTGTTCAGCGACGCCCCCGGCGGACTCGTCGGCAACGACGACCTCGGCGCCATGTCGTCCTGGGCGGTGTGGGCGAGCCTCGGCCTGTACCCCGAGGTCCCCGGCAGCGCCCAACTCGCGCGCAGCGCACCGCTGTTCCCCACGGCCACTGTCCACCGGGGCGACGGCACCTCGCTCACGGTCGGTTCGGCCGCGCCCAAGCACTCACTCCGGTAGCTGACTTCGTACGGGACGGGCCGCGGGGCCGGGGGCAGCCGTCACCTCGGTCGGCGCCAGTGCGCCGTGCGGCCCGTCGCACTCCACCACCACACGTACCGGCGCGCCGCACGCGGTGTGCCGGACGTCCAGGACCGGTCCCTCGGGGTCGGCGGCGTACGTCTCGCCCCACTGCCGCAGCGCCATGAGGATGGGCCACAGATCGCGGCCCTTGCTGGTCAGGCGGTACTCGTGCCGGGTCCGGCTCCCCGCCTGCTGGTAGGGCACGGTCGTCAGGACACCGGCCGCGACCAGCTTGCGGAGCCGGTCGGCGAGCACCGCGTCCGAGAGCCCGATATGGCGCCGGAAGTCGTCGAAGCGCCGGACCCTGATGAAGGCGTCCCGCAGGATCAGCAGCGTCCATTTCTCGCCGACGAGATCGAGCGCGCTCTGGACCGGGCAGTTCTCCGTGCTCACGTCGAGCCATTCCATGCGGCCACCTTAGCCACCTGGCTCTGTCATTGACAGCCAGCTGTCGCCGGACCTAATTTTCATCTAGCTTTGATGGAAGAAGTCAGCCGGGAGGTGGCGCCGTATGGGTCGGTCACGCACGTACGAGTGGGAGGACCCGGGGGTCTCGGCAGCCGCCGTAGGACAGGCCACGGGGCTGGAGTTCCTGCGGGAAGTGATGGCCGGACGCCTGCCCGCACCGCCGATCGGCGCCACCGTGAACTTCGCCCTCGACGAGGTGGAGTACGGGCACGCGGTGTTTTCCCTGATACCGGGGGAGGAGCACTACAACCCCATCGGCAGCGTGCACGGCGGGGTCTTCGCCACCCTGCTCGACTCGGCGGCCGGGTGCGCGGTGCAGTCGACTCTGCCGCAGGGCATGGGATACACGTCGCTCGACCTGAGCGTGCGGTTCCTGCGCCCGGTCACCGCCGACACCGGGCGGATCCGCGCCGTCGGCACCGTCCTGAACGCGGGCCGGCGCACCGCGCTCGCCCAGGCCGAGCTGTTCGACGGGAAGGACCGGCTCCTCGCGCACGCCACGAGCAGCTGCCTGCTGTTTCCCGTCGCGGGTGCCTGACCCGCGACGTCCGAAATCCGCCTGTCCCCCGCGCAGGCGGATCCGTACCGTCAACTCCCCTGATCCTCACGGTCGCAGGCGTCGGCGGAACGCTGTGAAGTTTGCCGGGCGCCGTGACCGTGGTGGTATGGGGAGAAGTACGTACGTGGGTGTGGGTACGTGAAAGTGACGCACGCGGGATCGTGAGGGCGTATGACGGGCGGGCCGGCCGGGGCGTACGAACGCATGCTGGCGGTGGCGGTGGCCGCTCTGCACGAGCGGGATCCCGAGCGGCTGTGGCCGTTGGTCGCCGCGGCCCTGCCGGGCCTGTGCGGGGGAGAGGCGCTGATCTACAAACTCGGCGAGTGGACGGACCGGACCGGCGCGATGGGTCTCTCGCCCGCCGCCGCGGCGCACTTCGGGCGGATCGACGACCTCGGGGACGAGGCGATGACGGTGCTCCGCCGGGGCTACCCCTTCGCGGACCACTACGCCACGGCCGGTGCCGTCCGCCTCCCCGGCACCGCGCACCGGATGGCCGGGAGGGGCTGGGCGCACAGCAGGACCGCGGGCACGATCAGCCGGTTGATGGACGCCGACCACGTTCTCGCGATCCCGCTGCCGGGCACGGCCACCCCGGTCACCGGCTGCCTCGTCTACCGCGCCGGATCCGACTTCACCGAGGACCACGTCCGGGCCGCCGAGCAGATGCAGCCCCTGCTGGCCGGCGTGGAACAGCAACGGCAACTCCTTGAGCAGTGGCGCGCGACCACCGCCCCGCCCGAGGCGACGGAGGCGACGGCGGACTCCCGGCTCACGCCCCGCCAGGTCACCGTCCTCCTCCTGCTCGCCGACGCCCTCACGGCCGCCGCCATCGCCCACCGCCTGGGCATCTCCGTACGCACGGTGCACAAGCACGTCGAGAGCCTGTACCGGAAGCTGGGGACGCGGGACCGGGTGAGTACGGTGTTGCGGGCGCAGGAGATCGGGTTGTTGCCGCGGCGGTCGGGGCGTTGAGGTTCTGGGGCGCCCGGTGGCCGGGAGCCGGTCGGTGTGCGTCTCGGGCGGGGCGCCGAGGTGCCGGGCCGTTGGCTCGCGGCCGGTCGATGTCCGTGTCGGGCGGGGTGGTGAGACCTCGGGCTGCTGCCTCACGGCCCGGCGGTACGCGCGCCCAACGGGACACGGAACCCCGCCCACTGCCCCGAATCCCCTCGATGTCCGATGATCGTCCTGGACACCCGGGTCCCCGAGGCCCGCACTCGGCACCGACAGGAGCTCACTTCCGTGGCCTACGACATCACCGCCCTGCGCGCCCTGTTCCCCGCCCTGAGCGGCGGCACCGCCTACTTCGACGGTCCCGGCGGCACCCAGACCCCCCGACCGGTCATCGAGGCGATCACGCGGGCGCTGGCGAACCCGCTGTCGAACCGCGGCCGGGTGACCGCCGGAGAGCGCAACGCCGACACCATCGTCACCGGAGCCCGCGAGGCCATGGCCGACCTCCTCGGCGCGCGGCCCTCGGGGATCGTCTTCGGCCGCAGCGCCACCCAGCTCACCTACGACTTCGCCCGCACCCTCGCCGCGACCTGGTCGGTCGGGGACGAGGTCGTCGTCACCCGCCTCGACCACGACGCCAACATCCGCCCCTGGATCCAGGCCGCCGAGCGGGTCGGCGCCACCGTCCGCTGGGCGGACTTCGACCCGGCGACCGGCGAACTCACTCTCGACCACCTCCGCGCCGCCCTGTCCGACCGCACCCGGCTCGTCGCCGTCACCGCCGCCTCCAACCTCATCGGCACCCGGCCCGCGGTCAGCGAGATGTCCCGCCTGGCCCACGAGGCGGGCGCCCTGGTCCACGTCGACGGCGTCCACTACACCGCGCACGCCCTGGTCGACATCGGGCAGCTCGGGGCGGACTTCTACGTCTGCTCGCCGTACAAGTTCCTCGGCCCGCACCACGGCGTCCTCGCCGCCCGGCCCGAGCTGCTCGCCACCCTGCGGCCGGACAAACTCCTGCCGTCCTCCGACGAGGTACCCGAGCGCTTCGAACTCGGCACCCTGCCCTATGAGTTGCTCGCGGGCACGAGTGCCGCCGTCGACGTCCTCGCCGGCCTCGACACCGAGGCCACCGGCAGTCGCCGCGAGCGCCTGACAGCCGGCCTCGCGGCACTCCACCGGCACGAGGAGACCCTGCGCACGCGCATCGACCAGGGACTCGCCGGCCTGGACGGGATCACGGTCCACTCGAACGCGGCCGACCGCACACCCACCGTGCTGCTCACCTTCGACGAGTCCTACGGCGCACACGGCACACAGGACGCCTCCCGGTTCCTGGCCGAACGCGACGTGCACGCACCCTCCGGCTCCTTCTACGCCATCGAAGCCTCCCGCCACCTCGGCCTGGGCGACACCGGCGGCCTGCGCATCGGCCTCGCGCCCTACACCAGCACCGAGGACGTCGACCGTCTCCTGGCCGGACTGGCGCTGTTCCTGAAGCAGCCACGTCAGTCCTGCTAGAGGTGGCCTCGGAGACGGGCGGCGAGGAGGTGAACGGCGACGACGTGGACGAGCCGCGGATGAGGGAAAAAAGATGTATGCAATGACGGGTTAATGATGGATTCCGCTCTTCAACATTGCCCCGCACTCCCTCTACCGTTGCGCCCATGTGAACGGCCTGGCCGTCGGCTGATCAGTACCGCGTCAGCCTGGACGGCTTCTGGAGGGAGAAGGCAATGGCGCCTGCGGAACTGCTGATCGGAAGCCGATGGCAGGCATCCCGTCTGTTGGGTATGACGCGCCGGGCGACGACCTTCACCTTGCCCCTCGCCCCGCAACCCCCACTGAACCCCGGAAAGGCCACAGCATGACCACCTCCCCCCTGAACAGGATCGCCGGTGCTCCCATCTCCTGGGGTGTGTGCGAAGTGCCGGGCTGGGGCTACCAGTTGACGCCCGAGCGGGTGCTGAACGAGATGCGCGAGGTCGGTCTGGCCGCCACCGAGTTCGGCCCCGAGGGCTTCCTGCCCGCCGCGCCGGACGCCATGGCCCGGACACTCGCCGACCACGACCTGCACGCCGTCGGCGGCTTCACCCCGCTGCTGCTGCACGTGCCCGGCCACGACCCGCTGCCCGAGGCCGAGCTGCTCCTGGAGGGCTACGACGCCTCGAAGGCGGAAGTGCTCGTCCTGTCGGCCGTCACCGGCCAGGACGGCTACGACTCCCGCCCCGAACTCGACGCCGACGGCTGGAAGTTGCTGCTGTCCAACCTCGACCGGCTCGCCGCGTTGGCCGCCGAACGCGGTGTACGCGCCGTCCTGCACCCGCACGTCGGCACGATGATCGAGAACGGCGACGAGGTCCGACGCGTCCTGGAGCACTCGGCGATCTCGCTCTGCCTCGACACCGGCCACCTGCTCATCGGCGGCACCGACCCGGCCGAACTCACCCGCCAGGCGCCCGAGCGCATCGCCCACACCCACATGAAGGACGTGGACGCCTCCCTCGCCGCCAAGGTCCAGTCGGGACAGCTCAGTTACACCGACGCCGTGCGCAAGGGCATGTACCGCCCGCTGGGCGCGGGCGACGTGGACGTCCAGGCCATCGTCAGCCACCTCAGCGCCCGCGGTTACGACGGCTGGTACGTCCTGGAGCAGGACACCATCCTCACCGAGGAGCCCACGACCAAGGGTCCGGTCGAGGACGTGTGGGCCAGCGCCGAACACCTGCGCTCGGTGCTGCGCGGCGTCGTCGCGCAGTCGTAGTCGCGTCGCGCAGTCGTATACGGGTCTGGTGCGGTGGACGAGGAAACCAGACCTGGCACGTCGGCGGACCGGAGTGCCGCGGCACTCGTGAGGTAGGGGCGAGCGGCGCGGCTTGGCGGGTCAGCGTTCGAACACCCCGGTGCGGCGACCGCGGCCGAGGACGGGTGCCGTGATGGTGGGCAGGAGGGCGCGGGGTCGGGCCCGGTCCACCGGTGGGGCGCCGGAGGCGTTCTCCACGGGAGCCGCGAGGGCGAACAACTGGAAGACGTAGCGGTGTGGCCCGTGGCCTTTGACGGGCGCCGGGCCGTGGTAGCCCCGTCCGATGGTGGAGCGGAGCACCCGCACCCCCGGGCCGGGCTGCCGTGCGGACAGGGCGCCGGGCTCCAGGTGTCCCGTCGCCGGGTCGATCAGCGCGAGGCAGTGCACGGCCGGCTTGGCCATGGGGACGTCGATGTCCTCTACGACCAGGAGGAGTTGTGCGGTGCCGGGTGGGAGCGGGGTCCAGGCCAGGTGAGGGGACAGGTCGGCGCCGCCGATCTGCTTCGCGCAGTGCTTCAGCGGCATGGTGTCGCCGTCCCCGAAGTCCTCGCTGGTGAGGGACAGTTGGTCGGGTCCCCGCAGGTTGGCCAGGTTCCACGCCGTGTGGGTCTCGCCTGCTCTGCGGTTGCGCAGGAGTCGGCCCAGGAGAGTCATCGGGTCCCTTCCATCATGTCGACGACCTCGGCGGTGGTCGCGGTCTCACCGAGCTTGGGGAAGACGCGCTCGACGCTGTGGCGATGGGCCTCGGCATCGGGATCGCCCATGGCGTCGGTGGCCAGGACGACGTGGTAGCCGTGGTCGGAGGCCGAGCGCGCGGTCGACTCGACGCCCGAGCCGGTCGCGATGCCGCAGAGCACGACCTGCGTGACGCCCAAGTCCCGCAGGAGCGTGTCGAGTCCGGTGTCGTGGAACGCGCTGCGCCGCCGCTTGGTGATCAGGTGGTCGGTCGGCTGTACGTCGAGTTCGTCGATGAGGTCGGCCCAACCGGCGGGCGGCGCCACGCTGTTGGCGGACCGACCGGTGTCGGTACGGCCCCGCGGGCGTCCGGTGACGTTGACCAGGACCACGGGAAGACCGTGCCGTCGGAACTCGGTGGCCAGGTGGGTCGCCTGCTTGACGGCGGTGGTGATCGGATCGTCGGTGAGGGCGGGGACGAGGCCCTTCTGCAGGTCGACCACGACGAGCGCGGACACGGGGTCGATCGTTGTCAGTGGCATGGGAGTCGCTTCTCCTGTTGTCTGTCGTTGTCTTATCTGTCCGGTCGTGCGAGGGCGTCGCCGGTGGCCGCCTCGCGCGGTCCCGGGGTCTTGGCCGTGGGGCCGGTACCGGTGCCGCGCAGCAGAGAGGCGATCGCGGCGAGGAAGGCGAGGGCGGCGCCGAAGGCGAACACGATGACCAGGCCGGAGTGGAAGGGCCCGGATATCAGGGTCGGGAAGAACTCGCTTCCGGTCAGGGTGTGTTGCTGCGCCGCCGTCAGATGAGTGAGGACGCCGCTGGGCTGGAGCAGGTGCTGGATCGGGTTGACGCCCAACTGCGCGGCGAACAGGGACGAGACCGGGGGCAGGCCGCCGACCTGGGTGGCCAAGTGGGCCGGTACGCCCTGCTGTCGCAGTCCCGCGGTGAGCGTGTGCGGGAGACTCCCGGCCAGCCCCGCGATCATGAGGGAGAAGAACACACCGATGGAGACGGCGGTGCCGGAGTTCTGGAAGGTCGCGCGCATGCCGGAGGCGACACCGCGCGACCGGGCGGGCACACTCCCCATGATCGAGGAGGAGTTGGGGGAGGCGAACATCCCGCTGGCGATCCCGTTGAGCGCGATCAGCACCGCGAAGATCCAGTAACCGAAGTCGATCGGCAGGCACATCAGCCCCAGGAAACTGGCGCCGAACAGCAGCGCGCCGCCGGTGGCCAGCCCCCGGGAACCGAGCCGGTCCGACAGATAGCCGGACACCGGGCCCGCGGCGAGGAAGCCCGCGGTCAGCGGCAGCATGAAGATGCCGGCCCACAGGGGAGTGTCGCCGTAGGCGTAGCCGTGCAGCGGGAGCCAGATGCCCTGCAGCCAGATGATCAGCACGAACTGCATCCCGCCCCGGCCGATCGAGATGGCAAGACCGGCCAAGTTGCCGAAGGTGAAGGCCCGTTGACGGAAGAGGCTCAGCTGGATCATCGGCGCGGAGACGCGGTTCTCGATGACGACGAAGGCCACAAGGAGGAGCAGTCCGCCGGCTGTCAGCACATCGACCAGGGGGTTGGTCCAGCCCATGGTGTGGCCGCCGTAGGGCTGGAGGCCGAAGGTGATCGCGATCAGGGTGGAGCTGAGGCCCACCGCGAAGGTGATGTTGCCCCACCAGTCGATACGGCCGCCGTCGTGCTTCGCGGTCTCGCGCAGGGTGCGGTACGCCCACACCGTGAAGAACACGCCGATGGGCACGTTCACCCAGAACACCGCCCGCCAGTCCCAGGCCGACAGCAGACCGCCGGCGACCAGACCGATGAACATCCCGCCCAGGCCGGCGACCTGGTTGATGCCCAGGGCGAAGCCGCGCTGCTCCTCGGGGAAGGCGTCGGTCAGGATCGCGGCCGAGTTCGCGGTCAGCATCGAGCCGCCGACGGCCTGGAGCACCCGCCAGGCGATCAGCCACATCGCTCCGTGGCCGCCGTCGAAGGGGTCGAAGGACAGCAGGACCGAGGCGAAGGTGAAGACCGCGAACCCGGAGTTGTAGATCCGGACCCGGCCGTACATGTCGCCCAGGCGCCCCACCGTGACCACCAGCACGGCCTGGACCAGCCGGTAGCCCATGATCATCCACAGCAGGTAGGCGATGTTGCCCGGCGCGAGCGGGTCCAGGTGTACGCCTCGGAAGATCGTCGGCAGGGCGATCAGCACGATGGAGCCGTCCAGCGCGGACATGAAGACCGCGGCGGTCGTGTTCGTCAGCGCCGTCCACTTGTACCGGTCGCCGACGGTCGGGCGGCGCGGGGCGCGCGGTTGGGGAGGATCTGTCATCGTTCCGCTTCCTCGTGGCTCCGTCGACGTCAGATGTTCTGGGCGAGTCGCTCCAACAGCGCTGTGGTCGCCGCGAGTTGCTTCAGCTCCGCCGGGGTGAACGCCCCGCTGGTCATGGCACGGGCGAGGAGTTCGGCCCGCGCGTTGCGCTTGTCCTTCAGCGCCTGCCGGCCCGCGTCGGTCACCGTCAGCACCACGCGCCGGCCGTCGTCCGGGTCCGGGCGGCGCTCCACCAGGCCGCGGGCCCGCAGCGCGTTGAGCGTCGCCCCCATGGCCTGCGCGGTGATCTGTGCCTCGCGGGCCAGCGCCGAGGAGGTCGTGGGGCCCGCTCGGTCCAACTGGGACAGGGCGGTCCGCTCGGGCATCGTGAGTCCGCCCTCGACCGGTACCTGGCGGGCTCGTCGTACCAGCACGCCGATGCTCGCCAGCAGGGCAGAGGCGACCGTGTTCGGGTCCGGGTCGTCGTTCATGTACTAAGGCTACTTTATAAAGCTGCCTTAGTAAATTCGCCTGGGCCGGCTCCGCACGAGCGAGGGCTCCGAGGGGAGCGGTAATCGCCTTTCGCAGCGGGCATCCACGGGCTACTGTCCGAACAGCGAGTGATCGACGAGGAGTTGGAGCCCAGAGATGCCCGGTCGTCCGGGCGCGCGTTGACGTCGTAGGCCGTGATCGGCCCGTCATCGCGTGCCGCCCTCGATGCTGCGGCACAGCGAGCCTTTCCCCGCCCGAACCCCGGGCGCGCCTTCCGCGTGCCGGGTCGCGGGTCTCGTTGTCGGCAACGCAAGGGATCTCTGTGCCGTCCACTTCGAACAACGACTTCCGTCGGCTCTGGCTGGGCCAGACAGCCTCCCAACTCGGCGAGCAGACAAGCCTGGTGGTGCTTCCGCTCTTCGCCGTGCTGACACTCGACATCGGTTCCGGCGAGTTGGGCACCCTGCGCGCGACGGGACAGGCACCGGTCCTGTTGCTCTCGCTCTTCGTCGGAGCCTGGGTGGACAGGTGGCGGACGCGCACGGTGATGTGGGTGGCGGACCTCGGCCGGACGATGGTTCTGGGCGCCGCAGCGGCAGCCGCACTGCTCGACCGGATCGGACTGCCCGCGTTGTTCGTGGTGGTCGCCGCCTCCGGGGCCCTGTCCGTGTACTTCGACGTGGCCTACCAGGCCTCTGTCGTACGGCTGGTGACACACGATCAACTGGTGCGTGCCAACAGTGTGTTGGAGGGCAGCCGGTCGGCGACCCTGATCGGCGGCCCCGCTCTCGGCGGCGCGTTGGTGACCCTGCTGTCGGCGCCGATCGCCGTCGCCTCCGGAGCGTTCTTCTTCGCGCTGTCGTTCCTGTCGGTCCGCCGGATCCGTCGTACCGAATCCTTCCCGGCACGTATGGAGTGTCCCCCTCGGGTGTGGCGGCGGATTCATGAGGGCCTGCGCTTCGTCGTCGGCGACTCCTCGCTGCGTACCGTGTGCCTCGCCGCCGCCCCCTTCCAGTTCTTCTTCGCGGCGACGATGACCGTCTACCTGCTCTTCCTCCCACGCGAACTGCACCTGTCGGGCACCGCCGTGGGCCTGGCGCTCGCGGCGACCGGTCCGGGGGCGCTCGTCGGCGCGATGCTGGCCGCCCGGCTGCCGAGGCGCTTCGGCCACGGCACGGTGCTCGTCGTCGCGGCGGCACTCGGCGACGGCGTCTTCCTGTGGGTGCCCGCGCTGCACGGATCGTCCGCGACGACGATTCCCGTACTCCTCGCGGTCAACTTCGTGTTCGGGATCGGCGGGCAGCTGGTGAACGTCACGGTCATGGCCGTCCGGCAGGCCGTGACCCCGCACGGGATGCAGGGTCGTGCCGCCGCGACGATCACGTTCGTCGGCATGGGACTGAGCCCGCTGGGATCTCTGCTCGGCGGCTTCCTCGCCCAGGAGTTGGGGCTGCGCACCAGCCTCCTGGTGACTGCGGCAGGCATGATGCTGTCCCCGGCGGTGATCGCGCTGTCTCCTCTCGCACGCCTGGGACGGGACCTTGGTTAATCTGCACCGGTGACCATTGACCTGACCCTGCTGCCGCGAGTCGCCCATCGAAGACAGGAGGTCACCGCGCCCCGGCTGCGCGGACTCCTCGCACTGCTCGCGGGCGACCTGCGCACGGGCTGCAGCACCGAGCGGCTGGTGGCGGGGCTGTGGCCGGACGAGCTGCCGGAGCGGCCGGGAAAGGCGTTGCAGGTCCTCGTGTCCCGGGCCCGGTCGCAGCTGGGCGCGGACCTCATCGTGAACACGCCGACCGGATACCGGCTCGCCCTCGCCGAGGACCAGGTCGACAGCTCGGCCCTGCTGCTGCACGCCGCCGCGAGCGCGGACCGGGCAAGGGCCGGGGACCACGCGGGATCGCTGGCGGCGGCCGAGTCCGGACTCGCACTCTGGGAAGGCACCCCCGACGAGGGCGGCGACACCGACGACCCCGTGGCCGCGTTGTGCGCCGAGCGCGCCCCCGTCCGCGACGCGCTCGTCCGCGCGCAGGCGCTCGCGCTCGCCCGCCTCGGGCGGCACGCGGAGGCCGCCGGGCCGCTGGCCGTGGCCGCCGTAGCGCATCCGCGCGATGAGGAGGTGCTCGCCGAACTGCTGCGCGGCGAGGCGGCGACGGCCGGTCCGTCCGCCGCGCTGACCCGGTACGAGGCCTACCGCCGTGAGTTGCGCGACGACCTCGGCACGGATCCCGGTGCCGGACTGAAGGCCGTACAGCAGGAGTTGTTGCGTGGCGAGGCGCCCGTGGCCAGGCACGGTGTGCCGCACGAGCCGAACCCGTTGCTGGGCCGGGACGAGGACATCGCCGCGGTGGAAGGGCTGTTGCGTGTCTCCCGTGCCGTCACCGTCGTAGGCCCCGGCGGTCTCGGGAAGACCCGGCTCGCGCATGCCGTAAGCCGCCGGGCCGAGCAACGGGTGGTGTATTTCGTGCCGCTCGCCGGTGTCACCGCGGACGCGGACGTGGCCGCCGAGGTGGCCTCCGCGCTCGGTGCCGGTGCCCTGGGCGGGCCCGCCTCGGGAGACCCGGTGACCGGCATCCTCGGCGTGCTCGGCGCCGGGCCCGCACTGCTGGTCCTCGACAACTGCGAGCAGGTCGTCCGGGGCGCCGCCGACCTCGTACAGGCCCTGGTCTCGTCCTCCAAGGACCTGCGGGTCCTCGCCACCAGCAGGTCCCCGCTGGGCCTCACCTCGGAGGCGGTGTACGCGCTGCCGGAACTCGGTCTCGCCACCTCGGTCGAGCTGTTCACCCAGCGGGCCCGGGCCGCCAGAAGCGGCGTGGAACTGCCGCCGGACGCGGTGGCCGAGCTCTGCCGCCACCTCGACGGGCTGCCGCTCGCCGTGGAGCTGGCGGCGGCGCGGGTACGCGTCCTGTCGGTTCCGGACATCGCCCGCCGCCTCGGCGACCGGTTCGCGCTGCTGCGCGGCGGGGCACGCGACGTACCGGAACGCCACCGCACCCTGCACGCGGTCGTCGAGTGGAGCTGGAACCTGCTCGCCGAGGACGCCAGGGCCGCGCTGCGCACCCTGTCCGTCTTCCCCGGCGGCTTCTCCGGCGAAGCGGCGGAGCGAGTGCTCGGCGACGACGCGCTGTTCCTGCTGGAGCAGCTGGCCGATCAGTCACTGCTCACCGTCGCCGACACCCCGGCCGGCGTCCGGTTCCACATGCTGGAGACCGTACGGGAGTTCAGCGCGGCCCGGCGTACGGAGGCCGGCGAGGACGACGAGGCCGTAGGCCAATTCCTCGACTGGGCGCGGGAGTTCGGGCTCGCGCACCACGACGTGCTCTTCGGCCCGGACGCGCAGGGCGCCTGGGAGCGGATCAAGTCCGAGCAGGACAACCTCGTGTCGGCCCTGCGCCACGCCCTGGCCCGCGACGACGACCCCGCCACCGCCGCCACCGCCGCCGTCCTCGCCAGTCTGTGGTCCACCGGCACCAACTACCCCCGCCTCGTCGCCCTCACCGCGGACACCGGACCGGCGCTGTCGCACTACCACCCCGCGCCCGCATACGTCGAAGTCGCCCGCACCGCCGCCGTGTTGGGCACGGTGACCGTGTTCATGGGCCCGGGCCCCCGCGCCGTACGCCAACTCGTCACCCTCCGACGGCTGCCACCGGCCCCACCGGACACACTGATGCGCGCCACCGCGATCGTGCTGAGCGCGGTCCCCGAGATACGGCCTCCCGACTACGACGTGCTGCGCCGGCTCTGCGAAGGCGAAGGCGAGGGAGAGCGGGCTCTGCTCTCCGGCATCGCCGAGTGCCTCGCCTGCTACGTCTGGGAGTTCGAGCACGACATCGACCGCGCGCTCGTCTCGGCCCGCCGGACGGTCGTCGGACTGGCACCCGTCGACAACCCGTCGGTGCAGCTCATGGTGCACTCCCGGCTGAGCGAGCTGTGCCTGCGGACGGGGCGGGGCGAGGAGGCGTACGAACATCTCAAGGCGTCCCTCGATGTGCTGCCGAGGCTCGGCGACGGGCACGACTACATCGGCATCCGCTCGCTCCTCGTCCTGGCCTGTCTGCAGCGCGGCGACGCCGACGAGGCCGAGTACTGGCTGCGGCAGGCGGAGAGCGACAACACCGCTATGGAGGACGACTTCTACCGGCCCGACCTCGGCGGGCGCGCCGAGATCGCCCTCGCGCGCGGACTGACGGAGGTCGGACTCGGCCTGTGGCGCGGGGCGGTGGAGCGCATGCTCGCGGCCGGCCCGCGCGACGCCGACGCCGGGCTCGACCCGTGGGCGTATCTGATCCAGTCGGTGGCGGTGACGGCCCACGCGCGGGCCGGCCGACTGGAGTTGGTCGCGAACGTGGTCGACCGGCTGCGCGGGCGGCTGCGGGCGATGCTCGCCGAACCGGTCGGCTCACCCGCCGAACTCCCCATGTTCGGGACGATGTTGCACGCTCTAGGCATGGCGGGGCTCGCGTCCGGCGACACCGGTGCCGTACGGATGCTCGCGCTGGCCGAACGGCTGCGGGTGATGCGGGAGTTCCAGCCCACGATGTCGGCGGACAGTGCCAGGGAGGCGGCCGAGGACGCCGACAGGGCGGCGTACGCCGACGCGGTGTCGGAGTACGCCGCCCTGGGGCGGGACGAGTTGCGGGACGCGGCCCGCGCTGTCATGGCGGTTACTTCGGGTCGCGGTTGAACGACGCCGTCGACCAGCGGTAGCCGAGCACGGTCAGACCGACGCACCAGGCGAGCGCGATCCACCAGTTGTTGCCGATCCCGGTGCCGAGCAGCAGGCCGCGCAGGGTCTCGATGGCCGGGGTGAAGGGCTGGTACTCGGCGATCGGCCGGAACCAGCCCGGCATCGTGTCGGCCGGGATGAACGCGCTGGAGATGAGCGGGAGGAGGATCAGCGGCTGCGCGCTGTTACTGGCCGCCTCCGCGTTCGGGCTGGCCATGCCCATCCCGACGGCGATCCAGGTGAGCGCCAGGGAGAACAGGGCGAGGAGCCCGAACGCGGCCAGCCATTCCAGGGCGGTGGCGTCCGTGGAGCGGAAGCCGATGGCCACGGCGACGGCACCGACGAGGACCACGCTGGCCACGCACTGGATCACACTGCCGACGACGTGCCCGACGAGCACGGACCCGCGGTGGATCGCCATCGTCCGGAAGCGGGCGATGATGCCCTCGTTCATGTCGGTCGCGACGGACACCGCCGTGCCGATCACGGTGCCGCCGATGGTCATCATCAGGATGCCCGGCACGATGTAGGCGACGTAGTCGGAGCGGTCCGCGCCACCGATGCCCGTGCTCATCACATCGCCGAAGATGTAGACGAAGAGCAGCAACAGCATGATCGGGGTGAGCAGCAGGTTCAGGGTGAGGGACGGGTAGCGGCGCGCGTGCAGCAGGTTGCGGCGCAGCATCGTGGACGAGTCGCGGACGGCGAGGGAGAGGGCGCTCATCGGACGTTCTCCTTGGGCTGGTTGGCCTGGTCGGTCTGGCTGGGGACCTCGGTGGCGCCGGTGAGGGCGAAGAACACGTCGTCGAGGTCGGGGGTGTGCACGGTCAGTTCGTCCGCCTCGATGCCGGTCGCGTCCAACCAGTCGAGGATGGAACGCAGTTCGCGCTGGCTGCCGCCGCTGGGGATCTGGAGCGAGAGAGCCTCGTCGTCGCGAGTGACTTCGCGCAGGGCGACGGCCGCGGACTGGTAGGCGGCCGGGTCGGTGAAGCGGAGCCGGACGTGTCCGCCCGGGACGAGCCGCTTCAACTCCGCGGCGCTGCCCTCGGCGGCGATCCTGCCGTCGTTCAACACCGCGATACGGTCGGCGAGTTCGTCGGCCTCTTCCAGGTACTGGGTGGTGAGGAAGACGGACACGCCACCGGAGACCAGCTCGCGGATGATGCCCCACATGGTGTGCCGGGAGCGCGGGTCGAGACCGGTGGTCGGCTCGTCGAGGAAGATGATCCGGGGGTCGCCGACCAGCGTCATGGCGAGGTCGAGGCGGCGCTTCATGCCGCCGGAGTAGGTGGAGGCGGGCTTCTTCGCGGCCTCGGTGAGGTCGAAGCGCTCCAGCAGCTCGGCGGCGGCCCGCCGTCCCTCCCGCTTGGACAGGTGGTGCAGGTCCGCCATGAGGAGCATGTTCTCCTCGCCGGTGATCAGGCCGTCCACGGCGGAGAACTGCCCGGTGACACCGATCCGGGCCCGCACGGCCTGCGCGTCGGTGGCCAGGTCGTGACCGCCGACGCGCAGCTCGCCGGCGTCGGCGGTGACGAGGGTGGAGAGGATCTTCACGGCGGTGGTCTTGCCGGCGCCGTTCGGACCGAGCAGGGAGAAGACGGTGCCGGTCGGCACCGCCAGGTCGATGCCGTCGAGGACCGTCTTGTCCCCGTAGGCCTTGCGCAGCCCGGTGGCTGAGATCGCGAGTTCGTCGGTCGTTGTCGTCATGCCGCAGAGCGTGCGGCAGGGCGCATTCAGCGCGGTTTCACGAGGGTTTCAGCGCCCTGGAACCGGGCGGCTGAGGGCGACGGAACACGGATCAGGTGGTTCTGGACAGGCTCGGGCGCAGCCTCACCGGTGATGCGGAAGCGGAGGGCGCGTTCCTGGTCGGAGAGGCGCAGCGCACGGGCGATGCCGGGTCAGGACGGTGTGCGAGGGATGACCTGCCCGTGTCCGTTCCAGGCTGCTGTAGCGGTTCACGGAGATGTGCGCGAGCTGGGCGACCTCCTCGCGGCGCAACCCGGGGGTGCGGCGCCGGGACCAGTGCGGCGGGCCCACGTCCTCGGGGCGTACGCGTTCCCGTTCGCCGTGCGGGAACGCCGAGAGCGTGCTCTCCCACGCTCATGAGGAGCACGGGCGGAGCCGCGCCGATAGGCTGGGAGTGCTCGGCGGATCAGCGGGTACCCAGCCGGAACTCCAACCGCAGCACAGGAGGAATCGTGGCCGGTCAGTTTGAGGCTACAGCCGAGATCAACCGCCCCATCGAGGAGGTTTTCGCCTTCCTCGCCGCAGGCACGAACGACCCCAAGTTCAGCCCGAGGGTCCAGGAGATCACCAAGACTCCGGAGGGCCCGACGGCCGTAGGAACGATCTTCACCAGCACGGTCAAGGACGCCGGGATGAAGACCGGCCGGAAATTCCGGATCACCGAACTCGATGCACCCCACCGCATCCGCTGGACGGAGACCTCCAAGAACGTCGTCACGGCGGACGAGGGCGGCTACGACCTGGAATCCACCGGTCCGGGCACGACCAAGGTGCGGATCTTCAACGTCCTCGAAGGCCACGGCATCGGCAAGCTGCTCGTGGGCTTCGCGCTGAGTGCGGCACGCAAGGACGGGCCCGGGTTCGGGCAACGGATCAAGACGGCGGTGGAGGCCTCCTGAAGGGCCGGTCCCTGTGAACGCGCCGTCGAGGGGCGGCTGTTGTACGCCTCCACCGTCAGCAGCGGATGACCTGAGGCCAGGGCCCCGGCCGGCCATGGCGACGTGACGGTCTGTGTCTTGCCGGGCAGCAGCCACAGGTAGTTGTGGCTGTACGGCGTCGGCAGCACGCGATGCCCGGTGGAACGCGCGCTGCGGCTGGGGCACAGCACGGCGGCTTCGGCGCTCAAGGTGACGGCCGATCAGGGTCCTGTGCCGGACCGCGCCCGGATCGAGCGCCTCCTTTACCTCCCGACACACGAATGGGCCGCAGGGGCAAGGCAGTTGGCCTCCTCGAAGAACCTCTTCTCCTGGTGGGGCTGCGGGTTGGCCCTACATGTCCAGGACGCTGTCCGATCCTGACACCAGTGCGGACGTGCCTGCCCTGCCAGGCAACGTCCTTCGGCATACCGACATTCACCGACAGGAGCGTGGACACGGGGAACTCCTTCCCACGGGGACGACCGGGGCGGTCGCGCCGGGACGGCAGTCGTTCCTTCCCATACTGAGGGCGCGGTCGCCGCCGTGCGGGACCGCGCCCTCAGCCGCGCACGCGCCTAGTGCGGTGCCGTGATACGGAGCCTGATCGTCCGGGACTCCGGGCGCAGCGCGAACTCGGGCCACACGTCCGGACCGCAGGCCCGTGAGCCGAGCCCGTGCTGGGCGGCGTCGACGAACAGGTGGCTCGTCGACGATTCCGGCAGCTGGTACGGGTGCCCGGCCCGGGCGATCTCCTGCGGGGTGTGGCGGCTGAGCGTGAAGCCCGGACGGCGTCCCTGCGTGTCGGGCAGCGCCACGATCCGCAGCACCTCGGCGCCGCCGCTGGTCAGGTCCAGCCGACGGAGCGCGGAGCGGTGTCCGGTCTCCTGCGGGCGCGCGTAGTCCACGGAGAGGTCGCCGACAGTGGCGGCGAAGCGGCCGGTGCGGGCCGCGCGGACACTGTCGGGGTAGGACTCCAGCGGGCCGAGACCGAACCACTCGGCGCCGTCGACGGGAGACGAGCCGCCGTCGGGCAGGTCGAAGCGCACCCCGATCCGCGGCCACACCGTCCGCCAGCCGGCCGAGGGCTGGATCTCCACCCGCAGCTCCACCTCGCCGTCGCTCTCCCGCGACCAGACGGACTCCACCAGCACCGACAGGCCCGAGTCGGCGGCCGAGACCCTGTCGACCGTGCGCAGCGCGTCCTCGGTCTGCTCCACGGACACCCGTCGCGAGGTCAGCCGGTCCAGGCCGTCGCGACGCCACAGCTCGGCGTTGGACACCCCGGAGACGCTCGCGTCGCTCTCGTGGACCTCGCCCCACGCGCCTTCGTCGTTGTCGGTCGGCGCCCGGAACAGCTCCAACCGGGGCCCCGCCGCGGCGCGTTCGCCCAGCTTCACGAGAGACCCGCCGACGAACTCCGCGATGCCGAGCGTGAGTGTCCCGTCGCCGGGCTGCCAGCCGCCTCGGTGCCGGGCACCGGGAACAGGACGGCGAAGTGACCTGTCCAGCTGGGCAGTTGCGATGACATGGCCCTCGGGTGCCCAAGCTGTCTCCGTCGCCGACTCCGCGTCGATCGTCAGCCAGGTCTCCGCGTCGTGCGACACCGGGATCGCCGGCAGCGGCACCTGGACCGACTCGCCCGCCGCGACGCGCGGGACCTCCAACTCACCTGAACCCACCGGGACTCCGTCGTGCTCGACGCGCCAGCGGAAACGCAGGTCCGACGTGTCGGTCGTATGGCGAAGGTTGGCGATCGCGACCTTGTCGCCGGCGAAGGCGAAGTGCACCGGTGCCACGACGGCCTTGAACTCGTGCAGGCTGGGAGTCGGGACGTCATTGCTCAACAGCATGCCGTCCATCACGAAGTTGCCGTCGTGGATGACCTCTCCGAAGTCGCCGCCGTACGCGTAGTACGGCGTCCCGTCCGGGGTCGTCGCCAGGATGCCGTGATCGCGCCACTCCCAGACGAAGCCGCCGTGCAGGCGCGGATACCTGTGCACCAGTGCCTCGTACTGGTCGAACGCGCCCGGCCCGTTGCCCATCGCGTGCGCGTACTCGCACAGCAGGAACGGCTTGGTGCGCTGCCTGGCGCCTTGTGCGGGCGTGCAGTTGAGGAGCGGGGCGCGTGAGCCGTCGGTGCCGATCTGCTCGGTCTCCAGCACGGACGCGTACATGCGCGAGTAGACGTCGGTGTACTCGCCGGTGTAGTCGCCCTCGTAGTGCACGGGGCGTTCGGCGTCCCGGGCGTGGACCCACGCCGACATGGCGGCGAGGTTGCTGCCGGTGCCCGCCTCGTTGCCGAGCGACCACATCACGATGCTGGGATGGTTCTTGTCCCGCTCCACGGTGCGCTCGATACGGTCGAGGTACGCCGTGCGCCAGGCCGGATCGTCACTGGGGTTGCCGACCCAGCCGACCTTGTCGAAGCCGTGCGTCTCCAGATCGCATTCGAGGATCACCCAGAACCCGAGCTCGTCGGCGAGGTCGAGCAGCCGGGGATGCGGCGGGTAGTGGCTGGTGCGGATCGCGTTCACGTTGAACCGCTTCATCCGGGCCAGGTCCTCGCGCGCGTGCTCCTCGTCGAAGACACGGCCGCGCTCGGGATGGGCCTCGTGCCGGTTCACGCCGTGGAACACGACACGGCGCCCGTTGACCAGGAACTGGTCCCCCCGGATCTCGACGGTACGGAACCCCACCCGCAGGGTGACTGTCTCCGCGCCCGTCGACACCGTGGCGTCGTACAGGCGAGGCCGCTCGGCCGACCAGGGCTCCACGTCGGCGATGTCGAAGGGGGCCACGTCGTCCGGCGCGGCCCAGACCCGCTCGACGCCGAGTTCCGGGATGCGCAGGGTGACCGGGAACGCCGTGGCGGCGGCGGTGATCTCCGCCTCGACGCGCCCGTGCCCGTCGCCGAAGCCGGTCCGCAGCCAGACGTCCTCGATGCCCCCGGCCGGGCGGGCGACGAGGGTGACATCGCGGAAAATGCCCGGCAGCCACCACTGGTCCTGGTCCTCGACATAACTGGCCGCCGACCACTGGTGCACCCGCACGGCGACGACGTTCTCGCCAGTCCGTACGGCGGCTGTCACGTCGAATTCGTGGGCGAGCCGGCTGCCGCTCGCGCTGCCGATCTCCACGCCGTTGACCCACACGCGGAAGAGGGACTCGACACCGTCGAAGCGCAGCACGACCCGCTCGGCGTCCGACCAGCCGGCGGGGACGTCGAAGGTGCGGCGGTAGTCGCCGGTCGGGTTCTCGTCCGGGACGTACGGCGGGTCGATCGGGAACGGGAACTGGATGTTCGTGTAGATCGGGCGGCCGTACGCCCCGTCCCCCTCAAGCACCCAGTGGGAGGGCACGGGAATGCGGTCCCAGCCGTGGGCGTCGTAGCCCTCGGCCGCGAAGTCCTCCGCCACCGACGCCGTGGGGGACAGGCGGAAGCACCAGGACCCGTTCAGGGAAAGGGACTCCGCGTCGGAGTGCAGCCAGGAGCGGGCCGGGCGCAGTGCGCCACGGCCGGGTGCGAGGTCGAAGACATGGGGGGAGAACTCGGGGAGCAAGAGGTCACAACGCTTTCGTGAGAGCGGAACGGGGGCATTGCATTCGATCATGGCGGCCTACCGGAGCACGACTGTGCGGATCTCCCAGGGACCGAGGTCGAGGTCGAGCTCGTCCTGGACCCGGGTGCGGGAGATCGGCCGGCCCAGCAGATCGACGGTGACGGACTCGGTGAACGCTCCCGTCACGCGGACGGTCGACGCGGTGTCGCGCATCGCGGTCAGCCGGACCTCGGTGCCGGGTCCGTGTTCGTCGTCGGTGACACGGCGGACGGCCGAGACGAGGACGTCCTCGCCGTCGACCCGCAACCCGGCCGCATCGGGCGGGAGTTGGTGATCTGCGGGCGCGGTTCCACGAGTGACCAGTACGTCGTTGCGGAACTCCTCGGCGAGAGCGACCGCGTTCGCCCCCTGCCAACCGGTCGCCGAGGGGACGACCGCGAACCGGTTCTCGATACGCGTGCCGAGGTCCTGCGCACCGGGTACGGGGATCTCGCTCGCCGCCGGTTCGTCACGCAGGGGGTGGATGTTGACGCTGATCGAGCCGATCGCGCGCAGCAGCGTGAGCGCGAGTTCGGCGCCGTCGCCGACGAGTTCGTACTCACCGGAGTGGTCGAGCAGGACATGGGCGGCACCGGCCGACACGAACGAACCGGCAGGGAAGGTCGGCAGCGGGTACTCGCCCCAGCCGCCCTCAGCGGTCAACCCGCGCTCGGTGACGGCGAATTGACCGGCCGACGCGGAGGTGGTCACCGGCTCGGGCAGCGGCACGTGGAAGCGCAGCCGGTGATCGGCGGACTGGTTGAGGAAGGACGTGGAGACCCGCACGAAGGGCTCGCCCGCGCGCACTTCCACGAGCGTGTCCACCGGTGTCGGCACGGTCCGGTCGCCGCGCACATCACGATCGGCGGAGAGGGCGGCGGGCCACTCGTAGACACGGGTCACCCGCAGCCGTGAACGCAGCGGGCCGGTTTCGAGGAGCTCGACGGTGACCTCCGTGGGCTCCGACACGAGCAAGTCCCGCGCCGGGGGAGCGTAGTTGTAGCTGTCGCCCCGGTCACCGCCGTCGACGAGCCGGCCGACGCCGTGCAGCACCGTGCCGTCGGGGCCGGTCAGGTCCAGGGTGCCGTCGGCGGCGACGGTGACCTCGACCAGGCCGTTGGAGACGGTGCGGTCGGTGGCCGTAGCGGATGAGTACGAGGTCGAGGCGGCGGTCCTGCCGGGCTCGACCCGGAAGCCTGCCAGCCCGGAGGCGGGAACGTGCACGGGTACGAGCGCGGCGGCGCGGGCTTCCGCCAGCGTCAGTACGCGCCACTCGCCCGGATACGTGGCTGCTGCTGCGGCGACCTCGCGGCGCAGCATCAGCAGGTCGAAGGGGCCGGTGGTCGGTACCTCGGCGAGGTGGAAGACGAGGTCACCCGGGGTGAGTCGGTAGTGGTCGAGCTGGCGGCCGAACAGTTCGCGGCGATGGATGCGACGCAGGACGCGTTCGAGCTGCGAGGCGTCCATGCGCTCGTCGCTGAGGACGGTCGGGGATTGGGAGATCAGCTGCACGGGAGCGGTTGAGCCGTCGGCCGCGGTCGCGAGAAGTGCGGTTCCCTCCGGCGGGGCTACGACGTCGACCTCGACCAGCGCGGTGCGGTCGAAGGGGAGCGGGTTGGCGACCAGGTAGCCGTCGCTCGGCACTCGGGCGGCGGGCTCGGCGAGCGCCGCGTCCCGTACGGCACGCGCTGTCTGTGCGGTTTCGGCGAGGCGGGCGGCCACCTGGTCGCAGGTCTCGTCGGTGCCGGAGCCGACGACAGAGTCGTGCGCGGTCGACTCGATGATCTTGTGCCAGGCGAGGTCGAGGAACGGTGAGTCGTCGCGCCGGGACCACAGGGCGTTCATGCGTTCGGCGTGGTCGATCGTGCGCTCGGCGAGGGCCATCCGCTGCTTGAGCCCGAGCCGCACGGAGAGCACGCCCGGGAGGATGTTGCCGCGTACATGGCTGCGCAGCTCACCGGTGACGACCGCGGACACCTCGTCGCGGATGTGCTTGCGGAGGTACTCGTCGAGGGTGGCGATGGTGAGGGCCCGCCCGTCGCCGGAGGTGCTGCCTTCGCCGGAGGCCCACCCCTCGCCGGAGGTGCTGCCTTCGCCGGAGGCGCTGCCTTTGTTGGATGCGCGTCGCAGCCAGGACGCGAGCAGCGGATCGGGCGCGCTGTGGTCGGTGCCTGCCATCGCCAGTACCGGATCGCCGCCCCACCGCTCGGCCGTCATCTCCGCGTAGTCGCCGAGGGCGCGGCCGATCCGGTCCGGTACCAACAGGACGTCGAGGCCGTTGTCGTAGCCGTCGAAGAGGAACTCGGTGCGGACCTGGGAGCCGTCCGGCGCACGCCAGTTGAAGGCGTGGCCGTCGACGGAGCCGGGCACTCCGCGCCACAGTGCCGCGTGTTCGATGCCGGCGCGCGCGAGGATCTGCGGCATCTGCGCGATGTGGCCGAACATGTCCGGCAGATAGCCGACCGGCATCGCGCCGCCCAGCTCAGCCGCTGCCGCCCAACCCATCCGCAGATTGCGGACGATGGTCTCGCCCGAGCAGAGGAACTCGTCGAGCAGGATCAGCCACGGTCCGACGGCGAGACGGCCCTCCTCGACCAGGGCCGCGACGCGCTCGCGGTTCTCCGGACGCATCTCCAAGTAGTCCTCGATCGCGGCCATTTGGCCGTCGACGGTGAACCGGAAGTCCGGGTCCGACTCGGCCGTCTCCAGCACGGTGTCCAGGGCGGCGACGAGCCGGTGCCGGAACACCTGGAAGGGCTCGTACCACTCCCGGTCCCAGTGGAAATGGGGCACGAAGACAGCGGAGTTGGGCATAATGCGCGGCACCTTCTGTGCGGGGGCGGTCACTTGAGGGAACCGGCGGCGAGTCCGGTGCGCCAGAACCGCTGGAGCAGGATGAACACGATGATCACGGGCACGATCGACACCAGTGAGCCGGTGATCACGGACTCCTGGAGGAGCGGGGCGCGGGCGGTCTGGCCGTTCCACTCGTAGAGGCCGAGCGTGATCGGGAAGAGGGACTCCTTCTGGAGCATCACCATCGGCAGGAAGAAGTTGTTCCAGATGGCCACGAACTGGAACAGGAAGATCGTCACCAGCGACGGCGTCATCAGCTTGAACGCCACCGAGAAGAACGTGCGGAACTCGCCCGCGCCGTCCAGCCGTGCCGACTCCAACAGCTCTTGCGGGACAGCCGCGTTGGCGAAGATCCGCGCGAGATAGACGCCGAACGGGCTGACGATGCTGGGCAGGAACACCGCGAAGTACGTGTTGACGATGCCCGTCGCCGAGAAGAGCAGGAACAGCGGGAGCGCGAGCGCGGTGGTCGGGACGAGGACGCCGCCGAGGATGACGGAGAACAGGAACTCCCGCCCCCGGAAACGGAATTTGGCGAGCGCGTAGCCGCACAGCGCGGAGATCAGCGTGCCGACGGCCGCGCCGAGCGCCGCGTAGACCACGGTGTTGAGGGCCCACCGGCCGAAGACGCCGTCGCTGCGGGTGAACAGGACGCGCAGGTTCTCGAACAGGTTGAAGTGCGAGAACGTCAGCCCGTTGGTGGCGGCGAGGTCTCCCTGCGGCTTGGTGGCCGCGACGATCAGGAAGTAGATCGGCAGCAGGAAGTAGACCGCCAGGAGAAGCATCAGGGCCATGGCGGCCGTACGGCTTACCTGGCTTTCGCGGTGCACGGAACGGTCGTGCACGGAACGGCTGTTGATGGACCGGGCGCTCATGGATCGGTTGCTCACAGGCCGGCCCTCTTCGACGTCAGTCGCATGAACCCGAAGCTCAGGACGAAGGTGATGACGGCGATGACCACGGAGATCGCCGCGGCCTGCTGGTAGTTGTTCCCGGAGGCCACCGCGTAGGCGAGCATGTTCGGCGTGAACGTGCTGGAGATGTTCGAGGAGATCTGCCGCAGCACGGCCGGTTCGGCGTAGAGCTGGAGCGTGCCGATGATCGAGAACACCGTGGTGAGGACAATCGACGGGGCGATGATCGGGACCTTGATCTGCCACGCGATGGCCCAGTTGCTGGCGCCGTCCAGCTTGGCGGCCTCGTACAGCTCCTGCGGGATCGACTGGAGCGCCGAGAACATGATGAGCATGTTGTAGCCGGTCCACAGCCACGTGGAGATGTTCGCCGCCGACCACAGCACGGCACCGGGGCCGAGGAAGTCGGGGTGGAGGCCGATGCCGTTCAACAGGTCGACGACGGGGCTGAGTTGGGGTGAGTAGAGGTACGACCACATGATCGCGGCGATGACACCGGGTACGGCGTACGGCATGAACGCGGTGATGCGGAAGAACGACGTGAGCCGCAGCAGGGGAGTGTCGAGGAGCAGTGCGATGACGAGAGCGACGAACAGCATGACCGGCACCTGCACGATGCCGAACAGGCCGATGCGGCCGACGCTGGACCAGAACTCGTCGTTCTGGAAGACCTTTCCGTACTGCTCGAAGCCGCCGAAGGCCGTGTACGAGGTGCCGTACTGCCCGCCGGTGCGGCGGACGACGCGGAGGCTCTGCCACAGCGCGTAGCCGACCGGCACCAGGTAGAACAGCAAGAACGGGAGGAAGAACGGGACCACGAACGCGACGATGGTGCCGGCCCGGGGGCCGCCGCCGTTGAGACGACGACGGCGGCCCCCGGGTGCCGCCACCACGCGCGTCGCGCGGGTTGCGATGTCGGTCATCGCGCGGTCACTTGCCCGCCGCGGCCGGGATCGCCTGGTCCTTCATCGACTTCAGCGCGGACGCCTGGGCCGCCGACAGTGCGTCGCCGAGTGTGCCGTCACCGGCCGCCGCCTTGGCCATCGCGTCCTGGAGCGCGAGGTTCACCGTCTTCTGGGTGGGGCCCCAGGCGAAGCTGGTGTTGATCTTCTTGGACGAGCCGGCGAAGACGTCGAAGATCTTCTCGTTGTTGTAGTACGGAACTCCCTTGGAAAGAGCGGGGAGTTGGAGCCCGGCGGTGGCCGCCGGGTAGAGGCCGCCCAACTGGTTCTCCAGCGCGAGGGCTTCGGGGTCGGTGTTGAGCCAGGTGTTGAACTTCACCGACTCGTAGAGGTGCTTGCCGCCCTTCATGAACGCGACGGTCGAACCGCCCCAGTCACCGGACGCGCCGTTCGAACCCCACGTCGGCATCGGGACGATCGTCCACTTCCCGGCCTGCTGGGGCAGGTTGTCGCGGAACATGCTGTAGCCCCAGGCGGCGCCGATGTAGCTGGCGATCTGGTTCTGCTGGTACGCGGCGTACATCTGCGTCGAACCGTGGGCGAGGTCGGTGCGCACGAGCTTGCCGGAGATCAGCTTCTGCCAGTAGTCGGCGACCTGCCTGCTCTGGTCCGAAGCGACCGTGACCTGCCACTTGTCACCCGAGTAGCTGTACATCTGGGCGTTCTTCTGCCACAGGAGCCCGTTGAACCACTCGGCGTTGTTCGGGTCGAAGAACGTGATGTCGAGCTGGGAGTCCGCCTTGTGCAGCTTGGCGGCGGCGGTCGCGTACTCGTCCCAGGTCGTGGGGATCGCGATGCCGTACTTCTTGAAGATGTCGCTGCGTACGTAGAGGGCCATCGGGCCGGTGTCCTGCGGCAGGGCGAACACGCCGGTGCCGCCGAAGCTGGTCTGCGACCAGGTCCACGGCACGAACTTCGACTTGGCGGCGGTGGCGGCCGAGCAGGCGGAGGCGTCCACGAAGGCGCTCTGGGTGCGCAGGTTGGGGAGTTCGTCGTAGCCGACCTGGGCCAGGTCGGGCGCCTTGCCCGCCTTGAGGGCGTTGCCGAGGGTGCCGTACTGGTCGTTGGAGATGTTCTTCGTCTCGACCTGGATGGCCGGGCTCTTCTTGTTCCACAGGGCCACGACCTTGTCCATGCCCGGAACCGTGTTCCAGTACTGGAGGGTGACCTTGCCCTTCGCGGGCGCGCAGGAGGCGGTGGACGTCTTCGCCGACGGCGTGGATGACGAGCATCCGGCGAGTACGGCGACACTGGCGGCCGCGGCGACGGCGCCGAGGCGGATGCGCGTGACTGTGCTGCTCATGGTTTCCGTTCCGGACAACGACTAGCGGCGGTGCTAGGCGGCTCGATGCTGATCCCTCGGGCGGGATGCCTTCTGGGTGGAAGGGACGTGGGCACACCATTCGTCGCGGGGTCCAAGAGCGTCCCGTGAGCGCTCCCGTGAGCGCTCACGGAACTGCCTGCGGATAGACCTGTCGAAGGGTGCTGCGAATGTTCGGAAGTTTGCGCTTCGGCGCGGGGGAGTGTCAAGACATTCGGACCGGCCGCGCACGCGTGAGGTCAGGCGGAGCCGCTCAGGCGCAGTTCGGCCCGTACGACCAGCTCGTCGGCCGCAAGCGCTTCCCCTCCCGACAGCAGGCGCGCGACCTGCTCGATGGCGAGTGCGCCGAGCTGTCGCGTGTCCAGGGCGACGCTGGTGAGCGGGGGTTCGACGAGTGCCCCGAGCTGGAGGCCGTCGAAGCCGATGACCGCCAGATCCCGCGGGACGTTCCGGCCCAGCCGGCGTGCTTCACGCAGCGCGCCGATCGCGATGATGTCGTTGAACGTGAAGACCGCGGTGACCTCGGGGTGGTCGCCGAGCAGGGCCCTGAGCGCCGCTCCGCCGCCGTCGGCAGTCTGGTCCGCGCCGACCACGATGCCGGCGTCGATCCCGAGTGCCGCCGCGGCCGTCGTGAACCACTCGTGCCGGACGCTCGGTTCGGCGCGGGTGTGGTGGTCGAGCATGCCGATCCGCGTGTGCCCCCGCGCGACCAGGTGCGCGACCGCGGCGTGGACCCCCGCCGCGCCGTCGATCCGGATCGCGCTGAACCGCGTCCGCTGCTCCCGGCCGATGAGCACCACCGGCATGCCGCGGGTGAACTTCTCCAGTTCGCCCTCGGGGCAGCTGAAGTAGCCGATGACCGCGTCCACTTGGGAACTGATCACCTGGAGTGTGCCGAGTTCCTCCTCCGCCCTGTCCCCGGTGTCGTACACGACGACCTGCCAGCCCCGGGTCCTGGCCGCCTCCAGCGCGGCGGCGGCCACCTCGGTGAAGAACGGGTTGAGCAGATCGGGGATGACCAGCCCGATCGTCATGGTGTCCTGCCGGACCAGACCACGGGCGAACCGGCTCGGCCGGTACCCGAGCGCACGCGCCGCGTCGAGCACCCGCTGCTTCGTCTCGCCGTCGATCTCGCCCTTGTCGTTGAGCGCCCGCGACACGGTCTGCCGGGACACCCCGGCCGACTTGGCGACGTCGTTGATCGTGATTTTCCGGGGCTCGGTCCCCGCTGCCGACGGCAGCACCATCGCCCACCTCCCGCTTCTCGCGAACGCCGGTGCGCGCGCAGAGCCCGAGTATGCCTGTAGCGAGCCGGGCACACGAAGCCTCGACTCGGGATTCCGGCACGTAGGCGGGCCGCAGGGGCCCAGAGCGTTCCGCTACGGCAAAGGTGTGGCGACCGGCGCCCGGGGGAGCGCCGGAACACTGGTGGGGTCGTCGAGCGAGGAGTGCGCGGCAGGTCTGGAACGCGCCGGGCAGGATCGTCTCGCGGCCGAGGACGCCGAGGGTGATGAGCGACCGGTTGCGTGTCGGGTGTCAGGGCACGGGGTCTGGCCAGCCGTGCGTCGAAGCCCGGCATGAGCCATGCGGCCCAGGTGGCGGGGTATCCGTCGAGGTTGATCTCGTCGGCGTCGGCATCGGCGTCGGTGACACCGGAGACGCCGAGGACGGCCGCACCGAGCGCGTGCCCGGCCGCACCGATCGAGGCGGTCGCGTCCGGATCGTCCGCGCTAAGACGACGGTCCAGCTCGGCGAGTGCCGCTGCGCCGCCATGCGTCCCGACGACCGGTCCGGCCATGGCGACGGCGAGTTGGGCGAGGTGGGCATGGGAGCCGGGCAGATGGCATCGACTGGCAGTGCCCGAGCTTCATCCCAAGGCGCCGTCGGCCGATGCCGATGCCGATGTCGCTGACGCGGCCGACGGCGCAGTTGGCTCAGGCTCGGTTCGGGCTCGGATCCCTTACCGTACCCGGCAGTTGAGTGCCCCTCTCAGTCGGTGAACCGGGTGACGATTCCGCCGAGCGATTCCCAGTCCTTGATGCCCGGTCCCCAGGCGTTCCCGTCCCACCACTTGTGGTAGAGCGCGGAATCCGTGCCGGTGAGGAAGAGATCGAGGCGGTTGGGTTCCCAGGAAACGGCGGAGGGCGGGCTGGTGCAGATTCCGCCGAGCGATTCCCAGCTCTTGATGCCGGGACCCCAGGCATTTCCGTCCCACCACTTGTGGTAGAGCGCGGAATCCGTGCCGACCACGAACAGGTCGAGCCGGTCGACGCCCCAGGAAACGGCGGCGGGTGTCCCCATGCAGGTTCCGCCGAGGGATTCCCAGCCGGTGAGGCTCGGGCCCCAGGCGTTACTGTCCCACCATTTGTGGTACAGGGCGGAGTCCGTACCGACGACGAAGAGATCCAGCCGGTTCTGCCCCCACGAAACCGCCGCAGGCTTACCCATGCAGATTCCGCCCAGCGATTCCCAGCCCTTGAGGCTCGGGCCCCACGCGTTTCCGTCCCACCACTTGTGGTAGAGCGCGGAGTCCGTACCGACCACGAAAAGATCCAGCCGGTTCGCACCCCAGGAAACGGCCACCGGGTCGCCCATGCAGATTCCGCCCAGGGATTCCCAGCCCGTCACGCTCGGACCCCAGTTGCTGCCGTCCCACCATTTGTGGAACAGCGCGGAATCCGTGCCGATCACGAACAGGTCGAGCCGGTCGGGTCCCCACGACACGGCCTCGGGCGGACTGGTGCAGATTCCGCCGAGGGATTCCCACCCCTTCACGCTGGGGCCCCAGTTGCTGCCGTCCCACCACTTGTGGAACAGCGCCGAGTCCGTGCCGATCGTGAAGACGTCGAGCCGGTCGTGCGCCCAGGCCAGCGACGTCGGACGGCTCCTGCAGATCCCGCCGAGGGACTCCCAGTCCTTGACACCCGGACCCCAGGCGTTTCCGTCCCACCACTTGTGGAACAGCGCCGAATCGGTCCCGATCCCGAAGACGTCCAGCCGGTCGGACTCCCACGACACCACGGGTCCCGAGGCCGGCGACGGGCCGTACATCGCGTGCACGGCGGCGATGTCGTCCGTGCTCAGGCCCGTGCGCTGGCCGATCGCCGCGCCCTGCACGGTGGGCACGATGGTGGCCTGACCGTTCTTCGAGAAGGCGTCACGCGGGTAGTGCATGATCGACCCGTAGTCGTACGGGCCGATGTCGTCGCCGTCCGAGATGTGCTGGTCGAAGTTGTGCTCGAAGCCGGTCTGGATGTTGGCCCAGACGATCGACACGAACTTGTCGCGGTCCTCGCGGCTCTGCTCGTGCCAGAGCCCGACCGCGTGCCCGATCTCATGGATGCAGTTGCCGGCCGTACAGCCGCTGCCGAGGGTGAGGTCCTGACGGCCGCCCTGGCGCCCGACGAACGAGGAACATCCACCGCCCGACACGAACCGCACATAGTCGGGGAACTGACCCGAATTCGCGGCCGTCCGCGACACGAAACGGATTCGTGTACGCGACTGCCAGTGTGCGATCGCGTCGGTGACCCGCTGCTGGTCCGGCAGCGCGCCGTCGATCTCGTACGGCACCAGACCGCTGGGCCACCGGAATTGACTTCCGGTGATGATGACCGCCGACTCCGGTACCTTTCCCTCCGACTCCGCCTTGAGTTCCGACGTACGCCGTTCCACTTCCGCGGCCGTACCGAGAACGATGTCTCCCTCGAAAACGGCGAGACCGTCGATCTCCACGTACTGGACGGGCTTGGCCGAGAAACTGATCCCGTCGATCAGCGCGGTCCTGACCCCACCGGAAGACCGGAATTCACCGTGACCCACACCCGTACCACTGGACTCTGTTCCGGACACGTGATTCCCCCTGGTTTTCGACTTTCCGCGCCCACTCACGGGGCGCTATTTTGCGGAAAGTAGTGGGGGAGATGCCGACCGACAAGGCCTGGGTGAGCGTATGCGCAACGTAGAAATCGCCGTCTCCCTCGCGCCCGGCACCCCGCTGCCCGACGCGACCGTGACGTTGCGGGCACGGATCGAGGAGGTCACCGCCGTCGACGCCCCGTCCCGCGTCGTCTCCCGCACCGTCGCCCACGATGTCGACCTGACCGGCACCACACGCCTCAGGCTCGCCGTCCCGTCACCTGATCCCGGGGCGCGCTACACCGTGCGCGTCCACGCTGATGTGGACGGCTCCGGGACGATCGCCCCCGGGGACCTCGTCTCCACCAGCAGCCACCCCGTCCTGACCCAAGGGCAACCGGACACCGCCGAGGTGGAGTTGAGGCCCGCCTGACCGAGCGGCGGGTACGCATCAGGAAGCACATCAGCCCGAGGACGCAACCCCGTCCCCAACTGCGCCTTCCTGGAAAGGGCTTGCCGCTGTGTCCCCGAGCCTGACACGATCGCTGCTCCCATCACCCCGAGCAACGGGTGGCGGCCGTCAAGGAGGTCCGGTGTCGAAGCGGTGGCTGTTCCTGTCGGCGGCCGCGGTGCTCATCGTCGTGTCGCTGGTCGTCGTAGTGCTGCCCGGCCACAAGAGCAGCGCCGAGGACGTCAAGTCCGAAGCGGGACGCGCCGCGACCGAGCCCTCCGCCACCGGCTCCGCGTCGAACTCGCCGTCCGCGACCGGCACTTCGACTCCCTCCGCGAAGCCGGCCACCGCGTCGAAGAAGCCGTCGGCGACACCGTCCGCCCGCGCGACCACCGCCTCCACCGCGCCGTCGGCCACGAGGACCCGCCAACAGGCGTCCAGCACCGGTTCGTTGGCGGGACGCATCCGGCCCGGCGCCACCTACCGCGGAGTCGCCACCTTCTACGACGCGGACGGCGGCGGCGCCTGTATGTACGACCCGAGCGGCGACGTCCTGACCGGCGCGATGAACACCGCCGACTACGAGTCGTCCAAGGCGTGCGGGGCGTACGTGAGCGTCCACGCGGCAGGCGGCGCCACCGTCACCGTGCGCATCACCAACGAATGCCCGGGAGACTGCGCACCCGGCCAGATCGATCTCAGCGCCCAGGCCTTCGCCAAACTCGCCAGCCCCTCGGCCGGCCGCATCCCGATCACCTGGAACCTGGTGAGCCCCACCACCACCGACACGATCTCCATCCGCTACAAGACCGGCTCCACCCGCTACTGGTGCGGCATCCAGGCGATCGGCCACCGCAATCCACTGGCCCGCCTGGAGGTCCGCGCGGGCACCGGCTGGCGTCAACTGGCGCGCACGGACTACAACTACTTCCTCTCCGAGGACGGCACCGGCTGCGGCGCCGCGATCAGACTCACCGACATCTACGGCGAACAACTCACCCTCGCCCCACTCGCGGTGCGCCCGAACGTCACACAGGCCACGCGGGTCCAGTTCGCCAAGCATTGACCCGTCAGAAGGCAGGCGCGGGAGTGCTGTCGCTGTGGCTGGCCAGCACCCGCCGCAACCTGTCCTCGTCCGAACTGCCCGGCGCCGCGCTCAAGATGACGATCTTCAGGTCGGAATCGCCGTCCGTGAGGACATCGCAGTCCACGTTCACGGGGTCCGACCTCCGGATGGTCGACCGTCTTGCGGTCCTCACCGACGTCACCGACGACGCCTCCGTCGCCGCCGCGCACGAAGGTGTCCTCGACGCTCTGATCAACAACGCCGGTGTGCACGGCCCGCACGGCGACCCCTCCGAGCTGACCGGCGCCGACGCGCTCGGTGTCTTCGACGTCGACGTCCAAGGGCCCGGCGCCGGTTCGGGCCGTTTCATCGACCGCCAGGGTGCGCTCGACCTGTGCTGAACCCGACTCCGCAACACACCTGACACAGCCTGGTTTCCCTGGGTGCTACCGGCGGTAACAACAGGGGTGTCGCGGGCACGCTCCACGCGTCCGTCACACCACCCGCACCTCCCGTACCTCATTCGGAAGGCACCCCCATGGAGAACTCGGCGTCCCCCACAGCGATCAGCAGACGAAGAGCCCTGACGGTGGCCGGCGGTGTCGCCGCAGGCGCCGGCCTCGCGGCGCACGCGGTACCGGCGTTCGCGGCCGGCACCTCGGACGCCGACGCCATCGTCGTCGGCCACGGCCTCGCCGGACTGGTCGCGACGGCCGAACTCGTCGCCGCAGGAAAGAAAGTGCTGCTCCTGGACCAGGAACCCGAGTCCAACCTGGGCGGCCAGGCGTTCTGGTCCTTCGGCGGCCTGTTCCTGATCGACTCCGACGAGCAGCGGCTCATGGGCATCAAGGACTCCCAAGAGCTGGCCTGGCAGGACTGGTTGGGCACGGCGGGCTTCGACCGCGGCGTCGACGACCCGACCGGCCAGGACTACTGGGCCCACAAGTGGGCCGAGGCGTATGTGGACTTCGCGGCCAACGAGAAGCGGTCCTGGCTCTACGGCCTCGGCATCCGCTGGTTCCCGATCGTCGGCTGGGCCGAGCGCGGCGGCGGCCTGGCCGACGGACACGGCAACTCGGTGCCGCGCTTCCACGTCACCTGGGGCACAGGACCGGCCGTGGTCGAGCCCTTCGAGAAGCAGGTGCGGGCCGGCGTCGCGAGCGGCAAGGTGACCTTCAAGTTCCGGTACCGCGTCGACGAGATCGTACGCACCGGCGGTGCGGTGACCGGCGTGCGCGGCGCGGTCCTCGAACCCAGCACCGCCCAGCGCGGCAAGGCGACCTCCCGCACCGTGGTGGGCGACTTCCAGCTCAACGCCCCGGTGGTGATCGTCACTTCGGGAGGCATAGGCGCCAACCACGATCTCGTACGGCAGAACTGGCCGGCCCGGCTCGGCACCCCGCCCAAGACCATGATCACCGGAGTACCGGCCTACGTGGACGGCCGCATGCTGGGCATCACCGCGTCGGCGGGCGGCCGTATCGTCAACCCCGACCGGATGTGGCACTACACCGAGGGCCTCAGGAACTACGACCCGATCTGGCCGAACCACGGCATCCGCATCCTCCCGGGACCGTCGTCGATGTGGTTCGACGCCAAGGGCAAGCGGTTCTCCGCCCCCGACATGCCGGGCTACGACACGCTCCACACCCTGGGCTCGATCACCGCCAGCGGCTACGACTACTCGTGGTTCGTCACCACGAGCAAGATCATCGCGAAGGAGTTCGCGCTCTCCGGTTCCGAACAGAACCCGGACCTCACCAACAAGGACATCCTGATGCTGCTCTCGCGCATCTGGCAGACGCCGGAGCCGATCGAGAAGTTCAGGAAGAACGGCGTCGACTTCATCACCGCCACCACCCTCTCCGAACTGGTCCGCGGGATGAACAAGCTCACCGGCGACGGCGTCATCCAACTCGCCGACCTCCAGCGGCAGATCGAGGCCCGGGACCGCGAGATCGACAACGCGTACTCGAAGGACGCCCAGGTGATGGGCATCCGCAACGCCCTTTCCTATCCCGGGGATTCACTCAGCCGCACCGCCGCGATCCACAAGATCCTCGACCCCGGCGCCGGACCACTGATCGCCGTCCGGCTCAACATCCTCACCCGCAAGACCCTCGGCGGCCTCCAGACCGACCTCTCCGGCCGCGTCCTGGACGCCTCCGGAACGCCGATTCCCGGTCTGTACGCGGCCGGTGAGGTGTCCGGGTTCGGCGGCGGAGGAGTGCACGGCTACCGCTCGATGGAAGGCACCTTCCTCGGCGGCTGCCTCTTCTCCGGCCGCCAGGCGGGCCGCGCGGCGGCTGCCGCGATCTGAGGGGTACGGCCGCTCGTCGGCAACTCGGTTGCGTCCACTCCGAGTTGCCGACGAGTCACCCGTCTGACAGGGGCCCTTTCCGCGATATGCATTAGCGCTAATATAGTTAGAGCTAATGCACCCAGCGGGAAGGACCCCGCCCGTGGACCTGCGGCAACTGTTCGACGACCTGGTGCGCTTCGAGACGGACCTGTGGAACGGGATCGACGCCCGGCTCCGACGGGACTGCGATGTGACCCTGGGCGGTCTGAACGTGATGCTCGTCGTCGAACGCGCCGGCTCCTGCCGGGTGAACGACATCGCCGCCGCCCTCTCGATCACCGTCGGCGGTGCGAGCCAGGCCGTCGACCGGCTGGAGAAGCTGGGCCTCTGCGTCCGGCGTCCCCACCGCACCGACCGCCGTTCCTCGATCGTCGAACTGACGGCGGCCGGACGGGACTTGGTGAACGAGGCCGGTCCCGTGTTCGACAGCGAACTCGCGACCCGTCTGGCCGGCCCACTCCCGGACCCGGCGCTCGGCAATCTCGCCGCCGCGCTCGCCGTACTCCGCGCCGCCACCCCGCAGGCCCCGGACCCGGGCCAACACCCGTGACGAAGGAGACCAGATGAGCTCCGCACCAGCACGAGCAGTGCGCTTCGACCAGTACGGCGACCGAGACGTCCTCCACGTCGTCGAGGTGCCGATGCCCCAACCCGCCGCAGGGGAAGTCCTCGTGGAGGTCCGGGCGGCCGGCATCAACCCCGGAGAGGCGACCATCCGCACGGGCGCGCTGCACGAGCGGTTCCCCGCGACCTTCCCGTCCGGCCAGGGCAGCGACCTCGCCGGCGTCGTCACCGCCCTCGGTGAGGGTGTCACCGACTTCGGTGTCGGCGACGAGGTCCTCGGCTTCTCCTGGGGGCGCTCCAGCCACGCCACCCACGTCGTTGTACCGGCGTCCCAGCTGATCTCCAAGCCGGACGCCCTGAGTTGGGAAGTGGCCGGGGCTCTCTACGTCGTCGGCTGCACCGCGTGGGCCGCCGTCGACGCGGTCGCCCCAAGCCCGGCGAGACCGTCGCCGTCTCCGCCGCGGCCGGCGGGGTGGGCACCGTCGTCGTCCAACTCCTCGCCGTACGGGGCGCGCACGTCCTCGGTATAGCCTCGCCCGCCAACGCCGACTGGCTCACCGCCCATGGCGCGACCCCGGTGCCGTACGGCGACCATCTCGCCGAGGCGCTCACCGCGTGGGCACCGGGTGGGATCGACGCCTTCATCGACCTCTTCGGCCCCGAGTACGTCCAACTGGCCGCGGATCTGGGCATTCCCAGGGACCGGATCGAGACGATCATCTCGTTCCAGAAGGCCCAGGAACTCGGCACGAGGAGCGCGGGCAGCGACGGCGCCTCGACCCGCGAGGTCCTCACCGAGATGGCCGACCTCGTCGCCTCCGGCCGCATCGAGATCCCCATCGCCGCCGGCTACCCGCTCGACGACGTCCGTGACGCGTTCGCCGAACTCGAACAGCGGCACACCCGCGGAAAGATCGTGCTCATTCCCTGACGGCCGAGCCTTCGTCGTCATCGAGGCGCGGCCCGCAACCTGACCGTCGGTGTCGGCATCGAGGCGTAGCCCGCAACCTGGCCGCCGTTGAGGTGACTCGATGTGTCAGCGGCGCAGCCCCAGCGCGTCGCGCCCCGCGTACCGCGCCTGGTCGCCCAAGTCCTCCTCGATGCGGATGAGTTGGTTGTACTTGGCGGTGCGGTCGGCGCGGGACAGCGACCCGGTCTTGATCTGGCCGCAGCCGGTGGCGACGGCGAGGTCGGCGATGGTGGTGTCCTCGGTCTCGCCGGAGCGGTGGGACATGACGACCGTGTAGCCGGCGCGGTGGGCCGTCGCGACGGTGGCCAGGGTCTCGGTGAGGGTGCCGATCTGATTGACCTTCACCAGGATCGAGTTGGCGATGCCGTCCTTGATCCCGGCGCTCAGCAGCGTCTCGTTGGTGCAGAAGACGTCGTCACCGGTGAGCTGGCAGCGCCCGCCGAGCCGGGCGGTCAGGTCGCGCCAGCCGCCGTGGTCGTCCTCGGCCATCGGGTCCTCGATCGACGCGATGGGGTAGCGGTCGACCAACTCCGCCAAGTAGTCGGCGTGTTCGGCGGGGGTACGGCGGACGCCCTCGCCCGTGTAGTCGTAGACCCCGTCGCGGAAGAACTCCGACGTGGCCGGGTCCAGGACGAGGGTGATGTCGGTGCCGGGCTTGTAGCCGGTCTTCTCGATGGCGCTGACGACGAAGGCGAGGGCCTCGTCCGAGGTGCGCAGTTCGGGGGCGAAGCCGCCCTCGTCGCCGACGTTCGCGCTGTGGCCGGCGGCGATGAGGTCGCGGCGCAGGGTGTGGAAGACCTCGGAGCCCATGCGGACGGCCTCGGCGAAGGTGGCCGCGCCGATCGGCGCGATCATGAACTCCTGGAAGTCGAGCGGGTTGTCGGCGTGCGCGCCCCCGTTGACGATGTTCATCATCGGCACCGGCAGCAGCCGGGCGTCGACGCCGCCGATGTAGCGGTACAGCGGCAGCCGGTGGGCAGCCGCGGCGGCCTTGGCGGTGGCCAGGGAGACGCCCAGCAGGGCGTTGGCGCCGAGCCGCGACTTGGTGTCCGTGCCGTCCAGCTCGATCATGGTCAGGTCCACGGTCGCCTGGTTCTCGGCGTCGAGCCCGATCACGGCGTCCGCGATGCTCTCGTTCACGGCGTCGACGGCACGCCGAACTCCCTTGCCGTGGAAGCGGTTTGGGTCGCCGTCGCGCAGTTCCACCGCCTCCCGGGCGCCGGTGGAGGCGCCCGAGGGTACGGCGGCCCGGCCGAGCGAGCCGTCCTTCAGTTCCACGTCCACCTCGACGGTCGGATTGCCCCGGCTGTCGATGATCTCCCGTGCGACGACCCGGCTGATGGCGGTCACGGTGCAGCTCCTCACGCAGGGCCCGCGTCTCGGACATCGGCGGGCGGTAAGTTTCACTCAGAAACAAAGTGAGTCCTGAAAGAGAACCTACTATGGGCGCATGAGGATGCACAACGCCGACGAGACCTGCGGCATCGCCCGGGCCGCCGTGGTTCTGGGGGACTGGTGGAACGTTCTGGTGCTACGGGAGATCGCCCGCGGCAAGGTCCGCTTCGACGCGCTGGCCGCCGAGATCGGCCTGTCCCGCAACGTCCTCACCGAGCGCCTGGGCCGACTCGTCACCCAGGGCGTCCTGCGCCGCAGCCTCTACCAGCGACGTCCGGTGCGCTACGAGTACGTGCTCACCGACGCCGGGCGCGCACTGCTGCCCCTCCTCGTCGCGATGCAGGACTGGGGCGACCGTTGGGTACTCGGTGACGGCAGCCTCACCGCGACCGCGGCCGAGGACGGCGCCGAACACGCCCGCGTGCACGCCCTGGTCGGCACCCGCCTGCCCGAAGCCCTCGAACTCCCCGGCACGCAAGGCGCCGACCTCCCCGTCGTGTCCCCGACCGCCGCCGCGACCGTGCTGTTCACCTACCCCGGCACGGGCATCGACTGGGACGAGCCGGTCCCCGGAGTCACCGGCTGCACCCTGGAGAACCGGCTCTTCCGCGACGCCTGGCCCGACTTCCAGCGAGCGGGCGTGGACATACGCGGAATCAGCACGCAACTCCCGCACCAGCAAGCGGAGTTCGCCCGCGCCGAGGACATCCCGTACCCCCTCCTCTCCGACGCCCACCACCAACTGGGCGCGGCCCTAAGGCTGCCTACCTTCCGAGGTGCCGGCCGCCTGCGCCACAAACGCCTGATCCTGATCGTCGGCGCCGAACGGACCGTACGACACGCCCTGTTCCCGGTCGACGACATCCCGCACGCCGTCGAGCAGAGCCTGCGCCTCGCCGGGGACTGCGCGCGTACGGCGTGAGGTGTCCATCGGCGTGGACGTCGATGTGCGCGCGGGCCTCGAACGCGGGGAGGTTCTCGGGTTTCTGGACCTCGACTACGGCGCGATCCTCCTCGAAGACCGTGCGGTTGAAGTCGTATACGGCCTGGACGGGCCGTTCGGGTAGTTGCTGAGGGTGCTCCAGTAGTCGACGGAGAAGCCGTATGGGTGGTGGACCGGCGTGCAGTCGGACACCACCACGTTGTCCGGGTCACCGAAGGAACCGAGGTGGACGAAGCCGAAGTGGGCGACGTCCAGGACGGGGGCCGCCTCGGAGTCCGGGCGTAGGCACGTCCACACCAGGCCGTAGCGCTCCACCGCCGGGTAGCCGCGCAGGTTGATGCGGGAGGCGATGTTGGACGCGGGGTGCGCGGGTAGGTGCGGCAGGGCGCAAGAGGCGGTCAGGCATGGGGAGTTGAGGGAGTGAAGCCGGGCGCGGGCCGATGCGACGGCATGCGCGCGCGGTGCGCCGGTCAGGCGCGGGCGGCCTCACGGAGCCCTGACATGCCAGGGGCGAGACATCCGCGTACGGGAGTCGTGGCGCCACCCCCTCGGGTGTCCGGATACCTGCGTTCTCGGCGGAGACGGTGACGCATCGCCGTATCGCGGCCGTTCCGCGGCCGTTACGGATGGGTATCCGGGTGCTGTGGACGATCGTGAACGCCGGGGCCGTGTCAAAAGCAACACCGCCGTTCAGGCTTGGAAACGCGGGCGAAACGAGATCAACAAAAAGTTTGACCCGCTGTTCTGGTAGACGGACCCCACACCGAGTGCCGCCGCGTCCCCCCGCCCCCTTCGCCCCGCTCCGGAGGCTCCTCTTGTCGCAGACCCCCGATCCCACCTTGCCCGAAACCGTGGCCCCCGCCCGGCACCCGGTCGACGAGGTCCTGCCACCCGCCCGGCTGGGACTCCTGGGCCTCCAGCATGTGCTGGTGATGTACACCGGCTGCGTCACCGTCCCGCTCGTCTTCGGAGCGGCGGCCAAGCTCGACACGTCCACCGTCGGTCTGCTCATCAACGCCGACCTGCTGGTCGCCGGTCTGGTGACACTCCTTCAGGCACTGGGCATCGGCAAGGTGTTGGGCGTCCGCCTGCCGGTCGTCGCGGGCGCGACCTTCACCGCCGTCACCCCGATGATCCTCATCGCGGGCGAGTACGGCATGCAGGCGGTCTACGGCTCGATGATCGCCGCCGGTGTCTTCGGACTGCTGGTCGCGGTGCCGTTCGCACGGGCGGTGCGGTTCTTCCCGCCGTTGGTGAGCGGCTCGGTCATCACCGTCATCGGGCTGTCCCTGATCGGGGTGGCGGCCGGACTGATCGCCGGCCAGGATGCCACCGCCAAGGACTACGCGGCCCCCAGCCACCTCGCGCTCGCCGGCGGCATCGTGCTGCTCATCGTCCTGGTCAACCGCTTCACGAGCGGCTTCGTCGCCCAACTCGGCGTCCTGCTCGGCCTGGTGGTCGGCACGCTGATCGCCGTCCCCATGGGTCTGACGGACTTCTCCTCCGCGAAGGGCGCCGACTGGTTCGGTCTCGCCTCCCCCTTCCACTTCGGCGCCCCGCACTTCCCCGTGGCCGCCGTGATCTCCATGTGCGTGGTCATGCTGGTGACGTTCACCGAGTCGACCGCCGACATGCTCGCCGTCGGTGAGATGACCGGACGCCCGCTCAGCAAGAACGACTTGGCACGCGGCCTGGCCGTCGACGGCGTCTCGGGCATCCTCGGCGGCATCATGAACGGCTTCCTCGACACCGTCTTCGCCCAGAACGTCGGCCTGGTCGGCATGACCAAGGTCCGCAGCCGCTACGTCGCCGCCGTCGCCGGAGGCATCCTCGTCGTCCTCGCCCTCATCCCCAAGCTCGGCGAGATCGTCGCGTCCCTGCCGGGACCGGTGATCGGCGCGGCCGGACTGGTCATGTTCGCCACCGTCACCGCGGTCGGCATCAACACCCTGCGCAAGGTGGAGTTCGACGGCACCGACAACCTGCTCATCGTCGCCGTGTCGATCGGTGTCGGCATGTTGCCGGTCGCGGCCCCGACGATCTACCACGCCTTCCCTACCTGGGTCCAGATCATCGGCGGCAGCGCCATCACCAGCGCGACCGTCGCCGCGTTCCTGCTCAACCTGCTGTTCAACCACACGCCCGGGAGGAAGAGGACAGCATCGGGGGCGGAACCGGTGGGTGCGGCCGTGCCCGAGTCCGAGCCCGCGAACTGAGAAGCTGAGCCCCACCCGCCTTCCGCAGGTCGAGGCGGTGCCCGGGACTTTGAGGTCATGCGCACGGCCCGGCGTTGTGGTGGTGGTCGCCGGAGGACCGGGTGCTGGGCCGGCGGGGTGTCGGCGTGGAGGATCTCGCCGGGTTCGCGGGGCGACCGCGCAACGCGGTACCGATCCGGTGGTGCTCACGATCGGACCGGTCTCCCGGGTCCGGCCGGGGGCCGTCATGCTCCTGGTCCCGGCGGCGGGCGTCCGCCTGGCCCGCCGGCCTTGCTGGGCCAGGCGAGGTCCCTCGGCAGAGCGTGCGAGGGGGAGGCGGCCCCCTGCTTCCTGCGATCAGCCAGTCGTTCAGGACGGCGACGTGCGGAGAGTCGGGTCGGTCGGCGACGGCGACGACCGGCCGGTGCGGGACGTGCCCGCGGGCGGCTACTTGGCTTCGACCCGTCCGACCGGGTCGGGGCTGGTCGCCAGGGCCTCGCATGCGGCCTGCCAGGAGGTGTCACCGGGGTGGAGCCGGCTACGGAGGTAGGCCGCGGTGAGCCGGCCGACGGCGGTGACGCGCTCGGGGCTCTCGTCCGTGGTCTCGGCGACGTCGTATCCGGGTATCCCGCCGAGCGCGTGACCCGCGCCGAACAGGGTGAGCAGGGACTTGGGGCTGGGTCCGAGGGTGTAGGGGTCGGCGTGCCAGTCCGGCCCCAAGTCCGTGAAGTGCCGGGAGTCGTCCTCGTCACCGGCAACGACCAGCGCGGGCGTGGTCATCGTGGAGAAGTCGATGGTCCCGAAGACCGGCAGCGCGTCGGCCATGGGTCCGTTGAGGACGTCGCCCCTGCCGGGCGCGGCCAGGAGGACGCCTGCCTTGATCCTGGGCTCGCCGAGGCTCACTTCCTCCCCGGTCTCGGGGTCGGTGACCCGGGCGCCGAGCAGGAGACCGGAGGTGAACCCGCCGAAGGAGTGTCCGGCGACGGCGACCTTGGTGTGGTCGATCCGCCCCGCGAGCAGTGGCACGGCCTTCTCGATCACGTCGAGCCGGTCGAGGATGTGGCTCATGTCCTCGGCGCGCGAGCGCCAGAAGAAGGGGGCGCCAGGGGCGTCGGCGACCAGATGGCTCAACGTCCTGGAGGTGAGGTGGGTGGGCTGGATGACGACGAATCCGTGTGCCGCCCAGAAGTTGACGAGCGGCGCGTAGCCGTTCAGCGAGGAGAGGTTGTTCGAGGGGCCCTGGCCGTGGGAGAGCAGGATGACGGCTAGGCCGGTTCCGGTCTCGGGCGCGGTGACGCGGAGTTGGAGGTCCACGGGACGTCCGGGTACGGGCAGCACCACCGGGCTGTAGGAGAGGACCGGGCGGGCGGAGCCCAAGGGTTCGACAGTGGAGGTGGATGTGTACATGACGTGTTGGCTGTCCTTCTGTGGATCCTGCCGCCGGTCTCGGCCGGCCGGCGACTGACGAGACGGTCGGGCGCCCCGCTTCGACCAACCTGAAGCGGAACATCGCTCCGTTTAGTATCCGGAACGTCGCTCCGTTTCGTCAAGCGGAGTGGGAAGAACGCGTGATGACCACCGAGAGCCCCAACGGGAAGGCGTCGACCCGAAGCAAGCGGGCTGACGCGCAGCGCAACCAGCGGAGCGGGCCGTGCTCACCGCCGCCGCCGAGGTGTTCGTCATCTCCGGCGTCGACACGCCGATCCGCCGGATCGCGGCCAGGGCGGGCGTAGGGACGGCCACGATCTACCGCTACTTCCCGACCCGGGCGGATCTCGTCACCGCCGTCCACCACCACCGGATCGAGGAATGCGCCGAGGCGGGCCCCAGTCCGCCGGCCGGTGCCGACTCCCCGTTCGAGGCACTGCGCCAGTGGGCCGACCTCTTCGACCCGCGCTATTCGCCCCGCCGCTTGATCGGCCTGCTCCTCGAAGGGCTGCGGTCCGTGTCCGAACCGCGATCCTGAACGATTTGCCCGTGCTCCAGGACAGCGAGAGGGCTGCCGGGCAGTGCTTCCGAGACGTTGGCATGCCGGAGAGCGCTGAGGATGCGCCGCTCCGCTCGATGAACTCGCCCGCTGTCACGACGCCGGGCCGGCCCGGGGTGTGGCCAACGGGTCCGACGCCCCGGTCGCCTCCCTGATCGCCGGCCGGAGCGACGGCGACCTCCACGTCGACGAGCGCTGTTCGGGTGCACCGAGACCTGAAGGTCGCCGAGGTGACATTCACCCGCGAGGACGGGTGCGGGACGTGATCCACGACTTCAACGCCAACGGGTTCGCACTAGTCGGCCCGCTCGGCGCCAGTACCTGTTCGAGCGCGATACTGTCCACGAACTCGACGCCGATGCCCGCGAGTTCGGACAGCGCGGAGTCCGTCACGCGCGACACCGCGTCCCGTACGAGCGCGACGTGGAAGTCCCGCTCCGATGCCTGGACGATGCTCGCCCGAGGACAGTTGGGCAGGTTGCACCCGGCGAACAGCAGCGTGTCGACGCCGAGTTCACGCAGCAGCCCGTCCAGGCAGGTGCCGTAGAACGCGCCCCAACGCGGCTTGAACACCGCGAAGTCGTACGGCCCCAGGCGCTGCGGTCGGCCGGACGCTGGACGTCGATCGTGACGAGGGCCGAGGTCGCGAAGTGCGGTGCGGTGCAGGGGTCTTGGGGACCGGGATCGGCCGTGGTCATGGTGCGGGGTCCCTTACGTGGGTGCAGTGAATTCCGGTGGGCGTGAGTGCCGAGGGCGTCGGGTCGGCGTAGCGCGGTGTCTCGAAGGGGTGGCCGCTACGCGAACCCGCCGTTGCTCATGAGGAGTTGGCCGTTGATCCACTGGCCCTCCGGTGAGCAGAGGAAGTCGACCAGGTGCGCTGTGTCCTGCGGGGTGCCGAGGCGGTTGAGCGGTGTCCGGCGGAGTACCCGCGCTCGTCCCTCGTCGGTCATCCAACCGGTGTCCACCGGCCCGGGGTTGATGACATTGGCGGTGACGCCGAGGTGGGCGAACTCGTGGGCGGCGGCCAGGGTGATGCGGTCGAGGGCGCCCTTGCTCGCGCCGTACGGGAGGTTGTCGACGGTGTGGTCGCTGGTGAGGGCGACGATCCGGCCGCTGCCCGGCGGGGCGGCGAACCGGCGGCCGTACTCGCGGATCAGCAGCCAGCCGGCGCGCGCGTTGACCGCGAAGTGCCGGTCGAAGCTCTCGACGGTCGTGTCGAGCAGGCCGGAGTCGACCGACTCGCAGTGGCACATCACCAGGGCGGTGACGCTGCCCAGGCCGCGTTCGACCTCGTCGAAGACACGGGCGGGAGTGTCCGGGTCGGCGAGGTCCGCTTCGATCGCCAGGGTGGCGGCGCCGTGTTCCGTGAGGGCGTCGGTGATCGCGCCGGTCGCGCCGGGCTCGGGGCCCCAGTCCATGCGTGCGTCATAGGGCGTCCAGTACGTGAAGGCGATGTCCCAGCCGGAGGCCGCCAGTCGGCGGGCGACACCCGCACCGATACCGACGGTCCGTCCTGCTCCGGTGATCAGGGCGAGGGGGCGGGCAGGTGGGCGGGCGGTCCTCGTCGTCATGGTCCCGGATCGTTCATGACGGGAGTCGGATCGGCAACCGCCTTTCCGCGGGGCGTCATGACGGAGCGAGTCGCACAGCCGTGCACACTGGAATTTCACAGCACGCGCGGTCCGGAGCATCGGACACCCCGCATGCCCACTGTTACGATTCAGTGAAGCTCGCCGCTCGGTCGGACGCCCCCGTACAGGCTTGTCCAAGATCTTCCACAGGAGGCTGCCATGGCGCGCAGGACCGGCCGCGTGACGGCCACCGATGTCGCCAAGGAGGCGGGGGTCTCGCAGACCACGGTCAGCTATGTGCTGAACGACGTGTCGCACCAGAAGATCTCCGACCAGACCCGGCGCAAGGTGCTCGACGCGGTGGCGAAGCTGGGCTACGAACCCTCGGCCGCCGCACGCGCCCTGCGCCTGGGCCGCAGCGATCTGGTGCTGCTGTTCCTGCCGGACGTTCCCGTCGGCGGCACGCTGACAGCCCTGGTCGAGCTGCTCGGCGACGAGCTGGAGCGGCACGGCCTGAACCTCGTCACCCGACGGGAGCGGCACGCCCCGCTCAAGTCGCTGTGGCGTGAACTCATGCCGGCGGCGGTGATGACGACGTTCGACGTGGGCGCGGAGGACGTGGCCAGTATGCGGGCGGCCGGCATCCACGTGGTCATCACCGGCATGGGCCCCTCCGTCGGCCCCGGTGTCCTGATCGTGCCGCAGAGCCAGATCGGCGCGATGCAGGTCGAGCGGCTGGCGGCGACGGGACACACGCGCATCGGGTACGCCGCTCCCGGGGAGCCCCGGCTCCGGGACTTCCTGACCCTGCGGCTCGAAGGCGTCCGAGCGGCCTGCGCCGAGCACGGTCTGGAACCGCCCGTCGTGCTGGAGGTGCCCCTCGACATCTCGGCCGCCGCCGCGGCGGCCGAGCAGTGGCACTCGGCCGTCCCCGCCGTCACGGGAGTGTGCGCCTACAACGACGAGACGGCCTTCGCGCTCCTGGCCGGCATGCGCCGGGTGGGGCTGGCCGCCCCCGGCGACCTGGCCGTGATCGGTGTCGACAACGACAAGTTGGCGCCTTTCGCGGTACCGCCGCTGACCACGATCGACAACAACCTCGATGTAGCCGTGGGCCGCGCGGCCCGGATGATCGTCAACGGCGTGACCGGCCAGTCCCAGCCGCCGTCGCCCCAGGTGAACCCGCTGACACTGATCGTGCGCGAGTCGGCCTGACGCCCGGCCGCTCGACGGGGACCTCTTCGGGCCGATTGCGCGGAAGGGTGTCTTCCGCGCGTCTTGGTGCCGTGCGTCCGGATTGCCGCCTCCCAAAAAGCTGATGCACGCCTCTTGTGGTCCACCAAGGGCGGGGCTACGTTACGCATACGTTTCACTTGTACGTATCAGTGGCTGATTTCGGACCCACCGAAAACGGTGGATGCGAAGCCCCTTCCGCCAGGAACGGCTGACCGCCAAGAACGGTCCAGGCCGCGTCAGGACCTGGTTTCCCACTCCCTCCGAGGCCCTTGAGGGCGGCTCGCTGTCCGAAGCCGCCCGGTCATCCACTTATCAGCGGAGTACCCATGCGAAGAATCGCGCTGACCGCCGTATCGGCTGTCCTGATGTTGTCCGCAGCCGCGTGCGGCTCGGGATCGGGTTCCGGTTCGGGCAGGGCGGCCACCGGCGGCACCCTCACCCTGGCCCCCCTGGTCGCGGCCCAGCCGTGGGACCTGGCCGAGGCCGGTCTCGGCAACAACACGCAGTACTACCAGCCCGTATACGACTCGCTGCTCCGGCTCTCCCCGACGGCCGACGTCAAGCCCAACCTGGCGACCAAGTGGTCGTACAACGCGGCCCGCACGGTACTCACGCTGACCCTGCGCACCGGCGTCACGTTCACCGACGGCACCGCCCTGGACGCCGCGGCGGTCAAGACCAACCTGCTGCACACCGAGAAGGGCACCAGCGAGGCGGCGGGCCAGCTCAAGGGCATCAGCGGCGTCGACGTCGTCAACGCCACCACGGTCGCGATCAAACTCTCCGCCCCCGACCCGTCGTTGGTGCCGAACCTCGGCAACGTGGCCGGAATGATCGCCAGCCCCAAGGCCATCGCCGCGGGGACGATCAAGACCACCCCGGTGGGCTCCGGCCCGTACACCCTGGACAAGTCCGCGACCACGGACGGCAGTACGTACACCTTCGTCCGCAACCAGGGCTACTGGAACAAGGCCGCCTTCCCCTTCGACAAGATCGTCCTCAAGCCGCTGACCGACCCGACCGCCGTGCTGAACGCGCTGCGCTCGGGGCAGGTCAACGGCGCGCTGCTGGCCAGCGCCAAGAACGTCGCGCCGGCCAGGAGCAGCGGACTGAACGTCACCAAGTACACCTCCGGTGACGTGGAGGGCGTGTACATCTGGGACCGCGAAGGAAAGATCGTCAAGGCGCTCGGCGACGTCCGCGTCCGCCAGGCCCTGAACTACGCCTTCGACCGCTCCACGATCGTCAAGACGGCCAAGCAGGGACTGGGCAGGGCGACGACCCAGATCTTCAACCCGGCCGGCTCGGCCTTCGACAACTCGCTGAACTCCACGTACTCCTACGACCCGGCGAAGGCGAAGCAGTTGCTGGCCGAGGCCGGTTATCCGCACGGCTTCTCGGTCACCGTCCCCGACGTGTCGTCGGTCTTCCCGGACCAACAGGCCGCCATGGTCCAGCAGTTGGAGGACATCGGGATCAAGGTCAAGGTCGACAAGATCCCGGTCACCCAGTTCATCAGCGCCCTGCTTGCGGGCAAGTACCCGCTGTCGTACATGACGTTGGCCTCCTTCCGCCCCTGGGACACCATCCAGATCGAGGTGGCCAAGAGCGCGCTGTGGAACCCGCTGCACAGCTCGGACCCCAAGGTCACCGACCTCATCACCAAGGCGCAGTCCGCGACCGGCGCCGCCCAGGACGCGCTCTTCAAGCAGCTCAACACCTACCTCGTCGACCAGGCGTGGAACGCGCCCTGGGACTCCGTGGAGAACACCTACGCGACGACCAAGGGCGTCACGTTCACCCCGCAGACGTTCGCCGCCGTGCCCCCGATCTACAACTTCAAGCCCACTGGCTGACCGGACGGCGGGCCGGGCGGGACGACATCCCGTTCCGCCCGGCCGCCGATCAACACCGGTCAGGGAAAGGCAAGGTGGAGAGACTAATGATCGTTTTCTTGGTCCGGCGCATCGCCGCCGGGCTGGTCCTGGTCCTGGTGATCGCGACCACGACCTTCGCGCTGATGGGCCTCACCGGTTCCGACCCGGTGCGCCAGATCGTCGGACAGACCGCGAGCCAGCAGCAGGTGTCGGCCAAGTCCGCCGAACTCGGGCTCGACCAGCCCTTCGTGGTCCGCTACGGCCACTGGCTCGCGGACGCGGTGCACGGCAACCTCGGCAGCTCGTGGTTCAGCGGTGAGTCCGTGACGAGCTCACTGGGGAACAAACTGCCGGTCACCCTGTCCATCGTGCTGGCGGCGCTGTTGGTGTCGGCGGTACTGAGCACGGTCCTGGGAGTGGCCGCCGCGGTTCGCCGGGGTGCCCTGGACCAAGTGGTGCAACTGCTCGCGGTGTTGGGGTTCGCCGTACCCAGCTTCCTGGTCGCCCTGGTGTTCGCCGTCGTGATCGGAGTCGACCTGGGCTGGCTGCCCGCTACCGGTTACGTGCCGCTGGCCGACTCGGCGGGCGGCTGGCTCAGGTCGATCACCCTCCCCGCGCTGTCGCTCTCCGTCGGAGCGATCGCCGCCACCGCCCAGCAGGTGCGCGGCTCCATGGTCGACGTCCTGCGCGCGGACTACGTACGCACCCTCCGCAGCCGTGGCATCAGCGAGCGGAGCCTGCTGTTCCGGCACGCCCTGCGCAACGCTGCCCCGGCCGCGCTGACCGTGCTGGCCCTGCAGTTCATCGGCCTGGTCGGCGGCGCGGTGGTCGTCGAGAAGGTCTTCGGCCTCAACGGGATCGGCAGCCAGGCGACCGGCGCCGGGTCCCAGGGCGACACCCCGGTGGTCATGGGCGTCGTCGTGGTCATGGTCGCCCTCGTCGTGGTGGTCAACATCCTCATGGACCTCGCGTACGGCTGGCTCAACCCGAAGGTGCGTGTGGGATGAAACTTCCCCAGTCCGAAGAGACGACGGGTGCGGTCGCCACGGCCGTCGCCGCGCAGGGGCGGGCGGGACTCCTGCGCCGGCTGCTGCGCAGCCCGGTGGCCGTGACCTGTCTGGTCCTCCTCGCGCTCATCTCCCTGGCCAGCCTGTGCGCACCGCTGCTGACCAGCCAGGACCCGGCCCACTCCGCACTGACCGCCAGCCTCGCCCCGATGAGCGGCGCACACCCCCTGGGCGGTGACGGCGTCGGCCGTGACGTCCTGGCCCGGCTGCTCTACGGCGGCCGTACCAGCCTGCTGGGCGCTCTGCTCGCGGTGACCGTCGCCCTGCTGATCGGTGTTCCCGCCGGTCTGGTGGCCGGCTACTACCGCAAGTGGTTCGACGCCGTGAGCAGTTGGCTGTCCAACCTGCTGATGGCCGTACCGGCGATCATCGTGCTGCTCGTCGTGATGTCCGCGGTGGGGCAGAACACGTACATCGCCATGGCGGTCTTCGGCCTGCTGATGTCGCCGGGCGTCTTCCGGCTGATCCGCGCGTCGGTGATCTCCGTACGCGAGGAGCTGTACGTGGACGCGGCACAGGTGTCCGGTCTGACGGACCCCCGGATCATCCGCCGGCACATCCTGCCCGTCGTGCAGGCGCCGACCATCATCCAGGCCGCCCAGATGCTCGGCCTCGGCATCGTCATCCAGTCCGGGCTGGAGTTCCTCGGCCTGGGCTCGGCGACCCAGGCGAGCTGGGGCTCCATGCTCAACGACGCCTTCGCGAACATCTACACCAAGCCGCTCCTGATGGTCTGGCCCGGAGTGGCGCTCGCGGTGACCGTCGCCGCGTTCGGCCTGCTGGGCAACGCCGTGCGGGACGCGCTGGACGGAAGCGGGGGCGGCGGACGCGCGGCCCGCAAGCCGGTCGCGCGGAACAAGGCGCAGCGCGTCACGTCCGCGACGGCGGAGACGAGGGACACCGACGACGCCCTGCTCGTCCTCGAGGGCCTGACGGTCTCCTATCCGACGGCCCAGGGCGAGAAGACCGTCGTCGACGGAGTCTCCCTGACGGTCAGCCGGGGCGAAGTCCTCGGACTCGTCGGGGAGTCGGGCTCGGGCAAGAGCCAAACCGCCTTCGCGGTCCTCGGGTTGCTGCCTCGTGAGGCCCAAGTCACCACCACCCGGCTGCTGTTCGACGGCACGGAACTGGGACGCCTCGGCCGCGCCGAGATGAACCGCTACCGCGGCCACCGGATCGCCTACGTCCCGCAGGAACCCATGTCCAACCTCGACCCCTCCTTCCGCATCGGCGCCCAACTGGTCGAACCGGTACGGCGACACCTCGGCCTGTCGGCGGCCGAGGCGAGGACGAAGACGCTCGGCCTGCTGGAACGGGTCGGCATCACCGACCCCGAACGGGTCTTCCGCTCCTACCCGCACCAGATCTCCGGCGGTATGGCGCAGCGCGTCCTCATCGCCGGCGCGGTGTCCTGCGAACCGGACCTGCTGATCGCCGACGAGCCGACCACGGCCCTCGACGTGACCGTGCAGGCCGAGGTGCTCGACCTGATGCGGTCCCTCCAGCGCGAGCGGAACATGGGCATGATCCTCGTGACCCACGACTTCGGCGTCGTCGCCGACATCTGCGACCGCGTGACGGTGATGCAGACCGGCACCGTCGTGGAGTCCGCGCCCGTGGGGCAGTTGTTCGCCGATCCGCGGCATCCGTACACCCGCATGCTCCTGTCGTCCACGTTGGAGGACGCCGAGCCGCGCTCCGCGCTGGGCCGCACTGTGCCGGTGAGCACCGCCGGCCTCACGAACACCGGACGTCAGGAGGGTCCGGCATGACCGGGACCATGAACGGGACACCGCACAAGGAACTCCCGGCGGAACCCCTGCTGGTCGCCGACGACCTGGTCGTGGAGTACCCCTCGAAAGGCTGGCGCAAGCCGCCGTTCCGGGTGCTGAAGGGCGTGTCGATCAGCATCGGCGCGGGCGAGACACTCGGTCTCGTCGGCGAGTCGGGGTCGGGCAAGACCACCCTGGGCCGAGCCGTCCTCGGACTGGCCCCTGTCACCTCCGGCACCGTCCGCTACGACGGCAGGGTCATCTCGGGCATGGCCGCGAAGGAACGCCGGGCGCTCAGCAGTGACATCCAGGTGGTGTTCCAGGACCCGTACACCTCCCTCAACCCGGCGATGACGGTGAACGACATCCTCAGCGAACCGCTGAGGGTCGCGGGAACCTCCCGGACGGAGGCCGAGAAGCGGGTGCGGGACCTGCTCGACCAGGTCCGGCTGCCCGCCGACGCGGGGGAGCGGCTGCCGCGCGAGTTCTCCGGCGGCCAGCGCCAACGCATCGCCATCGCGAGGGCGTTGTCCCGGGACCCGAGGGTCATCGTCTGCGACGAACCGGTCAGCGCACTGGACCTGTCGACCCAGGCCCGGGTACTGGACCTGTTCGTCGAGATCCAGGAACGCACCGGCGTCGCCTATCTCTTCGTCACGCACGACCTGTCCGTGGTCCGGCACATCAGCCACCGGGTGGCGGTCATGCGCGGCGGCGAGATCATCGAGACCGGGGACGCGGCGACCGTCACCACCACACCCCAACACCCCTACACCCAGCGGCTGTTGCTCGCCGCACCGGTGCCGGACCCGCAACGGCAGGCGGAGCGCAGATACGAGCGGCGACGGCTGGCGGCGGCCCTCGTGTCCGACACCGCCCCGGACGTTTCCAGCAACGCCTCGATGTCGGGAGACCGCGCATGACCCTGCCCAACCCCACCGTCCCCGGCTTCCACCCGGACCCCAGCATCACCCGCGTCGGCGACGACTACTACCTCGCCTGCTCCAGCTTCGAATACCTCCCCGGCATACCGCTGTTCCACAGCCGCGACCTGGTGCACTGGCAGCAGATCGGCAACGTGGTGACCCGGCCCGGGCAGTTGGCGGTGGAGAAGGTCCCCACGCTCGGCGGTGCCTGGGCGCCCACCATCCGGTTCCACGACGGCCGCTTCTGGCTGGTCGTCACCGACGCGATGGGGCGCGGCAGTCTCGTCTTCACCGCCGACCGGGCCGAAGGTCCCTGGTCCGACGGCATCGTCATGGAGGGCGTGTCCGGCATCGACCCGGACCTCGCCTGGGACAGCGACGGCACCTGCTTCGTCACCTACTCGGGTCTCCAGCTCGACGGCGACCAAGCAGGCCGGCATCTGGGCATCCAGCAGGTCCGCATGGACCTGGAATCCGGCCAAGCCCTCGAAGAACCACGGTCGTTGTGGTCGGGCACGGGCCTGATGTTCCCCGAGGCGCCGCACCTCTACGAGATCGACGGCACCTGGTACCTCCTGATCGCCGAGGGCGGCACCGAGCGCGGACACTCCGTGAGCATCGCCCGCGGCACCCGCCCGGACGGCCCCTTCGAGAGCTGCCCGGCCAACCCCGTGCTCAGCGCCCGCAGCACCGACCGCCCGGTCCAGAACACCGGCCACGCCGACCTGGTACGCACCCCCGACGGAGACTGGGCGCTGTTCCTGCTGGGCATGCGACCCGGCGGCCTGACACGAGCCTTCTCTCCCATGGGCCGCGAGACATTCAGCACCACACTGGAATGGATCGACGGCTGGCCGGTGGTGCAACCGGTCCAACTGACCCCGCCCACCGCACCGGTTGAACACCACGACGACTTCACCGGCGCCCAACTCGGCCCGGAATGGCTCTCGATACGGACCCCCGCATCCGACTGGTCCTCGCTCACCGAACGACCGGGCCACCTCGTCGTACACGCCGACGGCTCCACCATGGACGACCCGCGCCCACGCTTCGTCGGCCGCCGCCAGCAGCACCGGTCGGCCGTCTTCACGGTCCGCGTGGACAGCACCGACGGAGTCGGCGGACTGAGCCTGCGGATCGACGAACGCCACCACTACGACATCGAGGTCGGCGCCGGCGTCGCCCGTGCCCGCGCCCGGGTGGGCGGGCTCTGCCAGACCTGGGAACAGCCGATTCCCACAGGCCCGGTGACCGTACGGATCGAGACCGAGCCGGTCAGCGGCATGGGCCTCGACGCCCTCGGCCCGGACCTGGTCCACCTGTCCGTCGACTCCGGTACCGGACCGGTCGAAGTCGTGGCCCTCGACGGCCGCTACGTCTCCGCCGAGACCGCCGCGTCCTTCACGGGCCGAGTCGTCGGCATGTACGCCGCCGAAGGCGCCGTCGCCTTCGAGCGGTTCACCTACCGAGGCGAGGACTAGCCCCCTCCGGACACAGGACCTTCGCCTCACCACCGACAGAAAGTCACCAGCACCGCATGGGCACTTCCACCCCGCGCATGCTCTTCGGAGCCGCCTACTACACCGAGTACCAGCCCTACGAGCGGCTCGCACAGGACCTCGATCTGATGGCCGAGGCCGGGTTCGGCGTCATCCGGGTCGGCGAGTCGGTCTGGTCCACCTGGGAACCCCGCGAGGGCCACTACGAACTCGACTGGCTGCAACCCGTCCTCGACGCCGCCCACGGCCGAGGCATCAAGGCGATCATCGGCACCCCGACCTACGCCGTCCCGCCATGGCTGCGCCGCAAGTACCCGGAGACGGCGGCCCGTTCACGCACCGGAGAGCCGATCCCGTACGGCATGCGGCAGGACGCGGACTATTCGCACCCCGCGTTCCGGCATCTCGCCGAGCGCCTGGTCCGCAGGATCGTCGGGCGCTACGCCGACCACCCGGCGGTCATCGGCTGGCAGGTCGACAACGAGCCCGGCCTACGGCTCTTCCACAACGACTCGGTGTTCCAGGGCTTCCTCGACCACCTCCGCGAACGCTACGGCGACGTCGAGACCCTCAACCGCCGCTGGGGGCTGACCTATTGGTCCCACCGCCTGCACGACTGGGCGGACCTGTGGACCCCCGACGGCAACTCCACCCCGTCGTACGACCTCGCCTGGCGCCGCTACCAGTCGCGGCTGACGCAGGAATACATCACCTGGCACGCCGAGTTGGTCCGTGGCCTCGTACCGGAGCACCACTTCGTCACCACCTGCGTCGCCCTGGGCCAACAGGGCCTGGACATCTCGGCCATCGGCAAACCCCTCGACATCGCCGGGGCGAACATCTACTACGCCACCCAGGACGGGCTGGCCCTGCCGGGTCCCGACGAGCCGGAGGGCGGCCTGTATCCGTTCTTCGTCGCCTGGTCCGGCCCCGCCTGGCTCTCCCTCCAGAACGACATGGCGCGCGGCATCCGCCAGGAACCCTTCCTCGTCATGGAGACCAACGCCACCTCCATCGGCGGCTCCGCCGACAACTTCCCCCTCTACCGGGGCCAGGCCCGCCAGGCCGTGTGGAGCATGGTCGCGCGCGGCGCCGCGATGATCGAGTACTGGCACTGGCACTCCCTGCACTACGGCGCCGAGACCTACTGGGGCGGCATCCTCGGCCACAGCCTGGAGCCCGGCCGCACCTACGAGGAACTCTCGGCGATCGCCGAGGAGTTGAAGCAGGCCGGCGGCACGATCGAGGGCCTGCGCCCCCGCAGCGACGTGGCGATGCTGCTGTCCGCCGACAGCCGCTGGGCCATGGAGTTCATGGGACCGCTGCGGGGCAACACCCCTGCCTGGTTCGGAGATCCGCAGTCCTACGACCGGATCGTCGCCGCCTTCTACCGGGGGCTGTTCGACGCCGGACTCTCCGTCGACATCGTTTCCCCGGAGCAACTACCCTCCAGTCCACAGGAGTTGGTGAACCGCTGGCCGGTACTCGTCGTCCCCGCGCTGTACATCGCGGACGACACGACCCTCGATCTGCTGCGCCGCTACGCCGAGGCCGGTGGCCATCTCGTCCTCACTCCCCGCACCGGTTACGCCGACGAGGAGGCAGTCGCCCGGCACACGGTCATGCCCGGAGTGCTGCGCACCGCGACAGGCGCGCGCTACCAGGAGTTCACCAATGTGCTGACCCCGGTCACGGTCACCCAGGGAGACGGGACGTCGAACGGCCCCGCCCTGCACGGGCACGCCACGGCATGGGCCGACGGACTGATCCCGGAGGGCGCCACTGTGCTCGCCGGTTACGAGCATCCGCACCTGGGCCAGTTCGCCGCCGTCACCACCCACGAACACGGCGCGGGCCGCGTGACGTACGTAGGCACCGTCCCGGACCGTGAACTCTCGCACAGCCTCGCGGACTGGCTCGCCGCGGTCTCGCTTTCCCCCGACGCCTGGCGCGCGGACCGGCCGGTGTCCGTCACCTGCACATCGGCCGCCACCGCCGACGGCGCCGTCCTGCGCTTCGTCCACAACTGGGCCTGGGATCCGGTCGATTACCGCCTGCCGGGAGACGTCCGCGACCTGTTCACCGGCGCGCCTCTCGCCGCCGGAAGCGCCCTCGCGCTCGGCCCCTGGGACGTCCGGGTCCTCATCGAGAGCACGGGCGACGCCCCCGCCGACCACACTTCACCGAGGAGGACGCCGTGACCCGGCAGCCCACCACCGACGCCCCGTCCGCGACCGACGAAGCCGAACTCGCCAGGCGCCTCGGCGCGCTCACCCTGGAGCAGAAGGTGCGGCTGCTCACCGGCGCGGACTTCTGGTCCCTCCATCCCGAACCCGCCGTAGGACTGCGCCGGTTGGTCCTCTCGGACGGACCCGCCGGAGTCCGCGGCGAACTGTGGGACGAGCGCAGCCCCTCCGCCAACGTGCCCTCACCCACCGCGCTGGCCGCCACCTGGGACGAGCCGCTGATCGAGAAGCTGGGCGGCCTGCTCGCCCACGAGGCGCGCGGCAAGGGCGTGGACGTCCTCCTCGCCCCCACCGTCAATCTGCACCGAACCCCTTACGGCGGACGGCACTTCGAGTGCTTCAGCGAGGACCCGCTGCTCACCGCCCGCATCGGCGTCGCCTATGTCCGGGGTGTCCAGGGCGGCGGAGTCGCGGCCACCGTGAAGCACTTCGTCGGCAACGACTCCGAGACCCAGCGCATGACGCTCGACGCGCGGATAGGTGAACGCGCCCTGCGGGAGCTGTACTTGACGCCCTTCGAGCGGATCGTCGGCGAGGGCCGGGTCTGGGCTGTCATGGCCGCCTACAACGGGGTCAACGGGCACCCGATGACCGAGAGCCCCCTGCTGCGCGAAGTCCTGCACGACGACTGGGACTTCGACGGACTGGTGATGTCGGACTGGTTCGCCGCCCGCACCACCGAACCGTCCGCACGCGCCGCGCTCGACCTGGTGATGCCCGGCCCGATCGGCCCATGGGGCGACGCGCTGGTCGCCGCCGTACGCAAGGGCAAGGTCGACGAGTCGGTCGTGGACGACAAGGTGCTGCGGCTGCTGCGCCTCGCCGCCCGGGTCGGCGCGCTGAGCGATGTGCCCACCACCCTCCGGCCGCCGCGGTACGACGCCGCGTCGCTGGCGGCCCGGCTGCGCGAGACCGCCGCCGCCGGCTTCGTCCTGGCCCGCAACGAGGACGCCGTACTGCCCCTGAACCGCGCCGAGTTGACCCGGATCGCCGTCCTGGGACCCAACGCCGCCGCGGCCCGGACCCTCGGCGGTGGCAGCGCCACCGTCTTCCCGCCCTACACCGTCTCCCCGCTCGACGGCCTCCGCGCCGCTCTGGGCGACGACGTCGAGGTCACCCACGGAATCGGCGTCACGCCGCAGAGCCGCACACCCGTAGCGGCACTGTCCTACCTCCGTCACCCCGACGGCTCGGGCGAGGGCGTGGAAGTGAACTTCCTGTCCGAGGACGGGGAACTGCTCGGCTCCGAGCGCCGCGCCGGAGCCGCCTACACCTGGATGGGGTCCTACGGCCCCGGAGTGCCCACCGGCCAGGTCGCCCGGGTGGAGGTGCGCACCGTGATCCGCGCGACCGACGCCGGCCGGTACGCGATCGGCGGCTCGGGCATCGGACGCTTCCGGCTGTCCGTCGCGGGGACGGAGGTGTTCGACGTACGGCTTCAACTCCCGCCGGGCGCCGACCTGGTGGAGGGTCTGATGACTCCGCCGCAGCGGCTGCACACCGTCGATCTGGCGGCGGGCGAGGAGACGGAGGTCGTCCTCACCCACGACATCGTCTCGTCGGACGAGGCGCTCGGCGACGCGGTCACGATGTTCCAGCTCAACCTCCAGCCCCCGCACGGCAGCGACGACGAGGAGATCGAGCGGGCCGTGGCACTCGCCCGCGCGGCCGAGGTCGCCTTGGTCGTGGTCGGCACCACCGAGGAGGTCGAGAGCGAGGGCTTCGACCGCACCGGCCTCGCCCTGCCCGGCCGGCAGGACGAACTCGTCCGCCGGGTCGCCGAGGCCAACCCCCGGACCGTCGTGGTGGTCAACTCCGGTGCCCCCGTGCTGCTTCCGTGGGCGGAGGACGTGGCGGCGGTACTGCTCGCCTGGTTCCCAGGGCAGGAGTTCGGCAACGCGCTCGCCGACGTCCTGCTCGGCGTGACAGAGCCCGGCGGACGGCTGCCGACGGTCTGGCCCGCGACCGAGCGGGGACTGCCCGCCACCGAACCGGTCGACGGCGTCCTCACCTACGACGAGGACCTGTTCATCGGCTACCGGGGCGACGGCCGTACCGGATGGCAGCCGCCCCGCTACGGCTTCGGCCACGGACTCGGCTACACCACCTGGGACTACGTCTCGATCGACGCCCCCGGCGAGGTGGCATCCGGCGCCGACCGCACCGTAGACGTGCGGATACGGAACAGCGGCACACGGCACGGCAAGGAGGTCGTACAGGTCTACGCCGGTCTGCCGGGCGGTGTCGTGGAGCGTCCGGTCCGCTGGCTCGCCGGGTTCGCCGTGGTCGAGGCGGCGGCCGGTGAGGAGGTCGTCGCGACGGTGACCGTGGACGCGCGGGCGTTCGAGCACTGGGACACCGAGGCGGGCGGCTGGGCCGTCGAGCCGGGGACGTTCAGGCTGGAGGCCGGGCCGTCGTCGACGACCCTGCCGCTCACGGCCGAGATCGCCGTGGGCCGGTCATGAGCGGTACGCCACCGGTGGTCGCCCCCTGGCGGCAGACCGAGATCACCCTGACCGGGGCACGCGACTACGCCAACCCCTACACGGACGTCGACGTCTGGGCCGAGTTCACCCACGAGTCCGGGACCGTGCTGCGCCGCCCCGCCTTCTGGGACGGCGGCCGGGTCTGGAGGGTCCGGTTCGCGTCCCCGGAGACGGACGGCAACTGGGCGTGGCGCAGCGGCAGTTCCGTCGCGGACGAAGGCCTGTCCGGGCAGAGCGGAGCGCTCGTCGTGCGCCCCGCCGAGGACGACGGCAATGCCTTCCACCGGCACGGCTTCTGGCGGATGTCGCCCGGCGGACGCAGCCTGGTGCACGCCGACGGGACGCCCGTGCTGCTGGTCGGCGACACCGTCTGGGCCCTGCCCTGGCGGGCCACCGAGGAGCAGGTCAGGGAGTACGCCGCCGACCGGCGGGCCAAGGGCTTCAACGCGGCCCTGCTGATGAGCGTCCAGCCCGACATGGACGCGCGCGGCCCGCGCGACCGCACCGCCGACGAGGGGTTCGACGTCGGCTTCGAGAACCTGCCCACCGGCCACGTCACCGTGCTGAACCCGGCCTACTTCCAGTACCTGGACCGGCTGACCGGCATCCTCCGCGACCACGGGATCGTCCCCGTACTCCAGCCGCTCTTCCACGGGTTCGGCTGGAAGGGCCTGCGGGTGGCGGGTCCGGTGGTCCCGCCGCAGGAGTACGCGCGCTACTGCCGCTATCTGGTGGCCCGTTACGGTGCCGCCCCCGCCGTCTACCTGGTCGGCGCCGACGGAGAGGGCCACGAACCGCAGATCGCGGCGGGCGGCGCGGAGGTCGGCCGCTGGGACGACTACGGCCAGCCCTGCGGCGTCCACTACCGCCCGCACTCCGACAACAGCGCCCACCAGAGCGAGAGTTGGCTGCACTTCCAGTGGTGCCAGACCGGCCACATGGGCGGCCACGTCCAGGAACGGGTCGCGGACATGTGGCGCAACAGCCCCGCCAAGGCGGTCGCCAACGCCGAGCCGACGTACGAGAACACCGGCCGCCCCGGCCGCGCGGCCGGCTGGTGGCAGGGACACGAGGCCTGGAGCAACCTCTGCGCCGGCGGCACGATGGGCGTCGTGTACGGCGCGGCGAGCCTGTGGCAGTGGCGACTGCACGCCGCCGAGCCCGGCCACGAGGAGTTCTTCCTGGCCAAGGACGCGGGCTGGCGGGAGGCTCTGGACTTCGAAGGCTCACGCCACGTGGGGCTGATCTCCCGGATCCTCCACGGCCTTCCGCTGACGGACATGAGACCCGACTGGCGCTCCGCCCTGGCACCCCGGGGCCTGTCCGTCCCCGGCATGCTGTACCTCTGCTACGCGGAGGAGGGCGGCCCACTGTTCATCACCGACCCGGAGAACGTCCCGCTCCCTTACCGGGTGATCGACCCGCGTACCGGCGAGACCGTCCGTGAGGGCGTCCGCGCCACCGCCGGGGAGCCCGTGCCCGACGAGGGCGGCGCTCCCAGGGTGTACATCTGCCACGACCCGAGCCGGAGTTGACGCCCGTGCATCTCACACCACCCACCTTCGAGCATCACCGCGAGCCCCTGGGCATCGGCGAGTCCGCCCCTCGCCTGAGCTGGCGCACCATCACCGACGCCACCAACTGGCGCCAGTCCGCCAACCAGTTGGAGATCACCACCGCCGACGGCACGGTCGTCACCGACATCGGACGCGTGGAATCCGCCGAGTCCGTCCTCGTCCCCTGGCCGGGCCCGCGCCTCGGCTCCCGGGAACGCGTCGGCGTACGCGTACGCGTCTGGGGCGAGGGCGAGAACGACCCCTCACCCTGGTCGGACATCGCGTACGCCGAGACCGGACTCCTGGCGCCGACCGACTGGACGGCCCGCCCCGTCACCCCGGACCACGCCCCCACCGACGAACCCCTACCCGTAGCGCTGCTCCGCCGTGACGTCCCCCTCACCGGCCCCGTCGCCTCGGCCCGGCTGTACATCACCGCCTACGGCGTCTACACGGCCGAGATCAACGGCGAGCCCGTCGGCGACCACGTCCTCGCCCCCGGCTGGACCTCCTACCAACACCGCCTGCGCTACCAGACCTTCGACGTCACCTCCCTGCTGCGGCCCGGCGAGAACACCATCGGAGCCCTGCTCGGCGAAGGCTGGTACACCGGACGTCTCGGCTTCCACGGCGGCAGACGCGACATCTACGGTGAACACCGCGCGCTCCTGGCCCAGTTGGAGATCGCGTACGCCGACGGCACGACGCAGACGGTGGTGACCGACGAACACTGGCGTACGACGACGGCCCCGGTACTGCGTTCGGAGATCTACGACGGCGAGGCCTACGACGCGAGGCGGGAGCGGCCGGGCTGGTCCACGCCGGGACACGACACGGTCGGCTGGACACCGGTCCGCGAACTCCCGCCGCCGCGCGCGGAGTTGGTGGCACCGACGGGCCCACCCGTTCGCCGCGCCCAGACCGTCGCTCCCGTCGCGGTCATCACGACGCCGTCCGGTAGGACCGTCCTGGACTTCGGCCAGAACCTGGTCGGCCGACTGCGCGTCCGCGTCTCGGGCGCCGCCGGCCACGAGGTCACCCTGCGCCACGCGGAGGTGCTGGAGGACGGTGAACTGGCCACCCGCCCACTGCGGTTCGCCGCCGCCACGGACACCTACGTCCTGCGCGGCGAAGGCGTGGAGGTGTACGAACCGCACTTCACCTTCCACGGCTTCCGGTACGCCGAGATCGGGAACTGGCCCGGACCACTCGACCCCGCCGACATCGAAGCGGTCGTGCTGCACACGGACATGGCCCGCACCGGCTGGTTCGAGTGCTCCGACCCCCTCGTGAACCGCCTGCACGAGAACGTCGTACAGGGCATGCGCGGCAACTTCCTCGACGTCCCCACGGACTGCCCCCAGCGCGACGAACGCATGGGCTGGACCGGCGACATCCAGGTCTTCGCGCCCACCGCGTCCTTCCTCCACGACTGCTCCGGCATGCTGACCGGCTGGCTGCGCGACCTGGCCGCGGAGCAGCTGGCACGCCCGGACGGAGTGCCGCCCCTCGTCGTCCCGGACGTACTGCCGGCCGCGTTCCAGGAGGTGGGTGCCCAGGCGGTGTGGACCGATGTCGCGGTGCTCCTGCCCTGGACCCTGTACCAGCGGTTCGGAGACCTCGAGGTGCTGCGCGCCCAGTACCCGAGCATGCGGGCCTGGGGCGAGGCCACGATCCGACTCACCGCCGAGGGCGACGGGTTGTGGCGGCAGGACTTCCAACTCGGGGACTGGCTCGACCCGCAGGCCCCGCCGGACCGTCCGGGGGAGGCGCGGACGGACGGCGACCTGGTCGCCAACGCGTATGTCATCCGCTCCGCGGAGGTCCTGGCCGAGGTCGCCGAACTCCTGGACGACAAGGGGGAAGCCGCCCGTTTCCGCGCACACGCCCAGGCGGTGCGCGAGCGGTTCGCCGACCATTTCGTCACCCCGGACGGCCGACTGTCCTCGGACAGCCAGACCGCCTACGCCCTGGCCATCGCCTTCTCGCTCCTGCCGACGGAACGCCAACGCCGGGGCGCCGCCGAACGGTTGGCACACATCGTGCGCCAGGCATCCTTCCGTATCGCCACCGGTTTCACGGGCACGCCGCTGATCTGTGACGCCCTGTGCGCGGCGGGCGAACCCCAACTCGCCTACCGCATGCTCCTGGAGAAGTCCTGCCCGTCCTGGCTGTACCCCGTGACCATGGGCGCCACCACCGTCTGGGAACGCTGGGACTCCATGCTGCCCGACGGGACCGTCAACCCCGGCGAGATGACCTCCTTCAACCACTACGCCCTGGGCGCCGTCGCCGACTGGCTGCACCGCACGGTCGCGGGTCTCGCCGCCGCCGAACCCGGCTGGCGCAGGCTGTGTATCGCCCCGGTCCCGGGCGGCGACCTGGCATGGGCGAAGGCGACCCACGACACCCCGTACGGCAGGGCCGAGGCGGGCTGGCGCATCGAGGGTGTGAAGGGCGACGTCCTCGTCGTCGAGGCCTCGGTACCCCCGAACACCTGGGCCGAGATCCAACTGCCGGACGACAGCGCCCCGTTCGAGGTCGGCTCGGGACACCATACGTTCCGGCGTCCCTACGCCTGCCCGGCCTGGCCGCCGACGCCGATCCGGTACCCATGAACCTCGGCCGGTCCGGTTTCGTTGCCACGGTCCCCTCACCGCTGCGGTCCCCACGTCGTGGCGGGAGGTGAGCGGGGCCCGAGCCCCTACCGTCCGACCGTCGTACGCCACAACTCCCCGGCCTCCGTCGCCGCGTCCGGCGCCACGAGCAACAACGGCTCACCGTACGCGGGGAGTTGAGGCACGGCGACCGCGCCCGCCTCGGTCGCGATGAGCAGCGCGGGCAGGCCGTCGACCGGGTGGAACTCGCCGATCGCTGCGGCCGTCGCCCGGCCCGCCGCGACCTGGACCAGGGACAGGGCGGTCGAGCCCATGACGCGGGCCGTGCAGTGCCGGGCGGCCAGTTGAGCGAGGAGCGCGTCCAGCCCGGGCCAGTGCGCGTGTGCCGCCCACTCCGTCAGGAACACATGGCCCGTGAGGGTGGTGTGGTCCGCCGCGTGGACCGGGGTTCCGTTCAGGTGCGCGCCCTTGCCCCGCACCGCTGTGAAGACCTCGCCCCGCCACGGGTCCGCCACCAGGCCCAGCAACGGCGTACCGTCCGGCTCCGCCAGGCCCAGGGAGAACGAGCACCAGCCAAGTCCGTGGGCGTAGTTGGTCGTTCCGTCCACGGGGTCGACCACCCAGTGCGGTGCGTCGTCCGACGCGCCCTTCTCCACGCCGTACTCCTCGCCGTCGATCCCCCAGTCGGGGAACTCCCGCCGCAGCACGGCCCGTACGTGCCGCTCCACCGTCTCGTCGGTATCCGTCACGATGTCGGCCGGGTTCGCCTTCTGCCGGACCGGACCCGCGCCGCCCCCGTTCCCGCCACGGATCGTCTCCGATGCCCACTCGGCCAGCTCCACGGCCACCCGCAGGGCACCGTCCAGGTCATGTCCGTTCGCCACAGCTCTTCACCACTCCGTCCACAGAACATGGCGACCGCCATCGGGCAGCCGAGTTCCGTCGCACGATAGGCAGGGGTGCCGGTGCGGTCCGGGAACGACCTGATGAACGCGGACTTTTTTCATGACGACACTTCAGCGGAAGGCGACGGCACCAGGACGATCCGGCCCCGCTGACCGCCCCGGGCGAGCTGGGTGTGGGCTTCGGAGGCCTGTGACAGGGGGTAGATCCGCGCCACGCGGGGTGTCAGTACGCCGACCTCGGCGAGCGCGGAGAGGTAGGAGAGGCGGGTGGGTTCGGGGCCGGCGGTGGTGTGGCGTACCACCACGCCCCGCTCCGGGGTCGGCAGCACATCGAGCCGCACGCTCACGAAGATGCCGCCGTCGCGGACGGCCGCCAAGGCGGGCGCGCCCAGTGCCGCCGCGTCGACCACACCGTCCACGCCCTCCGGCACGAACCGGCGTACCGCCGCACTGGGTTCCTCGTCGCGCGACACGAACCAGGTGGCGCCGCGGCCGCGGAGGAACTCCTCGTCCTCCGGCCGCCCTTGCGCGACGATCCGTACACCCCGCGTCCGGGCCAGTTCGACGGCGTAGCCGCCCACGGCTCCGGCGGCGCCCGTGACGAGCAGGGTGTCGCGGGGTCGTAGCGGGAGATGGTCCAGGGCCTGCGAGGCGGTCATCGCGTTGAGAGGGATCGTCGCCGCGAGTGTCAGGTCCATCCCCTCGGGGGCGGGGGCGATGGAGTTGAGGTCGGTCACCAGGTATTCGGCCTGGGCCTTCGTGGGGCGCAGCACGGGGGCGTCGAACACGATCACCGGGGTGCCGACCTTGAGCAGGACACCCGGACCGACCGCGTCGATGGTGCCGGCGGCGTCCAGACCGAGACCGGTGTACTCGATCCCCTCCATCGGCCCGAAGTACCCGGCCCACACGGCGGTGTCGGCGGGATTGAGCGCGGCGGCGGCGACCTTGACGCGGACCTCCAGAGGACCCGGTTCCGGGAGCGGGACCTCCACGACCTCGACCGCCTCGGGTCCACCGATCTTCTTGACGACTGCTGCGCGCATGATGGCTGCTCTTCCGTTTGCGTAGTTGAACACCACGGACGCTAGGGGAGTAACGATCGATGGGTAAGTAGGCACTTGAAAGTGCGTTACGACCCCGCAGTCGAGCGCCCGTTCGGAGTTACTGGTCGGTCTGCCGGGCGTCGTAGTGTGCTCGCGCCTCGTCGACCTCGTCGGTCTTCTCGGCGGCCCATTCGCGCACCTGGGACAGCACGCCGTACAGGCCCTGCCCGAGCGGGGTCAGTGCGTAGTCGACGCGCACCGGCACGGACGGTGTGACCGTCCGCCTCACCATGCCGTCGCGTTCCAGCATGCGCAGGGTCTGAGTGAGCATCTTCTGGCTGACGCCCGGGATCTCGCGGCTGACGTGGCTGTAGCGCATCGCCTCGCCGTAGGACCCGAGGGTGCACATCGTCAGGCTGACCCACCGGTTACTGATCGTCGAGAGCAAGGCCACCGCGGGGCAGTCCTGCATGTACGCCTCGTATGTGCCGGGCTCGATCTGGCGGGTCGGCTTCGCCTGTGTGGTCATCTTTCTCTCCTGTCGGGTGCGTAACACTCTGGAGGGAACCTACATTCGAAACGATCGAAACCCCCTGTGGTTCCTTCTGCGGGTGGGCCTCGGGCGAGCGGCTCCGTTGACTAAAGCGAACGATGCGTTCGGTATTCCAGATTGGTTCGTTATAGTGAACGCATGGTTTATTCAGTCGTAGCTGTTCGGGAGGGCGCGAAGATCGCGGGCATCTCGTCGACCCGGACGGGCGGGAGGAAGTGACTGCCGCCCTGCGTGCCGCGGTGGCCGCCGCGGTCGCCGACGATCTGCCGGTCTTCGCGCGGTACCTTCCCGACGGGCGGCGCGTGGTGCATCTCGACGCGCCGCACTCCGCGCCGCGCGGGGGCACGCATGTGCGCGGCCTCGGGGACCTGGCCGACGTCGAGCTGCCGACGCCGAAGGTCAAGAAGGGCCGTATCCGCGTGCCCTGCACCGCGACCCACCGGAGCCTTTGATGACACCCCCGCCGTCCGGCCGTCGGCCGGTGAGCAGTACCGCCGCCGCGGTCGGCGCGAAGATCCGGCTGCGTCGTCAGCAGCGCGGGATGAGCGCCGCGGAGATGGCCCGCCGGGCCGGGCTGAGCAAGGCGACCCTGTCGCAGTTGGAGGCAGGCAACGGCAATCCGACGATCGACACCCTGGACGCCATCGCGATCGCCCTGCGCATCCCGATCGCCGACCTGCTGGCGCGCGACGCCGACACCGGGCCGGTCTTCCGGCCGGGCACGGACATCGAACCGGGCGAGGTCTCACGGGAGTTGCTACGCCGGATCAGCAGCGGCAACAGCCTGGAGATCTGGCGGCTGCGCATTCCGCCGGAGACGGAGCTGGCCGGAGTGCCGCACGCCACCGGCACCATCGAGCACCTGCTCATCGCCACCGGACACGTCACCGCAGGCCCTGTCGACGCCCCGGAGGACCTGGGCCCGGGCGACATGCTCGCCTTCGCGGGAGACGCCCCGCACTTCTACCGCACCAGCGAGGACGAGGTCGACATCACCGTCGTCTTCGCCTCCCCGATCAGCACCTGAGACCGCGTTCGTCAGCACCGGAGACCGAGGAACCCCCGCTCATGAGCACCACCATCGGCACCACTCCCTCCAGCCGTGCCTTCATCAGCGACAACATGGCCGGAGCGTCCCCGGAGATAGCGCAGGCCGTCGCCGACGCGGCCACCGGCCAGGTCCTGCCGTACGGCAACGACCCCTTCACCGACCGCGCCCGCCGCAGGCTCGGCGAGATCTTCGAGCGGGACGTCGACGTCTTCCCGGTCTCCACCGGGTCCGCGGCCAACGGCCTGAGTCTGGCCGCTCTCACCCCGCCGTGGGGCAGCGTGCTCTCGCACCCCGACAGCCACATCAACACCGACGAATGCGGCGCCCCGGAGTTCTTCACCCATGGCGCCAAGCTTGTTGGTGTACCTGGCCCCGACAGCAAGATCGACCCCGATGCGCTGCGAACGGCCGTACGCCGGCGGGCCGGTGACGTGCACAGTGTGCAGCCGTCGGCGGTGAGCATCAGCCAGGCCACCGAGAGCGGCAGCGTCTACACGCTGGAGGAGATCCGCCACCTGTCCGCCATCGCCCAGGACGCGGGGCTGCGCGTCCACATGGACGGCGCGCGTTTCGCCAACGCGCTGGTCCAACTCGGCGCCACCCCGGCCGAGATGACCTGGAAGGCCGGCATCGACGTCCTGTCCTTCGGCGCCACGAAGAACGGCGCGATGACCGCCGACGCCATCGTCTCCTTCGACCCCGCACTCGCCGCCGAACTCGCCTTCCGCGCCAAGCGCGCCGGCCAACTCGCCTCCAAGATGCGCTTCCAGACGGCCCAGATCGACGCGTACCTCACCGACGACCTGTGGCTGCGCAACGCCCGCCAGGCCAACGCGATGGCCACCCGCCTCGGCGACGGCCTCAAGTCCCTCGCCGGCGCGGGCCTGTTGGCCACTCCCCAGGCCAACATCCTCTTCTGCCGCCTGCCCCGGCACGTCACCGAAGGACTCCTCGCCGAGGGCTACGCCTTCTACCACGACCGCTGGGAACCGGGCATCGTCCGCTTCGTCACCGCCTTCTCCCACAGCGCCGACGACATCGACCAACTCCTGGACGCCGTCCGCCGCCACACACGGTGATCCATGGTCAGGAGTCGCTCGATGTCGTGGGTGCCGCGTGCTGTTGTCAGGCGGTGACGAGCGGCTGGTGCGGTGGCGCGAGCGTCGGCAGGGTGGTGTGGAGGTTCTTGGTGACTTCGGTCAGGTCGGCGATGAACATGCCCGCGAGTTCGGCGGTGAACCCGGTGCGCACCACCAGACGTAGGACCGAGACGTCCTGGCAGGGCGCGGGGAAGCTGTAGGCGGGCAGATGCCAGCCGCGTGCGCGCATGGCGTGGGAGACGTCGAACACCGTGAAGCCCTGTGTGCCGGGCGTCAACCGGAAGGCGAACGCCGGGAGTTCGGAACCGTCGGTGATCAACTCGTAGGGGCCGATCGTCCGGATGCGCGCGGCGAGTGCGCGGGCCGTGCTGCGGCTCTGCGCCGCGAGGTTCCGCAGTCCTTCGACGCCGTAGCGAAGGAAGCTGTAGTACTGCGCGACGACATGCGCGCCCGGGCGGGAGAAGTTGAGGGTGAAGCTGGGGGAACTGCCGCCGAGGTAGTCGACCTCGAACACCAGGTCGTCGGGGAGGGCTTCGGCGTCGCGCCACAACGCCCAGCCCAGGCCCGGGAAGACGTGGCCGTACTTGTGTCCCGACGTGTTGATGGAGGCGACGCGTTCGAGCTGGAAGTCCCACATGAGTTCCGGGTCGAGGAACGGGGCCACCATGGCGCCGGACGCGCCGTCGACATGCACGGGGATGTCGGTGCCGGTGGCGGCCTGGTAGCCGTCCAGGGCCATGCAGATGTCGGCGACGGGCTCGTAGGAGCCGTCGAAGGTGGACCCGAGGATCGTCACGACCCCGATGGTGTTGTCGTCGCAGTAGGCGGTGAGCGCGTCGGCGGTGAGGTGGTAGCGGCCCGGTTCCATCGGGACGTAACGAGGCTCCACCTCGAAGTAGTTGGCGAACTTCTTCCAGCACACCTGGACGTTCGCGCCCATGACGAGGTTCGGGCGCGCCGTGTCCTTGCCCTGTGCGCGCCGGCGCTCCTGCCAGCGGCGCTTGAGCGCGAGTCCGCCGAGCATGGCGGCCTCGCTCGAACCGGTGGTGGAGCAGCCGCGTACCTGCTCGGGGTGCGGCGCGCGCCACAGCCGGGCGAGCATCCGTACGCAGCGCTCCTCCATCGCCGTGATCTGCGGGTACTCGGCACGGTCGGCGAGGTTCTTCTCGGCGGTCTCCGCCATCAACTCCCTTGCCTGCGGCTCCATCCAGGTCGTGACGAAGGTGGCGAGGTTGAGGCGGGCGTTGCCGTCGAGCATCAACTCGTCACGTACGCGACGGCAGACGAGGTCGGGCGACGACGAGGACTCGGGCAGCTCGTCGACCGGCAGCAGCAGGTCGACGGCGGGCGGCTGCCCGACGCTGCGGGAAACGGTCAGGGTGTCGAACTCGGCTTCGGGCATGACGTCGGTATGCGGGTTGGGCATGAGTGTCTGGATGCCTTTCTGGTCCGTGCGGCCCCGTGCACTCCGACGCTAGATCGCCGAGCGGTGCGGCGTATGTGCCGATTACACCGATCCAGTGATCGATTTGCGGACTGATGAACTGGATTTTCCCTTGTACATACTGGCCATTACTTTTTGCAGTGATTTCCGTGGGTGGCGGGACGGCCCGGAGGACGGGGGAACCGGCCCGGGGCCAGCTCTGGGGCGCCTACGACACAGCGGTCCTCCGGGAATGCGTACAGGAGTCCTTCGACGGTGTCCGGCGGCGGCGCGTCCACACCCTGGTGCCGGATCGTGCCGAGGCCCGTGGCCACGAAGGCGTAGTCCGCACCGAGTTGGGCGCTCACCAGTACCCCGGCGCCCCACCACTCCAGGGGTGTCCCGCCCATCCGCATCGTGCTCTTCCCGCGCTGGAGATGGGAGTTGTGGGCGTGGACGAGTGCCGGACCCCGTTCGGCGAGGGCCAGGAGATTGTGGGCCATCATCTGGTCCCGCAGGCTCACCAGTCGCGTCATGGGGGCCGGTGCGGTGTCGGCCATCCAGTGGTGGTAGCGCAGCAGGCCGGTCGCGGTCCGCGCGTACAGGAGTGCCCGGTCCCAGTCGTCCCGAGAGGCCGCCGTGCTCAGGAGCGGCCTCTCCATGTCGAGCAGCGCCGCCAAGTCGTCGGCGAGCAGACGAAGTTGACCGGCTCCGGGCGACTGCCCCACGGACTGGTCCGGGTCCGTCATCGCGGCCGGGTTGGTCCACCGGTCGTCGGTGCCGAGCAGGTGGTCGAGTGTTTCGGCGGTTCAGGGAAGCAGGTCCGGGTTCACCCAGGTCGAGAGGTAGCGGTGGAGTGCGGTGAGGGCCTGCCGGGGGCTCGCGGCGCCGGCGATCTCCAACGGGCCGTCGAAACCGGCGAAGCGGAGCCGCTCGGACACCGGCCGGCCCTCGTCCTCGGCGCGGACGTTGTGGGCGCGCATCCAGCGTACGAGGTCGCGGTTGCCCGCGAAGGCGCCCCAGCCGTGGCTGACCCCATGCTCCATGACCTGGTCGAGCGTGCCCGTACCGGAGGTGACGTAGTCGTTCACGACCAGGCCCAACACGCAGTTGCTCTCGATCGAACTGCCGGAAGGGCTCGTTGAGCTGGTCGAGGAGAGTGTCCTCGCCGTGGGTGGGCTCGCCCAGTGCGCGCATACACTCCGCTCCATGCGACGGCCCTGCGTGCCTTTCTCGCGCTCCGCCTGATCGACGAGAGCCACGTCCAACTCCTCGACGACCGCCGGACCCTCCAGACGGCGGAGCGGGCCTTCCGCGACCTGGAGCGCGCGGAGGCGGGGCCGTCCCAGTCCGAGCCGAGCCGAGCGCGATGCTCGGGCCGGGCGCCACATTCATCGGGCCACTGGAGAGAAGCTGGGCATCCGGTCCGCGACCCTGCGCAAATGGGAGCGCGCCGGGCTGGTACGCCCCCGCCGTGACCTGCTCACCGGCTACCGCCTCTACGACGAGGACGACGTGCGGGACGCCCGACTTGCCCACCAACTCAGGCGGGGCGGCAACCTGTTGGACCAGGTCGCGCCGCTCGTCGATCAGGTACGGGCGGCCGGCGGACTCGAACCGCTGGAGGCCGCACTGCCCGACTGGCAGGAGCGGCTGTCCGGCCGCGGGCGCGCGATGCTGGGCGGAGCGGCCGAGTTGGAGGCGTATCTCCGCGAGAGCGGGCCAAGGGGGGTTTGACTTGCGACTCGCCTCGGCCGGTTCCTGAACTGACGTCCCCGGATTCGTCGTGTCCGCGTGGCATGGGCCGCCTCACCGGACGGAGCCCAACTCCCGTACAAGTCGGTCGATTTCCTGGTGGGTGTTGTAGAAGGCGAAGGAGGGGCGCACGGCGGCGCTGAGGCCGTAGCGCCGTAGGGCGGGCTGGGCGCAGTGGTGGCCGGCGCGGACCGCGATGCCTGCGGTGTCCAGGGCCTCGGCGATATGGGCGGGGTCGGTGCCGGCGATGGTGAAGGCTGCGACGCCGACTCCCGTCGAGGGGCCGAGCAGGCGCAGTCCCGGCACGTCCTCGGCGAGCCGCTGTCGGGCGTACGCGACGAGCGCCGCCTCGTGGGCGTGGGCCGCGTCCAGGCCGATCGTTTCTAGATGGTCGACGGCGGCGCCGAGCCCGATCGCGCCGGCGATGGGGCCGGTGCCGGCCTCGAACTTCTGTGGTGGCGGGGCGTATTGGGTGTGTTCGAAGCTGACGGATCTGATCATCGAGCCGCCGCCCTGCCAGGGCGGCATCTCCTCCAGCAGTTCCGAACGGCCGTAGAGCACGCCGATGCCGGTCGGGCCGCAGAGTTTGTGGCCGGACAGGACGTAGAAGTCGGCGCCCAACTCTCTTACGTCCACCCGGAGATGGGGGACCGCCTGGGCGCCGTCGACGAGCACGACCGCGCCGTGGGCGTGCGCGGCGTCGGCCATCGCGCGGACAGGGAGGACGGTGCCGAGCACGTTGGAGACATGGGCGAGGGCGACGATCCGGGTGCGGGGGCCGAGAAGGGCCTGGTAGGCGGGCAGGTCGAGGGTGCCGTCGTCGTGGAGCGGGGCGATGCGCAGCCGGGCGCCCTTCTCGGCGCAGAGCATCTGCCAGGGGACGATGTTGGCGTGGTGTTCGAGGGTGGTGAGCACGATCTCGTCACCGGCCCGCACGCGCGTGCGGCCCCAGGTCTGGGCGACCAGGTTGATGCCTTCGGTGGCACCCCGCACGAAGACGATCTCCTCGGGACGCCCGGCCCCGACGAAGCGTGCGATACGGCTCCGCGCGCTCTCCATCAGCTCGGTGGCCGCACGGGCGAGCGTATGTGCGCCCCGGTGCACGTTGGAGTTGTGACGGGCGTAGAACTCGCTTACGGCGTCGATGACTTGACGGGGTTTGTGGGCGGTGGCGGCGCTGTCGAGCCAGACGAGCGGGCGGCCGTGGACGGTGCGGGAGAGGGCGGGGAAGTCGGCGCGCACGGCGTCGACGGGGAAGACCGGCGGGCGGGCGGCGACCGTGTCCGCCTGGTCCAGCCAGTACCTGGCGGTGCTCATGCGTACTGGTGGTAGTGCGCGACCTGGACCTGCTCCAGCATGCCGAGCGCGTCGTCGACGAGTACGGCGGTGGAGAAGTAGGAGCTGACCAGGTGCGAGGCGACCGCCCGCCGGTCCAGGCCCATCGGCTCCACCGCGATACCGGGGGCGTGCTCGTGGGGGAGCCGGTCCGGGCGCAGACCCACGACACCGCGGTTCTCCTCGCCGACCCGCAGCAGCAGGATGCTGGAGGTGGACTCCACCGGGTCCACCGGGATCTTGTCGGTCGGCACGAGGGGCACACCGCGCCAGCTGAGGAACGGGCTGCCGTACATCTCGAAGATCACCGGGGGCACACCCCGGCGCGTACACTCCCGGCCGAACGCGCCGATCGCGCGCGGATGGGCGAGGAAGAACGCGGGCTGCTTCCATACGACCGTCAGCAGCTCGTCCAGGTCGTCGGGGGTCGGCGGACCGGTGCGGGAACGGACCCGGAAGGCGGGGGCGACGTTGTTCAGCAGCCCGAACTCCGGGTCGTTCAGCAGCTCCCGCTCCTGCTGCTCCAGGATCAGCTCGACGGTCAGACGCAGCTGCTCCTCGTGCTGGTTCAGCGGCACGTTGTAGAGGTCGGAGACACGGGAGTGCATCCTCAACACGGTCTGGGCCACGGCGAGTTCGTGCTCGCGCGGCTGAGGGTCGTAGTCGACGAAGGTCTCGGGCAGCTCCGCCTCGCCGTGATGCCCCGAGGCCACGGCGGCCGGTGTCCCCGCGCCGCCGGACTCCCTGCCGGCTCTGAACTGGGCGAAAGCGCGGGCGAGTTCGGGATGCTCGTCCTCCAACTGCCGTAGCCGGTCCGGGTCCAGGACGAGCAGGGTGCTGTTGGTCAGGGCGACCACCGTGTACGGCCAGTCGCCGCCGCGCAGCGCCGCCTCCTCGTCGAAGAACTCCTCCTCGCCCATGATCCCCAGCACCGTCGGCTCGCCGTAGTGCCCGGTGCCGCGCCGCTCCAACTGCCCGTGCGCGACCACGTACAGCCCGTCGGCCGGCCTGCCCGCCTCGGCCAGGATCGTCCCGGCGACCACGTGCTTCGTACGGAACGCGCCCGCGACCTCCTCCAGCAGGCGCAGGTCCATCACGTCCCGCAGGGCGAGGAGTTCACGCATGTCCTCCGCCATGATCCGGCTGCCGTCGCCGCTCGCCAGCAGGGTGATCCGGCCGTCGCCGACGGCGTACGCGACACAGCGGTTGACCCGGTAGGTGCCGGCCTCCACCTCGACCCAGGGGAGCAGCCTGAGCAGCCAGCGGGGAGTGGTCAGTGAGAGCTGTGCCGGGGTCTTGGTGGTGGTCGCGATACTCCGGGCGGCGCGGGTTCCCAGGCTGGTGGCGGCTGGGGTGGCGGGCTGGGCGCTGTCCTCGACGGTCCGTTCGGTCACGGTGATCCCCTCCTGGATTCTCACACCCTGAATTCCCCGATCCGCAGCCGCTTAAATTACCCAATTCGGGGACTTGACCGAAACAATCGTTATGCTCACCATTGGCACTGGCAAATGCCTCAACTGCCGCTATTCGTAAGGTGTTTCGAAGCCATTCGGAGCCCCTTACGGCGACTTTCGGGCGCCGTCGTCCGCACGACATCAGGAGACTCGATGGAGATCACCGGCAATACCCGAACCCACTGGGAAGGCTCCTTGAGCGAGGGTGTCGGACGTATGAGTTTCGGCTCGGGCGCGGCCTCTCCGGATCTGCGCTACCCCCTCAGCCCGATCCCGCCCCAGCGCCAGACGTCCCCCGAAGAACTGATCGCCGCAGCTCAGGGAGCCTGCTTCACGATGATGCTCTCCCACGTCCTCACGGAGGCCGGCACCCCACCGAGCAGCGTCACCACGGAATGCGACGCGACCCTGAGCGTCGGCACCGGATTCACCCTCATCAACATCAGGGTCCAGGCCGCCGTACCCGGCATCACCGACGAGGAACTGCGCCGGGCCGCCGCCACCGCCGAGCAACGCTGTCCGGTCAGCAAGGCGTTGAGCGCGATTCCGTCGGTTGTGGAGACGGTGTTGGTCTGACCGGGCACGCGAACAGGCGGTGACGAAAGAGCCTGTTCAGCGGGCCATCCAGTGGTCCATCTCCCGTGCCCGCGCGTCCAGTTCGGCGGCGACGGTGGCCGGCGCCGTCCGGGGATTGCCGCGAACCTGAATGTCGCGCCGGCTGCCACCACTTGCCTGGCCGGACCCGGACCCGGACCCGGGCTCGGGCAACTCCACCTCGATACCCGCGCGCCGGGCGAGCGCGACCGCCGTCGCCGCGAACCCCTCGGAGAGCGCGAGGATTACGGAGTGCCCGGTCCGGCAGTGCCAGGCGACCAGGCCGCGCACGAACTCCGCGTACGCAGACGGATCGACGTCCAGCGTGTCCGGGTCGCCCGCGTGCTTGCCCTGGCCGATTCCCGAGGTCAGCTTGAGTTCCGACTCGAAGATTTCCACGTGCCGTAGGAAGAGGCGCCCGGCGCCGTTCGACGGGTTCCACAGTGTCTCGTCGTCGATGTCGAAGTACATGCTCATGGTCGATCCCCCCTGCTCAACAGCCCTGGCACAGGGTAGAAGATCGGCTGGGTGGTGGGCAGTTGGATAAGTCGGCCGTCGGGATCGCGCTCACTCCCCTCGCCCGGCATCGCCCCTTGCGTCCCGCCGCTACGAGAGGTCGGCTACGACACCGCCGAGTCCGTCGGCTGTCGGCGGGCGGCTGTCGGCGATCCCGGTGAGGATGAGGTCGATGCCGGCAAGGAACTCGGCGCGGTCGTCGTGAACCCGTAGGTGGTCGGCGACGTTTCGGGTGAACGCGTACTCGTCGGGGTCGAGATCCGCCCATGCCGCCGAGACGGTGGCGAGGAACTCGGTCCGGTTCGTGTTCGGCGGGCAGCTGCGGGCGTTGGCCGCGTTCTGTCCGGCCACTCCGAGGATGTAGCTCAGCAGCGCGGACGCGGCGGTGAACTGGGCGGTGTGGGGCACACCCAGCGTTTGGACCTGGCGTCCGATGTGTTCGAAGACGCGCAGCATCGGTGACTGCGGCAGGGCGCTGGCGAGTTGCGTGCCGACCCACGGGTGGGCCTCGATCGCGTCGAACACTCCCAGCGCGAGGGCGCGGATGGCTTCCTGCGGAGTGGGATCGGCGGTGCCGGAGGCCATGGTGCGGGAGACGACGGCGTCAGTGGCGGCGCTGAGGAGTTCGTCCTTGCCCGTGACATGCCAGTAGATGGCGCCGGGCCCGGTGGCGAGGCGTGCGGCCAGTGCACGGAACGTGAGTCCGTTCTCGCCCGCCGTGTCGAGGAGTTCGATCGCCGCCTCGACGACGCGCTCCCGGGAGAGCGGTTCCTCGCGTCGCTCCGGGCGGCGGGTGGTCCTGGTTGCCATGCGTACATCCTGGCACATGTCTGGAACGTCGTTCCAGCTTGACAGCAATGGAACGCCGTTCCAGAGTGAGCGCTGGAACGCCGTTCCATTGCTGTCCTGCCGGATGGCCGGTCAACGGACCTGTGACCCGTTCGGCAGGCTTGTGACACGTAAGGAGCCACCATGACCACTGACGTCACCATCATCGGCGCAGGCCTCGGCGGACTGACCCTGGCCCGCGTCCTGCATGTCCACGGAATCCCGGCCACGGTCTACGAGGCGGAGCCCTCACCGGCGGCGCGCCCGCAGGGCGGGATGCTCGACATCCACGCCGGTGACGGCCAACCCGCTCTGGAGGCGGCGGGTCTGATCGACGCCTTCCACGACCTCGTCCTGGAGGGCCGCGAGGCGACACGCATCCTCGCCTCGGACGGGACCGCACTGTTCGACGACGACAGCGAGAGGGGCCGCCCCGAGGTGCAGCGCGGCGAACTGCGCCAGCTGCTGCTCGACTCGCTCCCGCCCGGCACCGTCCGGTGGGGGCACAAGGCCGGCGCGGTCCGTGCCCTCGGCGACAGCCGGCACGAGGTGACCTTCACCGACGGCGCCACCGTCGTCACGAGCCTGCTGGTCGGTGCGGACGGCGCCTGGTCACGCGTCCGGCCGCTGCTCTCCGACGCCGCACCCGAGTACCTCGGCAGGTCGTTCGTCGAGACCTACCTGTACGACGGCGACACCCGGCACCCTGCCTGCGCGAAGGCGGTCGGCGGCGGAGGGCTGATGGTGCTTGAGCCGGGAAAGGGAATCCTGGCCCACCGGGAGCGTGGCGGGACCCTCCACACCTACGTGGCGCTCTCCAGGCCGCAGGACTGGTTCGCCGGTATCGACTTCACCGATTCCGCCGCGGCCGGCGCACGCATCGCCGCGGAGTTCGACGGCTGGGCACCGGAACTCACCGCGCTGATCACCGACGGCGACACCGCGCCGGTCCTGCGCCCCCTTCACACCTTGCCGATCGAACACCGATGGAATCGGGTGCTGGGCGTGACCCTGCTCGGCGACGCCGCCCACCTCTCGGCCCCGAACGGCGACGGCGCCAACCTGGCCATGTACGACGGCGCCGAACTCGGCAAGGTCATCGCCGCGCACCCGGACGACGCGGAGACCGCGCTCACCGAATACGAGCGGGCCCTCTTCCCGCGGAGCGCCGCAGCCGCCGCCGACGGCATCCACCTCCATGAGCTCATGTTCGGCCACAACGCACCCCACGGCCTGGTGAACATGTTCGCCGAGCACATGTAGCCCCACCGTTCCCCGTAAGGGAGCCGGCACCGATACGACGGTCAGTCAGATCACCCTTGCCTTACGGGATTTGATCCGACTCATACAGTGCCTCGGCGCGGCCGATCACCACTCCGTCGTCCTTCCCGCGCCTGAGAGTTCCCGCGAATTCGACACCGCCCTCGGCATGCCATATTTCCGGGGTTCGCGCAATGCGGATTCAACACGCTCAACATTCCGCTGTGTTACTCGGCATCCCGTGGTGAATCGGCGTGGATCAGCGTGAATTGGAGTGTTCGGAATCGCGAGGGGTGTCAACCGAATTCGGTGAGTGCTCCGACGACGCCGCTTTGCGCCCTGCTGGATGCCCTGCGAGGCGGGCAGTCTGGCGGAAGCCGACCGTGAGTGCGGAATCCGGCGAACTCGCGAACCCCGCCTGCCTTTTGGAGGTACACGGTGTCCCCAGCGCCGAGCATCGGCGTCCTCGCCACCGGCACGTGCTTACCCGAGCGCATCCTGACCAACGACGAGGTGGCCGAGGCGGCCGGTGTGGACCCCGGCTGGATCGTCCAGCGCACCGGTGTGCTGCGCCGGCATGTCGCCGAGCCCGATCAGGCCGCATCCGATCTCGCCGCCGAAGCCGTACGCAGGGCGCTCGCCGCGGCAGGCATGCCCGCGTCGGCGCTCGGTCTGCTCGTCCTCGCCACCTCCACCCCCGACGAACTGGGTCCGTCGACCGCGTGCCGGGTCCAGGCCCTGGTGGGCGCGGACCGGGCGGTCGCCTTCGACGTGGCCGCCGCCTGCTCCGGCTGGCTGTTCGCCGCCCGTGTCGCCCACGACTGGCTCCGCGCCGGCACCGGCGAACGCCATGCCGCCGTCGTCGGCGTCGAGGTCTACTCCCGCTTCGTCGACCCGGCCGACCGTGCCACGGCGGTGCTCTTCGCCGACGGAGCTGCGGCGACGATCCTCGGACCCGTTCCGGGCGGCGAGGGGTTCGCGCCGATCCGGCTGGGGTCGGACGGCACCGGCGCGGGCGACGTCCTCATCCCGGCCGGCGGCAGCCGACTCCCGGCCTCCCCGCAGACCCTCGCCGCGCGGCGGCACAAGGTCCACATGGACGGAAGGGCCGTACGGGACTTCATCCTGCGGATCTTCCCGGAGGTCCTCGGCGACGCCCTGGACCGCAACGGCCTGCGGCTGGCGGACGTCGACCTGCTGGTCTCCCACCAGCCCAACCCCCTCCTGCTGCGCCGTGCCGCAGCCGGCGCCGGACTGCCCGAGGACCGGGTGGTCATCGTCGGGGACGAGGTCGGCAACATCGGTGCGGCCTCCATCCCGTACGCCCTGGCCAGCGCGGACCGTGACGGACGGCTGCGGAGCGGCAGCCGGGTGCTGGTCACCGCGTTCGGCGCGGGCCTCACCTGGGGGAGCACGGTCCTCACCTGGACCAGGGCGCAGCACGGCACCGTCCCCCCACCCCGCACCGAGATCCCCCGCACCGACATCTCCCGTATCGAAGGAGCCCCGTTGTGACCGAGCCCCTCTCGTCCACCGTCGTCGACCCCACCGGCCCCCTCGCCGCCCTCTTCCGGCTCGACGGCACTCGCGTGCTGGTGACCGGCGCCTCCCGCGGCATCGGCCGTGCCATTGCGGTCGCCTGTGCCGAGGCCGGGGCGGATGTCGCCCTGGCGGCCCGAAGCGCGGACGCGCTGCACGACGCCGAGCAGGAGGTGCGCAAGCTCGGACGCCAGGCCGTGATCGCGTGCGGTGATCTCGCCGACTCCGGGACGGCCGCACGTATCGTCGACGAGGCGGTCGCCGGGCTGGGCGGTCTCGACGTCCTCGTGCACAACGCGAGCGTCTTCCCGGCCGACGCCACCGGCACCTCGCACCTGGTCCCCTTCGCCGAGAGCGGCGCCGCCGAGTGGGACCCGCTGCTCGCCGTCAACATCGGGGCCACCGTCGACCTGTGCCGCGCCGCCCACCCCCACCTGGCCGCCTCACCGAACGCGGCCGTCGTCCTGGTGTCGTCCGTGGCCGGCCTCATCGCAGCGCCGGCGATGGAGGCGTACGCCGTCACCAAGGCCGCGCAGCTCTCGCTGATGCGGTCGCTGTCCGTGGGCTGGGCCCGGCAGGGGATCCGGGTCAACGCCCTGTGTCCCGGCTGGGTGCGCACCGACATGACCGAGCCGATGCAGCGGCACGCACCCCTGTCGGACTGGCTCATGAGCCATGTACCGCAAGGCAGGTGGCTGACGTCCACGGAAGTCGCCGCCGCCGCGCTCTTCCTCGCCGCGCCCGCGGCCTCGTCCGTCACCGGACACACCCTCGTCTGCGACGGCGGGGTGTCCGTCCCGGACGGCGGACTCGCCGGCATCCCCAAGCCCGCCTCGCCGTTCGCGGCCTGAACCCCGCACGCGCCCCGTCCCGAGGCCCCAACCGCCAGAGCAGGAGCGACAGATGACGGACCAGACGCACCCACCGGAGACGAACGACGACGAGTCCCTCCACCAGGACGAGCCCCTCCATCAAGACGATTCCCTCCACCAATGGGTGGTGGGGGAGTCCTTCCAACGCGCCACTGTCCAGCCGGACTTCACCACGGCGGCCCGGCTCCGCGACCGCTTACGCCGCCAACTCCCCGACCAGGAAAGCCCGCTGCGCATCCGGCCCGGACTCGGCGTCGACGACACCGAGTGGAGCGACCTGACCTCCGAACTGCTCAAGGCGTACGGCGCGGCCGTACTCCCCGAAGGCCGGCCGCCGACCGCCGTGCCCCGGCACAGCGTCCTCAAGCACAGTCGTGACAACGTTCTCATCGGCGACGCACACGTCGAAGGCGACGCGTTCCAGGCGCAGTTGGCCGTCGTCAACGACACCGAGATGCTCCGGGACCACACCGCCGACCAGCAGCACGTACCCGGCATGCTCCTCATCGAGGCGTCCATCCAGCTTGTCACCTGGGCGGTCTCGGAGATCTGGCTCCCACCGGCCGGTCATCCCCCCTACTACGCCGTCATGCACGCCAGCACCTTCGAGTTCACCCGGTTCGTCTTCCCGCTGCCCACCCTCCTGACCGGCACGTTCACCCGCACCGGCCCGGCCGAGGACGACAAGATCCCGCTGAGCGCCGAAGTCCGCGTGCACCAGGCAGGCCAGGACTGCAGCCGGGTCCGGATCGACCTGCACGCCTTCCGGCCGTCCCTCGTCTTCGCCATCGAGGACGGCCAGGCCAGGCGCACCCTGCTGCGCGCCGCCCCCGCCGCATGACCGCCGACAAGCCGGCCACGGACACCGCCCAGCCACTCCGGCGACTCCTTTACGGCGACACCCACCAGGACGTCGACGCCCTGGACGGCCTGCTCACCACCCCGCCGTTCGCCCGCTCGGCACCGCCCTGCGGCCCCGACCGGCACACGCGGACCTACGACCGGCTGCGCGCCCTGGGCGAGTGGGTGGGCGGAGTGAAAGCGCTGCAGCGGGACCCCGCCAAACTCCTCGCCGTACTGGAGTGGTCCGCCACCGTCGACCCGGCGCTGTTCCTCGCCGGCACCGTGCAGTACGCGGTGTGCGTCTCGGCCATCACCGAACTCGGCAGGCCGGGCCCCTACTTGGGGCCGCTGATCGACGAGGTGGACCGGCACGAGACCTTCGGCTCCATCATGATCACCGAGATCGGTCGCGGCAACAGTCACCTCGCCACCCGCACCGAAGCCCGATTCGACCCCGCCACAAGGGAGTTCACCCTACGGACCCCCGACCCCGCCGCGGCCAAGTTCATGGCCCACGTCGCCGGCACGGGCCGCGCCCACATGGCCATCGTCTACGCCCGACTTCTCCTCCACGGCAGGGACCGCGGGGTGTTCCCCTTCGCGGTCCGCATCCGCGACGGCGACCGCGTCACGGACGGCGTCCACATCACCGAACTCCCCGAGACCACCTCGGTCCCCCTCAACTACGCCCTCGTCACCTTCGACAACACCCGTGTGCCCTACGACGGCTGGCTCCGCGACGACGCCTCCATCGCGCCCGACGGCGAGTTCTCCGACCCCCTCGGCGACCCGGACCGGCGCCTGGTGCGCTCCCTCTCGGTCTCCTCCAACGCCTCCACCGGCGCCGCGTCCGCCCTCACCGCGGCGGCCCGCGCCGCCGTCACCATCGGCATCCGCCACAGTCAACGGCGCCTGACGATGGGCCGGTTGCGCGCCAACCTCCCCGTGCTGCACTACCGCACCCAACAAGAAGCCCTCTACGGCGTTCTCGCCGAGGTGTACGCGTGCAGCTTCCTCGTCGCCCGGGTCAAAGCCCAGTACACCCGGCAGCGAAGCACCCGCACGGACCTGCCCGAATCCCAGCGCCCGGTGTGGGCACCCTGGGCCTCGGTCAGCCGCGAACAGGCGCTGACCAAGGCAGCCGCGACCCGCGTCCTGGGGAGCGCGGCCGGAGTGTGCCGCGAACGAGCAGGCGCCCAGGGCCTGTTGACCGTCAACCGGCTCCTTGAGTACGAGGGTCTGGCGCAGGTGTTCCAGGCCGCGGCGGGCGACAACCTGCTCATCCGGCTGGACGCGGGAAAGCAGCTCGTCGAGGACCTCACGCACACCGTCCCGGTCCCGACGGCCACCGGCGACCTGGTGTCCCCGGGCGGAGTGCTGGCGCTGGCCCTCCTCCGCGAGCGCGGTCTCCTCACCGAACTGCGCGGCCGAGTCGGTGGTGCCCCGGTGGAGGAGAAGACCGCCTTCGAGACCTGGAACCCCCTGCTCCCCGACCTCGTCACGCTCGCCGACGCACACCAACAACGCCTGCTGCTGGAGGCGTTCGCCAACGCGGTCGCCGAGGCCGACTCCGTCTCCACCGGTACCGAAGGGATGCCTCACCTCGTCGCCCTGCACGCCCTGTACGCCTTGAACTCATTGGAACAGACGCTGAGTTGGCACCTGGAGTGCGGATCGCTCACCTCCTCGGACGCCACCCGCGTGCACCGGGAACGCGACCGCGCCCTGGACGCCGTACACCCTCACCTCGATGTCCTCCTGGACGGATTCGCGCTGCCGGAGGCGCGGTTGAGGGCTCCGATGGCCGAACCGGACGTCGTGGCGGCCCTGTTCGCGAGCGGCGGGGCGACACCATGAGCGCCGCCGCGGTGATCACCGGGCTGGGGGCCGCCCTGCCACCCGACCGGATCACCAACGAGCAACTGGTGCGCGAAGGTCTGGACACCTCGGACGCGTGGATCCGCAGCCGTACCGGAATCCGGAGCCGATATCGGGTCCGCCCCGGCACCACGACCGGTGATCTGGCGGTGGCCGCCGCCCGCGGCGCACTCGAGTCGGCCGGTGCGTACGACGCCGGTCTGGTGATCCTGGCGACCACCACGCCCGACCGCCGATGCCCGGCCACCGCACCGGAGTTGGCCGCCCGGCTGGGCATGACCGGCACTCCGGCGTTCGACCTGGCGGCCGTCTGCTCCGGCTTCGTCTACGCCGCCGCCGTCGCCTCGGCGATCCTCATGGCGGGCGCGTACGACAGTGTGCTGCTCGTCGCGGCCGAGACCTACTCGACGATCGTGGACCCGTGCGACCGGGAGACCGCCGTCATCTTCGGGGACGGCGCGGGCGCCGTGTACCTGACGCGAGGAAACCGACGGGACCCCGGAGCCCTGGTCCACTTCGACCTCGGCAGCGACGGGACCGGCAGCGACCTGATCACGATCCCCGCGGGCGGCTCCGGCCGGCCGTACGCGGACGTACTGCCACCGCGACAGGACCGCTACTTCCGTATGCGCGGCCGGGAGGTGTACGGCCGGGCCGTACGGCAGATGGCCGCCTCCTCGCGGACGGTCCTCGACCTGGCCGGCTGGTCCACGGACTCCGTCGCCGCCTTCGTCGCGCACCAGGCCAACCAGCGCATCCTCGACTCCGTGGCCGACCGGCTGGGCATCGCGGCGGACCGCTGCCACGGAAACCTGCGCGACGTCGGCAACACCGCGGCGGCCTCCCTTCCCCTCGCTCTCGCCGACACCGCCGCCCGAGACGCCGTACCGCCAGGTGCTCGCACCCTCCTCACCGCCTTCGGCGGCGGCCTGACCTGGGGCTCGGTCGCCATGACCTGGCCCCGGGCGAAGCCCGTCCGACACGCCCCCGAGCCCCGCCCCACACACAAGGAGACCGATTCATGTCCGCCGTCTACGACCACCTCGTGACCACACTGACCGGCAAGTTCGAGATCCCCGCCGACACCGTCCGGCCCGAGGCCTCCTACGACGACCTCGGCCTGGACTCCCTCGCCGTGGTGGAACTGTTCCTGACACTCCAGGAGGAGTGGGCGGTACCGCTCGACGACTCCGAAGCGACGGGCACCCTCACCGTGGGGGAGACCGTCGACCTCGTCGAGAAGCTGAAGACGGGGGCGTGACCGCCGTGGGCGGCGGGCCGGAGGTGGTGGTGACGGGGATCGGTCTCGTCACCCCGGCGGGAATCGGGCGGGAGCAGACCTGGGAGCGGGTCTGCTCGGGTCGCCCGACGGCCATGGACGACCCGGAACTGGACGGAATGCCGGTCGGTTTCTCCTGCCGGGTCACCGGCTTCGACCCCGGTGCCCATGTACCGGGAGTGCCGCAGTGGCGCGTCGACCGGTACACGCTCCTCGCCCTCGCCGCGGCCAGGGAAGCGGTCGGCGACGCCGGGCTGGAGCCGAGGGGCTGGGACGGGGACCGTGTCGCCGTGGTCGTCGGATCGAGCGCCGGCGGGATCGCCACGCTCGAACAGCAGCAGGACCGGCTACGGGAACGGGGGCCGGACCTGGTCTCAGCGCTCACGCTGCCGATGTTCCTGCCCAACATGGCGGCCGGCCAGATCGCCGTCGATCTGCGCGCACGCGGACCGGTCCTGCAGACCGGCACCGCCTGCGCCTCGGGCGCCACCGCGATCGGCATCGCCGCCGACCTGCTCCGCTCGGGCAGGTGCGACATCGCGCTCGCCGGTGGCGCGGACGCCATGGTGACCCGGCTCTGTTCGGCCGCCCTGTTCCGTACGGGAGCACTGTCCCGGCGGGTCGAGGACCCGGTCGGAGCCTCACGCCCCTTCGACACGGACCGGGACGGATTCGTCCTGGCCGAGGGCGCGGGCCTCCTCGTCCTCGAACGCGCTCCCGACGCCGCCGCCCGCCGCGTCCGGCGCTACGCCGTACTCGCGGGCCACGGCGCGTCCGCCGACGCCCACCATCAGACGGCGCCCCACCCGCGGGGACTGGGCGCCGAACTCGCGATGCGCCGGGCCCTGGCGGACGCCGATGCCTCACCCGCCGACGTCGACCACGTCAACGCCCATGGAACCAGTACCCCGATGAACGACCGCATCGAAGCCACGGTCATCGAGCGGGTGTTGTGCGGTCGCCCCTCCGTCACCGGGGCTAAGGGCGTCACCGGCCACACCATGGGCGCGGCCGGAGCGATCGAGGCCGCGCTCACCGCCCTGACCGTCTTCCACGGGACCACCCCACCCACGGCCAACCTCCAACGCCCGCTAGGAGAAGCCGAGTTGGACCTGGTGAGCGGATCCGCCAGAGTCGGCAAGGTCTCGCTGGCCCTCAGCAACTCGTTCGGCTTCGGCGGCCACAACGCTGTCCTGGTCTTCCGGCCGGCCTGAGCGGGCGTAGCGAACGTCGAACGGATCAATCATCGTGATCACGCCTCTCAACGGTTTGGGCAGCACAGTCTGGAAACGGTGAATTGCCCATTGAGCGAAGAATAATGACCGATATGTTGTGGACGGATCGAGGCGCGGCGTGAGGCCGCCGAATGGGCTAGGAGAGGTGGATGGCGCGGATACGCGTTCCCAATGCCCGGCTGCGCGCGCTGATGGAGGAGACGGACTGGACCCAGGGCGGCCTCGCACGCGCGGTGAACGCGGTGGCGGCCGAGGCGGGGACGGTCCTGCGGTACGACCGGACCACGGTGGCCCACTGGCTGGCCGGCAGTCATCCCATGCCGCGCGTGCAGCCGCTGGCCTGCGAGGCGCTGAGCCGGCGCTGCGGCCGTGTCATCACCGCCGAGGAGGCGGGCTTCGCGGGCCAAGACCCCGTTGTCCCCGCGCAGTTGGCACCTTCGGAAGGCGGCGGACTCGTCGGTCTGCTGCACGAGTTGTCCGGCTCGGTTCCCTACCGGCCCGCACGGACCCGACCGGCGAGCCGAGCCCTGGGCAGCGGACGCGTGACCGGGGCCGCGCGGACGCCGAGCACACGACACTCGGCGTCCTTGTTCTTCACCCGCACCCTTCAAGCGCAGGGCGGCGGATTCGCCCGCGGCACCCTGCGCACCTATCTGGCAGAGGCGGTGGCGGGTCAACTGCGCGGCGCGCGGGGGCGGGCACGGCAGGAGCGGTACGCCGAGGCATCACAACTCGCCCTCGTCCTCGGCCGTATGTACGCCGACGACCTGCGCAACGGCGAGGCCCAGCACTGCTACCTGACCGCACGGGAGCTGGCGGTGACCGCCGGGAACCGGGAGTTGGCGGTGATCGCCCTGCGGACCCTCAGCTCGCAGGCGTACGGACTCGGGTATCTGCGGATCGCCGACGAGACCGCCCGCGCGGCGGTAAGCACCGCACGCGACACCCCGCACGCCGTACGGGCCTTCGCCCAGGCCCAGTTGGCGGTGACGGCGGCCAGTCGAGGGGAACGCGGGGAGGCGTTGCGCGCGCTCTCCGAGGCCGAGAGCGGCGTAGGCCACGGGGAAGCGGGGCGGCACCCGTTCGAGTCCTACGCCCGCGCCGACTTCGAATTCCAGCGGGGCGAGGCCCTGCTGGCGCTGCGCGAGGCCGCGGAGGCGGTGCCCGCCTTCGAGTACGCCCTGGCCGCCCGTACCCCGGACGACCGTCGCGGCGCGGCACTGACCCGGCTGCGCCTGGCGGACGTACTCCTGCCGCTCGGCCGGGTGGACGAAACGCGCGCCCTGGAAAGAGAGTTGAGGGACGACGGCGACGGCCTGCGGTCGGCGGCGGTCACGCGACGGAAGCAGGAACTGCGGCGTGCGCTGCTGCGGTTCTGCGGGGGCCGGAGCGCCTCCCCTCTCCTCGTGCCCGGTGACTCCGCGACGCGATGGACGCCTGCCCTTCGCGCGAACAGGCGTCCGTCGCAGGTCGACCAGGGTGAGGAGGAGCGGCTCGGTTGAACGGGGTGAACATCCGTCCTCGACCGCGAGGGTGAACTACCCCTTCGTGGCGAACGTCAGTGTGCCGGAGGCGGTCGTGTCACCGCCCTGGGTGACCTGGAAGGCCCAGGCGTCCTCGGCCGGCCCGCACTCCACGTGGACGGGCGCGTTCCACTCGGTGAAGCGCAGGGCTCGCAGATGGCAGCCGCTCAGCCGGCCGGGGGAGGCTCCCGCCAGGCAGGCCGCCTGCCGGGCCGCCTCCAGCAGCACCATGCCGGGTACGTGGTCACTGGGGTGGTCGAAGAACCGTGGATGGCGCAGATCGGCGGGCGCCACCAGCAATGCCCCGGAGGGGTTGCGGACCAGCATCACATCGCCGGGGGAGGGGACCGACACCTCCGTGGGCGAGGGCCGCCAGTGCACCTCGTCCCGCACGGGATCGGCACCGGCATACGGTCCTCGGAACGTCTCGTACTCCTCCTCGGACAGGACCCGCATGCGTCCGAAGGCGGAGCCGAACTCGCGCCCGGCGGCGGAGCATTCCATCCGTACGCTCAATGCGACCGGCCACGGCACGTCGTCCACGTGGCGCATGTCGTACACCTCCGCCCGGCACAACACGTCGGTGGCCCCGTAACCGACCACCGGCTCCGCGCTGTTGTCGAGCAGGAAGCCGACGCTCCTGATGACGGGCCTGCTGGTGCTGGGGGCGCCCAGGAAACGCTGACAGATGTACAGGCCGACCTGCCGGATGGTCTCGGCGGCCAGCATCGGATCGTGCCGCTCGTCGGACCCGGTACCGGATGTGGCGTACGAGCGAGGCCATTGCGCGGCGAGGAGGAAACGGCCGTCGGGCAGGGCGCGGGCGTCGGTGAGGAGGACTTCGGCGACCGCGTTCCGGTGCACGAGGGCCCGGGACACGCAGCTGTCCCAGCTCAGCGTCAGCCGCTCCGGGCCGGCTGCGGGAGGTGCGGTGATGCGTGATTCAGTCATAAAATAATAGAAGCTATGGTTCTTTGGCATCCGTGCGGGAAACGGCGGCCTGTCGGCTAGATTCACCGGAAAAGACGATCCGGCACGCAGGACAGGGGCGACCGAGAAAATGCAGGAACGTGCGGAAGTCACCCGGCGGGCCGTTCTGGCGACGGCCGCGGTGCTGTTCGAACAGCACGGGTACGTCGGTACGAGCATCAGCGACGTGGCACGTACGAGCGGGTACACCAGCGGTGCGATCTATTTCCATTTCGGCAGCAAGGAGGGGCTTGCCCGGGGCGTTCTGGAGGCTCATTTCGCCGAATGGCCGCGATACGTCGAACGCTGGGAATCCGAGGACGCGCCCGTCCTCGACCGGCTGGTGGGCCTGAGCCTCGCCGTGGCCCGGGAATTCCGCGACAACGTGATCGTCCGCGCGGGCAACAGGCTCTGGAACGAGCGCAGAACCATCCCGGTGTCCCTGCCCCGTCCCTTCGTGGGCTGGATCGACGCGGCGGCCCGCATGCTCACCGCCGCCGGTGAAGCGGGCGAACTGGCCCCCGGCACGGATGCCGAGCGCACCGCGCGCGTCCTCGTCTCCTGCTTCTTCGGCACCCACACCGTCTCCGACGCGCTGAGCGACCGCCGCGACATCGAGGAGGCGGTGAGCGACCTGTGGATGCTGCTGCTGCCGGGGTTGCAGGCGGCACCCGCGGATCCGGCGAAGTGTCTGGAGGGGGCGGGGAAGCTGCTGGCGGCGACTCGGGTGCGGACGGCGCCGACTGTGAAATGATATAGCACGCATTTCACCTCACCGTATTCCGGGCAAGGCTATTCCGTTCCAGCGGCGTGCGTGGCGAATGTAATTCGGAAAAGGTGTGTGGCGGTTTTTTTGCCCGGGAGGAGCGGCTACTCGCCCTGTTGAGTGGTACTGCTGGTCCTACCCGTGCGGCTGGCGGTCTGTGTGTCCTCAAGAGGATCATCGAACTCGGTCGCCGTGACGAAGGCGCCGAGTTCGCCGATCGCGCAGAACGGACAGCCACATGACCATGGCCTACCTCGCACAGCCCGAGCAGCAGCAGAAACTCGAATGGCTCGACGGCGGCGAGTTCGCCGTACTCCTGGACGCGGCGGCCACCGGCGGCCAGTTGACCGTGGGACGGTTCTCCGTCGCGAAGGGCGAGGCGCCACCTTATCACAAGCACACCCGTGAGGACGAGGTCTTCATGCTGATCAAGGGCAGTGCGCTGCTGTGGTGCGACGACGAGGAGATGGAGCTGACGGAGGGCGGCATCGTCTTCCTCCCGCGGAACGTCCCGCACGGCTACCGGATCACCTCCGACACGGCCGACCTGCTGATGATCTGTACGCCGGGCGGCATCGAGGGCATGTTCCGGCACGCGGGACGCGACCTCACGACCCCTCGCCCCGAGGGCTTCGAGATCTCGCGGGATCTCCTGGCGGAGGCCACCGACATGTACGGCCAGGTCATCGTGGGACCGCCGCGCTGACCGGCGCCAGAGATCCCCGGTAGCACCGTCGCCACCGCATCGACCAGCGTCAGCACCACGAAAGGCACAGCCATGTCCCGGCAACAGCGCCAAGCCCTCGACGAGATGCTGCGGCACGGCCCGCTCGATCTCGGAGGGGACGTCGCCGAACAGCGCGCCCTCTTCCACGGCATGATGACGTCCATCCCGCTGCCTGCCGACGTGTCGACGACGCGGGGCGAACTGGGCGGCGTCCCGGTCGTCACCGTCGAGACACCGGCGAACGACCCCGCGACCGTACTGCTCTACCTGCACGGTGGCGCCTACGCCATCGGCTCCGCGGCCGACGCCGCGGGTCTCGCCGCCGAGGTCTCCCGGCGCACCGGCGCACGCGCCCTGTGCGTCGAGTACCGGCTGGCCCCCGAGCACCCGTTCCCCGCGGCGGTCGACGACGCCCTCGCCGTGTACCGGGCCCTGCTCGACGACGGGGTGCCCGGTTCCGCCATCGCCTTCGTCGGCGAGTCCGCGGGTGGCGGTCTCGTCGCCGCGACGCTGGTCGCCGCCAAGGACGCGGGGCTGCCCCAGCCCTCGTCGGCCGCGGTCTTCTCCCCGTGGGCCGACCTGAGCGTGTCCGGCGACAGCGCGGTCGGCAAGGCGGCCGTCGACGCCTCACTCACCCCGGAAGGCCTGCGCACGCGCGCCCGCGACTACCTCGGCGACACGGACCCGACCACCCCGCACGCCAGCCCTGTCTTCGCCGAACTGACCGGCCTGGCGCCCCTGTTCATCCAGGTCGGCTCCTACGAGATCCTCCTGGACGACGCCGTACGGCTGGCGGCGCGTGCCGCCGAGCACGACGTCCCTGTCGAACTGCAGGTCTGGCCCCAACTCCCGCACGTCTTCCAGGCGTTCGCCGCGCAACTCGACGAGGGCGCCGCCGCGCTCGACGCCGCCGGGGCGTTCATCCGGGCCCGGTGGGCCGACGGCGCCGAAGCCGACGCGTCCGGCGAGACGGTGCAGGCCGGGATGACGTCGTAGTCAGGGCAGGGCGGGCGGGACGAACGGCCGGGTAAAGACTCCGTTGTACGGGGGCTGAAGTTCTGTGTGCTCGGTGCGCGAGTGGACGACGATGTTGTCCATGGCAGTGACGACGAACCACTTCGGCATCGCCCTGCGGGGATGGCGCGAGCGCGTGTCACCGCAGGACAGCGGGCTGGAGGCGGGCGGGGACCGGCGCATCCCCGGGCTGCGCCGGGAGGAACTGGCCCGGCTGGCGGGCCTGTCCGTCGACTACGTGGTCCGGCTCGAACAGGGCCGCGCGCGTCATCCCTCCGCCCAGGTCGTCACCGCACTGGCCAGAGCGCTGCGTCTCGAACCGTCCGAACGCGACCATCTGTTCCGCTGCGCCCACCTCGCACCGCCCGCGGCCGGGAACGTCTCCCGGCACATACCCGCGAGGGTGCACCGGCTGGTCGGCCGGCTGGAAGGCAACCCCACCGCGGTGTTCGCGGCCGACTGGACCCTCATCGGCTGGAACGCCATGTGGTCCGCCGTGGTCGGAGATCCCCGCACCTACGGCTGGGACGAGCGCAACCTCGTCGCCGGCATGTTCCGGCCGCACGGCTTGCGCGGGCGGGAACCGATCGCGGCCTGGCCGGTCCGCTCCTGGGAGGGCGACGAGGTCGAGGAGGAGGACCTCGTCGCCGACCTCCGGGTGACAGCGGCAGCCCATCCCCAGGACGCACGGCTCGCCGCCCTCGTCGACCGCATGCTCCGCGACAGCCCCCGCTTCGCCCGCCTCTGGTCCAACGGCACCGCCCGCACCCACGTCGGAGACCGCAAGACCGTCGAACACCCCCGCGTGGGAGACATCGCCCTCGACCTCGACGTCGTGATGGCCGCCGGCACCGACCTCAGGATCGTCACGTACACGGCGACGGCCGGGACGACCGACGCGGAGAAGATGGACGCCCTGCGCGCCACTTGTCCGGGGCCGGGCGGTGGTCCGGTCCGTGTCGTGTCGGGGACTGGCGGGCCGGGTTGAGGATGTAGAGGCCGGTCACTCCCAGTCGGAAGGTACGGCGCCGCCGAACCCCTCACTCCCGTTTGTTACGCTCCCCAAGCCTCCCGCGGGGAAAGTCCGGTGCGAATCCGGCGCTGACCCGCAACGGTGTGCGTGGCGACCGACGGTCGTCGCGTGAGTCCGATCGCCCGTGGGTGGTGCGACCCGTTGACTGCTCGCCGTGGACTGCGAGAGGGGACCGAGCGGCCGGCACGGTCGTAAGGGCTGCCTCCTCGATCGAGGCTCACCAGGCGGCCCCAGGTGAAGGACCGCCGATCGTGCGCCGAATACCCCAGCCGTTGTCGGTAGTTGGGCTGGTCCTTGTGCTCGGGGTGTCCCTCGTGTGCGGTGTCGGAATGGGCGCGGCCGGGATCGGCACGGCGGACGTGTTCCGGTTCCTGTGGGCCGGAGTCACCGGCGGGACCGTGCACGCCGGTGACGCCGCCGCCTACACCATCGTCTGGGAGATCCGGCTGCCCAGGGTCGTGCTCGCGGCCGTCGTGGGAGCGGGGCTCTCGGCCGTCGGCGTGGCCGTGCAGGCCATGGTCCGCAACGCGCTCGCCGATCCGTTCGTGCTCGGCATCTCCTCGGGCGCGGCGGTGGGCGCCAACGCCGTCATCCTGCTGGGCGCGTTCGCGGGGCTCGGTGTGTGGGCGCTGTCGGTGTCGGCGTTCGCCTCCGCGCTCGCCGCCATGGTGCTGGTGTACGCCGTGGCACGGTCGCCGCAGGGACTCACCCCGCTGCGGCTGATCCTGACGGGGACCGCGCTCGCGTACGGCTTCGAAGCCGTCACCACCGTGATGGTGTTCGGCGCGGCCCGGGGCGAGGCGGCCCGCTCGGCGATGATGTGGCTGCTGGGGAGCCTCGGCGGGGCGACCTGGCCGCAGGTGCCGTTGGCCGCCGTCACCGTGGCGGCCGGCTGGGCGTGGCTGCGGTGGCGGGCGGAGTCCCTCAACGCCCTCGCCATGGGGGACGAGACCGCCGCCGCGCTCGGCGTTCAACCCGGCCGACTGCGGCGGGAGTTGTTCCTCGTGACCGCCGCCGTCACCGGAACCGTGGTCGCGGTCAGCGGTGCCATCGGCTTCGTCGGACTGATGGTGCCGCACCTCGTACGAATGCTCGTCGGCGCCGATCACCGCCGGGTCCTCGCGGTCGCGCCACTGGCCGGAGCGGTGCTGCTGGTGTGGGCGGACGTGCTGTCCCGGCTGCTGCTCGCCCCGGCCGAACTGCCGGTCGGGGTGATCACCGCGGTCGTAGGAGTGCCCGCGTTCCTGCTGCTGATGCGGCGCGGTGGCTATGCGTTCGGGGGGCGTTGATGAGGCTCGACGTCGAGGGGCTGTCGGTCGACGCGGGCGCGGTGCGGCTGGTGGAGGACATCCGGCTCGCCGTGGCCGAGGGGACCTTCGTCGGGCTCGTCGGCCCCAACGGCAGCGGGAAATCAACCCTGTTGAGGTGTGTGTACCGGGCGCTGCGGCCTGCCGACGGCGTGGTCCGGCTCGACGGGGACGACGTCCACGCCATGGAACCGCGGGCCGCCGCACGGGTGTTGGCCGCGCTGCCGCAGGAGTCGTCGGCCGAGTTCGACTTCACCGTCGCCGAAGTGGTCGCCATGGGACGGTTGCCGCACCGGGACCGGACCGCCGCCTCGGACCGGGAGATCTGCGCCGGAGCCATGGAACGCACGGGCGTCGCCCACCTCGCCGACCGCGGGTTCCTCGCCCTGTCCGGCGGCGAGAGACAACGCGTCCTGATCGCCCGCGCGCTCGCCCAGCGACCCCGCGTGCTGGTCCTCGACGAACCCACCAACCACCTCGACATCGCCCACCAGTTGGACGTCCTGTCACTGGTCCGTGACAGCGGCCCGACCGTGCTGGCCGCCCTGCACGACCTCAACCTCGCCGCCGCGCACTGCGACCTGCTGTACGTGATCGCCCACGGCCGGATCGTCGCCTCGGGACCGCCGCACGACGTCCTCCAACCCGCCCTGCTCGCCGAGGTGTTCGGGGTCCGAGCCCATCCGGTACGACACCCGGAGACCGGCGCCGTCCAGCTTCTGTTCGACCTGCTCCCGCCCACCCCGTAAGGACAACACCCCCCATGCGCAAGCTGCTTGCCGCCGCTCTCTGCCTCGCCGCGACCGCCACCGCCGGCTGCGGCGCGACCGTCGAATCGGACGGAGGCCGTAAGGCCACCCAGGCGGTCACCCTCACCAACTGCGACCGGAAGGTGACCTACGACAAGGTCCCCGAGCGCGTCGTCACCAACGACGTCGGCATCACCGAGCTGATGTTCGCCCTCGGACTGGAGAACCGCATGGCCGGGTTCGCCATGCCCGACGACAAGGGCGATCTGACCGACGTGCCCTGGAAGGACGGCTACAAGAAGGTGAAGTGGCTGTCCAAGGACCAGCTCACCAAGGAGAACGTCCTCGACGCCCGCGCCGACCTGGTCTTCGCCGGCTGGAACTACGGCTTCCGCGACGACAGCGGCTTCACCCCCGACGCCCTGAAGAAGCTCGGCATCCCCTCGTACCTCCTCACCGAGTCCTGCCGCAACGGCCGCACGGACAGCTCGCGCGGCATCATGCCGCCCCTGGACGCCCTCTACACCGACCTCACCAACCTCGGAAAGCTCTTCGGCGTCGAGAAGCGCGCGGCCACTCTGATCGCCGACTTCAAGAAGCAGATCGCCACCGTCCGGAGCAAGGCACCCGCGAAGAGCCCCAAGGTCTTCCTCTACGACAGCGGCCAGGACGCCCCGTTCACCTCCGGCCGCTACGCGGCCCCCGACCAGATCATCAGCGAGGCCGGCGGCGTCAACGTCATGCACGACGTCAACGACTCCTGGACCACGGTCGGTTGGGAGACCGTCGTGCAGCGGAACCCTGATGTCATCGTGATCTGCGATTACGGAGACGTGAGCGCCGAACAGAAGAAGAAGTTCCTCCTTTCCTACGCCCCGCTGCGCGACGTCTCCGCCGTCAAGCACCGCCGGATCTTCGTCCTCGACTACGTCGACCTCGTCGAGAGCCCCCGCAACCCGTCGGCCATCGCCCGCCTCGGCGCGTACCTCCGGTCCACGTGAGGGCTCAGCGCACCTGGTCGTAGCGGCCCAGGAAACGGAACACGCCGTCTTTGACCTGGTACAGGAAGCCGGTGTTCTCCGGTTTCAGCGAGTGCGTGGTGCCTTCGACGAAGCGGATCGGTTTGGCCACCCCGTCGTACGAGAGGTGGAAGAGGCGTTCGGCGATCTGGGCGGGTTCGATCGTGGTGGTGCCGAGCGCGTCGAGGGCCCGGGCGATCAGACCGACGGCGTCGTACGCCTCGGCGGACCACTGCCCGGGTGGCTCGTCGTAACGCGTCCGGTAGGCCGCCGTGAACGCCTTCGCGGCCGTCGTGTCCGCCGACTGCGCCTCGGTGTACGGCGCTTCGAAGACCCAGCCCTCGGCCGCCTGCCCCGCCGAGGCGAGGAATTCGGCGCGCATGACCGGCTCGAAGCCGACCACCGCCCCCGTGAACCGCGCCGTGGCCAGAGCGCGGGCGCAGGTCGCCGCCCGGCGCGGTGACGTGCCGCCGTAGACGACCGCCTGTGGACGGGTGGCCAGTGCCCGAGCGACGGCCGTGCCGAAGTCGCCTGTATCGGCGGCCACTTGGTGGACGCTGACGGTGCCGCCACTGGGCGGTGTCTCGACCAGGTCCCGGGTGATGCCGACGGCCGTCTCGCCCGCCGCCCGGTCCTGGATGACCGCCGTGCGGTGACTGGGACGGGACCTGGTCAGGTAGAAGAGGACAGGCAGGGTCCGGGAGCTGTCGGACGCCCTGGTCACACAGAGGGTGCGCAGGGTCGTCGTGGAGAGCCCTGCGGCGTCGTCGGCGGCCGAGACCAGGACCACCGGCATGGACGCGGCGGCGTAGAGCGGGGCGGCGGCGCGGGCACCGGCCGTCGTGCTGGGGCCGATGACGGCGCCGACGGACGGCGCGGCGAGTACGCGGCGAGCCGTCGCTCGCGCGCGGGCGGCGTCGCCTCCGTCGTCGTACGAGGACAGGGCGAGGCGGTAGAGGATGTCCTTGCGGGCGTTGTGGGCGGCGACGGCGAGGAGCGCACCGTGCTCCTGCGCCTTGCCCAGGGATTTTTGAGGGCCCGTCAGATCCGCGTGGAGGGCGAGGGTGTGCGTGGGTACCGTGCGGCGCGCACCGCCTGTCGCGGTGTGTCCCCGGGTGAGCAGGACGGCCGCGCCGGTGCCGGACGCGGCGAGCACGGCGGCTGCCGAGCCGCCGATCGTCAGGAGGCGGCGGCGCGAAAGACCTTGTGGTGTAGGGGTGTTGAGGAGTTCTGGTGCGGACGGTCCTTCCGTGCGGGGTGGTGGGTCGAGGGCGCGGGCCGAGCGTTCGGCGACCAGGCGTAGGACGGCGGGCGGGAGCCAATCGGTCGCTGGGGAGGGGGTGTTGTGCCTGTGCGTGTCGTCCGTCAGCGCGGAGTGGACCGCGGCGGCCGTCGGCCGTAGCGCGGGATCTTTGGCGAGGCAGCCGTCGATCACCGAGCGCAGCGGGGGCGGGAGTTGATCGAGGCCGGTGCGGTCGGCGGGTTCGTGGACGGTGCGGTACAGGACTGCGGGCATCTCGCCGGTGCCGAACGGGCGGCGGCCCGTGGCCGCGTAGGACAGCACGCAGCCCAGCGAGAACAGGTCGCTGGCCGGACCGACCTCGCCGCCGCGGGTGCGGGTCTGCTCGGGGGAGAGGTAGCCGGGGGTGCCGATGACCGCGTCGGGAGCGGTGAGCGCGGTCGCGCCGGCGCCCTTGGCGATGCCGAAGTCGATGAGCCGGGGGCCGTCGGGGACGAGCAGGATGTTGCCGGGTTTGACGTCCCGGTGCACCAGGTCCGCCGCGTGCAACTCGCCCAGTGCCTGGGCCAGTCGGGCACCGAGCGCGACGACCGCGTCCGACGGAAGCGGCCCGAGTCCGTCCACCGCCTCGGCCAGCGACGGGCCGGGGACGAAGGCGGTGGCCAGCCACGGCTCGCGCGCCTCGGTGTCCGCGCCCGTCACCGCGACCACCCAGCGGCCGGTGAGCGCGGTGGCCAGCCGCACCTCGCGCCGGAACCGGGCGCGGAACGCGGGATCGGCCGCGTACTCGGCCCGGATCACCTTCAGCGCGACCGGTGTCCCGTCGGCGGTGCGGGCCAGATACACCACGCCCATGCCGCCCGCGCCGAGCCGGGCGAGCAGCCGGTGGCCGCCCAGGTTCTCCGGGTCCTCGGCCCGCAATGCCTGCACGCTTCGGCTCCCGTAGCTGCTCGGGGACGTCCCCGTCGTCGGTCGGTGATGCTCCCGTCGCCGGTCAGGAGGCGGACACCCCCACCGGGCCGGTGTAGGCGAACCGGCCGGCCTTGACCTGGTAGTGCTGGACCCGCGCGGTGACGAGCTGGTGGTCGGCGTCGAACGCGTACGTGGTGACCAGTCCCTTGAACCTGGCCTTGGCGAGGGCGTCGGCGACCTGCGTGTGGCTGGGGCGCCGCTTGGCGGTCCCGGCGAGTGCGGTGAGCCGGTCGGCCAGCAGGCGTGTGACGTCGTACGCCTCGGCCGCCCAGTCGCCCGGCGCGCCGCCGTATCGCCTGCGGTAGGCGGTGGCGAACGGTCGTACGGCCGCCGCGGCCGGGTCGATGTACGGCGCCAGGACCTGCCAGCCCTCGCTCGCCGGGCCCGCCGCCGCGACGAAGGCGGGCGTGGCCGACGGGATGTCCAGGAAGCGCGGTCCGGTGAAGTCCCGTGCGGCCAGGGCGCGGGCGAGCGGGGCGGCACGTTCGGGGGTGCCGGTGTAGTAGACGCTGTCGACGCCGTGGGCGAGCATGTCGGCGACGACGGTCGACACATCGGGCGCGAGCGCGGGCACCACCCGGGCGTACAGGGCCATACCGCCCGCGCGGGTCGCACTGTGCACGACGTTGACGGACTCCATGCCGGTGATCCCGCCCGCCCGGTCGACCAGCAGCCCCGGGCGGCGGGACCCCTGCGCCCTGGTCGCGGTGACGGTGGCGAACGCGGAGTACGCGGCCAGCGGAGCGGCCCGGAAGTATCGTCGCGGCTTGGCCAGGAGCCCCGACTGGACGGCGGAGACCGAGAGTTCGGACACGGTCACCAGGGGCAGCCCGGCGCTCTCGTACACCTCCACCGCGCTCTGCGCCGAGGCATAACCGGTGGGGCCGAGCACGGCGAGGACAGAGCGGTCGCCGGTGAGCTGCCGGGCCACGGCCTCGGCCCGGGCCGGCTCACCCCGGTCGTCCAGCACCTTCAGGGTGAGCGGGAACGGCTTCTCCTCGCGCGCGTTGAACTGCTCCACGGCCAGCCGCGCGGCCCGCTCCTGCGCGGTCCCCGCCGCTTTCAGCGGGCCGCTCAGATCGGCCTGGACACCGATGACCCAGTCGCGGCGGGCGGCCGAACTCGCCGGTGTCTTCCCGTCGTTGTCCCGCAGCACCGCCCACAGCGCCGCGCCGCCACCGGCCGCGAGCAGCGCCGTACCGCCCGCGAGGGCCAGCACCCGACGACGGCCCGGACCCGGGACCTCCGGCTCGCCGGAGACCTCGGTCGGCTCGATACCGGGCAGGGCCAGCATCTCCGCCGACCTGTCGGCGACCATCCGGACCACCGGGTCCGGCAGCCAGTCGATGGAACCGGCCGGGGTGTCCTCCACCAACTCCGCGTCGACCTCGGCGACTTGGGGCCTGTCCTCGGGCTCCTTGGCGAGGCAGCGCTCCAACAGGGCCCGCAGCTCGACGTCCTCGACCCCGTCCAGATCCGGGGTGTCGTGCACGGTCCGGTACAGCAGGGCGTCCGCCGTACCGCTGCCGAACGGCAGCCGCCCGGTCGCCGTGTACGCCAGCACGCAGCCCAGCGAGAACACATCGCTCGCCGGCCCCACGGGCAGCGCCCGCGCCTGCTCAGGGGAGAGGAACCCCGGCGTACCCACCACCACGCTGTCCGAGGTCAACTCCGTCTCCTCGGCCGCCGTGGGCCGGGCGATACCGAAGTCGATCAGACGGGGCCCGTCCAACGCGAGGAGTACGTTGCCCGGTTTGACGTCCCGGTGCACAAGTCCCGCTCGGTGCACGGCGTCCAGAGCCCGCGCCAACACCTTGCCCAGCACCCGCACCACCCGTGCCGGCAACGGCCCGCACTCCGCCACCGCCTCGGCCAGCGACGGCCCCGGCACGAACGCGGTCGCCAGCCACGGCGCCGGGCCCTCCGTGTCCGCGCCCAGCACCGGCACCACCCACGGGCTGTCCACCCCGCGCGCGGAGTCCGCCTCACGCCTGAACCGCGCCCGGAACTCGGCCTGTTCGGCGAACTCGGGCTGGATCACCTTCACCGCGGCGAGTTCCCCGGCCGCACCGCGCGCCAGGTAGACGACGCCCATACCGCCCGCACCCAGCCGCCCCAACAGCCGGTATCCGCCGAGACGGGACGGGTCGGAGGGAAGCAGCCGCTCCATCACGACCCACCCCCCTTCGTGCTCGACGCGGACGCACTCGGCGCGGTGGACGCCGCCCCGCCGGAGCGTCCGATCTCCTGCTCCACCCGCAGCAGCATCCTCGGAAGCACCTCCGCCACAAGGGAGTTGAGCTCTTCCTGGCTACGCCCCCGCCCGCCGCACACGGACGTGCCGGCCACCACCGAACCCAGCACCGCCTGCTGCCACCAGTACGGATACGGACCCCCGCGCGTGTCGCTGACACACTGTCCGGTCTCCAACAGCAGGTCGTCGCCGCTGGTGTTGCCGCCCTCGCCCCGGGCGAACGACAGCGACTGCAGCCCCGTCAGACGTTCACCCGGCCGCTGGGTCTGCTCCGTGCAGTCGAGGTCCTCCTCCAGCATCCGCGCCTGTTCCCACGACGCGTCCAGCGCCGTGCGGTGCAGGGTGACCGTGGCGGACAGTCGCACGGCACCCTTCCCGCCGGCCGCGGGCACCGCGAAGTGCCGGGTCAGCGTGGCCAACGCGTCCCCGGGCAACGGCTCCAGCCGCCACAGACAGTCGTCACCCAACACCGCCCACTGTCCGGGATCGCTCTCGTACGGCGTCGCCCGCACCACCCCGGTCCCGAACAACTCCGGTCCGGAGATGACCCGTTGGATCAGCGCCCGAGCCTGCGTCGTGGTCTTGGGTTCCTTGCCCGGATCCGTCCCGGGGGTCGCGGACGCGGCCGACTGCGCGCCGGTGGTGGCGGTGCCGCTCCGGGGCGCCCCGGAGGCCGCCGACGGCGACGCGGAACCGCCGTCGCCCCCCGTGCACCCCAACACCAGCGCCCCGCAGGCCGCCACCACCCCGCTGACACGCAGTGCTCTGGCATACGCCACGACGTCGCCCCCTCCACGGCCTGCCGCGCGGCCGACCCATGCCGGTACCGATGCGCTCGGTCACGGGGGCCGGTTCCCCGGCCTCCGCTTCTGTTTCCGGCTTCGCACAGGATTCGTACAGTCGGGACGATCGTAGTGCGCGGCAGCCTCAACTCACCCTGCGCAGAGGGAAGTTAAGATCGAGGCAGACTCACCTGACGAGTTCGCTCGGCTCGTCCAACTGCGTCAGCTTCCGCGGATTGCGCACCACGTAGATGCGGGTGACGCGGCCGTCCTCCACCACGACACTGATCGCGGACGGCTCACCGTCGATCTCGATCCGGCCCGCGTGCTCGCCGTTGAGCCACACGGGCGTGGTGTCGAACGAGGCCACCAACCGGTGCGCGCGGGCGAGGATCGGCGCGACCACCTCGACCCCGTGGAGCGGAGCGAGCGCGGCGGCGACGACACCTCCGCCGTCGGTCACCAGGACCACGTCCGGCGCCATCACCTCCATCAACTCCCGCAACTGCCCGGTCCGCAGGGCGCTCAAGAACCGTTCCACCACCGCCTGTTGCTCCGACCGGCTCACCCGCACCCGGGGCCGCCGGGCCGCCACATGCTCCCGCGCCCGCCGCGCGACCTGCCGCACGGTCGCGGCGGACTTCCCGACGACCTCGGCGATCTCGCCGTACGGCAGCTCGAAGACCTCGCGGAGCACGAACACCGCCCGCTCGGTGGGTCCGAGCGTCTCCAGCACGGTCAGCATCGCGATCGAGACGCTCTCCGCCAGCTCGACGTCCTCGGCGACATCGGGACTGGTCAGCAACGGCTCAGGCAGCCACTCGCCCACGTACTCCTCACGGCGGCGCGACAAGGTGCGCAGCCGGTTGAGCGCCTGCCGGGTGACAACCCGGATGAGGTACGACCGCGGGTCCCGCACCAGTGACCGGTCCACGTCGGCCCACCGCAGCCAGGACTCCTGCACCACGTCCTCCGCGTCGGCGGCCGACCCGAGCATCTCGTAGGCGACCGTGAACAGCAGGCTGCGATGGGCGACGAAGGGGTCCTGGGTCATGCCGTCGTCCTCCCCGCCCGCGCGGCCAGCGGAATCTCGCACGAGTCGGAGTATCCCTGCGAGGTGATCCCGTGCGCGGTGTTGCACCTGGCCGCCATGTTGGCGTAGCCGATGAACACGGTGAGTTCGACCAGCGCGGCGGGGCCGAGCCGCTCCAGCAGCCCCTCCGACAACTCGTCGGTGACGGTCGTCGGCGTGTTCGTCATGGCCTCCGCGTACTCGAGCACGTCCCGCTCCAGTGCCGTGAACACCTCCGCCTGCCGCCAGCGCGGCACCTGGCTGGCCTTCGCCGGGTCCAGCTTCTGATTGAGCGCGAGGAAGTAGTTGACGTCCAGGCACCAACCGCACCCGACCTGCGCCGCGACAGCCATGTGCGCGAACGTCTTGAGACCCGCGTCGACCGCGTCCCACGTGCTCACCCTCGCCGTGAACTCCTGGTTGGCGGCGGCGAGTTCGGGGTTGTTCCACAGCACCTCGACGGGCTCGGGTACGACCCCGAGCTGCTCGATCATGTTCTCGCGGAGCGCGGAGGGGAGCTCGGCCTTCGGAACGCGAAGTGTCACGGTGTTCTCCTTGTAGGTGTGCCTGTTGGGCGGTTCGCCATGAAGACACCGGCGGGCTTGCGGGTGTGACACCCCGGTTGGTCATGTCGCGCGCGGGTCCAGGGCGACTGAACGACCTGCGGGGCCGGGTGAACCCGAAGATCGTTCAGGACGACTGACGGCTCCGAGTCTGGGTACTCACCGGCTCATGCGAATGAGCGTGGTGGACGTGGGGTCGAACACGGTTCGGCTCGTGGTGGCGGACGTGGAGGACGGTGTGCCGTTGCCCGTGCACACCGCCAAGTGGAAGTTGCGGCTCTCCGAGCGCGTCGGACCTCGCGGGGAGATCCCCGAGGAATCCGTACGCCATCTCGTGCGGTCGGTGTCGGCCGCGGCGGACACCGCACGCCAGTGGGGCGCCGCCGGACCACTCGCCTTCGCCACGGCGGTCGTGCGCGGCGCGCCGAACCGGCTCGACGTGCTGCGCTCGGTACGCGCGGAGACCGGTGTACGGCTGTGCACGCTGCCGGGAGTGGTGGAGGGCGAGCTGACCTTCCTCGGCGCCCGGCGCTGGATGGGCTGGCGCGCGGGCCCGCTGGCCCTGTTCGACATCGGCGGCGGCTCCTTCGAGGTCGCGTTCGGACGCGGCCGGCTGCCCGACTTCGTCGCCTCCCTGCCGCTCGGCGCGGGCCGGTTGACCCGGGAGTTCTTCAACGGCCAGGACCCACCGCCCGAGCAGACGGTCAAGGCACTGCGTCGCGAGGTACGGCACCAGTTGCGGGACGTGGCCGCACGGATCCGCTGGGAAGGGCCGCGGACCACCGTCGTGACGTCACGCACCTTCCAGCAACTGGCCCGACTCTGCGGTGCCGCTCCCGGACGTCAAGGCCCCTTCGTGGAAAGGCAGTTGGCGCGGGCGCAGCTCCGCGCGGGCCTCGATCGACTGGCCGCCCTGGCGACCACCGAGCGGGCCCTGCTGCCGGGCGTCTCGGCGCCGAGGGCCGCGCAGAGCCTGGCCGGAGCGGTGGTCGGGCACACGGTCATGAAGCTGACGGGCATCAAGACCGTCACCGTCTGCCCGTGGGGCATCCGCGAAGGAGTGCTGCTGCGGTACGTCGAGGACGGTGGGTCTTGGTGGACGGAGATGACACGGAGCAGTGACGACGCGGAGCCCGCGAGGGCGGTCGCCCTGCGGATCGCGCCCGTACCGAAGCCGACGACCGTCGGCGGGGAGAGCGGGGAGAGCGGGGAGAGCGGGTAGGCGAGACCGACCGGGCTCTTCCTGACCGGGCGGTGAGCGAAGGGATTCGTTACCGACTCCCAGCCGCCCGTCGTACCCTCAACAATGTTGAACGCAGGGCGCGTTGGGCGGTTGCGCCCACGGGCACGCGGACTGCGCACGGGACTTCCCGGCCTACCGGCATGCTCTCGACTGGTGTCTGACGGCAACCATGTCGCGGGAGAGCGTGCGGTGGGGGGCAGAGTCGTGGTGGTGCCACAGGCGCGGGCCGACGACCTGCTGTCGGTGGGCGGTGACGCGCTTCTGGTGGAGGAACTGGCCGCCGACAGCGCGCTGAAGATACGTCGGCGGCGGGCAGCAGCCTCGTGTGCTGGATCGCCCGCGCCGGCGCCGCGTCCCCGTGCGCCTCACCCTGGGGCGGGGCGACGGCGTACACCCCGTCACTGACGAAGAGGAGCCGGTCCCCGGGTTCGATCCGGACGTCCTGCTCGACGTAGCCGGTGTCCTCGAACTTCCCCAGCGGCAACTGTGCGTCGAAGGCGACCCGCTCCACCACTCCGTCACGCAGCCGCAGCGTCTGCGGTGACCCGGCGTCCACCACCCGGGCACGCCCGGTGGTGAGTGCGAAGTCGAACATCAACACGGACATGTGGCTACGGCCCCGGTAGCGCGCGTACACGGCCTGGTCCGCGAGGGCCGCCTGGTCGCCGAGCGGGATGCCGGCCCGGCGTGCGTCGCGCAGGGCGTTGACCGCGAGGTTCGTCAGGAGTGACGCCTCTATGCCCTCGCCCATGCCGTTCGAGACGTAGAGCGTGAGGTGGTCGGCCGTGGCGGACCAGTCGAAGTTGTCCCCGTGGATCGCGTAGGCGGGCTCCAACCGCGCGCCCAGGTCGAAATTTCCTTGGCCATTTCCACAATATCCTGGAGGGTGAGCGAGAAACGTCAGACCGCAGTTCGACGACGCCCGCTCGCGCGTGCGGCAAATGCGTTGGACAACTCGGCGGCCGGCGGCGAGTGTTGACGGAATGTGGCAGGAGAAGATCTGGGACGCTGACGCCGCTCAGCGGTATGACACGCCCGGCACCGGCATGTTCGCGCCCGATACTGTCGGGCCGACCGTGGACCGCCTCGCACAGCTCGCGGGGGACGGCGCGGCGCTTGAGTTCGCCGTCGGGACCGGACGGGTGGCGGTCCCGCTCGCCGAGCGCGGAGTCCCCGTCACCGGCATCGAGTTGTCACCGCCGATGGTGGAGCAGCTGCGAACCAAGGCCGACGAAGCAACGATCCCCGTGACCATCGGCGACATGGCGACCACCGTCGTCCCCGGGACATACAACCTGGTCTATCTCGTCTACAACACGATCTCGAACCTGCTCACCCAGGCCGAGCAGGTCGAGTGCTTCCGCAACGCGGCCCGCCATCTCACGCCCGGCGGCCGGTTCGTGATCGAGTTGTGGGTACCGGAGTTGCGCAGACTCCCGCCGGGGCGGACGGCCACTGTCTGGCGGACCGACGCCGACTACATCGGTCTGGACACCTACGACATCCTGCGCCAGCACGTCGTCTCGCACCACTTCCGGATCGACGAGACCGAGCAGGCGCGGCTGTATCGCAGCCCGCACCGCTACGTCTGGCCGGCCGAACTCGATCTCATGGCTCAACTGGCCGGGTTCGAGCTGGAGTCCAGGCATGCGGACTGGGACGGGGCCGAGTTCACCGCGGAGTCGGGTTCGCACGTCTCCGTGTACCGCATCCCGCCGACGGCGTAGTTGCCTCAACCAGGCTGCGTGGACTGGTGCTTGGGACCTGCGCCTCACGCATGTGACGGGCCGTCGCCGTTGATGCTCCCGTCCGGGGCGTCCGTCAGAGCGATGCGGGCGGTGATGCGCTTGCCCACCGGTTCGCGCTGTGCCTCGAAGCCTCGCGCGACGGCCCGTACGATCTCCAGACCGTGCTGGCCGACCCGTTGGGCGTCAGCGGCGAGGGCGACCGGCAGAACCGGGTCGGAGTCCCAGACCTCCACCTCGACCAGGGCGTCGACGATCCGCAGATCCATCAACACGGGACCGGGCGCGTACTTGAGGGCGTTGGTGACCAACTCGCTGACCACCAGCTGCGTGAGATCCACGGCACGGGCCGACACCGGCAGCCCGTACTCGGCCTTCGCACGGGCGAGAAACCTCGCGGCCAGCCCACGGGCCTCGGCGATGCACGAACCGTCTCCGTCCCCGTCCAAGGCCACGGTGGACCGTATGGCCGGTGCGGGTGCCTGCGGCGCTGTGTCGTCGTCCTCCGATGAATCTGGTTCCATCCGGATCGTTTCACCGCCTTCTGCGTGCCCCGCGCATACCCCGCGAGGTAACGCCCACTCCGTCAATTTCCGTCGGCACCACCGGACGCGGGCATCAACCGTACGATGCGGGGCAGCACTTCGGATGAAATCCTGATCCGTAGCGCTCACCGACGTGTGTATGAGGACAGATGGCGGACACCGAACAAGCGGGGCAGCCGGAGCGGTTGTCGGTCAGGACCGACGTCGTCGACGGCACCTTGGTCGTGGCTGTGGCCGGAGAGATCGACCAGGAGACAGGCGGTTCCCTGAGGAAAGCGCTGGAACTGCCGGACGGCGCCGCACCCCACGTCGTCATCGACCTGCGCCGTGTCACCTTCATGGACTCCAGCGGCATCAACATCCTCATCGCCGTCCACCGCGCTCTCGCCGATGCGGACGGCTGGCTGCGACTGGCCGGAGCCACCCCAGCCGTGCTGCGCATCATCCGACTCGTCGGCATCGACGGCTTCATCGCCTGCCATCCGACGGTCCAACAGGCCCTCGAAGCCTGACCGTTGGGGTGCCGACCTGCCCCGAGTGGACGCCGCGGGATCTGGTGGTGCACCTGGGCGGGGTCCACCACCGCCGGGCCGCCACCGTGGCCACGGAGCCCGCCGACGCTCCGCCTACGGGGCCCCTGAGGGCATCGCCACAACCGTCCCGCAGCCGTTGCCGGAAGAAGCGGCACTCGACGGGTTCGACGAGTTCCTGTCCACCTGCTGCGCGGGGCCGGAAGCCTGGCCGTATGAGCCGGCTGTCATCGAGTACCCCGCTCCGCACGCCGGCCACCGGCGCCGACGCCTCCGCCCAGGGCACGGCCGGTAAGCTGCTGCTCGGCCTGTACGGCCGTATTCCGGTGGGCTCCCTGAAGGCCGACGGCGACCGCCACCCTCGCGCGCTCCCCGCTCCCCGCTCCTCCTACGCCTCGCTCGTGATCGCGGCGAGTTCCTGGTCGAGCGCGGGAGCGATACCGCGGACGTCGCGGCCGACCCTCTTCCGCACCTTCCGCACGAAGTCGGCGACGTCCCGCACGGGCAGCCACACCCGTGCGGTGGACGCGGTGACGAGGGCCACCTCGACGCCCGCGATCGGGCCCGGCGCGGGGCGTACGGCGATGTCCCCGTCGCCGGCCGGGAACATCAGGCCCAGCGCGAGCAGTTCCCAGGCGAAGATCCAGGTGACTCGCATGCCGTCGGGGCCGAGGAGCACGAGGCGTACCGCCAGGCAGTCGTCCGGCCGGTACACCAACTCCGCGCCGACGATCGCCGCGTCGTCGTCCGCCACTGTCACGAACCCGGTCGTGCCGACCTTCAGGGGAACACCGCCCCAGCGCTTCATCACGATACCAACTCCCTTTCCCCGGGCGGGTGTTCACCCGAGGAGACGGTGGACGTCCGCCGGTGCGCGGGGCCGGGCGCTGTGGTGCCGGAGCAGGGAAGGGGCACGATGACACTCCTCGCGGGAGAAGAACGGGAAGGGACCGTGCCTGCTTGCCGAAGCACTGGACTGCGCTCGCGAGTGCCCCGTTCGGACGATCCGAAACAGATCCGGCTACCTGGCCCGCTCGGCTAGGGTGACCCCGGAGGTGGGCAAGTGGCTGACAGTGCACGGGAGTTGAGCACGTCACCGGAATCCACGACGGTGGTCGTGATCGGCGCGGGCCCGGCCGGTCTGACCGTCGCGAACCTGTTGCGGCGCGCCGGGATCGACTGTGTCGTCCTGGAACGTCACACCCGCGAGTACGTGGCGCAGCGCCAGCGCGCCGGCATCGTCGAGACGCGCGCCGTGCGCATGTTCGACTCCTGGGGACTGGCCGACCGCGTCCTGGGCGGTGTCCCGCACGACGGAATCCTGGAACTCCGGGTCGACGGCGAGACCCATCTGGTCTCCGACCACGACGGCTCCGAAGGTCTCACGGCCCGCCTCTGCCCCCAGCAGATGCTGGTCCAGAAGCTCACCGCCGCGTATCTCGCGGACGGCGGCGACCTGCGCTTCGAGGCCGCGGACGTCTCCCTGCACGACCTCACCGGCGATCACCCGACCGTCCGCTACCGCACCCCGGACGGCACCCTCCGCACGATCACCTGCGCCTTCGTCGCGGGCTGCGACGGTGACCACGGCATCAGTCGCACCTCCGTCCCCGACGGGGCCCTCACGCCGTACGCCTTCGATCACGGCATCGGCTGGCTGACGGTCCTGGCCGACGCCCCGCCGCCGGCACATCCGCTCCTGGCCGTCAGCCCGCAGGGCTTCGCCGCCCACTTCCCGCGCGGCCCGTACACCAGCCGCTACTACCTCCAGTGCCCGCCCGACGACCACCCCGACGCCTGGTCCGACGCCCGCGTCCGGGACGCGCTGCGCACCCGCCTCGGCGACCCGGACCTCGTCTCCGGCCCGATCACCGACCGCGAGATCTTCCGGCTCCGCAGCCTGGTCCACGACCCGATGCAGTACGGCCGCCTCTTCCTCGTCGGCGACGCGGCCCACATCGTCTCCCCGATGGGCGGCAAGGGCATGAACCTCGCTCTCTACGACGCCGATCTCTTCGCCCGAGCCGTACGGGACTCCGTCCACGACCACGACGACACGGCGCTGCGCACGTACTCGGAGCGTTGCCTGCGCCGCGTCTGGAACGACCAGGAGTTCTCCCACTGGATGACCCGCATGCTCCACGACGCGGGCGACGCCACCGGCTCCGGCCCCTTCCGGCGCGGCCTGGCCCGCGCCCGGCTCGACCGGCTCTTCTCGTCGCCCACGGCCGCCCGCGCCTTCGCCGAACTCATGACGGGGCTCGACCTCGTCGAGGACGCCGGAGCGCCCTCGACGGCCTAGTGCCCGGTGCCCGTCAGGTCAGGCGGGTGTCGGTACCTCCCGGACGAGATGGCGGGCGAAGAACCGGACCGCGCTCTCCGCCTCGAACCTGGGCAGTTCCTTGTGCGCGCCCGAGTTGACGTGCAACGACTTCTCCTTCGAGGCGAAGGCGTCGAACAACGCGAGACCGGACGCGCGCGGGATGTACTCGTCGTCCCACTGGAGCGCGTACTCGATCGGAACGGTGATCCGCCGGGCGTACTCGGCCAGGGCCTCGGGCCAGTGGAGGCCGAACACCGCGGCGGTGATCCGGGGTTCGACCGCCGTCAGCGGCACCCCGATCGCGGTGCCCATGTTCAGGCCGTAGTAGCCGACGGGTCCGTCGGCGCCGATCTCCGGCAACTTCTGGAGGGCGTCCAGGGCCGCGCGCCACTCCGGTACGGCGCGCTCCGCCAGGTGGGCGTTGTACCGGACGACGATCTCGCCGACCGGTTCGCCCGACGCCATCGCCTGCTGCATCGCGGCGATCTCCGACTCGTCGTACGCCGTGCGGGGTCGGCCGCCGTGACCGGGGGCGTCGATGACGGCGACGTGGAAACCGCCCTGGATCACCAGGAGTTGGGCACGGCCCACCATCGCCGGTGACTTCCTGTGGTTGCCGCCGCCGTGCCCCATCAGGACGAGGGGCGCGTGCTCGGCACCGGATTCGGGTGACCAGAGGGCGCCGGTGACCTCACCCATGGTGAAGTCGTGCTGGATGACACCGCTCGACGTGGTATCCGCGGTGAAGGAGAAATGGTCAGTGTTCATGGTGTGGCCTTTCGGGATCGCCTTGGTGCGGAGGCGCTCCCGGCGACACCTATGTCACTGGCTCGACCGTGGAGACGAGGGAGAGCACCCGTACGGATACAGCGTTCACGGGTCCCACCTCCTCGCGTGTTGTCACGGCCTACGGAAGTTAGCAGCCCGTTCGTCCTCGCTGCCAACCCTTTTCCCCACGTCGCCGCTGCGGCCGGCCGAGCGATTACGGTATCGGGAAGATCGTCCGGGACCCGCGGGTCCACCAGATCCTGGAAGGAACCGACAAGCCCATGCGCCCCGGCACCGACGACTCCGTACTCCTGCGTACCGAGGGACGTGCCGCGTACCTCACCCTCAACCGCCCCAGGGCGCTCAACGCCCTGACCCACACCATGGTCCGCCGTATCGACGAGGCGTTGACGGCCTGGGAGCACGCCCCGGCCGTCGAGACCGTCGTCCTCACCGGCGCGGGGGAGCGGGGGCTGTGCGCGGGCGGCGACATCCGCGCCATCCATGACGACGCGCGTGACGGGGACGGATCGGCGTCGGCCGCCTTCTGGCGCGACGAGTACCGGCTGAACGCTCGGATCGGCCGCTACCCGAAGCCGTACGTCGCCGTCATGGACGGCATCGTCATGGGCGGCGGTGTCGGCGTCTCCGCGCACGGCGGCTTCCGGATCGTCACCGAACGCTCGCGCGTAGCCATGCCCGAGACCGGCATCGGCTTCGTACCGGACGTCGGCGGCACCTATCTCCTCGCCCGCGCACTCGGCGAACTCGGCACCCACCTGGCGCTGACCGGTGCCCAAGTCTGCGCGTCCGACGCCCTGTTGTGCGACCTCGCCGACCACTACGTACCGTCGCAGTCCCTGCCGGCGGTGCTCGACGACCTCGCCCAGGCACCGGTACGCGAGGTTCTGGGCCGGTACGTGCGACCGGCCTCGCCCGGTGAACTCGCCGCCGCGCGGGTCTGGATCGACGCCTGCTACTCCGCCGGCACCGTCGAGGACATCGTCGGGCGCCTGCTCGACCACGGCGACAGCGCGGCCAAGGAAGCCGCCGAGACCCTGCTGACCAGGTCACCCACCTCCCTCAAGGTCACCCTCGCCGCACTCCGCCGGGCCCGGCGACTGGGCGCACTGGAGAATGTCCTGGACCAGGAGTACCGCGTCTCCTGCCACGCCCTGTCCGCCCCGGACCTGGTGGAGGGCATCCGCGCCCAGATCATCGACAAGGACCGCAACCCGCGCTGGTCCCCGCCCACACTCGCCGAGGTGCCGGACACGGACGTCGAGCGTTTCTTCCGTCCCCTCGGCGAACGCGAACTCGGCCTCGCCGCACCCGACGCCGCTCAGTAGGCGCCCTGGTGAGCAGGACGGTCGAGTGCGTCGCCGCCGTACGGTCTCATGCGCGTACATCTAATGTTCTTGACATCTTCCGGGGGCGACGACGTAGGTTGAAGCGACCGCTCCCGGACAGGTGGAGGCCCCGATGCGCGTACACGGCGACGCACCCCATGGTGCCGGCGCGGGTACGCGGCTGATCATCCGGCGGCATGTGGACTACTGCCGTACCGCCTCCGCCGTCTGTCCTTCCGCACGCCCCTGACCCGCGCCGGCCCGTCGGGCCGGCCGTCTCGTCGTGCCCTCGGAAGGAACACCCATGTCCGGCCCCGCCCTGCGGCTCGCCCTCGAAATCGACGGCGACGGCGCCCATCCCGCGGCCTGGCGCCGCGCCGCCCACTCGCCCGACCAGCTGCTCATCCCGCGCCGGGTGGCCCGCGTCGCCGTCGGCGCGGAGAACGCCGGGTTCACCCTGCTCACCCTGGAGGACGGCGCACTCCCGCCCGGGGCAACGCCCGACGCGGTCGGCCGGATCGGCGCGGTGGAGCGGGCCGCGTTCATCGCCGCGTCGACGAGTGTCGTCGGCGTCGCACCCGTCGTACCGCTCACGTACGCCGAACCCTTCCATGTCTCCAGCCAGTTGGCGTCCCTGGACCACATCTCGGTCGGGCGTGCCGGGTGGGTGGTGAGCGAGGAGACGCGTGCCGAGGCGGCCTCGGTGTGGGGGCGTCCGCTCGTCGAGGACGCCGGGGCCCGCGCCCGCGAGTCCCGTGACGGTGTCGAGGTCGTTCGTGCCCTGTGGGACTCCTGGGAGGACGACGCGGTCATCCGGTCCGTGGCCACCAGCCGCTACCTCGACCGCGACCGGCTGCACTACGTCGACTTCACCGGCGACACCTACGCCGTGAAGGGCCCGGCGATCGTGCCGCGTCCGCCGCAGGGCCAACTCGTCGTGCTCGGCGACCCGGGCCTCGTGCCCGCCGGCCAACTCGACGTCGCCCTCGTCGCGGGCCGCGACCTCGCGGCGGTCGGCGCGGGCGCGGGCGCCGCCGGAACTCCGCGCACTTTCGCGGAGGTTGAGGTCGCCCTCGACACGGCGGACGCCACGGCCGAGGAACGCGTGGCCGATCTTGAGCGGCATGCGCCGTGGCGCGACCGGGGACGGCTGCGCCACATCGGCTCCGCCGCCGGACTCGCCGCGCTGCTGGGGGAGTTGAGGGGTGTGGTCGACGGAGTGCGCCTGCATCCCCTCGTGTTGGACGAGGACCTTCCGGAGCTGTCCCGGCTCGTCCTGCCCCACCTCTTCGAGCGGCGGCACGCCGTCCGCCCGCTGCCCGGCGCGTCCCTGGGCGCCCACCTGGGCCTCGACCGGCCCGCCAACCGCTACGCCGCCGTGGCCGCCCAGGAGGACGTCCGATGACCCGCACCGACCCCCTCGACGTCCCCCGCCCCGACGCCCAACTCCACTTCGGCGTCTTCTTCCAGGGCGTCAACCACTGGACCATCTGGTCCGACCCGGCCAGCGGCTCCCAGATCGACCCCGCCAACTTCCGGCGCGTGGCGCAGACCGCCGAACGGGGCCTGTTCGACGCGTTCTTCCTGGGGGAGGGGCTGCGGCTGCGCGAGGTCGACGGACTGATCCACGACCTGGACGTCGCCGGGCGGCCCGACGCCCTCACCCAACTCGCCGCGCTGGCCGCCGTAACGGACCGCATCGGCCTGGTCAGCACCTCCAACACCACCTTCAACGAACCGGCCGACCTCGCCCGCCGCCTGTCCGGCCTCGACCTGCTCTCCGAGGGCCGCGCCGGCTGGAACGTGGTGACCACCGACAACGCCTGGACCGGCGCCAACTTCCGCCGCGGCGGCTATCTCGACCACGCCGACCGGTACCGGCGCGCCGAGGAGTTCCTCACCGTCGCCCGCGCGATCTGGGACAGCTGGGAGGACGGCGCCGTCTCCGGCTCGGCAGGTGCCCCGGCCTGGGCGGCACCCGGCGCCGTACGCCAAGTCCGCCACCAGGGACCGCAGTTCGACGTCGACCTCACGCCCACCCTGCCGCGCAGCGCCCAGGGCCACCCGGTGATCTTCCAGGCCGGGGACTCCGGCGAGGGCCGGGACTTCGCCGCGCGCAACGCCGACGTCATCTTCTCCGCGCACGGCAGCGACTTCGACGACGCGCTCGCCTTCGCCGACGACCTCCGGCGCCGACTGCGGGCCGTCGGCCGGCCCGACGACGACCTGCGCATCCTGCCCGGCACCGAGATCATCATCGGCGCCACGGAGGAGGAGGCACTGGAGAAGAAGCGCTGGATCCGCCTCCAACAGGTCACCCCCGCCACCGCGTTGGGCATCGCCGGACTCCTCTGGGGCCTCGACCTCTCCGACCGCGACGCCGACGGACCACTGCCCAAGGAGGACCCGGTCGTCGCCGAGAACGACGGCTCCTTCGGCGCACGGCGGATCGCCGACCCCCGCCAAGTGGTCGCCGAATGGCGGGAGAAGGCCGACGCGAACCGGTGGTCCCTGCGCGAGACCGTCATCGCGCTCGGCCCCCAGCGCGGCCACGTCGGCACGCCGGCCGGCCTGGCCGACAAGTTCGCCCACTTCGTCCGGCACGGCGCCGTCGACGGCTTCAACGTCACGCCGTATCTGATCCCCGACGGCCTCGACGACATCGTCGACCTGCTCGTCCCCGCCCTGCAGGAACGTGGCGTCTACCGCACCGAGTACACCGGTACGACCCTGCGCGAGCACCTGGACCTGCGGGAACCCCTCACCCGCCGCTCCGCGACCTACCGTCGGCAGGCGGGCTGACCCGCGCTCGCGGTGGCCACCGTCCCCCTGCGTACGGTGGCCACCGCGCCCGCGCTGTGAGCTATCGGTCAAGCAGGCGCAGCCCCAACGGTGTTGCCGAGTGCCGGACGAACTGGCCCTCCCGGTGACTGGCGACGAGACCCCCGTCGCGCAGCACGGCGAGCTGATAACTGGCGCTGGGCAGCGCGATGTTGGCCGCCGTCGCCACCTCGGACGTCGTACGCCCGCCGTGGCTTGCCAGATGCGCCAGTACGACAGTGCGGGTACGGCCCAGCAGCCGCTCCAGGCCGTCCTTGCTCGCGCGGACGATCTCCAGCGGCTGTTTGGCGACCGGATAGACCAGCACGGGCCCGAGCTCGGGGTCCGCGAGGGCGGTGGGCCTGCGCCAGCAGAAGTACGACGGGATGAGGAGCAGGCCGCGCCCCGCCAACCGCAGCTCGCGGTCCACGGGATAGTCCACTTCGAGGACGGGAGCGCACCAACGGGCGTGCGGACGCAGCGCGTTGAGCAGCGCGGAGGTGCCGCCGTCGAGGAGCGCGCGGGTACGCAGTTCGACATCGTCGCCGACGGCCGACTGGATGCGCGGCCAGTACGGTTCGAGCAGCGTCTCGCAGGACAGTTCCAGGGCTCGCGTCAAGGGCTCCAGAGCCTTGGCGCCCGGCCTGTCGAGGGTGGCGACCCAGGACGGCAGCGGACGGGACTCGGCGAGCCGGGACAGCTCACGGGTCAACCGGCTGCGGGGAGTTGTCCGGATCTCGTCGAGGCCGCCGGCCAGACCGCCGCTCGTGACCGACGGCGTGAGGAAGTCGGGGATGTATCCCGCAGGAGGAATCAGCGTCTGCAAGGGCGACAGAGCACGCCGGGCTCGCGGATCCTTCGCCAACCCCTCGCGCACCGAACGGCGCCAGTGCCCGAATTCCAGCGCCCCCTGCCGCGCGTCCAACCGGCAGACACCGCACACGAGTTCCCAGAGAGCATGCGGCCGGCGGGCGACCCGGATGTTCTGCAGATCCTGCGAGGTGAAGTGAATGCGGAGCATACGGCCTCATTCCTGCGCGGCGTCCGTGCGCGGAGTCGGTGGGGGTACGGCCGCGCGACAACCGAAGCGCCACCAAGGGTGACGGCTCAAGGGCGCGCATGGTTGTCGAAAGGGGGCGAGGCGGCCCGTACCGCACCGACTTCCAGCCGGACACCGCCCGAGACCCACCGCTGTCCCGGGCGCAGCCGCTACGCGGGTCAGACCCCGCCGCGCTCGCGAGGTGTCTTCTGCCCGGCCTCGATAGCCACCGGCAGCCGGTTCTCCGCCGGCGGCAGCGGGCAGGTGGCCAGGTCGGTGTAGGCGCACGGCAGGTTCGCCGCGCGGTTGAAGTCCAGGACGACCGTACCGTCGGCGTCCGGCGGGGCGAGCGCGAGGGCCCGGTTCGCGGCGTAGGTGGTCACCCCGGAGGTCGCGTCGGTGAAGAGCACCAGCAGTCCGCCCGGGCCACGCCCGGGAAACGCGGTCAGGGCCAGCGGGTGCCCGTCCAGCTCGAACTCGACCCGGCCCGGCGCGTCGTACACGTGCTCCAGCCCCTCGACGGCGGCGCCCACCGTCGTCGGACGCGGTGTGTCGAACGCGGTGTAACGCCCCCGCACCACCCAACGGGGATCCGGCGCGTAGGCGGGCGTACCGGCGAAGGCGGTACGCAACGGCGCGTCCGGGTGCCGTGGCCGCACGATGTCGTGGCCACCACGCCTGGCCACCTCGATCACGGCATCGCCCCAGACCGCCTCGACACCGCCACGCTCGGGCAGGACGCCGAAGCGGTGCTCACCCCGCACCGGCGTGCCCGCCACGACGAGTTGCTCGCCGTCGTCCAGGGCTACGGCGACCCCGTCGGCGTCGGTCCACCAGGCGCCCGGCGCGTCCGGGAACCGCTGCGGCCGGTCGTCGAGCCAGCGCAGCCCGGTGATCGCCAGGAACCCGTGCGGGGCGGCCAGCCGTTCCTCCTGCCCGCGATACCACTCCAGCCACTCCTGGGTGAAGGCCTGGAGATCCGCCGTAGCGAGGTCAACGGTCATGGTCACTCCTTCGTCGCACGAGGCCCGGCCTCGACATGAGGTCGTGCCGGTGGTGCCAACCCCGCTCGCCCGGCGAGAGATTCCATTCCGCGTGTGACAGCTTCTTGTCAGCTTTGTGTACAGGCCCGCCGCCGACGTCGAACCCACCCGGGCATCGATGGAATGACGTCGCGCCTCAATGGAACGACTCCGTCAACACAGTCCGAAGGAGAGCCGCCCATGAGCACGTTCCCCACCGCACGAGACGTCAGGACCACCCCCGAAGGACTCCTGTGGGAGCCGAGCCCACGCTGGGTGCGCGGTCGCAAGGGCGACATCACCGTCGTCGACAGCAGGCACCCCGTCCTCGTGTGGGAGCCCGGAGTCCCCGTGCCCTTGTACGCCTTCCCGCACGACGAGGTCCGCCAGGACCTGCTCCGCCCGGCGAAGAACCCCCCGACCGGGACCCACACCGGATCACTGGTCTTCTACGACCTCGAAGCCGACGGCGTGGTGGTCGAGAACGCGGCCTGGACCTTCCCCGCCGACGACCTGGCCGGGCACATCTCCTTCGAGTGGTTCCGGCGGGTCGGCCGGGGGCTGGACCACTGGTACGAGGAGGAGGAAGAGATCTTCATCCACCCCCGAGACCCGCACAAACGGGTCGACGCCATCCCGAGCAGCCGTCATGTCCGGGTGGAGATCGACGGCACGGTCGTCGCCGACACCCACCGCCCGGTCCTCCTCTTCGAGACCGGCCTGCCGACCCGGTACTACCTCCCCCGCGAGGACGTCCGCCTGGACCTGTTCGAACCGACCGACCACAGCACCGGGTGCCCCTACAAGGGGACCGCCGTGTACTGGTCGTGGCGGGACGAGGCCGGTGTTCCCGGTGTTCCGCCGAACATCGTCTGGAGCTACCCGGAGCCGTTGCCCGCGGTGAGCGCCGTCAAGGACCTCCTCGCCTTCTACAACGAGGTCGTCGACATCACCGTGGACGGCGAACGCCAGGAACGCCCTGTGACCCCGTTCACCCAGACGCTTGCCCCGAGGTGAGGTGAAACACCGCGAGCCGGGCAGTCGTCCCTTGCACATGCCTCTTCGAGGGCTGGTGCTGGCTTCCCTGCTGGGAGTGACCGGGACGCTCATCGGCGCCGCCGTGGTCAGCACGAGTGCGACCACCGGCGCCGCGGTCTTCCAGCACGCCTTCCGACGGACCGGCGAGGGCATCCGCAGGCGGGTGCCGTCGGTGGCGATGGCGCTGACGCCGAGTGAGGAGCGGGCGCTGCAACGCGCGGACGCCCGGGCGGCGTTCGGGATATCGGCCGAAGCGCCGACCGATGATGCCGCACCGCCCGGCGCCCCCTCCGGAGACGAGTCGGTGACCACCTATCGGACCGGCGGCTCCTTCTGGAAGTCCATCGGATGGAAGAAGTACGCCCTGGCGACAGGCCTGGTGTTCGCCCTGGCGATGGTCACGGTGACCGCGGGAGAACTGATCATGGGCAAGCCGGTGGCCGCCGCGGTCAGGAACGAATCGGGCACGGGAACCTCACTGGGCGGTGGCTCGGCCGGCACGCACGCTCCCGCACAGAGCCCGACACCCACACCGCTCACGTCCAGCGGCACGGGACCGCAGACGGACAGCGCCACCTCACCGCCCGCGAGCGCGGCGCCGGACACCAGCTCCGGTACCGCCCCGAGCCACGGCGCGGGCGTCAGCTCCAGCCCCGAGACCTCGGCATCGGCCGTGCCGTCCGCCGGCAGCACCGTGAACAGCCCTGCCGCCACCACTCGTTGAGACGTGAGCCCCCGCTCCGGCTGAGCGGAGGCCGTCGTCGTACGGCGGTGGTCGGCCGACCCTACTGAGGTGTCCGACCGGCCTCGGCCAGCGGTCGGTGAGCAGAAGGGTCGGGAAGATCGAGATGCCTGCCGAACCTCCGCGAGGCGAGCAGCACGAGCAGGGCCGTGAGCGCCGCCAGCGCCGCGAGTACGGCCATCAGCCCCGCGAACCAGGGCGGCGCGGCAGTGATCCGCAGCGCCTCGGACAGGCGCGATGAATGGAACCGCCCGTCGAACAACTGGATCGCCGCCAGCGCGACCGGCACCACCACGGACACGGAGAGCACGGACAGGCTGCCGTGGAGGATCAGCGCCGGTGCCAGCAGAACGCACAGGACCGAGACACCGAGCGCGAACCCGTAGGCCGGGCCGGAGGCTCCGTCGGGGTGCAGCGGGAAGTAGGACAGCCCGCACAGGACGAGCGCCACCGCCGCGATGAGCCTTGGCCAGACCGGGGGAGCGGTGGGCCGCGTCGCCGTACGCGGACGCCGTGGACGGTGCTCACGAGCTGCAGGGTCGTCCTCGCCCGCGCGTTCCGGGGCTCGTCCGGGCTCCTGTGACACCGGAGCGGTGGACGGAAACGCGGCCACTCCCGGGAAGTGGGCAGGTGCGCCCTGTTCCTCGGACAGGCGGCCGATCAACAGGACGAGCTCCTCGACCGGCCTGCTCGCCGCTGCCCGCACCGCCTCCTCGCCGCAGTGCCGCTCCAGTGGCGCCCGGTGCAGCAGAGCCATCAGCCGGGTGACGTCCTCCACGGGCCGGGATTCGGCTGCGGCGCGGATCGCCTCGTCGGCGCAGTCGGGATTGCGCGGCGGCTGGGTCAGCAGCGTGACGAGCCGCGTCACGTCCTCCACGGACCGGTCCACACCGACCGCCCGCAGGGCGTCGACGGTGGCCTGGGCGTACTTCGGCGACTGCTCCAGCAAGGTGATGAGCTGAAGGACCTCTTCCAGTGGCCGATCGGCTACGGCGGCATGCACCAGGCGGTGCATCGGATCGGCGTACTCGCCGGCGGCGGGTGTGAGCGGGTGGGCCGCGCTGTCGTGAGGTATGGCGGGGTGGTCCGGGCTGGGCGAGAAAGAGCGGGTGGTCATGCTCGGCTCCATGAAGAGACTGATCCTGCTATCGCCCCCCGAAGCGCGATGAACAAGCTGATCCTGTCCAGTAGTAAGCGGCCGTCTGCCACCACGCCATGTGAATACGCCACCCGTGTGACAGCGTGGGCGGAGCGTCGGTCGAACTCGCCCCCCGTGACTGCCCTGTGGCAAGAGAGGTTCCTGCCCATGCCGGACCTACGCGAACCGGCTCTCAGGCGGCGGGCGTTGACCGATGCCTTCGCCGCTCTCTCCAACCGTGGCGGCGGTCACGCACTGGCCGCGGCGGTCGGTTCGCCGGTGCCCTCTGAGCCCTCTCGCGACTCCCCTCGCGCCCGACGACTACCGCGCCCTGATCGACCCGCTGCTCTCCGCCCGCCACCCCGCAGGCCGGGTGGTCGCCGTGCGGCCGGAGTGCGCGGGCGCGGCTGGGCGGGGCAGTACCTTCCGGTGGGCGTGGAGATCGACGATGTACGGCGCTGGCGTACGTACGGGCCGGCGAGCAGCGGGAAGACCACGTAGTCCTTGGCGAGTTGACGGGCGGCCTTGGTGAGAAACCCGCTCACGTCGTCCAGGAAGGAGCGCCACGACTTGCGGCCGGCGGCTACGGCATCGGGTTCCAGGTCGTACAGCGCGATGCCCCACTCGAAGAGCGGTGCGAGCAGGAAGTTGTAGACCAGGATCTTGGGCCAGCGAGAGCATGGCGGTGCCCGCCGCCCAGGCGGGCGGAACAGCGAGAGGGCGAGCGCGATCCGGCCGCCGGCTTCCAGACCGCGCCGGGTGGCGATCACGGTGTGGATGTCGCGGGCGTCGGCGGCCCCGCGTGTGGCGATGATCTCGGAGCGGTGTCGCCGTCCGGGCGGCGTCGTCGATGCCCGGCGGTCAAGTCCGCTCTGGCCCAACGGAGGCTCACGGAGGCGCTGTTGAGACCCACGTGCACCACGTGTCTCCCCGGGGGCGGAGCAACTGGCTGCGGCCGGGAGCTTGGGCCGCACATCGCAGCGTAGTGCCGCCCCTGCCGGGCCGACGGGGCGCCTGCGGCCGACCCACCCGGCATTCCCCTATGGGGCGTGACCGGGGCCGTAGCGCCAACCGGTTGTGGGAACGGGCCTGATTGACGGCCTGGAGAGACGCGCCGTACTCTCCCCCTGTAGTGATGGCATAAGGAAGCTGGTGGAATTCCAGCACGGTCGCGCCACTGTGAGCCCGCCGCCGGAAGGTGGTGGGCGAGTCAGACACTGAACCCTCACTCGCCCGTACACGCAAGGGACGCACGATCCCGAAGGAGGGCTCACCTTGAGCAGCATTTCCACATCCCGTCCGGTGTCCACGCCGGTTGTCCTGCCGGTCTCGAAGTCGATCGTCTGGCTGGTCGGCACCGCGCTGATCGCGCTGGCGGTCTACTACTTCATCGGTGTCGACCAGGGCGCCGTGTCGGTGTTCGGCAACGACATGCACGTCCACGAGTTCGTCCACGACGCCCGCCACTTCCTCGGCTTCCCCTGCCACTGACCCTCACCGGCACCTGGACGTACGGACAACTCGACATGGAAAAGAAGCTCATACTGCGCGGCATCCTCGCCGGCGCAGTGGCCGGGCTGCTCGCGTTCGTGTTCGCGCGGATATTCGCCGAGCCGCAGATCGCCAAGGCCATCGACTACGAGAACGGCCGTGACGCCGCCCAGAACGCGCTGGACAAGGCGGCGGGCATGCCCGTCGAGGCCGCCGGCCCCGACCTCTTCAGCCGGACCATCCAGGCCAACGTCGGCATCGGCGTCGGCATGATCTTCTTCGGCATGGCGATGGGCGCCCTGTTCGCCGTCGCCTACACCGTCTGCCTGGGCCGCACCGGCGGTGTGCGCGCCCGCAACCTGGCGCTTCTCGTCGCCGGTGGCGGGTTCCTCGGCATGTACCTGGTGCCGTTCCTGAAGTACCCGGCCAACCCGCCCGCGATCGGCCACGAAGAGACCATCCAGCAGCGCAGCGCCCTGTACCTGATCATGATCGTGTGCTCGGTGGCCTTCCTCGCGGGAGCCGTCTACCTCGGCAAGCGGCTCCAGGCACGCTTCGGCAACTGGAACGCCTCTCTCCTGGCAGGCGCCGCGTTCGTCGTCGCGATCGGGATCGTCATGCTGCTCCTGCCGCAGCTCGGCCATCTCTCGTACAACAAGGCCAACTTCGGCAACCACGCCACCGAGACACCGCTGCCGCTGACCGACTCCAAGGGCACCATCGTCTATCCGGGCTTCCCCGCCGACGTGCTGTTCGACTTCCGCTTTTACTCGGTCGCCGCGCAGCTCATCCTCTGGGCGGCCATCGGTCTGATCTTCGGTCCCCTGGCGGAACGTCTGCTGCGGCCCGCGCGTCCGGACGCCGCCCAGCCCTCGCAGGAGCCGGTCCCGGCCTGACCAGCGTCTTACGGTACGGCGAGCGCGGTGATCGGGAAGATCGCCGCGCTCGGTCCGTTCTCCCGCGCACGCACCCGTATGTCCCGTCAGGACGGCCATTCCGGTTCGGAGACGGTCGCGTCGAGGGCGTCGAGGAGCACTTGGGCGGGCTGGGACGCGGGCGGTTTGCCGTGGACGGCGGCCACGACCTGTCTGCGCATGCCGGCGATGCGGTGGAGTCTGACCCCGGGGTTCCGGTTGGCGAGGAGGGTGAGTCCGGGCAGCAGGCTCACGCCCAGGCCGGCCGCGACGAGTGCCTGTACGGCGACGTAGTCGTCGGTCTCGAACTCGACGACCGGCGAGAACCCGGCCCGTCCGCAGGCCGCGACGAGATGTTCGCGGCAGCGTTCGCACCCGGCGATCCAGCGTGTGTCGGCGTAGGTGGCCAGCTCCGCGCGCGGGCCGTCCCAGGAGCGGTCCGCCGGGGTGACCACGTACAACGGCTCCTCGAGAAGCGGTGTCATCGTGGTGTCGCGGCGATCGCGTTGCGGCGGGTCGCCGTGCTCGAAGATCAGCGCCACGTCGACGTCGTTGTTGCGCAGGGCGTTGATCGCGTCCGGGGGTTCGGCCTCGCGCAAGGTCAGCTCGACGCCGGGATGCTGGGCGGAGACACGGGCGGCGGCAAGCGGCACCAGGGTGGCCAGCGCCGAGGGGAACGCGGCCAGGCGGACCCGGCCGGTGCGCAGCCCGGCCAGCTCGTCCAGTTCGGCGTGCACCGACTCGACCTGCGCGAGGATCGACTCGGCGCGGTCCACCAGCAGCCGGCCGGCCTCGGTGAGCCGGATACCGCGCCCCATCCGCTGCAACAGCGGTACGCCGACCTCGGCCTCGAGTTTGGCGAGTTGGTGGCTCACCGACGGCTGCGCGTAGTGCAGCGCCTCGGCGGCAGCGGTGATCGAACCCTCACGGGCGACGGCCACCAGTACCCGCAACCGACTCAAGTCGATCATTCGCGAATCATAGCCCGCGTCGATGACAGCCTCGAAAACACGCATTGGACCGCTACCAGGGCTGCTGCGAGGGTGAATCGATAGTTGGTGCGAGAGAGTTCGACCGCACGCGTTCCCGTCGGCGAACTCACCCCCACACGCGTGCCCCGCCTCCGGGCGCGGAAAGGACATGTCGTATGACCACGGCTGTGAATCCACCGTCGCGATCGATGTCGGTGAGCGACAAGGCGGCGCGGACCCTCGCGAACGCCACCAAGACCGTTCCGCAGATGGCCTCCATCACCCCTCGCTGGCTGGTGCACCTGATGTCCTGGGTGCCGGTCGAGGCCGGAATCTACCGGGTGAACAAGGTCGTTCACCCCGAGTCGGTGCGCATCGAGTGCGACAACTACGACGAGTCGCCGCTGCCCGACACCTTCGTCGACTACGCGCAGGAGCCCCGGGAGTACCGGCTCAAGGCCGTCCAGACGGTCCTGGACCTGCACACCCGGATCGCCGACCTGTACTCCAGCCCGCACAACCAGACCGCACAGCAACTGCGGCTGACCATCGAGGCGGTGAAGGAGCATCAGGAGGGCGAGCTGATCAACAGCCCGGAGTACGGGATGCTGGCCAGCGTGGCGGACACGCAGCGGATCTCCACGATGGCGGGGCCGCCGACGCCGGACGACCTGGACGCCCTCATCACGAAGGTGTGGAAGCAGCCGGCCTTCTTCCTCACCCACCCGGAAGGGATCGCCGCGTTCGGCAGGGAGTGCACCCGGCGCGGTGTTCCGCCGGCCACGGTCAGCATGTTCGGCTCGCAGTTCCTGACCTGGCGCGGTCTGCCGATCATCCCGTCGGACAAGGTCCCGCTGGAGAACGGCAGGACCAAGTTCATCCTGCTGCGCACCGGTGAGTCGCGCCAGGGCGTGGTCGGCCTGTTCCAGCCCGGGCTCTCGGGCGAGCAGGGGATGGGCCTGTCGGTGCGCTTCATGCAGATCGACCGCAGTGCCATCGCCTCCTACCTGATCTCCCTGTACTGCTCGCTCGCGGTGCTCACCGAGGACGCGCTCGCCGTGCTCGACGACGTCGAGGTCGACAAGTTCCATGACTACGCGCCGAGTTACCGGTAGCCATGACCACGCCCCCAACCACCCGTAACGAAGCCGCCCCGGCGTGGCTCCCGGACGAGGAGACGCTGAGCCGGCTGGCAGGGGAGTTCTTCCGAGCGCTCCCGGGCCAGCCGGCGGACACGGCGGCGGCTCCCGTCCTCGACGGCCCGACGCAATGGCCGACACCCACGGGCCTGTCGACCGCCGACCCGCCTCCTTCGGCGCCGACCTATCCGCCGACTACTGACCCGTCTTCTGCGGTGCCGACCGGTGTGCCGGCCGGCACACCGTCTCCTTCGGCGTCCACCGGTCCGCCGGCCGCTGACCCGCGGTCTTCGGTTCCGACGGGTCTTTCGGCTACGGACCCGCGGTCTTCGGCACCCACCGGCTCGCCGGCCGCTGACCCGTTGCCTCCGGTGCCGACCGGTCTCCCGGCAATGGAACCGCCGCCCCCGGCGCCGACCGCCGGGATGAGTCCGCCCGCCGGGCCGCCGCCGACCAGCGCCCCCGCCACATACGCGCCGAGCGTTCCTGCGGTGGGTGCGCCCGGCCTGACGACGCTCAGCCCGGAGCCGCCGACCCTGCCGGTGATCCCGGTACCGCTGCCCGCCGCACCGGCTCAACTCCCGGACCCCGGGCCGTACTACTTCCTCACCGAGGCACCCGGGTACCCCGCTCAGGCGCCGGAGCTTCCCGGCTTCGGGCACCTGGGGCTGCCGCCCCTTCCCGAGCCGGTGTCACCGACAGCCACGATCTCGCCGTACTACTTCGTCCAGGAACCCGGCGTATCCGGAGTCCCGGCAGGCCTGCCGCTCGACCCGCACCCGGCGTTCGACGTGCGGGCGGTCCGGCGGGACTTCCCGATCCTGTCCGAGCTGGTCAACGGCCGGCCACTGATCTGGCTGGACAACGCGGCGACCACGCAGAAGCCGCAGGCGGTGATCGACCGGCTGGTCGAGTTCTACTCGCGGGAGAACTCCAACATCCACCGCGCGGCGCACGAATTGGCCGCCCGGGCGACGGACGCCTACGAGGGTGCCAGGAAGACCGTCGCCCGGTTCGTCGGTGCGGGCTCCGCCGAGGAGATCGTGTTCGTCCGGGGCACCACCGAGGCGATCAACCTGGTCGCCAAGGCCTGGGGACCCGCGCACATCCGTGCGGGCGACGAGATCGTGATCTCGCACCTGGAGCACCACGCCAACATCGTGCCCTGGCAGATGCTGGCGGAGCAGACCGGCGCGGTGGTCAAGGTGATCCCGGTCGACGACTCCGGGCAGTTGCTGCTCGACGAGTACACCGCCCTGCTGTCCGACCGCACCAAGCTGGTCGCGGTCACCCAGATGTCCAACGCGCTCGGCACCGTCGTACCGGTCGAGCAGGTCATCCAGATCGGACACCGGGCCGGGGCACGCGTTCTGGTCGACGCGGCGCAGTCGGTCCCGCACCTGCCGATCGATGTCAGGGCGCTGGACGCGGACTTCCTGGTCTTCTCCGGGCACAAGCTGTTCGGGCCGACCGGGATCGGGGTGCTCTACGCCAAGCGGGAGGTCCTTGAGGACATGCCCCCGTGGGAAGGCGGCGGCAACATGATCACCGACGTCACCTTCGAGAAGTCCAGCTACCAGCCGCCGCCGGGTCGCTTCGAGGCCGGCACCGGCAACATCGCCGACGCGGTGGGGCTGGCCGCCGCCATCGACTACGTCGAACGCCTCGGCCTGCCGAACATCGCCGCCTACGAGCACACCCTTGTCGAGCACGCCACCGAAGGCCTGCGCCGTGTGCCCGGACTCCGGCTGGTCGGCACGGCCCCCAACAAGGCGAGCATCGTGTCGTTCGTCCTCGACGGCTACGAGCCGGCCGAGGTGGGCACGGCCCTCAACGAGGAGGGAATCGCGGTGCGTTCGGGCCACCACTGCGCGCAGCCGATCCTGCGCAGGTACGGCCTGGAGGCCACCGTCCGGCCGTCGTTCGCCTTCTACAACACGCACGAGGAAGTGGACACGCTGATCGCGGCGGTCCACCGGCTCGCGGACCGCCGAGGCGGACGCCGCCGGCCCGAACGAGTCTCCTGAACCGGTACGGCGGAGACCTGTCCGAGGTCTTCGCCGTACCGGCACGAACCCGGCCGACGGCCCGCCCTCCGGGAAGGTCACTTCTTCAGCCGAACGCGGCCAGGGACACCGGCTGCCACTGGCGCCAGGTGCTCAGCCGCTCCTCGTAGAGCGCGGCGACGTCGGTGAAGGACTTGCCGAGGAAGATCCGCAGCGGAGGCTTGTCCGCGTCGACGATGCGGAGGATCGCCTCGCGGGTGGCGTGCGGGTCGCCGACCTCGAAGTCCGGTGCGGTGGCGGCGCGGACCTCGGCGTAGCCCGGGTGCTGATCGCTGTGCCGTGCCCCGCGGTCCAGCCAGTCGGTGGCGTAGGGGCCGGGTTCGACGTTGGTGATGTGGATGTCGAAGGCCGCCACCTCTTGCGCGAGGGACTCCGACAGTCCCTCAAGAGCCCATTTGGAGGCGTGGTACGCACCGATGCCGGGGAACGCGCGGACGCCGCCCTCGCTGGTCACCTGGAGGATCCTGCCCGATCGTCGGGCCCGCATGAACGGCAGTACGGCCTGCGTGACCCACACCGCGCCGAAGAAGTTGGTCTCCATCTGCGCCCGGAGTTCGGCCTCCTCCAGCTCCTCGACCATGCCGAAATGGCCGTAGCCGGCATTGTTCACGGCGATGTCCAGCGAACCGAAATGCGCGTGGGCACGCCGCACCGCCGCGTACACCGCCGCACGGTCGGTGACGTCGAGGGGGAGCGGCAGTACGGCGTCCCCGTACCGCTCGACCAGCGGCGTCAGCAGGCCGACGTCCCGGGCCGTCGCGGCGACGTGATCACCGCGTTCCAGCGCCGCCTGTGCCCACTCGCGGCCGAACCCCCGCGAACTGCCGGTGATGAACCATGTCTTCGCCATGACCAGTGCTCCCTGTGGATGGACGACTTGCTGTCGTCACCCCACCGTGCCGCTCGGTGAGGCATTCCACCAGCGATGATCTCGCACAGGAGACATGCGCTGATGGAATGTGTCAGCATGGCGGTATGGCCGACTTCACCCTCACTGGCCTGCGCGTCGTCCAGGCCGTGGTCGACACCGGATCGTTCACCGCCGCGGCCGACGCGCTCGGATACACGCAGTCGGCGGTGTCCCGTCAGGTGGCGGCGATGGAGGCCGCCGCAGGCGCACCGCTGTTCGTCCGGGGTGCCCGCGGGGTCGCCCCCTCGCCGGCGGGCACGGTGCTCGCCCGCCGGGCCGCGGCGGTCATCAACGAGATCGACGCCGTCGGCGCAGACCTTGCCGGGCTGCACGACCACCTCACCGGACGAGTCGTCGTCGCCGCGTTCCCGGCTGCCGCCGCCGTGCTCGTCCCCAGGGCGCTGGCCCGCCTCCGCGACGAACACCCGGGCCTGATCGTCGAGTTGGGCGAGGCGTCCTCGCCCACGCAACTCCGCCAACTCCGCGCCCACCGCATCGACATCGCGGTCATCGGCGTGGGACCGGACCTGCCCGCCTACGACTTCGAGGGCCTGTCGCGCGAACTCCTCCTGGACGGGCGGCTGTTGCTCGCCGTACCCGCGAACCACCGTTTCGCCGGCCGCGGAACCGTCCCCGTGACCGAACTCCGGGACGAGCCATGGATCGTCGGCAAGGGCCTCCGCGACGACCCCCAGTTCGGCGCCTGGCCGACCCTCGACCATCCCCGGACCGCCTACGCCGCCCGCGAATGGCCCACCCGCCTCGGTCTCGTCGCCGCCGGTCTCGGTATCGCCGTACTCCCCGAACTCGCCGCCGCAGCCGTCCCCCACGGCGTCCGCACCGTCCAGGTCGGCGACCCCGCATGGCTCGGCCGGGCCACCGTCGCCGTCACGATCCGCGACCGCGCCCCCGAGGTGACGGCCACGGTGGAGGCGCTGCGCCATGAGGCACTACGGCTTCGCGCGGCACGGCGCGATGCCGTACCCGGCAAGGACGTCGAGGCCGCGACGTGACCGCACGGTCAATCGGGCGGCGCGCGACCCGGCGTCCTGCCTTCGACCGCGGCGCCTCCGTGCCGTACCCCGTGGCGGGCGCCGACGGTCGATCTTGAGACGTTGTGCGGGCCGGTCGTGCCACAACCGAGGCCAGGGAATCCGGTGGAAATCCGGGACCGACGCGCTGCGGTGAGGGGGACGGGCGGGGCATTCGGCGCCACTGGGGCGACACGGGCCGGCCGAAGGAGCCGGTGCGTGACGCGCCGCGAAGGCGCCCCGTCCGGACGAACCCGAGTCCGAAGACCTGCTGGCGCCTTCTCGCCCTCCGCGAGGGGGAGTTCGTAGGCCAGGCTCCGCGTTCGAGCCCCGACAGGCAAGGCATGCCCGTGATCCGTACCGCCCCCGTCCCGCTGCGCCGCCGTACCGCCCCGTCCAGCGGGCGTTGGGCTAGTGCACGGAGAACCCGCCGTCGACGAACACCGACTGCCCGGTGACATACGCCGAAGCGCGGCCGGCCAGGAACACCGCCGCGCCCGCGAAGTCCTCGGCCAGACCGTTGCGCCCGACCATGGTGCGCGCGGCCAGCGCCGCCACCTTCTCCGGGTCGGACGACAGACGGGCGTTGAGCGGGGTCATCACGAAACCCGGCACCAGGGTGTTGCAGGTGACGCCGTGGGGCGACCATGCCTCGGCCTGCGAGCGGGCGAGTGACTCCAACGCTCCCTTGGACACGCCGTAGGCGCCGCTCTGCACGAAGGCGCGATGTGCCTGCTGGGAGGTGATGTGGATGATCCGGCCGAAGCCCCGCTCGGCCATGCCGGGGCCGAAGCGTCGGCCGAGGAGGTAGGGCGCTTCCAGGTTCACCGCCATCGTGGTGTCCCAGACCTCCTCACTCAACTCGGCCATCGGCGGGCGCAGGTTGATCCCGGCGCTGTTGACGAGGATGTCCGGTTCCCCGAACGCTTCCACGGCTGCGTCCGCCGCTGCCCGCACGCCGTCCCGGGTCCCCAAGTCGCCGCTCACCCAAGCCGCTTGACACCCGTCCGCCACCAACTCGTCGACCGTGGCCGCCAGTTCCTTCTCCTTGCGTGCCACTACGACCACGCGCGCCCCCGCCCTCGCGAGAGCCCCGGCGACAGCCCGGCCGATGCCGGAACTGCCACCCGTCACCACGGCGACCCGGCCGTCGAGGGAGAACATGTCGAAGAGGTAATCGCGCGAGATCATCTCGGCAGCTTAGGAGGCGTCTCCCCGATCGGCGACCCCGTTGTTTCCCGCGTGGATTCCCGTGCGCAGCGAAGGCCCTCGCCCCCACGGCACCAACTAGGTACCATCACTCCATGCCATCGCTGAATGTGTCCTTCACAGAAGAGGAACTCGACGGAGTGCGCGCGGCTGCCGCCGCCGAGGGGAAGAGCCTCAAGCAGTATCTGCACGACCTCGGTGTCCGTGAGATGCAGCGCGGTCGGTTCGTCGCCGGCGCGTCCGCGTGGGCCGAGCGGCTGCGCGGTGAGTTCGACGACGCCTTCCCCGACGAGGTGCCGCCCTCCGAGCGCGACGGGGCCGCAGCCGCCTGATGCACCTGTACATCGACGTCTCCTGGCTGCTCGACGTCCAGGAGGCCGCCCTTTCCGACGAGGACATGTCGGTCTCGGACTACTCCGCGCTCGTGGCCGCCGTAGCGCGTCACAAGACCAAGCTGCCGACGCTCGCCGCGGCCGACCCGGACGCGGCCTGGCGGGCGGCTGCCCTGATGCACACCATCGTGCGCCTGGAGCCGCTTCCGCACCGCAACAGCCTGTACGCCGCGTTCGTCGCCGCGCAGTACATGGGTCAGTCCGGTGAAGGGATCGACCCGCCGTACGGCGCCCTTTCCGATCTCGTCCGCAAGATCCGTGACACCCGTGTCGGTGTCCTCGCCGTCGCCGACCAGCTGCGTTCCTGGAAGGTCTGACCTGCGCCGAGTCCAGGAGTGATCGGGTCGGCCGTACCTCTGCGTAGGCTGTTCCCGTGTCAGCCGCCCGCCTCCGTCGTGTCGCCGTCCTCGTCCTCGAAGGCGCCAAGCCGCTCGACGTCGGTATCCCCGCGCAGGTGTTCACGACCCGGGCGAGCATGCCGTACGAGGTGCGGCTGTGCGGTGCGGCGCCCGGGCTGGTGACCGGGGGCGACGGGCTGTCGTACCACGTCGCCGACGGTCTGGACGCGCTGGCCTGGGCCGACATCGTCTTCCTCCCGGGGTATCGGTTCCCGGACCGTGAGGACCCACCGCAGGGTGTCCTCGACGCGCTGATCACCGCGCACGACCGGGGCGCGCGGCTCGCCGCGATCTCGACGGGTGCCTTCGCGCTCGCCGCCACCGGTCTGCTCGACGGCAGGCGCGCGACGACGCACTGGCACTACACGCGGGCGCTGGCGGCGAAGTACCCGCATGTCCGGGTCGACGAGAACGTCCTCTTCGTCGACGAGGGCAGCGTGCTGACCTCGGCGGGCGCCGCCTCCGGTATCGACCTGTGCCTGCACATCCTGCGCGGGGACCTCGGCGTGGCCGCGTCCAACCACGCGGCCCGGCGCCTGGTCGCGGCGCCCTACCGCAGCGGCGGCCAGGCGCAGTACGTGCCGCGCAGTGTGCCCGAGCCGCTCGGTGAGCGGTTCGCCGCCACCCGTGAGTGGGCGCTGCACCGGCTCGGCGAGCCCCTCACCCTGGAGACGCTGGCCCGGCAGGCCGCGGTCTCACCGCGCACGTTCTCGCGGCGCTTCGTCGACGAGACCGGCTACACGCCGATGCAGTGGGTGATGCGGGCCCGCATCGACATGGCCCGCGAACTGCTCGAACGGTCCGAACGCAGCGTCGAGCAGATCGCCGCCGACGTCGGTCTCGGCACCGGCGCGAATCTCCGGCTGCACTTCCACCGTCTCCTCGGCACCACACCGAGCGAGTACCGGCGCACCTTCGCCCAGGGCGAGTAGTCGCCGCCCCGGGACGCCCGATGGCGACATCCTTTTGAACCATGGCGATCGCGCCACTGTCACCGACTGTCGTCGCGCGCGAACCTGGTGGTGAACCGAAGGGACTTACTCATGACTCGCATTGCCATCAACGGATTCGGCCGCATCGGACGCAATGTGCTGCGGGCCCTGCTCGAACGCGACAGCGACCTGGAGGTCGTGGCCGTCAACGACCTGACGGAGCCCGCCACGCTGGCGCGCCTGCTCGCCTTCGACTCGACGGCCGGCCGCCTCGGCCGCCCGGTGAGCGTCGACGGGGACACCCTTGTCGTCGACGGCCACCGCATCAAGGTGCTCGCCGAGCGCGAACCGTCGGACCTGCCGTGGGCCGAGCTGGGCGTAGACCTCGTACTGGAGGCCACGGGCCGTTTCACGTCCGCCAAGGCCGCCCGCGCCCACCTCGACGCGGGCGCGCGGAAGGTGCTCGTCAGCGCTCCGTCGGACGGCGCCGACGTCACGCTCGCGTTCGGGGTCAACAACGATGCCTACGACCCGGCCACGCACACGATCGTGTCGAACGCCTCCTGCACGACCAACGCGCTGGCACCGCTGGCCCAGGTGCTCGACGAACTCGCCGGTATCGAGCACGGCTTCATGACCACGGTGCACGCCTACACGCAGGAGCAGAACCTGCAGGACGGCCCGCACCGGGACGCCCGCCGTGCCAGGGCCGCCGGGGTCAACATCGTGCCGACCACGACAGGTGCCGCCAAGGCGATCGGCCACGTCCTGCCGAACCTCGACGGCAAGCTGTCGGGCGACTCGATCCGCGTGCCCGTACCGGTCGGCTCGATCGTCGAGCTCAACACCACCGTCTCCCGCGACGTGACCCGCGAGGACGTGCTGGCGGCCTACCGCACCGCGGCCGAGGGACCCCTTGCCGGCGTCCTCGAATACTCCGAGGACGCGCTCGTCTCCTCCGACATCACCGGCAACCCGGCCTCGTCGATCTTCGACTCCGCCCTCACCCGCGTCGACGGCCGCCATGTGAAGGTCGTCGCCTGGTACGACAACGAGTGGGGTTTCTCCAACCGAGTGATCGACACGCTCCAGCTTCTCGCCGCCGGCTGACCGACGGTCCGGCCCCGGCCGGTGGTGCCGTTAGGGTCTGGCCATGCACCCGCACTCCATGCCGGATCCGACCCGTGCCGCCGTGCCCCGCCGAGCCCGTGAACTCGGGCTCGGCATCGGTGACTTGCCCACCGGAACGCACAACGCGATCACGGACGTGCCCGGCATCCGCGTCGGGCACACCACGCTGATCCGACCGCCGCGCGTGCACAGCGGTGTCACTGCGATCGTGCCCGACGGCGTGGGCCCCGCGAGCCCGCTGCCGGCCGGGGTGTTCACGGGCAACGGCTACGGCAAACTCCTCGGCACCACCCAGGTCACCGAACTCGGCGCGCTGGAAACACCCGTGCTGCTCACCTCGACCCTGTCCGCCTTCCGCGTCGCGGACGCCCTGGTCGGCTGGATCCTGGAGCAGCCCGCGGGCGCGGACGCGCGGAGCGTGAATCCGGTGGTGGGGGAGTGCAACGACGGCCTCCTCTCCGACATCCGCTCCCGACCTGTCCAGGAGGAACACGTCCGCGCCGCACTCGGTACCGCGTCCGCCGGGCCGGTCGCCGAAGGGTCGGTCGGCGCGGGCACCGGGATGACCGCGCTCGGCTTCAAGGCCGGCATCGGCACCTCCTCACGGCGGGTACCGCTCGCGGGCCAGGAGGTGACGCTCGGGGCGCTGGTGCAGGCCAACTTCGCCGGCACACTGCGGGTCTCGGGCCGTACGATCACTCCCGCCGACGTAGGCGTCCCCACGGAGGAATCCGGCCTCGGCCCGGAGACCGGCTCCTGCATGATCGTCGTCGCCACCGACGCACCCCTGGACGCCCGCCAGCTGACCCGGCTCGCCCGCCGCGCGGTCTACGCACTGGCCCGGGTCGGCGCCGGCTACAGCCACGGCAGCGGCGACTACGGCCTTGCGTTCGGCACCCGCCCCCTGGGCACACCCGCCGGGCCTGCGGTGGTGCCCGATGCCGGGCTCGATGTCCTCTTCGGCGCTGTACTGGACGCCGTGGAGGAGGCGGTGCTCAACTCGCTGCTGACCGCGACCGTCGTCACGGGTCCGCACGGGATCACACGGTATCCGCTGCCCACGGCACCGCTTCTCGACCTGCTGGGGTGAGCGTGGCGGCCCGGAGGTCGCGTTGGTACCAGGTGCCCTGTTTGCCGCCGAGGTCGGTGGGGTGGGCGGGGCCGGTCGGGGTGAACCCGGCCTTGGCCAGCACCTTTTGGGACGCGGTGTTCTCGTGGGAGGTGGCCGCCCTGAGGGTGCGCAGTCCGTGCCGTGTCGCCGCCAGCCGGCACAACTCCTCGACGGTCGCGGTCGCCACGCCCTGTCCGGCCACGTGCTGGGCCACCCGGTAGCCGAGGTCCGCGGTGCGCCCCTCGACGATGTCGTAGAGGTTGAACCGGCCGAGCACCGAGCCGTCCTCGGCGACGAGCACATAGAAGGCGCAGACGCCGGCTTCCTGCTCGGCGAGCAAGTCGTCGTAGCGGGCGGTGAATTGGTCGAAGTAGTCGTCGCCGCGGTCGGAGATCGAGGCGGCGAAGTAGGCGCGGTTCGCCACCTCGAAGGCCAGGACCGCCGGGGCGTGGCCGGCGTGCAGACGCCGCAACTCGGGCATGGGCCGACTCCGTTCAGTGGTCACTTCCAGTGGTCACTTCCTGACGAGGAAGCAGGAACCGCTCCTCGGTGAGCCACCGTGCCACACCGGGGATCGACGAGGCGGACGGTACCCGAGTCGAAGGCGCGGTGGCATCGCCCTTCCGCGACCGACCCGCCGGCGGGTCAGCCCGGTCCCAACCCGCGTCCCGTGCCAATAGCGCGGCCTGTACCCGGTTCTCGCAGCGCAGCTTCGTCAGGATCCGGCTGACGTACGTCTTCACCGTCGCCTCGCTCACATGGATTCGCTCGCCCGCGTCGACGTTGGACAGCCCCTCGCCGAGCAGCGCGAGCACCTCGAGTTCCCGTGTGCTCAACGTCTTCAGGCGCTGACGCGCTTCCTCGCCGCGCGTCGCTGCCTGGCCCGAGGCGAGCGTGTCGACCACGTGGCGCGTGGCGCCGGGGGACAGATACGCGTCCCCGGCCGCAGCCGCCCGTACCGCCTGGATCAGCTCGGCCGGCGCCGAGTCCTTCAGCAGGAACCCGGCGCCGCCCTGGCTCAGCGCGCGCAGTACGTTGTCCCGCTCGCCGAACGTCGTCAGGATCAACGGCCGTACGGACGGCGCCGCTCGCCGCAGTTCGGCCAGCGCGGACAGTACGTCCAGCACCGGCATCTGGATGTCGAGCAGGGCCACGTCGACGGCGTGGGCGCGGACCAGGTCCGACCGCCTCGCGGCCGTTGGCCGCCTCCGCCACGACGTCGATGTCGTCGGCGGAGGTGAGGATCATCCTGATGCCCGCCCGGATGAGCGGTTCGTCATCCGCGACGAGGACTCTGATCACGACTCTCCTGCAAGGCGTGCGGCGCGGACAACTGGCGGCCCATGACTACGACTTGGCCATGAAGGCCCGCTTCTCGATCAGTCTGCCGTCCTTGAAGCAGAAACGGTAGGCGGGCACCTTCTCCCCCCCTCTCGGGCCAGTCCTCCGTCGAGAGGAAGGACGAGCAGGTCGCTCCCCGCGGTACGGCGGGCCCCTCGTCGTCCAGGGCCCCGGCTATGTACGACTTGCCGTGCGGCAGCCTGTCCCGTACGGCCGTCTCGGTGTCCCCGACCTTCACCGAGTCGTAGACCGACGGCTTGAGCATGAGCTTGTGGGACTCGTCCTTCACCAGGTTGACGACCAGCACGACGGCGAGCACGCCGAGAATCACGAAGGCCAGCGGCGCGCCCCGCATCCGATCACGATGCCCTTCTTCTTGCGTCCCATGGCGATGTCGAACTCCTTCTGCCTGTCCGGCGGACCGGACCAGTCGATGTCCGCACCACCGTCGCCGGACGCCACCCCCCGGCTCTGTCCCCGGAAGTCGTTCGCCCCGTCGACGAAGGTCGCCTCGCCCGGCTCCGCGTCCGCTCGCCGCCGGCCGCTCTCCGACGCGTGCGGCGACCGGGGGCCGTAGGGGAGTACGCCCGCGCCCCCCGGAACCCGCCGTCGGTCGCGGGCCCCGTGTGCACCATGCCGCCGACCAGCCGGGCCCGTTCCTGAAGCCCCGTCAGGCCCTGCCCGCCGCTCACCACGGGCCGTCGTACGGAGGAAGTCGGCGCGGGAACCGGCCCGTTGGCGACCTCGACGACCAAGGAGTCCGGCTCGTAGCGCAGTTCGACGGTGATCGTGGCGCCCTGCGCGTGCTTCAGCGCGTTGGTCAGCGCCTCCTGCACGATCCGGAACGCCGCGTGGTCGGCGGCGGGAGCCAGCGGCCGGACCTGACCCGTACGCCGTAGCGCTACGGCGGCCCGGGCGCCCCGCGACGCTTCCACGAGGCCGTCGATCCCGGCCACTCCCCGGGTCGCTGGCTCCAAGTCGCCCTCGCGCGCGGGGACTTGCTCAGGCGTGCCGTCGCGCAGGATGCCGACGGCCTCGCGCAGTTCGTGCATCGCGGCCACGGACGCGTCCCGCAGCACGCCGACCACCTCGCGCTGCCCGGCCGTCAGGTCGCGGTCGACCACTTCTGTCCCAACGCTGTACGGGTGTCCGGTGTTCGAGATACCGTCACCACGCAGCTGCCGAGTGAAACGATTCAATCCGTCGTCGTTCAAGGGGACAGCATGGCGTCGAACAGCACACCGGACAAAGGCATTTCCCGTCGCGCAGCGCTCGCCGCAGCCGGCACCGTCGGGCTCACCGCGGTGTCCCTCTCCACCGGACTCCCCTCGGCGGAGGCGCTCCCCGCCGGGGCCTCCGCTTCCCGCACCGGCGGCCCGTCACGCCACGCCGGCGGCTGGCACCGATACGTCCAGGGGCCGTCCTCGCGCACGGTCCGGCCGCTGCGGATCGTCTCCACCACCGGCGACGTGGACAACCCCGACGCGCTGCTCAAGCCGGGCGGCGCCCGATCCGTCCTGCGGCGCCCGCAGCCGGTGGCGGCGCCCGCCTGGCCCGCCGGCACCACGGCACAGGCCTCGTCGTCCCACGCGGGCAACAACGGCAACGACGGGCAGCCGCGCACCTACGACGCCGCCAACGCGATCGACGGAAACCCGGACACCTTCTGGAACGACGACACGCTGGGCGCGTTCCCCGACGTCCTCACCATCACCGCGCCGCAGGTAACGCCCTTGCGGGGCATCACCGTGGTCTCCAACAGCGACGGCGTGCCGACCGACTACACCGTCGACGTGTGGCGCGACGGCGACTGGCACACCGCCGCGACCGTCACGGGCAACGACGCGGTGCAGAAGGCCGTTCCCTTCGCGGAGCAGGTCAGCACCGACCGCGTGCGCATCACGGTGACCAACGCCCAGGACACCCCGCACGGCGACTTCACCCGGATCAACGAGGTCTGGCCCGCACCGGTCGAGCCGATTCCCGTGCCGAGCGTCACTGTGGACTTCGGCAAGGTCGTGGTCGGACATCCGCAGATCCGGTTCACCTCCGCCTCTGCCAACTCCCCGGGCGTACGCGTCGCGTTCTCCGAGACCCGCCAATTCCTCACCGACCGCTCGGACTTCACCCGCTCCGACCAGGCGGGCGGCGCCGGACAGGGCACGGACCAGTTCGCCGTCCCCGCGAAGGGCGCCAACTGGGTCGACCACAAAGGCTTCCAGGCCGGTGACAAGGTGTTCGCGGACGGACTCCACGGATTCCGGTACCTCAGGATCAGCCTCGACGCGCTCGCCTCGGACAGCCCCGCCGCGCAGCCATGGGGGACGGTGGAAATCGACTCCGTGGCTCTGCGGTTCACCGCCTACCTGGGCACGCCGAGCACCTATCGCGGCTGGTTCCTGTGCTCCGACGACGAGTTGAATCGTTACTGGTACGGCGCCGCCTACACCAACGAACTGGTCACCGACACCTTCCGCCAGGACGACGTCGATCCCCGCAACGCCTGGAGCGCCACGCTCGAAGGGAAGTTGGTCCTCCAGGACGGTGCCAAGCGCGACCGCGACCCGTACGTCGGCGACCTCGCCGTCTCCGCGCGCACCCTCTATCTCACCCACGACGACGCCGCCGAGGCGGCCCGCAACGTCCTGGCCGACCTCGCCGACCACCAGCGCGCCGACGGCTGGATACCGCCCGCCTCCATCGGCGACTACACCCTGCCCCTCTTCGACTATCCGCTGTACTGGGTCACTTGCAGCTGGGACTACGTCCTCTACACCGGGGACCGGCAGTACGCGACCCGCTACTACCCCACGCTGCTGAAGGTCCTGGACACCTGGTACCCCAGCGTCACCGATGCCGCCGGCCTGCTGAGCAAGGGCCTCAACGGCACCGGCGGATACGGCGACTACGCGTTCCTGGGCCGCACGGGACGCGTCACCTACTACAACGCCCTCTACGTCCAAGCCCTCCAGAACGCCGCCCAGTTGGCGCGGTCGCAGGGGCAGCAGACCGACGCCGCGCGCTGGAGCGCGAGAGCGGACAAGGTCGCCCAGGCCGTCAACTCCCTTCTGTGGGACGCCGACGCGGGCGCCTACCTGGACTCCGCGACAGGCGCGGTACGGCACGCGCAGGACGGCAACTCCCTCGCCGTCGTCACCGGCATCGCCGACACGGGCCGCGCCACCTCCGCGCTCGCCCATCTCGACGCGACGACGAAACGGCCGTACGGGAACGCGTTCATGGACAACGACACCCTCTTCGACCAGGCCTCCCAGCGGGTCTACGCCTTCACCTCCTACCCGGAGATCGAGGCCCGCTTCCTGACCGGGCAGGCCGAGTCCGCGCTCGACCAGATCCGCCGGACGTACGGCTGGATGGACACGAACGACCCCGGCACCACCCACTGGGAAGGCATCGGGCCGGGCGGATCCTTGTACGAGGGCGCCTACACCAGCATGGCCCACGGCTGGTCCACCGGTGTCCTGCCGGCGTTGACACACCATCTGCTGGGCGCCCGGCCGACCTCACCCGGATACGCCACCTGGGAGGTACGCCCGCAGCCCGGTGGTGTCGACTGGGCGACGGGTCAACTCCCCACGCCATACGGTCCGTTGGGCGTCGAGTGGGAGAGCGGCTCGCGTGTCTTCCGCCTTACTGTCCGCGTGCCCGGGGACACCCAGGGCTCGGTCGCCCTCCCCGGCGACGCGCGTGGGCTTCGGGTGAGCTCCGGTCGCCGGACGCTCTGGGACGGGCGGCGGGCGGTGACCCGCGACGTGACCGTGGTCGACGGCACGGTCACGGTCGCGGGCCTCGGTGCGGGCGAGCACAGTTTCGTGAGCGAGCCGGGCGGCAACTGACCCGATGGGGTGCCTTGTTGGTGCGCGGCATCGCGATTGACTCCTCCTACTGGTCCCGCAACTCCGCCCAGGTACAGCTGTCCAGACTGTCGTGAGGGCCGATTCTGGAGAGTTCGGAGCCGTCGCGTCCCACGGCCACGATGAGCGGTCGTGTGCCCCCGCGGCCTGTGGAGGGGGACTTCCAGACGACGATGAGACTGCCGTGCGCGGGCACCTCTATCCGTCGCTTGCCGACGAGGAGATGGTCCACCTCCGCGGCGACCTGGAGCTCATGGGATCCGACCCAGCCGGCCGTCTCGATGGAGTGCGGGTGCTGTAGGCGGTCGGCGTGACTCAGTGCGCCTGCGCCCCCGCCGATCTCGATCATGCCGATCTGTCCGGGCCCGCCCACCGCCGACCTTCCGGCGGGCAGGGTGCCGTCCGAACCGCCGCCACCGCCTGTGTACCGCCACTCCGCACCGCAGAGTTCCATGAGCGCGGTGTGCGTCTCGGCCTCCGCGGTCCCGGGGCGCCACACCAGCCAGACCGCGCCGACGCCTGCGTCGGGGTCGACGTCCCCCGACACCACCGTCACCCAGCGGCGAGGCAGCCAACCGGGCTGCGGGGCACGGCCGTTGACCACGCCCTGGAACACCCGCGGCACGATGATCCCCAACCAGCGGTGAATCCGGCTCGGTTCCGCGGGAGTGGGCATGTTCGTACGGTACCGAGGGCGGCGGGGCGTTGAGTACTACTCAGCTGCGGCTGAGACACATCGAGCGCTGAAAGGAACCGGCCGCTGCCGGACAGTACGGGTTGTGGAATCCATGACGGAACAGGAGGCGCGCCCCATGAGGCTGGCGCGCTTCGAACGGCTGGCGCGCGTGGTGGTGGAACCGCTGCGCCGGTATCTGCTGTGACGGACGAGCGCCGACATGGTCGAGGACGTCCTGTCGGAGACGATGCTGGTGCTGTGGCGTCGCGTCGACGAAGTCCCCGGGGCAGGCCGCCGATCACGGCGAGCTGCACGCCGCGCTCGACTCCCTCGGGGCGCAGGACCGTGAGGTGGTGCAGCTGTGGGCGTGGGAGGGGCTGGCGCCGCGTCAGATCGCGGAGGCGACCGGGCTGACCTCCAACGCGGTGAGCATCAGGCTCCACCGGGCGAAGAAGAGACTCGCCGTCCAGTTGGGGCGAAAGGATGCCGAACCGACCGGACACAAGAGGGATGAAGGAAGGAGCAGTCAGTGAACGACGACGAGCTGCTGGCCCGGCTGAGGTCCGCGGACCCCGCACTGACCACCCAAGCTCCGCCGCCCGACATCGACCGTCTTGTGGAGGCCACCTTGAACACCGACACCGCGCTTCAGTCGGCGACCACCGTCGCCGGCGTCACGACCGCCGGACGGGGACGCCGTCATCTCCTCGGCCTCGCGGCGACGGCCGGTCTGCTCATGCTCGGCGGCGGAGTAGCCGGAGGAATCATGGCGAACAACGGCAACAACAACGACAACAACAAAGACAAGGGCGACGGTCACTCGATCTCGGCCGGTGCGCTGCGGCTCACCGCCGAGGGTGGCTCCGCCAAGTGCGCGGCACCCAGCCCGGACACCCTGCGCGGGTTCCCCACCCTCTTCGAAGGAACGGTCACTTCCATCAAGGGCCCGATCGTCACCTTCCGTGTCGACCGCTGGTTCAAGGGGGGCGACGCGGAGACGGCTGTACTCGACAGCAACACCGGTCGGCCGGAGACATTGACGTTCTTGGACGGCGAGCACTACATCGTGGCCGCCAAGGACGGCGTCGTCCCGCCCTGCGGAGCGAACGGGGCCTCGGCCGAGACCATCGACAACTTCCGCCAGGCGTACGGAAAGTGACGCCGGCGGATCACGAGAGGTCGGTCAGCAGGCCCCGGGCGAACTCGTGCGCCGGGTCCGCCAGGGCGTGCCGGAGGGTGGAGAAGAGATCCGCCGCCGTCGCCCCGGACCACGTGGCGGGGAGGAGGGCGGTGGGCAGACCCGGGTCGAGGTAGGGCAACCGGCGCCAGGCCGTGAGGACTTGGACGTAGTCGATGAACGCGGCCCGGTCGGACACCTCGCCGGTCCCGGACCAGCGTCCGGCCATCGGTGTGAACTCGGCGACGAAATCGTCGTAGAGCTTCTGGAGTGCCTCCAAGTCCCACCAGCGGCCCACCTGTTCGGCGGGGTCGCCGAAGGCCACGTAGTCGGCGCGGAACAGGTCGACGTACTGGTTCAGGCCGTGTTGGAGAAGGTGGTCGCGGGTGTCGTCGAGGGCGTGGGCCGGGGCGATCCAGACCCCCGACGACACCGTGCCGAAACCCAACCAGGCCAGGCGGGACCGGAGTTGGTGGCGGTGCCGGCGTTCGCTCTCCGGCACGGAGAAGACGGCGATGACCCAGCCGTCGTCGGTGGCGGCGTGGCGTTCGAAGATACGGCGGTCACCCGTTTCGAGGACGGAACGGGCGTACGGCGAGAGCGCGTAGCCCGCGCGGCCGTCCCGGCGCTCGGCCACCAGGATCTCGCGGCGCTTGAGCCGGGAGATCGACGAGCGGACCGCCTGGGCGTCCACGTCGAGTTCGGCGAGCAGTCGGATCAGGGTGCTCACGCTGATCCAGCCGCCGACCTCGCGCGCGTAGAGGCCGTACACCGTCACGATCAGGGATCGCGGCGGTGCGGGCTGGCCCGGGCTGTCGTCAACGAGATCGCTTGCCGTCATGATCGGATTATTTTAGTGCGCCCCGGTGCGGTCGGGTCCGCCCGGCCAGATCCCGGCCGCGTCGGTGTCGATCCACTCCACGCGGGTGCGGTGGACGCCGTAGGGGACATTCATTGCGTTGCCCCGCTCGGGGTCCACCGCAGGTGCACGGCGTCCCGCGGGGTCTCGCGCAGCAGCGCGAGGCGCGGGCGGACCGCGTCGGTGCGTGAGGTGGGGGGCTTGCGGCGGCCGGCCGCGAACTGCGTCGGCCAGTCGGCGCCCGGACCGCGGTACTCCTGCTCGGCCGCCGCCTGCAGAGTCCACTGCGGGTTGTAGAGGTGGGTACGGCCGAGCGCGCACAGGTCGGCGCGCCCCGCGAGCAGGATCGAGTTGACGTCGTCGTACGACGAGATCGCTCCTACGGCGATCACGGCCGCCTCCGCCGGGGCGGCGACCTCGTGCCGGATCCGGTCGGCGAACGGGGTCTGGTACGAGCGGCCGTACGCCGGTTTCTCGTCCCTGGTGACCTGGCCGGACGACACGTCCACGGCCGCCGCGCCGTGCGCGACGAACGCCCGCGCGATCTCGACCGCGTCGTGCTCGCTGTTGCCGTCGGGGGTCCAGTCCGTGGCGGAGATCCGCACGGTCACCGGGCGGTCGGCGGGGAACGCGGACCGTACGGCGTCGAAGACCTCCAGCGGGAAACGCAGCCGGTTCGTCAGGTCGCCGCCGTACTCGTCGGTGCGGTGGTTGGCGACGGGGGAGAGGAAGGAGGAGAGGAGGTAGCCGTGGGCCGCGTGGACTTCGAGGAGGTCGAATCCCGCGTCGGCGCCCCGGCGGGTGGCGGACACGAAGTCGGCTACGACCTCGTCCATGTCGGCCCGGGTCATCTCACGCGGTACGTGGCAGCCCGTGCCGTACGCCAGCGGGGACGGTCCCACGACCTCCCAGTTGCCCTCGGTCAGAGGCTCGTCAATGCCCTCCCACATCAGCCGGGTTGAGCCCTTGCGGCCCGAGTGGCCCAGTTGGAGGCCGATCTTCGCGGTGCTGCGCTCGTGGACGAAGGAGGTGACCTTGGCCCACGCGTCGCGCTGCGTGTCGTTCCACAGGCCCGTGCAGCCCGGGGTGATACGCGCCTCGGGGGAGACGCAGACCATCTCGGTCATGACGAGACCCGCGCCGCCGAGCGCCTTCGAGCCGAGGTGGACGACGTGGAAGTCGTCCGGCACTCCGTCGACGGCGGAGTACATGTCCATCGGCGAGACCACGATCCGGTTCTTCAACTCCAGGCCGCCGAGGGTGAACGGCTGGAACATCGCCGGGACCGACTCGGTGAGGCCCTGGGCCTGCGCGAAGCCGCGCTCGATCAGGTCGGCGAAGCCGGGGTCGCGGTCCTTGAGGTTGTCGAAGGTGATCCGGCGCGAACGGGTGAGCAGGTTGAAGCAGAACTGCGCGGGGTCCTGGTCGGCGTAGCGGCCGATGTTCTCGAACCACTCCAGGGAGGCCTGGGCGGCGCGCTGGGTGGACTCCACCACCGGGCGGCGCTCGGTCTCGTACGCGGTCAACGCCTCGTCCACGGTGGGGTGTTCGTGCAGACACGCGGCGAGCGCGAGAGCGTCCTCCATCGCCAGCTTCGTACCGGAGCCGATCGAGAAGTGCGCGGTGTGGGCCGCGTCGCCGAGGAGGACCACGTTGTGGTGGTGCCAGCGCTCGTTGCGGACCGTGGTGAAGTTCAGCCATCGGGAGTTGTTGGTCAGGAGCGCGTGTCCGGCGAGTTCACCGGTGAAGATCTCGCGGATCCTGGAGACCGACTCCTCGTCGCTGATGCCGGGCGGGAACTGCGTGCCCTCCGTCGAGTCGAGACCCGCCTTGCGCCACACGTCCTCCGCCATCTCGACGATGAACGTCGAACCGGAGTCGGAGAAGGGGTAGCCGTGGATCTGCATGGTCCCGAACTCGGTCTGCTTGACGAGGAATTGGAACGCCTCGAAGACCCGGTCGGTGCCCAGCCACATGTACTTGTTGGTGCGCTGGTCGAGTGAGGGGACGAAGGCGTCGGCGTACTTGGTGCGCACGGCCGAGTTGATGCCGTCCGCCGCGACCACGAGGTCGTAGGCGTCGCGCAGTTCGTCCACTTCCGGGGCGAGAGTCCGGTAGTGCACGGTGACGCCGAGTTCGGCCGCCCGCTTCTGGAGGATGTGCAGCAGGTCCTTTCGGGCCATCGCGGCGAAGCCCTGGCCGCCGACCGTGAAGGGGTGGCCGTCGAACTCGATGTCGATGTCCGTCCAGCGGGCGAACCGGCTCTCCATGGCGTCGTGGACGACGGTGTCCGCGTTCTCGATGCCCCCGAGGGTCTCGTCGGAGAAGACCACGCCGAAACCGAAGGTGTCGTCGGGCGCGTTGCGTTCCCACACGGTGATCTCATGGGCGGGGTCGAGCTGCTTCATCAGCGCGGCGAGGTACAGCCCACCCGGCCCGCCGCCCACGATCGCGATCCTCATGCCTGGTTCTCCTTCTCGACGATCCGGCGCAGCAGGAAGTGCTGGAGCTTTCCGCTGGTGTTGCGGGGCAGGGCCTCGCAAAAGCGCACCGCGCGGGGGTACTTGTACGGCGCCAGCTGCGCCTTCACGTGGTCCTGGATGTCCTTGGCCTTGGCGTCGTCGCCGACGACTCCCTCGGCCAGGACGACGAACGCGCAGACGACCGAGCCGCGTTCGGGGTCGGGCCTGGCGACCACGGCCGATTCGACGACGTCCGGGTGGGTGTTGATCGCGGACTCGACCTCGGGGCCGCCGATGTTGTAGCCGGAGGAGACGATCATGTTGTCCGTGCGGGTGCGGTAGTAGAAGTAGCCGTCCTCGTCGCGCACGAAGGTGTCGCCGGTGACGTTCCAGCCGCCCACGACGTAGTTCTCCTGGCGCCGGTCGTCCAGGTAACGGCAGCCGACCGGGCCGATCACGGCCAGCCGCCCCTCGACACCGGGGCCCACCTCCTCGCCGTCCAGGTCGAGGACGGTGGCGCGGTAGCCGGGGACGGGCCTGCCGGTCGAGCCGGGCCGGATGTCGTCGTCGGCGGCGGAGATGAAGATGTGGATCATCTCCGTGGCGCCGATGCCGTCGATGACCTTGATCCCGGTCTCCTCGTGCAGCTGCCGCCACACCTCCTCCGGTATGTGCTCCCCGGCGCTGACCGCGGCGCGCAGACCGTGCAGGCGGTCCGCCTTCCCGGCTTTGAGGATCTGCCGGTACGCCGTCGGCGCGGTCGCCAGTACGGTGACCCCGGCCTCGGCGACCAACTCGGCGAGCGGTTCCGGCGCGACAGCCTCCGTCAGCAGCGCGCACGCACCCGCCCGCAGGGCGCAGACGACCAGGATGCCGAGCCCGAAGGTGAACGCGAGCGGCGCGGTGCACGACACGAGATCGTCGGGCCGTAGCCGCAGGGTGTGGCGGCCGAAGGTGTTGTCGATCGACAGGATGTCGCGGTGGAAGTGGGTGGTGATCTTCGGTACGCCGGTACTGCCCGAGGTGGGTCCGAAGAGGGCGACGTCATCCGCGGCGGTGTCGACCGCGGTGAACTCCGCCGGTTTCGACGCCACTCGGCGCGTCAGGTCGTCGGGCGCGTCGCCGCCGTGGGCCACGATCGTGAGGTCCGGCAGGACGGTGTCGCGTACGGCCTCGACGTCGGCCGTGAACCGGTGGTCGACCAGGGCGACGGACGGACGGGTCTTCTCCACGACGGGGGTGAGTTCGCGGGCCCGCAGCGCGGCCATGGTGGTGACGACGATGCCCCCGGCCTTCAGGACACCGAGCCAACACGCCACGACCCATGGGTTGTTGGGGGAGCGCAGCAGCACTCGGTTGCCGGGGACCAGGCCGAGGTCGTCGGTGAGGACATGGGCGACCTGGTTGGCGCGGCGCAGCAGCTCGCCGTAGGTCCACACCTCGCTCTCCGGTGTGCGCAGGGCCGGGCGGTCCGGGCCGAAGCGGGCGGTGGGAACGTCGATGAGTTCGGTGCCGGCGTTCAGGCGCGAGGGGTACTGGAGTTCGGCGGTGGTGAACTCAAGGACGGGCCACTGGGCGCGTGGTGGGAGGTGGTCGCGGGCGAACGTGTCCGGATAGGCGGAGGGCGAGAGGTCCATCTGGTCCGACTGGTCCATCGGGAGGTTCCTTTCCGCAGGCCGGGGGCGGGGCGTGCAGGGATCAGGAGCTGCGCGGGAGTCAAGAGCTGCGGATCAGGCCTTCCTGGACGACGGTGGCCAGGTGGGTACCGGCGGTGGTGAAGAACCGGCCGACGGCGAGGCCGCGACCGGTGTCGGCGGCGACGGCCTCCTGGGCGTAGAGGAGCCATCCGTCCAGGGGGCCGGCCCGGTGGAACCACATGGCGTGGTCGAGGCTGGCCGTGACGAGTCCCGGCAGCGCCCACGGCAAGTCCAGTACGCGCAGGACGGGTTCGAGGATCGTGTAGTCGCAGACGTAGGCGAGCGCGGCGAGGTCGCGCTGCTCGTCCGTCAGGCCGTCGACGGGGCGCAGCGTGTCGAACGGCCTTACCCACACGGCCTGTTGGGGTACGCGCTCGCCCTCGACCGTGAGGTAGACGGGTCCGGGCACGTGCCGCATGTCGAAGCTGCGCCCGCCGCTCCAGTACTCCTCGGAGGTGTCGGTCATCGTGCCCCGGGGCGCGGCGGTATCGCGCAAGTACGAGGCGGAGCTGGGCAGTTCGGTGGGATCCGGTACGCCGACAGGGGGCTCGGCGGCGAAGGTGGCGCCCGGCTCGCCCGCGGCGAAGTTGGCGAGGCAGGTGTAGACGGGCTTGCCGTTCTGGAAGCCGCGGACCTGCCGGGTGGCGTAGCCGCGGCCGTCGCGCAGCAGCTCCACCTCGTAGCGGACCTCGGCGCCGATGTCGACCGGGCGCAGGAAGTAGGAGTGCATCGAGTGCAGCGTCTTGCCCGCGACCGAGCGCATCGCGGCGGCCGTGGCCTGGGCCACCATGTCACCGCCGTACGCCTTCGGCCACGGGCACGGCTGGGTGGTCGCGGTGAAGGCGAGGTCGAAGTGCTCGGGCGCGACCGGGGTGAGCGCGATCGCGTCGGTGAAGGTCGCCGAGGTCGGGCCGGAGCGGACGTCCGCGCGGGCGGTCCGGGAGTCGGCGTCGGTGCTTCGGGAGGAGTCGGCGCGGGTGCTCTGGGTGTCGTTCACGGCCGGTCCAGCCAGTCGCGCAGGTCGGCGTCGGCCACCTCGTCCAGGTTGACCACGATGTTCTCCGGGGTGCGGGTCGTCATCCAGGTCAGCGGGTTGTCGCGGTCGAGGTTGCACTCGACGTGCGGCATGAACGGCGGGACGAAGACCCAGTCGCCCTCCGAGAGGTCGAGGTAGTCCTCGAACCGCTCACCGAAGTAGATCCGGGCCCGCCCCGAGAGGACGTACCCACCTGTCTCGGCCTCGCCGTGGTGATGCGGTACCGAGCGATATCCCGACTCGTTGCTCACCTTCCCGAACCACAGCTTGGTGGCGGGTGTGTGCTGGGCGGAGACGCCGGAGATCCGGGTCGCGCCGGAGGACTGGCCGGTGGCACCGAACTCCAGACCGGCACGGGTCACGACCGGTACGACCAGGCCGGACTCGTTCGCGTACGACGAGTTGTCGCCCTCTAGGACGTACTTGGAGAAATCGGGTTCCATGATCAGCTCCTGGAGTCGGTGAGACGGAGACGGTTGCGCAGGGTGCCGATGCCCGGGATCCCGGTCTCGATGAGATCGCCGTCGGCGAGCTGGACCGGCGGGGTCATGCCCGACCCCACGCCACCGGGGGTGCCGGTGAGCACGATGTCGCCGGGACGCAGGACCGTGAAGGTGGAGATGTAGGCGAGCAGATCGGCGGCGTCGAACACCAGCGTGCGCGTGTTGCCGCGCTGGCGCTCGACGCCGTTGACGCGGCAGATCACCTCGACGCCCGCGACCGGGTCGAGTGCGTCGGGCGTGACGACGACCGGCCCCAGCGGTGTGGTGCGGTCCCACGCCTTGCCCTGGAACCACTGCAGCGTGCGCTTCTGCCAGTCGCGCGCGCTGATGTCGTTGGCGACCGTGTATCCGGCGATCGCCCGGTCGGCGGTGTCTCGGTCCGCGCGGGTGAGCTCCGCCCCGACGACGACCGCGAGCTCCGCCTCCCAGTCCACGTCGAGGCCGGGCGGGAGGAACAGGTCGTCCTCGGGGCCGGTCAGCGTGTCGGCGTACTTGGCGAAGAGCGTGGGGTGGGCGGGAAGCTCGCGGCCCATCTCGGTGATGTGGTCGGCGTAGTTGAGGCCGCAGCAGACGACCTTGCGCGGGGACGGCAGCGGCAACACCGGGGTGGCGCCCGGCAGTTCGACGCCGACGAGGCTCGACACGTGGTGGGTCGGCGTGGTCGTCAGCAGTGTGGAGAGGTCGTCGGCCGGCAGTGCTCGCCAGCGGTCGCCGTCGAGGACGGCGGCCGTGGTGCGGCCCGCGTGGGCCACGGTGGCGAGCTTCATGGGTGTTCTCCCTCGGGGGGTGTGGCGTGTGGGGCGTGGGGCTCGGGGGCTTCGGGTGGCGGCGGTTCGAGTGACCGGGCCGCGGCAGCGGTATAGCGAGATTTTCACGACCGTCGAAATCAGTCAATAGATGGGTTACGCTGCCTGCGTCGGCCCGTCCGATCCGTCCGAGGAGGAACCCGCAATGACTCCGATCCCGGTGAACCCGCCCTTCCCGGTGAACCCGCCCGCGCTCCCCGCGCCGAGCGGCTACTCGCACGGCACGCTCAGCGGCAACACGCTCTACCTGGGCGGACAGACGGCCCTGGACGAGAACATGCGGATCGTGCCGGGGGGCATCGTCGAGCAGTTCCGGCAGGCGTTCGGCAATGTGCTCACCACGCTGCGGGCGGCCGGCGGAATCCCGGAGGATGTGGTGAGCCTGACGCTCTACCTCACCGACATCCCCGACTACCAGGCGCACGGCAAGGAGATCGGGAAGGCCTGGCGCGAACTCGCGGGGCCGGTCTACCCGGCGATGGCCGGCATCGGCACGACCGCGCTGTGGCAGCCGGAGGCGATGATCGAGATCGTCGGCGTGGCGGTGATTCCGGATGAGCGGGTTGTTCGGGCGGGGGAGTGAGGAGTCGCTGACCGGCTGAACCGGGGTTGGTTGGGGCGGGTTGAAGTCGCGTCGGCTGATGTATCACTGGAGTGGCTGCGACTGGCCGACTTCGGCGTTGACGTTCGCGTACGGCGTGCTCGACGCAGTTCGGCGGGAGTACTGGCGGCGTTTCAACTTGAGCCAGGCGGACTCGCCGCTGGCGATGGGCGTTCGGTAGCGCCGTGGTCGGCGGCTAGGAGGATTGCGCCCTGCCGCTCGCTGCGGGCACCGGGGTGAAGCACCTATGCGAGTAAGGGGTGCCGGTAAGAACCGTCTCGCCAGCCGCAAACGGCGGTGATCAGTCCTTTGACCTGGAGGGTCGGGGCAGTTCTGCCGTGTTGGTCGACTCGGCGAGCGCGAGACTCCGAGGAGCTTGGCGATCGGGGTGACGGTGTTCTCCGGGCGGGCGAGCAGGTCGCGGGCGTGACGTACCTGTTCGTCGGTCATGGCGGGCGGGCGGCCGAGTCGGGCGCCGCGGGCGCGGACGGCGAGGTGAAGCCGACGCCGCGCTTCCGCCGGCCGGACACGATGGCGATGAGGTCCTGGAGGGAGCGGCCGAGCAGCCGAGCCGGTCCAGCGACGGGACGACGAGGGTGTCGGAGAAGGTCCGGATTTATGGCGCTCGGATCGAACTGGCCGCTCTCGTTGGCGAAGGTGAGTCAGCGCACCAGCCAAGGGGGGCTCTCACAGTACCTGTATCACCAGGGTCTCCCCGACGTCCCAAATGCCTGTCAATCTGGTTGAGTCGAAAGCGCCGACAACAATTCATTGACACGCACTGCGGCTTTGCCCTCATCAGCTCAATTCGGCTGCTCCGAATGCGCGACCATGTTGGCGCATTCTTCCACGACATAAGGGACGGAAAGCAATGACGGACAATCAATTCACCACTCACGCAGAACTCTTCGATCTGAGTGGGAAGTACGCCCTTGTCACTGGCGGCACCAGGGGAATTGGGATGATGATAGCGCGCGGCCTTCTCCAGGCGGGCGCCCGCGTCGTCATCAGCTCACGCAACGCGGACACGTGCGCGGAGGCACAGCGTCTACTGTCCGAATTCGGCGACGTGCGAGCAATCCCCGCCGACCTGTCCAGGCACGACGAGTGTCGGCGCCTCGCTGATCTTGTCCAGGCCGACTCGGAACGCCTGGACATCCTTGTCAACAACGCGGGAGCGATGTGGCGCGAGCCGCTGGAGACGTTCCCGGACGAGGCCTGGGACGCAGTGCTCGACCTCAACCTCAAGTCGCCGTTCTGGCTGGTGCAGGCACTGCTCCCGGCACTTCGTAAGGCGGGCACCGCCGATGATCCCGCACGGATCATCAACATCGGCAGCATCGCCGCCATCCATGTCGCCCCGTCGCCCAACTACTCGTACGCCAGCAGCAAAGCTGCACTCCATCAGCTCACCAGGGTACTTGCCAGAGAGCTGGGCCCCCAGCACGTCACGGTGAACGCGGTAGCACCGGGAGTGTTCCCGTCGCAGATGATGGCGACCACTCTCGATGCCATCGGCGACACGATCGCGGCGGCGGCCCCTCTGCGCCGGGTCGGCCGCGACGACGACATGGCGGGTGCCGCCGTGTTTCTCGCCAGCCGGGCCGGGTCCTACCTCACGGGCGCCATCATCCCGGTGGACGGCGGCACCGCAACGACCGCAACAAATATCCATTAGGCTGCGGGACGGGCTTACGGTGAGGAGAGAACCGCGATGGATCTACGCACCGAGATCCGGGAGTTTCTCAGCTCGCGTCGCGCCCGCATCGCACCCGAGCAGGCGGGCCTGCCCGCCTACGGTGGCAACCGCCGGGTCAAGGGTCTCCGCCGCGAGGAGGTAGCGCTACTGGCGGGGGTATCTGTCGACTACTACGTGCGCATGGAGCGCGGCAGCCTCGCCGGTGCCTCCGATGGCGTGCTCGACGCGTTGACCTCTGCCTTGCAACTCGACGAGGCCGAGCGCGACCACCTGTTCCACCTCGCGCGCCAATCCAGGACGCCCAGCGGCCCACGCCGGCGCGGGTCTGCCGTGACGGTGCGTTCGACGCTGCAGCAGGTGCTCGACGCGATCTCCGATGCGCCGGCCTTGATCGGTAATGGCCGTTATGACGTGCTCGCCATGAATCAACTTGCTCGTGCGCTGTATTCACCGGTGCTGGCCGACCCGCGACGCCCCGCGAACACAGCGCGGTTCGTCTATCTGAACCCCGAGGCGGCCAGGGGTTTCTTTGTCGACTACGACCAAATTGCCGGTGACGCGGCGGCGAAGCTGCGCATGGAAGCCGGCCGCAATCCGCACAACGAGGAGCTGATCGCCCTGGTCGGCGAACTGTCAACGTGCAGTGAGCTATTTCGGCAGCGGTGGGCATCTCAGGACGTGCGGCTGCGCCGGTCCGGCCGCAAGCGTATGCGCCATCCGATCGTGGGCCGGCTCGACTTGGACGTCGAGTCCCTGGAACTGCCCGCCGAACCCTGCCTGCACCTCAACGTCTACACCGCACCCGCGGGCACACCGACCGCTGACAATTTGGCGCTCCTGGCTTCGTGGGCGGCCACCCAACAGACGCCGGCGACCGGCCTCGAAGCACACAACGGATAGTCCCACCCCATCAGCCGTATTAGTCAGAAATCAGTATGGACACGCGCGTGAACCGTTGAAACTGCTGCGCCGGCTCGTGCCGATAGAGCTTGAGCCGGACGAACGCGTCCGTGGAGGCGAGCAGCCGCTCCGGTGCGGGCGCTCCGGGTCCCAGGGGCGGGGGTCCGTTCCCGACCGCATCGCGCGGTTCCCGGGACCGCTCCTCCAGCAGCGCCTGCAGCAGTCCGGCGCGGTTGCCGAAGCGCCGGAAGGCAGTGCTTTTCCCGACTCCGGCAAAGGCGGCAACGCGGTCGAGTGACACATGGCCCCGGCCGCCTTCGGCCAAGAGTCGCTCAGTCGCGCGTAGTACCGCGCGACGGTTACGGACCGCGTCGGCGCACGTCTGTGTAGGACGCCTTCAACGTCGTCTGCGCCGTCCGCCGGTTGACCGGCCCACGGGTCCTGAACTCGTGTACCAGCTCGCGCAGCGTCGCCCCACGGTGAACGGATCATGCCGCGGCGGTCCTGCGCGCGAATCACCCCGACGGCCATGCGGGTGAGGGGCGGTCCGCGCGCAGGACCGCCCCTCACATGGCATCAGCTAGCTGTGTTCTGTGTTCTGTGTTCCAAGGACGCCCCTGACCAGGCAGGTCAGTGAAACGAGGCGCTGCTGGAGCGGTGGACCGGGGCGGTCAGCCGACGTTGACCGAGTAGGAGCTGCTGCTCAGCTTGCCGCGTCCGCGGAAGACCTCCGTCCCGGCCTCGACGCTCGTCAGATACGCCGTGTTGGCCAGCAGCCTGCGCTGGACGAGGGCGTCGGCCATGGCGGTGATGTCGGTGGTGGCCGAGTTGGTGTTGGCGACGCGGACGTAGGAGTAGACGTTCCAGCTGCTGGTGACCTTGCCTGCCTGGTCCTTGTTGACGATCTGCCCGACGTACAGGTCCCAGGCCGTGCCGCCGATGGTGACCCGCTCGCGTTTCGTCCCCAACGGGCCTGCTCCGCCTTGGTGGTTGAGCCAGATCATCATCTCGTCGTGGGGCTGGTCGGCCCAGTTCGGGTTGGACTTCTGGTGGAACCAGACGTCGTAGGAGACGTTCATGACGGACGGGGTGTTCTGGGTGATGCCGAAGGTCCAGTTGGAGGTGACTTTGCGGCGGCTGTTGAGCTGGACGGGGAGTTTGGTGGTGGTGTCCTTCCAGCCCCAGTGCCAGCCGAGCACGATGCTGCCGTAGGCCTTCACGCCGGTCGGGTTGCCGCCCGACCAGTCGAAGGACGTCTCCCAGTTGACCTTGCTGCCCTGGTAGGAGTTGAGCCAGGTGCACTCCTTGCCGGTGGCGCCGCTGGCGCCCCAGACGTTGTTGTTGAGGTAGTACGGGGACGCCTTGATGGTGTTGAAGGCGGTGCAGTTGTCGGCGGCCCGCGCGGCGGAGGGGGCGAGGAGGAGCGGTGCGGCTACGGCGGCGGCGACCGACGCGGTGAGGCCCTTGAGGACCCTGGAGGTGAACATCGGTGGCGCTCCTACTTGTAGGTGATGTCGGAGGTCTTGTAGATGCAGTTGCGTCCGTCGGGTCCGGATCCGACCTTCGCGGGTTCGCCCGAGGTGACCCCGCGGAACTTCTGGCAGACGACGATCTTGCGCGCCGGGTCGCCCTGGATGGTGATGCGGGAGAGGCGGGCGGTGTCGCCGTAGGGCGTGGAGTTGATGCCGACGATGTCGAGGCCGGGGGACTTCACGGTGACGTTGTCGAGGACGACATGGCGCTGGTACTGCGTCTTGCAGTTGCCGCAGGAGCGGTAGAGCTTGCCGAAGTTCTCGACCTTGAAGTTCCTGATGACGAAGGTGCCGGGGCCGTTCTGCTGGAACACCTTGTCGGCGGCCTTGCGGGCGCCGCCGCCGTCGATCGTCATGGTCTGGTTCGCGGCGGTGCCCTTGAAGGTGGCCGCGTCCTCGCCGACGTCCTCCCACCACACGTTCTTCAGGGTGCAGGTGCCCCGGCAGTGGATGCCGTCGGCGGCGGGGGAGCCGATGATGACGTTCGAGACGGTGGCCTTGTCGGCGAGTTCCAGGATCGGCGGCTGGTTCTCGGCCTGGTCGCCGCCGGCGAGCGCGCCGGTGCCGACGAAGCGGGTGAAGTCGAAGTCGCGGTTGCCGGTGACCTTGATCGTGGCGGACACCGGCTGGACGCGCTTGGCGGCGGGCCAGTCGGCGGCGGGGCGTGCGGAGTCGGTGGTGCCTGGGCGGTCGGCCGCCGCGACGGTGCTGGGGAGCGAGGGGACGAGTGCGGCGGCCGCGAGGGCGGCGAGCGGCATGAGGGTGCGTCTTCGGCTGTGCATAGTCGGATCGTTGGCAGAAACCCGGCATCGGCGCGCGCGGTGTCGGCCGAACGCATGACCGGAGGGCTCGAACGGGTGTCCTGTCACGGAATCGGTCCGGCCCGCCAACGCACTGAGATGGTCGACGACCTCGGCGAGTGTGCGCGGCGCCGACCGCGCACGAACTCGTCCGCGCCGGCGAAGTCAGCCCATGGTGGTGTTGTAGTTGACGATCCGCTCCACGACGAGAGCGACCGCACCGGACAGTGGGCTGTCCGCCCCTTTGCGGACCACCTCGGGTAACCGGTGTGCCTCCTCCTCGGTGACCGCCACCATGCCCCAGAACGCGTTGAAGCCGGAGGGGTCCGCCGGCTTGTCGGTGGCCGCCCGGACGGTCGCGACGTCGTCCCCCGCGACCAAGGCCAGCGCGCCCATCTGCCGCAGCATGCCGGGATCCCGCTCTTCGGCGGCCACCACGCTCCAACCCGCCACCTCTACTTGTTGCAGTGCGGCGAGAAGACTGCCGGCACTGCCCGCCCCGGAGACAACGATGTCGGGGAGGACGAGAGCGACCGGCCCTCGCGTCATCGGCAACGCGGTCCGGATCGCGCCGTCGAGATCCGGTTCGAACGACTGGTCCTGGTAGACGAAGACCATTTGAAAGGTGTCGGCGTAGCGCGCGAGATAACTCACCGTGTCCAGCTTGTGTGTCCCGAACACGACGACCAGGCGCACGGTGAGCCCGCTTTTGGCCAGCTCGACAACGGCTTCCAGACTGCGGTCCAGCACCGTGACCCCGGGAGCGAGACAGTGCAGTTCCTTCGCGTAGGGCGCCCCGAAACGCGTTCCGTAACCGGCGCAGGGCAAGATGACCGAAACATCAGGGATGGGCACGGACGATCTCTGCATGGAGTGGCTCTCAGGTTGTGTTGACGATCCGGAACCTTGCGTGCCTCGCCGGGTACGTACGGGTACGGGCGGCCCCACGCCGACGCCACACCGCCGGCCTGGAAGCACGCTGGCGCTCACCGTAGCCACCGCGGACGGCTCCACGCGAGAGGGCGTTGATCGACGAGGTCTTCCGTGCGGGGGACAAGACCGGGCCGCCACTGTCCCGTGCCGACTTCCTCCAACTCCGCTACGTCGGCGCTCACTTGCCCATACACCTGGGTAAGGGCAGGGCGCGCGCGCCCCGACTCCTTGTTGATCGGCGACCCCTGCCGCGATCGGTACCACGCGACGTAAGCTGCTGCCGCGCATCCGCTACGACCGACGCATCGCCACCAACTCACCATCAACTCGTCATCAACTCACCATCAACGAGGACCGCTTGAAGCCTGGGCGGGCACCGGCCGAGACGTATGGGAAGACAGAGCGAAAGAGGACGCTGAATGCGGGTGCTGTTGTCCACATACGGAACGCGTGGCGATGTCGAGCCGCTGGTGGCACTCGCGGTGCGGCTACGGGCGCTCGGAGTGGACGTGCGGATGTGCGCCCCGCCGGACGAGGAGTTCGCGGAGCGGCTGGCAGGTCTCGGGGTGCAACTGGTGCCGGTCGGGCCGCCGGCGCGGGAGTTGATGCGGGGGTCGACTCTGCCGTCGGCGGCGGATCTTTCCCGGTACCGGACCGAGATGGTCGCCGCGCAGTTCGACATCTTCCCCGCGGCGGTCGACGGATGTGACGCGCTGGTTGCGGCCGGACTGGCGCAGATCGCCGCGCGGTCCGTGGCCGAGGCGGCGGGCATCCGCTACGTGTACGTGAGTTACTCGGCGGTCAACCTCCCGTCTCCGCACCACGCGCCGCCACCGCGGCCGGGCTGGCCGGAGCCGGAGGCGAGCGACAACCGGACACTGTGGGAGCTGGACGCCCACAACGTGAACGCCCAATTCGCCGACCCGCTCAACAGCCACCGGGCATCGATCGGTCTGCCGCCGGTGGACAACGTCCGCGACCACGTTGTCACCGGCCGGCCGTGGCTGGCGGCGGACCCGGTTCTGGGACCGTGGCCGGACACCCCGGGCCTCGACGTGACGCAGACGGGTGCGTGGACCCTGCCGGACGAACGCCCGCTCCCGGCCGACTTGTCGACGTTCCTGGAGGCGGGCGCGCCGCCGGTCTACGTCGGCTTCGGCAGCATGAGCCCGTCGCCGGACATCGTCCGCAGGGCCGTCGAGGCGATCCGCGCACAGGGGCACCGCCTACTCGTCTCCCGAGGCTGGGCGGACCTGGACCTGGTGGACGGCCGCGACGACTGCTTCGCCATCGGCGAGGCCAACCACCAGCGTCTGTTCGGCAGGGTGGCCGCCGTGGTGCATCACGGCGGCGCGGGCACCACGCTGACGGCCGCCCGGGCGGGCACGCCCCAAGTAGTGGTACCTCTCCAGCTGGCGGACAACCCGTACTGGGCCGGCCGGGTCGCCGACCTCGACATCGGCGTGGCACTGGACGGTCCGACGTCGACCGCCGAGTCCCTGAGCATCGCGTTCAAGACGGCCCTCGCACCCGAGACCCGGGAGCGGGCAAAGGCACTGGGCGCGGAGCTCCGCACCGACGGAGCGGCGGTGGCAGCGAGCCTGCTGTGCGACGCCCTCCGGTGAGCGGGACCGGCGGAGTGGGTGTTCAAGATTCCGGGCCAGCGCCCAGTGTTCACGTCGCGATGGAAGCTCCCGACGGACTGGCGAAGGCCGTGCTCGAGTTCGCCAGAAACTTCGACGCCGTCTGACGGTTGCGGGAGACCAGCAGGAAGGATCACTCCGATGTACGGCAGATCGGTTTCGCGGGATCGCGCAGGATCTCGGCGGACCTGTGTGACCTCCGTCCCGTCCAGGGCGACTGCTAGCGTTCCGGCGCATGGAAGACGGTGTGTACGTGGGCAACGCGGGCAAGGACGCGGTACTGGACCGGGGATGGCTGCTCGGGCACTTCAAGGAGCACGGCGATCCTCGGCACAGTGAAGCTGTGGAGGTCAAATGGGGTGTACACCCACGTGGCGAACAACGGGCACGGTGGGTGGAGGGAGAAGTGCGGACCGCTCTCCTGGTCCTCATCACCGGTCGCTTCCGTATGGAGTTTCCCGGTCGTAGCGTGCTACTGGAAGAGCAGGGCGACTATGTCGTCTGGGGCCAGGGGGTGGATCATTCTTGGGTCGCGGAGGACGAGTCCGTGGTCCTGACCGTGCGCTGGCCTTCCGTGCCTGGATACGCGGTACCTCAGGAAGAAGAGCGGACGCGTGCGTAGAGCCGATCGCGACGCCTGAACATGGGTCGGTCTGCCGGAACATCAGGCTTTCTTTGCCTGCAACGGCGTTTCACCTCACTCCGGGGGAAAACGTGTGACGTTGTGGAACCCTTCTTCCTATATGCCGGTTTCATGGGGCTCTTTTTCGGTGTGGGCCTTCTGTGAGGTGTCGCGGAATGTCGAGTATTGACATGTCCTGAGCCTGTGATTGATGATTACAGCTGTGTCACGGAGTTCCGGAAGGGAAATCCGAGTGAGCAGGAAAACGATGTGACCAGGTAATTGTCCAGCGATTTCGGGCATTGAATTATCGCATCACCAGGCCGCTTTCGGACGTATCACCCCGTGGACCAGCCCCTTCATCAACGACCTGACGTGTGCCTCGTCCCCGGTGACCGCTCCGCGGTGACAGCGCCCCGCGTGTCCCGGCCACGGGCCCCGCGCTCCGCCCCCGACGCCCCTCGACGGCGAGCGCGCCTTTTCCGGGCCGTCGGCAGTCCGGTGATCCCGGCTTGTCGCGCCCGATGTCACCCAGCCCCACACCGATGGGAAGGCCAGGTACCGCCGGTGCACAACACCCCTCACCCTGTCCCCACTCCACGCGCGTCCACCGAGACGGCCCCGGAGGGCACCGAACGGGCCCCGCGCGTCCGGCCCGCCTCCTTCGCCCAGCAGCGACTGTGGTTCCTGGCCCAACTGCCGGGCGCGAACGCCGCGTACAACGAGACGATCGCCTTCTCCCTGGCGGGCCCGCTCGACGGCGACTTACTCTCCCGTGCCTTTGACGCACTGACGGAACGTCATGAAACCCTGCGGACACGGCTGGTGGCCACGGAAGGGGACGTGCGTCAGCACATCGACCCGCCGGGCACCGGGTTCGCCCTGACCTTCGAGGACCTCACCGCCGCCACCGACCCCGACACGCGCGTGGCCGCCCGTCAACTCGACGAGGCGCAACGGCCGTTCGACCTCGAACTCGGCCCGCTCGGACGCGGCCGTCTTCTCGCCGTGGGACCCGAGCGGCACGTACTCCTGCTGACGTTCCATCACAGCATCTACGACGGCGTCTCGATGAACGTCATGATGGACGAACTCGGCCAGCTCTACGAGGCGTTGTCGGCCGGCGTCCCGAACCCCCTGCCGCCACTCGCGGTGCAGTACGCGGACCATGTGCGCGCCCAGCGCGAAGCCGACCTCGGCACTCAGGAGGAATACTGGCAGCGCGCGCTGCACGACGCGCCGCCGGTCCTTGAACTGCCCATCGACCGTCCACGGCCGACGGAACAGCAATACGACGGCGGGCGGGCCGAGTTCAGCCTCGGCGCCGAGGTCACGGCAGGACTTCGCAGCCTGGCCAGACGACACGGTGCCACGCCCTTCGTGGCCCTGCTGACCGGCTGGGCGATCCTGCTGTCACGTCTCTCCGGGCAGGAAGACATCGTTGTCGGAAGCCCGTTCGCCAACCGGCGCGGCCCGGGAACGGCCGGTCTCATCGGCTTCCTCGTCAACTCCCTGCCGTTGCGCATCGATCTGTCCGGCTCCCTCACCGCGTCCGAGGCGCTCGCCCGCACCCGCGCCGTCGTACGCGAGGCACTCGCTCACCAGGACCTGCCCTTCGAGCGCATCGTCGAACTGGTCAACCCGCCGCGCAGCGCCTCCCGTACACCGCTGTTCCAGACCATGCTGGCCTGGCAGCCCGACCGGCGGAACCTGTTGCACCTGCCCGGAGTCGACGCCCAGCCGCTGCCGATCGCCCACGCCCCGGCCAAGTTCGACCTCGCTCTCTCCGCGACCGAGTCAGAGGGCCGCATCACCGGGCACCTGGACTACGCGACGGCCCTCCTCGACCAGGTCACCGCCGAACGCTGGTCCGGCCATCTGCGGCACCTGCTCACCGACATGGCCTGCCACCCCGAACGGGACATCCGCGCACTGGAGTTGATGGACCCACAGGAACGCCGACGGGTACTGCTCGACGGAGACGCCACGCAGTCGCAGGCCCCCGGGTCCGCTCCGCACACGGCGTCCGGACTCGTCGAACTCTTCGAGACCCAGGTCCGTGAACGCCCCGCGCAGACCGCCGTCGTCGACCGGGACCGCTCGCTGGACTACGCGACACTCGACCGCCGCGCCAACCACCTCGCGCACGCCCTGGTCGCCCGGTCCGTCCGCCCCGGCGACGTGGTGGGCCTCCACGCGAAACGGTCCTGCGACCTGGCCGTCGGCATCCTGGGCATCCTCAAGGCGGGCGCCGCCTACCTCCCGCTCGATCCGGGCCAGCCCGCCGAACGCCTCGCGAACATGACCGAGGACGCGGCCTGCCCCGTCGTACTGAGCGACCACGACAGCGACGAACGCGCCCCGGAATGGCTCGACTTGAGGACCGTGGAAGCCGAGGGAGAAGTCGAGGGAGAAGTCGAGGGAGAAGTCGAGGGAGAAGCCGCGGGAGAAGCCGAGGGAGCGACCCGGCAGGGTCCGCCCGCAGGCATCGGCCACACGCCGGACCGACTCGCCTACGTGATCTTCACCTCCGGGTCCACGGGCCGGCCCAAGGGCGTCGCGGTGGAGCACCGCAGCGTCCTCAACCTCTTCGCCACCTGGCACGCCCGCATGGGCACCGCCCCCGGCGAGGTCGGTTCGGCCTGGTCCAGCATCGGTTTCGACGCCTCGATCCACGAACTGCTGCTGCCCCTGACCACCGGCGGCGTCCTGCACATCGTCCCCGAAGACCTGCGCGGCGACCCCGAGGCACTGCTGGCGTGGATGCGCGAACACGCGGTGACCCAGGCGTTCCTGCCGCCCGCCTACATCAAGTGGATCGACGAGGACCCCGCCGTACGCCTGCGCGGACTGCCGCTGCGCAAGCTGCTGACGGGAGTCGAGTCCCTCACCGAGGCCGCACTGCACCGCATGACGGAGCAACTCCCGGGCCTGCGGATCTGCTTCGGCTACGGCCCCACCGAAGCGACCCTCTACAGCACCGCGTACTACGACCCCCGTCCGCTGGAACGCCCGTGCCCCATCGGCCGCCCGCTGCCCCACACCCGCATGTACGTGCTCGACGGCCGTATGGAACCCGTCCCGCCCGGCGTGGTGGGGGAGGTGTACCTGGGTGGTGCCTCGCTGGCCCGCGGTTATCTCGGCCGCGCCGACCTCACCAAAGAACGGTTCCTGCCCGACCCGTTCGTGCCCGGTGAGCGGATCTACCGCACCGGAGACCTCGCCCGGCGCCGGCCGGACGGCCAGGCACACTACCTGGGTCGCGCCGACGACCAGGTCAAACTCCGCGGCTTCCGGATCGAACCCGCGGAGGTCGAGGCGGCGCTCATGGCCCTGCCCGGCGTCCGTGAAGCCGCCGTCCTCGTCGACCACGACGCGGCAGGACAGCCCCGCCTGATCGCCGGCATCGGCCGGGGCACGGCACCGGCCCGCACCACCCACGACTGGCGCACCGCCCTCGCCCGCCGCCTGCCCGACTACATGATCCCCGCCGTCTTCCTCGACCTCGACACCCTGCCGCTCAACCGCAGCGGCAAACTCGACCGGCCCCAACTGCTGTGCCTGGCCCAGGAGTCGGCCTCCGACCAGGTCAACACCGCCAGCCCGCGCGACCACATCGAACACGGCCTGTACCGCATATGGCAGCGCATCCTGCTCCACCCCGACATCGGCGTCAGCGACAACTTCTTCGAGATAGGCGGCACTTCACTCTCGGCCATCAAGATGGCCCACGCCGTCACCGAGACGTTCGGCCGCCGTCTCCCGGTGGGCGAGGTGATGACGCGCCCCACCATCGAATCCCTCGCCGCGCTGCTGCGCGAGGACGGCACCGCCCAAGCCCCCGGCAGCCTCATCGAGTTCCGCCCCGGCACCGGCCCACGCGTGGTCTGCGTCCACCCCGCCGGCGGCACCGCCTTCTGCTACCTCCCCCTGGCCGCGCTCCTGCCCGAGACCGTCGGGCTGTACGGCATCCAGTCCCCGGGAGTGAACCCCGACGAGCACCTCCTGCCCACCGTGGAAGCCATGGCCGAGGAGTACCTGGGCCTCCTGGAACCCCTCGGCGAGGAACCACTCGTCCTCACCGGCCTGTCCTACGGCGGCCTCGTCGCCCACGAGATGGGACGGCTCTTGGCCCGCGCCGGACACCGTGCGGTCAGTGTCGTCCTTCTCGACACCCAGGCCACCGACGACGCGTCCGCCCGCGCGGAGATCGGCGCCGTCGACGAGGCCGAGTTCCGCGACAAACTCGTGAGGTTCAACGGGATGTACCCCGGCATCGACGACGCCCAGGTCGACCGCTACTTCCACCTCTACAACCACAACCGGCTCACCGCCCGCGCACACCTCCCGGCCGCCTCCCCGACCCGCCTGGTCCTCGCCCAGGCCGTGCCGGACGGCACCGACACCCCCTTCCACGCCGAGGTCCGTGCCTTCTGGCGGCGCCGTGCGGAGGGCGACTACCGCGTCGAGCCGATGGAGTGCGACCACTGGGAAATCCTGGAGGGCGTCGGAGCGACCCAGGTCGGCACCCTGCTCGCCACCGAACTGGCCTACCACGCCGCCCAGTTGACCCTGTCGATACGGGAGGCGTGATGGACCTCCAACCCGCTCGCGACGTTTCCCCGACGCCGACGCCGACGCAGGCTCAGGCTTCGACGCCGGCTCAGGTCTCGACCCCAATCCCGATCCCGGTCTCGGCCCCGGCTTCGGCCCCGGTCCCGGCTTCGACCCCGGTCCCGGCCCAGGTCTCGACCCCGGCCCAGGTCCCGACCCGGGCCTCAACCCAGGTCCCGACCCCGACCCCGGCCCCGGCCTCAACCCCGGCCCCGGCCCCGGCTTCGACGCCGACCCCGACCCGGGCCACGCCCCCGGCCCAGGTCCCGACCCTGGCCCAGGCCACGCCCTCGACCTCGACGCCAACCCGGACCCCACCCCTGGCCTTGCCCCCGGTCCCGTCCGACGCGGCCCCCGCCCGTTCCGCCTCCCTCGCCGAGACCGTACTTGCCCAAGCCCGCCGGACACCCTCCGCCACCGCCGTCGAGGACGGCAGTCGAGTCCTCGCATACGCCGATCTCGAACGGCTGAGTGGCCGGGTCGCCGCGCGACTGCGCGCCGCCGGAGTGCGCCCCGGCCACGCGGTCGCCGTGTGCCTGCCCCGCTCCTGGCAACTGGTCTGCGTCATGCTCGGTATCCGCCGCGCCGGAGCCACCGTCGTACCCCTCGACCGGCTCAGCCCGCCAGACCGCCAACGGCACATCGTCGACGACTCGGGCGCCGTCGCCGTAGTCCATGACAGCGTGCCCCAACTGCCCGCGCAGCTCCCGGCGTTGAACGTCAACCTGCTACTGAGCGAGGACGGCTCCGACCTGCCCGCCGTGTCCGCAGCACACCCTGGCGACACTGACACTGACACTGACACAGACACTGACACCAACACGGGCTTCGTCTTCTACACCTCCGGCAGCACAGGACACCCCAAAGGCGTCGAGGTCACCGACGAAGGCGTGCTGCGACTGGCCCGGCCCGGCTACCTCGACCTGCGGACCGGCGCCCGCTTCGCCTGCCTCGCCAACCCGGCGTTCGACGCGCTCAGTTTCGAGGTGTGGGTCCCGCTCCTGACCGGGGGCGTCTGCGTCGTGCTCGACGACACCCAGGTGCACAGCGCGCAGCAACTCGCCGGGGCACTCGGCGAGCGTCGCGTCGACACGGTGTTCATCACCACGGCCCTGTTCAACGCGGTCGTCGAGCAGGTGCCCGACTGCTTCGCCACCGCCGAGCAGGTACTCGTCGGCGGTGAACAGCTCAACGCACGGATCATCCGCCGCTGGTACGAGACCAACTCCGCGGCCCACACCGTGCTGCACAACGTGTACGGGCCGACGGAAGCGACGACCTTCGCCCTGTGCCACCCCATCCCACGCGACTTCGACGGCGACACGATCCCCATCGGCACCCCGCTGCCCGGCACCGGTGTGCTCCTGCGCACCGAGGACGACCGCACCGCCGAACCGGGCGAGGTGGCCGAACTCCTCCTGTCCGGCCCGGCGTTGGCCCGGGGCTATCGCAACCTCCCGGAACAGACCGGCCGCAGCTTCGTACGACTCCCGAACGAGTCCGACGGACAACGGCGTTGGTATCGCACCGGCGACCTCGTGCGCCAGGACCCCGAAGGCCGCGTCACCTACGTCGGCCGGGCCGACCGCCAGGTCAAGGTGCGCGGCTTCCGCATCGAACCGGGCGAGGTGGAGCGCCAGATCCTGACCCACTCCGCCGTCCGCCAGGCCTACGTGTGCACCCGCCGCGACGAAGCGGACCGCAGCGAACTCCTCGCCTTCCTCGTCCTGGGCGACGCACTCTCCTACGACGCCTACGACCGCCATCTCGCCGCCGCCCTGCCCTCGTACATGCGCCCCCACCACACCCACCTCGTCACCGAGTTGCCGCGAAACGCCAACGGCAAGGTCGACCGGGCGGCGCTGCTGCGCGGCGCCCTGACCCCGTGGCGCGGCACGCCCGAGGACGACGCACCCGTCAGCGCCGAGCAGCGGCGGGTGCTGGAGGTCGCCGGGGACATCCTCGCCGTCAACGGCCTGCGCCCCGGCGACAGTTGGGCGGCCAGCGGCGGCGACTCGCTGAAGGCGCTGCGCTTCCGCTTCGAGATCCTCAACCGCTTCGCCGTCGACCTGCCCCACGACCTCGTCCTGCGGGCCGACTTCGCCGCCCTCGCGGACGCCGTCCACACGCCGGAGCCCGCCGCGGGAGAACACCCACCGGTGCCCGCCCCCTCCGGCGAACCGACCGCACCGGCCACCAGTGAGCAGGAACGCCTCTGGCTCCAGCACCAACGCGAGCCCGAAGACCGTTCCTACGACGTGCCGTTGGCCTTCCTCGTCCAGGGCAGGACCGACACGGCGGCCCTGCACCGCGCGGTGCGCACGCTGGTGGAACGGCACGTGGCCCTGCGTACCCGGCTGGTCCCCACCCCCGACGGACTGCTCCAACAGACCGGTGATCCCTACGACCCGTGGCACCACCTCGAAGCCCGCCCCGGGGAGGAGTGGCAGGCCACCGCCGACCGGTTCTTCGACCACCGCTTCGACCTCGCGGACGCCCGGATGCTGCGGGCGGCCTGGGTGCCACGGCCCGACGGCGGACTGCTCCTCCTGCACCTGCACCACATCGCCGTGGACGGCTGGTCGCTCAACCTCCTGCTCCGCGACCTCACCAACGCCTGCACCGCCGACGGCTCGGCCTACACCCCCCTGGACTTCGCCCACTGGCAGCGCACCTGGCACACGAGCCCCGCCTACGAGGACCGCCGCACGCGACTGCGCTCCCACTACGGCCGCGACGGCGAACCGTCACCCGCACTGCCCGCCCCCGACGCACCACGGGCCCGCCTGCTGCGCACCTCTCTCGACCTCGTCCGGCGCAGCGCACTGGACCGCCGTGCCGCACAACTCGGCCTGACGCGCTTCCAGTTGCTGGTGTCCGCGTTCGCCGCGAGCCTGTACGGCGTGACCGGGCAGGACCGTCCGCTGATCGCAACACCGGTGGCGAACCGGCCCCGGCCCGAATTCGCCGACACGGTCGGCATGTTCGCCAACACCGTGCTCCTGGACCTGTCGATGGAGCCGCACCGGTCGCTGGACGCCCAGCTCTCGGCCCACTCCGATGCCGTACGCGCCGTGCTGCGGGACCAGGAGGTCGCCCTCGCCGACATCCTCGCGGACCGTGCCTTCCGCGAGCGAACCCCCTTGTTCGACTACCTGTTCGTCCTGGAGAACACCGACTTCGCGCAACTGCGCCTGGACGGCTGCGACATACGACCGGTGTGGCCCGAACCGCTGGGCGCCAAATGCGCCCTCACCCTGTCGGTGGTGGAGCACGAGGGCGGCTTCGACTGCCTGTGGGAGTACCGCGACGACATCGGTGCCGAACGCGCCCGAGCCGCGGCCCGCCTCTTCCGCCAGACCCTCGATCACCTGACCGGCGACACCGACGCCACCCTGCACGAACTGGTCGCCGACTACCGCCGTACCCTGCCCGACCACGGTCAAGGCCCCACGCGGGCACCGGACTTCACCACGGTCGCCGACGGCTTCGCCCGACAGGTGGCCCACACCCCGCACGCCCCGGCCGTCACCACCGGCGAGTCGACCCTCACCTACGCCGAACTCGACGCACAGGCAGCCGAGTTGGCGGCCGTCCTGAGCGCCCGCCTCCCCGCCGATCCCGCAGTTCCGGCAGCCGTGGCGCTCTACCTCCAGCCCTCCGTCGCACACATCGTGGCGCTCCTGGCGGCAACCCGCCTCAATCTCACCGTCGTACCCCTCGACCCCGCCTACCCGCCGCCCCTGCTGCGGCACGTACTCGACCGGGCCGACCCCCTGTGCCTGCTCGTGGCGCCCGAGGACGAGGACGTCCTCGCCGCGATCGCGCCACCGTCCCTGCCCCGGCACATCCTCACCCTCGCCGACGCCCCCACCGCGGAGCACCAACTGCCCCCGCACCAGGGGCTGCGCCCGCTCTACACCCTGTTCACCTCCGGCTCCAGCGGCACCCCCAAAGGCGTCCAGGTCCCCGACCGGACCCTGTGCAACCTGCTGACCTGGCAGCGCACCGACGGCGGCCTGCGCGGACCCGCCGTCACCCAGCAGTTCTCCATGCTGTCCTTCGACGTCTCCTTCCAGGAGATCTTCACCACCCTGTGCTCCGGCGGCCTGCTGCGGCTGGTGGAACCCGCCTGGCGGCACGATGTCCCGTCCCTGCTGCGGGAGTTGGAGACCGGGGGAGCGGAGCGGATCTTCCTGCCGTACGTCGCTCTGCGACTGCTCGCCGAACACGGTGTGCGTACGGGACAGTTCCCGTCCCGGTTGCGGGAAGTCGTCACGGCGGGGGAGCAGTTGGTGTGCACCGACGCGATCCGCGGCTGGTTCGCCGGACTGCCGGAGGCCCGGCTGTTCAATCACTACGGTCCCACCGAGACCCACGTCGTCAGCGGTCTGTGCCTCGACGGCGACCCCGCCGACTGGCCGCTGCGCCCCGCGATCGGGCGTCCGGTGGCGAACGCCGTCCTGCGTGTCGTCGACGGCGGCGGGCACCCCGTTCCGCCGGGCGTCACCGGTGAGTTGGTGATCGGCGGTCTCATGGCCAACCGCTGCTACCTCGGTGACGACGCGCCGCACCAGGACCGCTTCACCGACGACCCCGGCCTCGGGACCTTCTACCGCACCGGAGACCTGGCACACTTCGACGCGCAGGGCCTGCTGCACTATGCGGGCCGTGACGACAGCCAGGTCAAACTCGGCGGTCACCGACTGGAGTTGGGGCAGGTCGAGGCCGCGTTGCTGCAGTTCCCCGGTGTGACGAACGTGGTCGTGGCGGTGGCGGACGGCCTGCTGGTGGCGTGCCTGCAATGCCGGGGCGACGACCCCGATCCCGCGGATCTCGCGAATCATCTGTCCGGCTTACTACCGGCCTACGTGCGCATCGGCCGTTTCCGCCGCCTGACGGAACTGCCGCGCACACCGAGCGGCAAGCTGGACCGCCGGGCCGCACTCACCGCCCCGGGCCGTGAACTGCGCCCGGTGGGCGCGACCGCCCCGACCCTGTCACCTCTCGAAGCACGGCTGGCCGCGCTGTTCGAGACGGTGACCGGCAGGGCGATCGGCGTGGAACAGCGGTTCTTCGACGCCGGTGCCACCAGCCTGGACCTGATGCGCTTCCAGCTGCGCTGCGCCGGCGAGGACGAACTCACTTTCGCCGTACCGGAGTTGTTCGAGCACGTCAGTCTCCGCGCGCTGGCCCGCCTCATCGAGGGACGGGTCTCGGAGGGCACCGATCCGATGATCGCCTGCGCGCCACGGCCGACGGGGGAGCGGGCCGAGGAACCCGTCGCCGTCATCGGGATGGCCGTACGACTGCCGGGCGCGCCCGACCTGGCCGCCTTCTGGGACCTGGTCGTCTCCGGCCGCCGAGGCATCGAGCACTTCCCGACGAACGACGAAAAGGTCGGCGCCCGCAGCCAGTTGGCGAGGATGCTCGCCTTCGACCCGGGCCGCTTCACGATCAGCCCGCACGAGGCCCGGCTGATGGACCCCCAGCAGCGGCAGCTCCTGATGAACTGTGTCGAGGCACTCGCCCACGCGGGCATCGCGGACCCCACGGCCCAGCGCGTCGGATTCCTCGCCGCCTGCGGGGAGAACACGTACTTCCAGAGCATGCTGCGCGAGGCCGACCCGGCCCAACTGCCCGACACCTTCCGGCTGGCACTGCACCACGAGAAGGATTTCCTGGCCACCAAGGCCGCCTACCACCTCGGTCTGACGGGCCCCGCCTTCACCGTGCAGTCGGCGTGTTCCAGCTCGCTCGTCGGTGTCCACGTCGCCGCCGGGCTGCTGCGACAGGGCGACGCGGAGGTGATGCTCGTCGGCGGTGTCCTCGTCGACGCCGACCTGACCGACGGCTACACCTACCGGCCGCAGCACATCTTCTCGCCGGACGGCCACTGCCGGCCCTTCAGCGCGGACGCCGCCGGCACGGTCGGGGCCAGCGGCACCGGCGTGGTCGTCCTCAAACCCCTCTCCGCCGCCCGCCGGGACGGCGACACCGTCTACGCCGTCGTCACGGGCTCGGGCATCAACAACGACGGCTCGGACAAGCTCAGTTACAGCGCCCCCGCCCTAGCCGGGCAGCGCGCCGCGATCCGCACCGCCCTGCACCGCAGCGGCCGTAGCGGCGCCGATCTCGGCTATGTCGAGGCGCACGGCACCGGCACCCGCCTCGGGGACCCGGTGGAGGCGGCGGCGCTGCGCCAGGCGTACGGCCTGGCGGACGACGCGCGGGTGGCGCTGTCCTCCGTGAAGAGCCAGATCGGGCACCTCGGTGCCGCCGCCGGCGTCGTCGGCATGGTGCGGGCCGTGCTCGCCGTCCACCACGGGATCGTCCCGCCCACGGCGGACTTCGACCGGCTCAACCCCGAGATCGACGACGGGCCGTTCCGCATACCGGTCGCGGCCGAACCCTGGCCGCAGGACGTGCCGCGCGTGGCCGCCGTCAGCAGCTTCGGCATCGGCGGGACCAACGCCCATCTGCTGCTCGAACAACCGGAGTTGACGCAAAACGGTGTCGTCCCGCCCGAGTCGGTGCCGTGCCTGGTGCTGTCCGGCAGCTCCGAGGCCGCCGTGCGCGCCGACGGACGCCGTATCGCCGTCTACCTGAGGACGCACCCCGACGCCTACCCGCAGGTCCTGCGCCACCTCCAGGCCGGACGGCCCGCGCTCGGGCACCGGGCGGCGGCCGTCTGCCCGGACGCCGACTCCGCCGTCGCGTGGCTCGACGCGGTCGGCGAGGTGGTGGAGCCTCACCCGCAGACCGGCCTGCCGGCTCTGGACCCTCTGGACCGGGACCCCCATGCCCTCGCCGAGGCCTGGTGTGCCGGACACATCCTCCTCTGGCCGGAGGGGCCCGCGTCCGCGCCCTGGGACTTCCCACCGCCCGCCTTCGAGACGGAGGAGTACGACTTCCCGCGCACACCCGGACCGGCCCGGACCGACGGGCTCGCACCGCGGCGACTGCCCGCCGACCAGTGGCTGCACCAGCCGCTGTGGACACGCCTGCGCCGCGCCCGCACCGGCGCCCACGAACCGCGACGCACCGCCGTCGTGGTCACCGCGGCGGACGCGGGCGGCACGTCGTGGCGGTTCCTGGAGCGGCACTACGCCCGGGTGGTGACCGTGCGCGCCGGGGGGACCCTCGTCCGTCTCGACGAGGACCGCTACGAGGCCGATCCCGCCGACTCCGGGCAACTCACCGCCCTGTTGGAGCGGTTCGGACCCGGCGCCGACTGGCTGCACGCACTGCCGCTGGCCCTCGACGGCGGCCTCGACGACCACGCGCTGGAGGCGGCCCAGTGGGCCTGCCTCGACACCGTCGCGGCACTCGCCCGCGCCCTGGCCGACGTCCCCGAAGCCGAACGGCCCCGCACCTGGCTGCTGTCCCACGGCGCGCAGCCGGTCACCGGCCCCGTCCGCACTCCCGAGGCGGGCCTGCTCGCCGCCGCACTCGAAGTGCCCCGCCAGGAACTGGGCGTGACCCTGCGCTGGACCGACCTGCCCGGACCCCGCCCGGCCGACTGGGCGTCCCGCCTTCCCGACCTGCTCCTGGACGACACGATCGCAGAACCGGCGACCGCCCTGCGCGACGGCTTCTGGTGGCAGCGCACCCTCCAACCGGTCCCGGCCCTCAACTCCCCACCGGTCGCCGTCCGTTCGGCCGCCCCCGGCACCCACCTGGTACTCGGCGGCACCGGCGGAATCGGTGCCACCCTCGCCGCGCGTCTGCTGGAGCGCCCCGGCAACCGCGTGGTGCTCGTCGCCCGAGGAACCGAGACACCTCTCGCGCTACGCCCCCACCAGAACCGGGTCACCCTCGTGCTGGCCGACCTCGCCACCGACGACCTGAGCACGATCGCGGACCGCCTCGCCCCGCACCTCGACGGCCTCGCCGGCATCGTCCACGCCGCCGGCACGGCCGCCGGTGCGCTCCTCGCCCGCCGCGACACCGCCACCGCCCGCCGCGCCACGGCCGCCAAACTGCGCGGCGCCCTGCTCGTCGAACGGCTCATCGCCGAGCACGATCCCGACTACGCGGCCTACTGCTCGTCAATGGCCGCCCAGTTCGGGGGAGTTGGACAGTTCGACTACGCGGCGGCCAACTCCTGCCTGGATGCCTATGCCCATCACGCACCCTCCGGCGACGCCGCCACCGTCCGCATGAGCATCGGCTGGGACGCCTGGCGGGACGTGGGCATGGCACAGCACGCGCTGACCACCGACGCCCGCCACCAGGAACACCTGAGGGCGGCGCTCACCCCCGAGGACGGCGCGGCGGTCTTCGGACGGGCCCTGCACCTCCAGTTGCCGCACCTGATGGTCAACACCACGCCCCTGACGGAAGCCCGCTACTTCTACGAACCGGTCGCCGACCCCCGACCGGCGCCCGCCGCGCACCCCGTACACGCCGACCCGACTGCCGAACTCACCGAGATCCTGCTCGACCTCCTCGGCGTGGACACCGTCGACCCGCAGGCCGCGCTGTACGACCTGGGCGCCGACTCGCTCACCCTGCTCGAACTCCTCGACGAGGTGAAACGCCGCTACGGCACCGACATCGACCTGTCCCGGCTCAGCCACCGGGTGAGCCTCGATGAGATCCTCGGCCACCTCGACACGGGCACGCGCGCGTCCGCCGCCGTGGACGTGGAGGTGTGGCAGCGCGGACCCGGCCCTGACGTGCTGTGCCTGGTCCATCCGGTGGGCGGCGACATCCAGGCCTACCGGCCTCTGGCAGCCGCTCTGCCCGACGAGTTGACGGTCTGTCTGATCGCCGACCCGAGACTGCGCGACCCGGCGCTGCCCGCCCGGTCGATCGCCGACCGTGCCGCCCACTACCTGCAAGCCGTTCGGGCCGCGTTCCCGGACCCCAACTGCCGCCTCCGCCTCGCGGGTTGGTCGTTCGGCGCCTGGACCGCCCTGTCCATGGCGGCACTTGCCGAGGTGGAAGGCCGACCCGTCGACGCCGTCCACCTCCTCGACCCGCCGCCGCCCGGTGCCGGACAGCGGCTCGCCGCCTACGACGATCAGCAGGTGGACGCCGTGTTCGCCCGCGAGTTGAGCGGCAACGGCAATGATGGCGAGGGGTTGTCGGAGTCCGGCCGTGCCTACGCCGAACGTCTCGCGCAGTGCTGCCGGACGAACCTCGCGGCCATGGCCGAGCACCGGTTGCCCCGGCTGAACCGGACACCCGCCGAGGTATGGCTCGCCCAACGCCCCGTAGAGGAAGGGGTCTTGGCCCCGGAGCCGACCGCCCCCGACGCGTGGGACGCCCATCTGCCCCACCCCGTCCGCGTCCACCACGTCGACGCCACCCACTACGAACTCGTCGCGGAACCCCACGTACAGGCGATCGCGGCCGTGCTCGCGACGCGCGCCGCCGTTCCCCACCGAGGCCTGTAGCCCCGTCACTCCCACCCACCCCACCGACACCACGGAGGTCCCTCATGGAGGACTACGCCCTCAAGGCCGTCGAGCGGCTCACCACCCGCCCCGCCGAGCCCTACGACACCCTGTCCGTCGCCCCGATCACCCCGCCGCTGGGCGCGGAGGTCACCGGCCTCGACCTGTCCCGGGAGCTGACACCCCAACAGGAGAAGGAACTCAAGCACGCGTTCCAGACCCACCACGTCCTCGTCTTCCGCGACCAGGACATCACTCCTGAGGAACACAAGCGGTTCGCGGGCGTCTTCGGCGAGTTGCACCCCGTAGCCCTCGCGCCCGAGGGATCCGACCCGCACATCCTTGATATCAAGGCGAACAAGGAATCCCGGGCCGTGGCCGGCAACGGCTGGCACGCCGACGGCACCGCCGATGTCGAACCCTCCCTCGGTTCGCTGCTGTACATCACCACCATCCCCGAGGGCGGCAGCGGCGGCGACACGGTCTTCGCCAACATGCATCTCGCCTACGAACTGCTCTCACCGGCGATGCGGAGTTTCCTCGAAAGCCTGACCGCACTCCACGACGGAGCCCTGCCCTGGACCGCCGCCGGACAGACCCCGCCGCCCGAGTACGAGGTGCCGCGCACCGAACACCCGGTCGTCGTCCGGCACCCGGAGACCGACCGCAAGCTGCTGTTCGTCAACGCCCCCTACACCTCGCACATCACGCAGCTGTCCCGCACCGAGAGCGACGCGCTGCTCGACATGCTGTACGCGCACATAGCCCGCACCCCGGTGCTGCACTGCCGGGTCCGCTGGCAGGAGCGCACCCTCGTCCTCTGGGACAACCGCAGCGTCCAACACCACGCCGTCTGGGACTACTTTCCGCACACCAGGGAGGGCCGCCGAGTCGCCGTCAACGGCAGCCGCCTGCACGCCTGACCCGGTGTCCCGAGGGAAGCGACTCGGCGCCGGAGCCACCGTCGCCGTAGGCGCGGCCGGTTCACGGTGGGTTGCCAGCCGGAGAGCCCACCGGCGTGCCGTTCACCAACCGCACCCCGGGCAGACCGCGGCCTGGCTCGACGGCCTCCAGATCCAGCGGCCCGGGGTGGTGCCGACCGACGAGTGGCGTCCGGCGCCCGAGACCGAGCGGGTCGATGCCGCTGACGTAAGGCGTGCTGGCGCGGAAGCCGATCGACGGCCGACGGACTGACTCAGACAGTCATCTCGGCTGACCGCGTCCGAACCTGCTGGAGGGTCTCGTCGGCGCTTTTCCGCCAGGCCCAGCCGTCGGTGAGGGTGGCGCCGGCGGTGCGGCACTCACCGTGGAACGTGGCGTATCCGCCGCCGCCCGGCAGCATGAAGTGCACCTTGAACGCGCTTCGCTCCAGGTTGGTGGTCCCGTGGAACTGGGTGCCCATGAAGTCCGCACGCGCGAACCGGCAGTCACTGAGGTCGAAGTCGATCAGAGTGGCGGCGGAGAGGCTGAGATCGACTCCGTCCCAGAACCGTTCGCGCGGCGGGGAATCCGGCGCCGCCCCGGGGTCGTGAGGACGGAGGTGGTCGGTGAGGATCTGCTGCGCAGTCCGCCGCAGCCTCAGTTCGGCCACCTGCGCCGCGGTAAGCACGGCTTCGTCGCGGACCTCGAACGCCAGCGGCGCCCTCAGGAATCCGCAGACCACGTCGACGATTCTGGCCCGCTGGTCGGCGCGGGTCTGGCCGAGCGCGTCGAGCACGTGCAGTCCGGACAGCCGCACCGCCGGGTCGGCGTCGGCGAGCTGGTGGGCGTAGGGCGCCACGGACTCGTCCGTCACCAGCCGGTCCGGCCCGTTGTCCTCGGAACGCAGCACCCAGCCGAAGGGCCACTCCTGAGGGCTGAACGACTCTTCCGCGTCGTCGACTTCCGAAGCGTCGTCTTCCTCGGTGACAGTGTCCGCGGTCGCGCCGGTGAGATCCACACGCGGCTGGTCGAGATGGACCTGACCGCCGAACCAGGCGTCGCCGAACTCTGCATCCGCCCCGAACCGTGCCTTCCAGAACCAGGCCGGACCGTGGAATCGCGCGCCGTGAAAGGACACCCGATCCCGGAAGCAGGCGCCGTCGCTGCCCTCGTACCAGGTCTGGTAGTCCTCTTCAAGCACGGCGTTCGGCCAGTCGGGATCGGCCTCGTTCGGCTCGCGCCAGGGGATCCGCACGCCGAACGGATGCGGCTTGTCAGCGGGCAGATCGCCGTCCTCGTCGAACTCTTCGAATCGGGAGTCGTCCTCCTGGACGGGCTCCTCCCCACGGCCGAACCAGGCCAGACTGTCGAACCGGGCGCCGGCGAAGCCGGCCGGGGAATGGAACCGCGCCAGCCCGAAGTGGGCGTCTCCGCCGAACCTGACGTCGGCGAACGACGCCTCGCCTTCGAACACGGCCCGCGCGAAGATCGCGTCGTCGCGGAAGTGAGCGCCGTCGAAGACGCAGCGGCCGCGGAAGTGGGCGTCCGTGAAGGCAGTCGGGCCGAAGGAACAGCCGCTGAAGTCGACGTCCGGCAATACGGCGCCTTCGAGGGCGAAGGCGAGGTGGTCTCCGCCCCGCGCCAGCGCGACAAGAAGCGCGACAGCACTGTCGACAGCTTCCACGACCGGGCCGCGCAGGTAACGGCACACGGCGTCGGCGGCAGGTTGGCGCAGCGCGGGATGCGCCCGGGTGAGTATCTCCAGCTCCTGCAAACCGGCGTGGTGCGTGTCGGCGTCCGGTCCCGCCAAGCAGTCGGCTATCCGCTGAAACTCCCCGGAGGCGTCCGGTTCCGTCGGTGATCCCATGCCGCCAGACCCTAGCTCAGCACCGCGTTGATCCTTCGGGGGTCCATGTGGCTTGGAGAGAGAAGAACAGCTCGACCTGGTTGTGCCAGGAGGTGTGTTTCGAGGTGCGGGACGAGCCGTTGTCCATGACCGGGTGGATCTGAATGTGTGGGAGTCGTTGCGGGCGATGGTGTGGGTGAGGACCTGGCCGGGCGGGTCAGCCACCTGCGGCCCACCCGCCTGACCGCTCAGACCCCCGAAGGATCAACGCGGTGCTGCACTAGTGCAGGTGGCCGTAGACCTCCGCGGTGGTGCCGGCCCGGGCCGAGGCGCTGACGGCTTCGGCTCTGGCTTTCGCCGCGTCCTCGGGACGGTTGGCGGTCTTGAGGGCGAGGGTGAGATTGTTGAGGGTCTGGCCGGTCGCGTACCAGTTGTCGTACTCCTGACGGATCTTCACCGCCTCGTGGTAGGTGGCGATGGCTTCCTCCACCCGGCCCACCGCGTGCAGGGCCCAGCCCAGGCTGTTCAAGGAGTCGCCGTGGAGGATCCGATCACCAGTCGTGCGGTGGATGTCGCAGGCCCGGACGAAGGCGTCGATGGCCTGTTCCGTCCGGCCCGCCGTGTCCAGGGCGAGGCCGAGGTTGTGCCAGGCGCGTCCTTCGAGGTGCAGGTCGCCCGTGGCGTGGAAGCGGTCGCGGGCTCGGACGTGGTTGCTGATGGCCTCCTCCCATTGGCCCGTCCTCCGTAAGGCGAGTCCGAGGTTGTTCCAGGCCATGCCTTCGCCGGTCCGGTCGCCGAGGGAGTCGAAGAGGCCCACGGCGCGGTTCACTGGTTCGATCGCCTCGTCCGCCCTCTCCGCCCGCAGCAGCGCACCGACGAGGTGGTTGCACACGGTCGCCTCGCTGTGCGGGTCCTCCAGGCGACGGGCGGCGTCCCGGGCGGCTCGGCCGACGGCGATCCCGTCGTCGAAGTACCGTCGCCAGCGCAGGAACTCGGCCACGCTCAGGGCCAGGCGGACCGAAGCAGGCGCGTAGCGGTCGTCGGTCCACTGGGCCGCGGCGACCAGATTGACCCGCTCCGCGTCGAGCCAGGCCAATGCCTCCGCGCGCCCCGCGAAGACCTCGGGCACGGGGTCGCCCCGGAGGAACCGCAGTTGGCCGTCGGCGGCCTCCGCCATCCGGCTGTAGTAGGTCAGCAGGCGCTCCCGCGCCCGTTCGCCCTCCTCGGCCAGCGCGGGGTCGTCAGCCGTCAGTGTCGCCGCGTAACCGCGCACGAGGTCGTGGATACGCCACCGTTCCGCCGTGTCGGCGGACGCCTGAACCTCTGTGATGAGGTGGGCGTGGGCCAGGTCGTCCAGGAGACGCAGCGTCATGGCCGGGTTCAGTCCGGTCATGGCTGCCGCCGCGTCGGTGCTGATCTCGGTGCTGGGGGCCAGCGCCACCGCGCGCAGCATTCCCGCCTGATCGGTACTCAGCCGGCCGAACGACACGTCGAACACCGGAGCCAGGGCCAGTGACCTGCTGTACTGGTCGACTCCCTCACTGACCAGGGCGCGTGTCGTGTCGGTTGCCGTCCGCAACTCGCCCACCAGCGACGCGATCGGGCGGTTCGGGCGGCGCCGCAGCAGGGCGGCGGCGATCTGGAGGCCCAGCGGCAGATGGCCGCACAACTGGGCCAGATCGCGCACTGCCCCGGCCTCGCGCGAGGGCCGGTCGTCGTCGGGGTCACGCAGACGCAGGGCGGTGGCGATCAGCGACACGGAGTTGTCGGGACTGAGGGCCTCCAGGGCGAGTTGGCGGGCGGGCAGGGAGTCGAGGCGCTCGCGGGAGGTGATCAGGACCCGGTGCCGGTCGCTGCCGGGGAGCAACGGGGAGACCTGCTCCGGGGTCGAGGCGTTGTCCAGCAGGAGCAGTACGGGCTGATCCTGATCGGCGAGGTTCGCGAGGCGGCTGCGGTACAGCGCGTACTGGTCGACGTCGTCGGTCGGGAGCTGGACGTGGCCCACGCCGAGCGCGTGGAGGAGGGAAGTGACGGCCTGGTCGGCCGTCACCGGGCTGTCGTTGTAGCCGCCCAGGTCGACGAAGAGAGTGCCACCGGGAAACCACTTCCGTGCGCAGGCGGTGTGCGCGGCATCCAGCGCGAGCGCGGTCTTGCCCATCCCCCCGAGCCCGGTCACGGCGCAGATGACGGCCGGGTGCGGGGTGGTCCGGCTGCCCGTGGGGCACAGGACGTCGAGCAGTTTGGTCAGTTCGGTGCGCCTGCCGGTGAACCCCGCAGGGGCTGCGGGCAGGGCCGAGAGGGCGGTGAGCACGGGGCAGTGGCATTGGTTGATGACCACTTTTCCGGTGACGGGGCCCCGGAAACCGCTGCCCCGGAAGTCGACGTGATCGTGGTACTCGTCCCTGTTCGGAGCCGTTTCTTCCACTCCTTGCCCCGCCCCCCGCATGCCGTCCCGCGCTGTGGGCGTTTCACGCTAGGGCATCCCGTCCACGTGGTGGACATAACAAGTTTTTTGCTGCGATCTCACGAAGAACATGGAATAGTTGGTGGATTTGCCCGGGGTATGGACGCGCCACGCAGGACCTGGTTGACAGTCTGTCAAATACCGTTCCTCGTAACGGTGTTGGCGCACGTACGCCGTTCCGCGGTGTAGCTTCTACCCGTCAGTAGGGGCCTGAGCAAGGGTGGAAGTGTGGCTGCCTCTCCGCGGACCGAAAAGTTTGCCGCCTGCCTTCGGATGCTGAAGGACCGCAGTGGCCGTGGCTACGACCGCCTGGGCAAGGAGGCGGGCGTCAGCGGCTCCAGTCTGCATCGGTACTGCTCCGGACTGAGTGTCCCGACGGACTACCGGGTGGTGCACGCCTTCGCCAAGGTGTGCGGCGCGAGCGCGGAGGAACTCCGTGAACTCCACCGGCTGTGGGCGCTGGCGGACGCCGACCGGGACGTACCGGACGCGACCGCCGAGGAGACCCCGGAAGCGACACCGCAAACGGGCGAACCCGCCGCGGCCGTCGAGGCGGGCCTCGGACCGGACGACGACAGCGCCCTTCCCCAGCTCACACCCGACCGGGCCGGGAAGCCCTCGCGGTACCGGATACCCGAGAAGCTGTCCTCCCGGTTCGCGATACTCGCCGCCGTGGTCGCCGTCGTGCTGGTGGCCGGCTTCGTGTGGCTGCCCGGCGGGAACTCCGCCGACGACTCGACGGCGGACGGCGGCCAACTGCTGTACTCCCGCGCGTGCGAGACGGTGAGCATGGGACAGCACGACGCGTGTGTGCGCGAGGTACAGAACCTGCTGGCGCGGGCGAAGGGCAAGCTCGCCATCGACGGGGACTTCGGGCCGGAGACCCTGCGCAGAGTGACCGCGTTCCAGGTGCTGGCCGGTCTGCCGGCCACGAACGTGGTCGACGACGCCACCAAGAAGGCGCTCTACGCCCAGAAGGTGCGCATGACGACCTGGTCCCCGGCGAAGGTGGCCGAGCGGGTCCGCGAGGTGTTCGTCGAGGATCCCGGCACCGCCGTGGCCGTCGCCCGCTGCGCGTCGTTCCTCGACCCGCTGTACGTACTGCCCAACACCAACGGCAGCCGCAACTGGGGCGTGTTCCAGATCTCCGACCGCCGCCTGTCGGAGCTCGGCGGCACACCGCTGCGGGCGTTCGACCCGGAGTGGAACATCAAGGCGGCCCACCGGCTGTGGAGTGCCAAGCACGACTTCCACGACTGGCCCTCCTGCGAGGCGGCGTTGAAGAGCAACACACCGACGAGCTGACGCCCGCCCGGAGTTCCGGGTACCGCCGCCGCGGCACCCGGAACTCCGCTCCCCCGGGAGCGGCGTCAGACCGTGCCGTCCTCCCACCACCAGTCACGGCCGAGATCGGCCCTGCTGTCGACGTGCTGGTGGTCGACCGTGTACGTCTCCAGCCCGGAGAACCCGCAGGTCTCCGCCTTCTGGTAGACGGTCTTCGTGGCCACCCCGGGCACGTCGAGGTCGGCCGCTGTGCCGTACAGGTGCATGCTGTCGCTGGCCCCGCCGATGTCGGCGTTGTGCGCGATACTGCGGAAGCCGGAGTTGACCGTGATCGGCTTGTCGCCCAGCTTCTTGCGCAATGCCTCCAGCTTGTACATGCAGCGGCGGACGTTCTCCTTCACCTGCGACGCGCTCAGCTTGCCGCCGTTGAAGGTGCCGTCCGTCTGGTTGTAGAACTCGGTCCAGTTGAAGTGGAGCGTGGAGCCGTCCGACTGCTCCAGCGCGTTGAGCTTCGCCTGCGTGTTGGGCCCGACGCTGGCGTCGGCGGTGAGACCGTACGCCGCCTGGAACCGCTTCACGGCCGCCGCCGTACCGGGGCCGAAGTCCCCGTCGACGCCGACCCGGGAGTGACTGGCGCTGTCCGCCGCCCAGCCCGCGATCCTGATCTGCAGCTCGGTCACGTCGGCGCCGGTGGCGCCCTGCTCCAGCGTGCGCGACCAGGAATAGGCCTGCGCGACCCCCGAGAACAGCAGCTGACCGAACGCGACGCCGGCGCCGGCGGCCAGGGTGCCGCGCAGCATGGTGCGGCGGTCGATGGGACGGAAGGAGGAAGTCATGGTCGTCCTTTCGGTAACTTCCGGGAACGGGAAACGGGAACGGTGGTGCGGGAAGAGGTCAGTAGGCGATCTGGAACGTGACGTTCTGCGCGTCGATGTCGTAGGCGTGCACGCGCAGGACGAAGTGGGTGCCGTCCAGGACGTCGGTGGCGACGGTTCCCCACTCGGTACCGTGGGTGGTGTACGCGTCTCCGTTGTTGCACTTGGTGGTGTGGTCGGTGAACACCACGCAGGCGTCCAGGTACACCCCCGGCTCGTCCGTGACGAGCCGCAGGTTGATGTCGTTGCAGCGCGAGGACGTGGTGTAGGTGCCGTACTCCTTGGCGGCCGACTGGTAGTGGTACGTCAGGGTCTTCGCGCCGCCGTAACAGCTGACCGCGGCGGCCGAGGACTGTGCGGACGCGGGCGCGGCGCCCGCTCCCAGCAGTGCGGCCGTGGTGAACAGAGCGGCGGCGAGCGCCTTGCTCCGGACCATGGTGGTCTCCGTTCGGTGAGGGGTGGGGTGGGGTGGTCAGAAGGCGATCTGCACGACCGCGTCGTCGCCCTCCAGGGGCACGCCGTTGGGCACCGTGAACTTGGTGTCGTCCAGGACGTCGGTGGCGATGGTCGTCCAGCTCCGGCCGACCTTGGTCCAGTGGTTGCAGACGCCGGTCTTGGCGAACTTCACGCAGGCGTTCACGTAGTCCGCGGTGCCGCCGGTGACACGCATGTTGATGTCGACGCAGCGGCCGGTGGTCCAGTAGGGGCCGAAATCGACCACGTCGCCGTAGCGCACGGTGACTGCTCCGCCGTAGCAACTCGCGGCGGTGGTACGGGCGTTGGCCGCCCGAGCGGTGAGACCGGAGGTGCGGTTGGCCAGCCGGTCCAGATCGGCCTGGGTGCCGTTGAACACGTCACCGGTCGCCGGTGCCTGGATGCCCGGGAACAGCGCGGCGTCGGTGTACTGCCACATCGCCCAGGTCGTCGAGCCGGCCGGCAGCGGTGGCTGGGTGATCGACGTGCGGTAGTCCGCGAGTTGGAGCGGATACCGGGCGAAGGCGGTGGTCGATCCCAGGCAGTCGTCCAGGAAGGACTTCTGGGTGTAGATGATCGGCGTACGCCCGAAGGCCGCCTCCACCTTGTCGAGCCAGGCCTTGGCATCGTCCACCGTGCCGTAGGTGGGACAGCGTCCGCTGCCGTCGTCCATGCGTTCCAGATCGAAGATCGGCGGCAGATCGCCCGCGCGCTGCCCGGTGTATCCGGTCGCCCGCACGGCCGCGATGAACCGGTCGGCCTGCGCGGCACCCGTGTCGGGCGCGGTGCCCGTGTAGAAGTGGTACGGCGCGACGGCCAGCCCCGCTGTCCTGGCCGCCTCCAGATCGGTGGCGAGGTAGTCGTCGGTGACGTTCAGACCTCGGGTGGCCTTGACCGTCGCGAACTCGACACCCGAGGCCTTCACCGCCTTCCAGTCGATCGGCGCGCCGCCCGGGTGCTGGTACTTGGCGGTGTCCAGGCCGTCGATCGGGTAGCCGGCCGGGCGCGGTGGCGTGCAGTACGTGTTGCGGCTGGACCAATCCACCAGTTTCGCCCAGGTGTTGGGGCCCACGACGCCGTCGGCACTGAGGTTGGCGCAGTGCTGGAGCTCGATGACCCGGGACTGGGTCCCGCCCCCGAAGTCACCGTCGATCGCCAGCGGTTGATAGCGGAACGGCTCCATTGACAGGTTCAGCCGGCACTGCAGTTCCTTGACCTCGGTGCCCTTCGCGCCCTGTTGCAGCGTCGGACGTGTGTCGGTGTGGCCGCACACGGTCGCCTGCGCCGTGGTCGACGTTCCCTGGGTCGCGCAGGTGTGGGGCTGTGCGGCCCAGGTGTTCAGCGCCGCCCAGGTCTGCGGGCCGAGTACACCGTCCACGCCCAGCCCGGCACACCGCTGGAACTCCTTCACCCGCGTCCCCGTCGCCGGCCCGAACGATCCGTCCGCCGCGATCGGCGTGTACTTGCTCGGCTTCGTCGCCAGGTTGAGCTCGCACTGCGCCTCGACCGCCGCGTCCCCCGTCGATCCCTGCTGCAGTGTGGGCTGTGCGCTCGTATGCCCGCAGACCGCGACCGCGGTCACTGCGGCGGACTCCGCCGCCCGCACCGCCGTAGGCCCGTACAGAGGCAGGACCGCTGCCACGGCGAGGGTCAGACCCCGCAGAAGCGTCCGTTGTCCCATCTGGTGTTCCCCCTCTGATGAGTACCGGGATTCCCCCGGCCACCGGCCATGTTGGCAACGGTCGTCCCGCGGTGGATCCGCTTGCTCCGGATCGGGACGCCGGGACAGTCGCGCGCCTGTGACCTGCGGGGACGCGGCACCGCTGGGATGAACGTGGGATACGGGTGGGGGAGTTGGGGTTCGACGAGGAGACCGACGGGATCGCCAGGAGTGTCGACGTGGGCCTGTCGGCGGAGAGGACCCGGTGGTGCGTCGGTGTCGCAGCTCGCCCGACTGCGGACACGGTCGCCGTAATGCGGGGATTCCGCCACGGGGGCCGTTGCGTCGGCGCTACGCTGAGTAGTCGCGTCGTTGGGGGAGGGGGCGGCTCACTTGTCCGGTGCCGCGGATGTGCCGTCCTCGGGTGCGGCGATCACCTCCGTTCCTCCTCGGGCAGGGTGGGGTTCGTTGTGCCGGGTGCGGATACGGCGGCCGCCGCCCCGGTGGGAGGCCGTGGCGCTGGCCGTGTCCGGCGCGGTGTTCGGGGCGTATGTACTGGTCGTGACCGCTCCGGGCCGGTACACCACGACGACCACGATCCTGTTCTCGGGAGCGGTCGGCGGTCTGTATCTCGGCGCCGGGCTGCTGGCGCGGCTGCGACGGCCGGGCAACCGCGTCGGGCTGATGATGCTTCTGGTGGGGATCGGCTGGTTCGCGGAGGACGTGCAGATCAGCCTGGATCCGGTCGTGCACACCGTGGGCCTGCTCGTCCGGTCGGCGTCCAGTGGCTTCCTCATCCCGCTGCTGCTGATGTTCCCGGGCGGCCGGTTGAGGTCACGGATCGACCGGGTGCTGGCCGGTGCCGGATATCTGACGGCCTTCGTGCTGATGCCGGCGACCGTGCCGTTCTCCACCTCGGTCGTGCGGAACCTGCTGCTCGTGCACCCCGTGGACTGGGTCCGCCCGGCGACCGACGTGGCGCAGTTCGTCATGAGCGGCGCTGTGGTCGCGGTCCTGCTGGTGCGCTGGACGACCGCCACACGTCCGGCCCGGCGTGTGCTCACCCCGCTGTTCGCCGTCGGCCTGGTGGGCGGTCTCGCCTCCGCGCTGGACGGCATGCTCGGGACCGGCCCCTCGTGGACGCACACGCCCCTCATCAACATCGCGCATGTCGCGGTACTCCTGCTGCCGTTGGCGTTCCTCGCCGGGGTGTGGCACGTCCGGATGGGCCGAACCGCCGTGGCCGAACTGCTCCGTCGGATGCCGCTCGCCACGAAGGAACAACTGCGGGACGCGCTCGCGAAAGCCCTCGGCGACAGCTCCGTGCAGGTGGGTTTCCCCGCCCCGGACGCGACCGGCTACCTCGACAGCCAGGGCCGTACGCTCGGTACTGCGCCCGGACAGCAGGTCAGCCCACTGGAACGCAACGGCCGGCGGGTCGGCGTCCTGCTGCACGACCCGGCACTGCGGGAGGACCGGTACGTGCTGGAGGCGGTCGTGTCCGCCGTGGCGCTGGAACTGGACAACCAGCGGCTCGCCGCCGAGGTGCGGGCGCAGTTGGCCGAGGTGCGGGCGTCCCGTGCCCGCATCGTCGAAGCGGGTGACGAGCAGCGGCGCCGGATCGAGCACGATCTGCACGACGGCGCGCAGTCGAGGTTCGTCACCGCGCTGGTGACACTGCGGCTGGCCCGGCGGCGGTTGGCGAACCAGCAGGCGGCCGATCCAGGACTGGCCGAACTGCTGGACAGGATCGCGGAGTTGATGGGTGAGGGAATGGACCAGCTGCGCGATCTCGCCCACGGAATCCATCCGGCGGTCCTCAGCGAGACGGGGCTGGTGGCGGCCCTGGAGATGATCGCCGCCCGGTCCCCCTGCCCGGTCCGGGTCAGCGCGGCAGCGGTGCCCGAGCTGCCGCGCCCCCTCGCGGCCACCGCGTACTTCGTCGCGGCGGAGGCGGTCACCAACGCCCTGAAGCACGCCCGCGCGACGACCATCGCGATCGATGTCCGGCACGAGGACGGCGTACTGCGGCTGGCGGTCGCCGACGACGGCGTAGGCGGAGCCGACCCGGACCGTGGCACCGGGCTGCTCGGGCTGCGGGACCGGGTGGCGGTGTTCGACGGCGAGATGAGCATCAGCAGCGCGCCGGGTCATGGGACGGTCGTGTCGGCCACGTTGCTGACCGGAGGCGCGGTCCGGGCGGGCGGCCCGTCCTCGGAACCCGTCCGCCCGGAGGGGGAGGACGGACGGGCATGACGGCTTCGGCAAGGACACCGGGAGGCGAGGGACCGGCCGCCTTACAGCGGACACGCCCCTTGCGTATCGTGCTCGCCGACGACGAACGGCTGTTCCGGTCCGCGCTGGCCGCACTGCTGGAGAGCAGAGGGCACCTGATCACCGCACAGGTCGGCGACGCGGACGCGCTGCGCGCCGCGGTCGCCCGTACCGAGCCCGACCTCGCGGTGATCGACATCAGGATGCCGCCCACGAAGCGGCTGGAAGGCCTACGGGCCGCGGTGGACATCCGCCAGGCGCATCCCGGTGTGGGGATCCTCCTGCTGTCCCAGAGCGTTCAGGTCACCCATCTCAATGAATTGACGGGTTCCGGAGTCAGGGGCGTGGGCTATCTCCTCAAGGAGCGGGTGGCCGACGAGCACTTCCTGGACACGGTGCGCCGTATCGCCGAAGGGGAGTGCGAGTTCGACCAGGAGGTTCTCGGACTTCTCTTCAACGGCCCTCACCAGCGCGGTGGTCTGGCCAAGCTCAGCAGCCGGGAACTGGAGGTACTGAAGCTCATGGCCCAGGGACTGACCAACCCGGCCATCGCGAGCCAACTCGTGGTCTCGGTCAAGACAGTTGAGACCCATGTCGGCAGTGTCTTCAGGCGGCTCGCACTTCCCGACGAGAGCGAGGGGGAGTACCACCGCCGCGTCCTCGCCGTCCTCACGTATCTGCAATCCGAGCGACACGGCTGATCCGGTCGTTCAGGATTCCTGACTTCGGTCGGGGGATGCTGCGCCCGCGCCCTCTTGTCCGGTGTCGGTGTCTTCTACGGCGGCGAAGCGGGCCAGTTCGGCTGCCGAGAGCCGTGCCTTCGGCAGGAAGCCGGCCGCCGGAGAGCAGGCGATCCGGCCGCCGAACTCGTCGGCCTCGCGCACCGAGCACAGCACGATCACCATGTCCGTCGCCAGCGCGTTCAGTTCGCGGGTGACGGCGAACACGTCCTCGCCCGGAAGCCCGAGATCCAGGAGCACGAGGTCGGGCCGGTTCCCCCGGGCGATCCCCGTGACGGCGGCCGACGCCGAAGCGGCCTCCGACACGGTGTAGTCACCCTCGGCTTCCAGCAAGTCGCGCACGGCGGCTCGGTAGGCGGGATCGTCGTCCACGATCAGCACGCTGCGGCCCATGGCCCCATGGTGACGGATCCCGCGCGCGAGGGCATCAGGGCCGGCACTGAGAACACCGGTCCGGAGACGGGTGGCTGCCCCGAAGACCCGGACCCGCCGCGAATCCACACTGGTCGAACAGGCCACGGGCGCGGGCGCAACCGGGTGTCGAGAGACCGGCGCGCGGCCCGCGGACCGGGATTCGTTTTCGGGGGGAACGTATGCGGGGTTCCATGGTGAGGCTGCTCGTGCCATTAGTGCTTGTGGCGCTGCTGGCCACCGGTTGCAAGAAGCCGGCGGGGAATGTGTCGGGTTCCTTCAAACCCGACTTCCTGCCGGTGACGTTCACGATCGACTCGTCGGGGCGCATCAGCGTGGCCGCGGACGCGTCGATCGTCACGCCGCTGGGCGAGGTGTCGGTGTCGGGATTCCAGCAGGAGCTGGCCAACCCCAAGCCGTACCTCGTGGCGGCCATCCGACATCTGGTCCGGGGCACGGCATCCGACCAGAGCGCGTTCGTGGACCGGACCACGGGGCCGGTCCACGTTTCGCGCGCGGAGTACGTGGAGGACTCCAACTACGGGGAAATGAGGGTGAGTTCGCTCTACTCCTTGTACCGGATCGACGCCAAGGACCGTAGCGTCCGGCCCTCGCTGGACGGACAGCCCCTCGCCCTGGCGCACAGCGGCACGATCGTGGTCGACGCCACGCACACGCAGCCCGGCAGGGTGACCCGGCTGGAGATCGCCGACGCCCCGAGGGAGCAGAAGTCGCCCGTGCCGACCAGCACGGCGTCCTCCTGCGCCGGGACGGATGCCATCGGCATCACCCTGCCCGAGGTGTCCGCGGGTGCCGATGTCACCGACACCGTCACGGAGTTGACGGCCGACTGCCTTCAGGTCCAGTACGCGGCGGAGCCGGCCGGCGGCGCGGCGGAGGGCACCGTCTCCCGGGTCGTGATCCCGACCGACGGCTCGGCCGACGCGGTGCAGTTGCCTCAGGTCGACGCGGGTGCGCCGGGGCCGGGGGACCAGGTGACGGTGAGCCGACGATCGCCGGTCACGGTGTATGTGGCGGCGACGGCGCCGACACCTTCGTCCTCGTCCCCGTCCTCGTCCCCGTCTTCGTCCTCGCCGAGCGATACCGGCGAACCGTCCGATCAGTCCTCCGACGGGTCCTCCGTGACGACTGCGCCGGGAGCCACGCCGGTGGAGGGCGCCGCGTACGCGCCCGTCCGCACCGGTCCCGGCCTGACCGCGGGGCAGAGCAGTCACATCGAGCAGGGAGGCCAGTACCAGGCCCTGTGCGTCACACACGGCGAGATGGTGCAGGCCCACGGTTATACGAGCGACTTGTGGGCCGAGTTGCTCCTCGGCGCCGGCGGGACCGGCTGGGTCACGGCGACGGCGCTCACCGGCGGCCCTGACGGTCTGTCGCTCCCGGACTGCCCGGACACCGGAAGTCCGTCCGACACTCCGCTGCCGACGTCCTCGGATGCCGTACCGACCAGTTGAAGGGTGGACCCCGCCGGCCGTGGCGAAGAGCGAACCGCTCCGGGAGATCGTGTCTCCGCCGCTGCCAGTGTCGCTACGCTGCGGTGTCGTGCAGAAGACGCGCCTCGACACTTCTCGGATCCGGGCGGCTCGGCGGGCGATCGACCCGGTCTTTCTCGACACTCCGCTGTACCGCTGCGAGGCGTTGGAGCCTGGCCTCGGGTGCACCGTGAGCATCAAGCTCGAAACGGCCAACCCGGTCCGCAGCTTCAAGGCGCGCGGCACCGAGGTGATCGCGAGCCTCCTTGCCGACCACGGCCCACAAGCGGTGGTGTGCGCCAGCGCGGGCAACCTCGGCCAGGCCCTCGCGTGGTCCGGTCGCGGCCGGGGGCTCGATGTCACCGTCGTGGCATCCCGTTTCGCGACCCGGGCCAAGCTCGATCGCATCCGCGCGTTGGGTGCCGGGCTGGAACTGGTCGACGGCGACCACGAGTTGGCCCGCGAGCGGGCGGCGGCCATCGCGCGGTACGACGGGATCCGGCTGGTCGAGGACAGCCTGGACATCCAGACGTGCGAGGGCGCGGCGACCATCGGCCTTGAACTGGTGGACACCGTGCCGTCGTTCGACACCGTCCTGATCGCTCTCGGCGGCGGTGCGCTGGCCACCGGTGTGGGTCATGTGCTCAAGGCCCTCGCCCCCGAAGTCGAGGTGATCTGCGTCCAGCCGCTGGGCGCACCGGCGATGACACACTCGTGGCGCCAACGGCGCGTCGTCACCACCGAGTTGACCGACACCATCGCGGACGGAGTCGCCGGCCGCTGTCCCATCCCGGCCGTCCTGGACGACCTCCTCCTGGTCGCCGACAACGCGGTGCTTGTGCGGGAGGCGTCGATCATCGCCGGTATGCGGATGCTCCTCGACCACGCAGGTCTCGTCGTCGAGCCGTCGGCGGCACTTGGTATCGCGGCGATCCTCGAAGACCGTGACCGTTTCGCCGGGCGACATGTCGTCACCATCGTGTGCGGCAGCAACGTCGACGTAGACGACTATCGGCGGTGGGTCGGTGCGGCTCCGCTGCGCAGGTCTTGACGGGTGCTCCGGGGTGCCGGTGGTTCACGGCACGGAGCAAGTGCCTGGTCCGGCCGAGCCGCGGTGGGCTTCTTCGGTGCCCCACTCCTCGAACCGTTGCAGCGTGTGCGCGGCATGGTCAACGAGGGCCTTTCACGCGGCTGCGGCGGATTGTGGGCGTCCCACCCGCCGGGCGGAAGCGGACCCATCCCAACGGGTGCTCCCCATGGCGAGAACGGCGCCATCCACAAGGAAGTGGACCGATGGGCCGCTCCGATCGCACTTGTCTCAGCCGCCTCTGACTCCCGTACGCCCCTGTCGGGTCAGGGGGTGCCCAGTCGGCCGGCGAGGAGTTGGAGTCGCTTGGCGTCGAGGCTGCCCTCGGCGGCGGTGCAGACCAGGAGCGCGGGGCCGGGGTTGCCCGGTATCGGGTAGGCGTCCCAGTCCAGGTTCAGTTCGCCGACCTGGGGATGGGTGAGGCGCAGCTGGCCGCGGGTCGGTTCCTCCACGTCGTGCAGGGCCCACAGGGCCGCGAACTCGTCGCTGCGGACGGCGAGTTCACCCACCAGCTCGATGGCGCGCGGGTGGCGGGGATCGGCGGCGACCTGGGTGCGCAGCATGCCGATCAGCTCGGCGACGGTGGCCGCCCGGTTCGGGCACGCGCGGTCGGCCTCGGGGTGCAGGAACAGCGCCAGCAGGTTCCGCTCCCGCTGCGGCTGCCGGGTGAACTCGCCCAACAGGGCACCGCCCAGCGGGTTCCAGGCCAGTACATCGAGGTACCGGCCGACGACCAGAGCGGGCGAGGCCATCGTGCGCAGCAGCCGCAGCGTGGTGTCCGGTACCTCCTCCGGCTCGTACGTACGCGGCGGGCGGGCCGGGGTGCGTGCGGCGGCGGCGAGGCTGTGCAGATGCCGGGTCTCCTCGGCGGAGAAGGTCAGGGCGCGCGCGAGGGCGTCCAGGACCTGTTCGGAGGGGCGTACGTCGCGGCCCTGCTCCATGCGCTGGTAGTAGTCCGAACTCACCCCCGCCAGCAGGGCCAGCTCCTCGCGCCGCAGCCCGGCGACGCGCCGCCGCGGACCGGGCTCCAGCCCGACGTCCTCCGGCCGCAGCCGAGTTCGGCGGGTGCGCAGGAACTCCGCGAGTTCGCGCCGGGGGTCGTCCGTCAGTGCGTGCGGGTCGTCGGTCACGGCAGCAGTATGCCGTGGACCCGGCCCGCGAGGGTGGGTCTGCCGGACCCAGGAAAAGGAGAACGACCGTGATCCCGCGTGCGGGGTCCAGCATTGGAGGCACCCCAGCCGGTCACGGAAGGAACAGCGACATGAAGGCCGTTCAGATCACGAGTTTCGGTACGGCGGACGCCCTGCGCGTCAACGAGGTCGACCGCCCCGCCCCCGGCGCCGGAGAGGTTCTGGTGGCGGTCGAGGCGACCAGCGTGAACGGGCACGATGTGATCGTCCGCTCGGGGGAGTTGAAGATGGTGTCGGGGCGCCGGTTCCCGATCGGGGTGGGCCTGGACTTCGCGGGCACCGTCGCCTCGACCGGTGCCGGTGTCGAGGCCTATCGGATCGGGGACCGGGTCTGGGGCATGGTGCATCCACGGAAGCGGCACAGCGTCGCCGGAGCGGCCGAGTACGTCGTGGTCTCCGCGGAGCGCGTCTCGCACGCCCCGGCGGACCTCTCGTCGGTCGAGGCGGCGGCCCTGGTGGTCGCGGGCTCCACGGCACTGCTCGCACTGCGCGACAGCGTGCGCCTCACCAGCGGCGAACGGGTCCTGGTCCGGGGCGCGGCCGGCGGAGTCGGCACGGCCGCCGTGCAGTTGGCCCACGCGATGGGCGGCCACGTGACCGCGCTGGCCCGCGACCGCCACGCCGAACTCCTCACCGACCTCGGCGCCGACGAGGTCCTCGACTACCGCACCACCGCCTCGGACGGGATCGGGCCCTTCGACGTCATAGTCGACACCGTCGGCTCCGAACTGCACTGCTACCGAGGCCGGTTGGCCAAGGGCGGCCGGATGGTCACGGTCGGACTGTCCCCGTCGGCCCTGGCCGCGATCGCCGCGTCGAGCGTGCACGGCTCCCGCCGCATCCGTACCTTCAGCGCCAACCCCGAGACGCCCGTGCTGCGCGATGTGGCCGACCTCGTCACCTCGGGCTCGCTGCGCCCGGTGATCGACAGCGTGTACCCGCTCGCGGACATCGCCGCCGCGCACCAGGCCTTCGAGCGCGGGGGCGTCGCAGGCAAGCACGTGGTGACGGTGCCGCGCAGCTCCGTCTGACGGGTTCCGGTCAGCGGGAGTCGGTGCGCAGGTCGATGCCGCGGACCTGGGCGTCGGCGGTGACGATCCGGGTCGCCAGCTGTGACAGCCGCTTCCGGTCGGCTTCGGGCAGCGGTGCGACGGCTCTCTCGATCAGCTCCGCGAACTGCGCGCCGACCTGCTCGGCGAGCTGACGGCCGGCGTCGGTGATCGACACCTGGAACGAGCGGCGATCGACGGCACTGACGGTGCGGGTGACCGGGCCGCGGCGCTGCGCGCGGTCGACGAGGCCGGTGATCGAGGACCCGGCAGGTCCGCACCGCCGCCGAGCAGCGACTCGCCACCGCCCAGCGCGAACTCCACCAGCTCTCGCGCCAGGTCCAGCGCGACCTGCGCAGCGTCCGCCGACACGGCGAGACCACCGCCCTCGTCACCCGCGCGAACCTCGCCGAGATCGCGGTCCAGGGCATCACCAGGCTGGCGGCCACACTCCGCACCGACCGCACCGAGCAGTGGGCGACCGCGTCTCGGGACGGACCGGCTCCGCGCGGGCTGGGACCACGGAGCTACCTCGGTGATCAGTTCATCATCGACACAGTGATCGGTGTGTGCACGCTCCGCCAGGGCAGCGTGACGGTCAGAGTCCGGGTCGTGCTGTCGAAGTGGTAGGCGTGGGGGGACAGTTGGGCCCCTCCCACCCGGACCGTGCTCGGGGCGGTGACGCCGAGGAGGGAGACCGTCCACTGCCGGGTTTTGACCTGGCCGTGGAAGGACCCGGTCGCGGCCTTGATCGTCAGCGTGTGCCGGGAGCCGTTCTCACGGTACCGGATCTTCGTGACGGCGCTGTGGCCGCGCCCGGTGGTGGTCCCGTCGTCCTCGTAGAGGGAGGAGGAGCCGGAGGCGCCCGCGGCGACGGTGAGCGTGACCTTGGTCAGCGGGGCCTTGTCGTCGCTGGTGACGTCGTTCGTGCGGGTCGGGACGACGGAGCCCGCCTTGACGAACACCGGCATGGTGTCGAGGCCGTTGGTGATGTTCTGCCTGGTGCCGCCCGCGTAGGTCCGGCCGGTGAAGTAGTCGGTCCACTGGCTGCCGGGCGGGAACCACACCGAGGTCGTCGCCGTGGTGCCGGGCGTGGTGACGGGAGCGACGAGCATGTCGGGCCCGTAGAAGTACTCGCTGCCCGAAGTGGCGTACGCCTGCGGCTCGTTGGGGTATTCGAGGTATGTCGGGCGGGTGATCGGGACGCCGGTCGTGGCGGCCTGCTGGGCGAGCGTGTAGGTGTAAGGCACCAGGTTCTCGCGGAGGTTGAGGAACTTGTCGGCGGACGCGCGGGCCGCGGTGCCGTACTGCCAGGGGAGCCGGTCGCTGTGGTTGCTGTGCAGGCGGTCGACGGGCTGGAAGGTGCCGAGCTGGACCCAGCGGGCGTACATGTCGTCGGGGAGTTTGTGCGTGGTGTGGGTCGTGCCGCCGGAGGTGTAGGTCTCCGAACCGGTCAGGTTCGTCGTGTCGTTGTGGCCGCCGATGTCATGGCTGATCGCCGACAGGCCGGTGGCGGCGGCCTCGCCGGGCGTGTAGCCGACCTCCCCCTTCAGGGTGCCCCAGGTGGAGGAGGTGTCGCCGGTGAAGTGGACGGTGGTGCGCTTGTCGGCCCACGGCCCGGTGGGCAGCCCCTGCTGGCCGCTGTAACCGCCCGCCTGGAGCGAGCCGTAGGCGCGGGAGACGACGAAGCCGCGGCCGACGGTCTTGTCGGCGTCCGTCGCGTACTGCTGGTTGATCCACGCGTCCGGAGTGACACCGGGCAGCGAGGACTGGGAGGTGTCGCAGCACCAGTCCGGCCACCAGAAGTCGTTGCCCTGCTGGTCCATGGTCTGGTGCAGGTCCATGTACGCCTTGAGCTGGTCGGGGTCCCCCCAGTCGAAGGTGTAGCAGTCCCCGGGGCCCGTGTTCGCGGAGGAGGCACAACCCCCCTTGCGCAGCTTGCCCTTGGCGGTGGCCTGGGCCTGCGCGAACTGCGGGTCGCCGCTGAGGATGCTCGGGTGGACGTTGAGCGTGTTGTGCAGGCCCTGGGAGGCGGACCAGTCGAAGAACCCCATCGGATCGGGGAACTTGGAGGTGTCCATCTCCCAACCGCTCCACGTGTTGGGCGACTTGAAGTCGGTGTCGGTCACCAGGACGTCCAGCGGCACGCTCTCGGCGCGGAAGGCGGGCAGGATCCTGTTCTCGTAGTCGGCGGCGGTGCGGTCGATGTACTCCGAGTACCAGACGCCGTAGGCCCATGAGGGAAGCAGTTCGGACGGGCCGGTCAGGGTGGCCAGGTCGGACAGGGCCTGTTTGTAGTCGTGGCCGTAGCCGAAGACATAGCCGTCCTGGTACGGCGCCCCGCCGTGGGACGGGCGCTGGGTGATCCGGCGGGTGCCGGTGTCGTAGAGGGCCGAGGCCGTGTCGTCGAGCAGGTACCAGCCGTCCTTGTACAGCAGGCCGGACGTGATGGCCGGTGCGCCGTTGTCGCCGTTGTAGCCGTCGAGGCTGCGCCGGTAGCCGCCGAGCGCCAGGTGCGGCTGCGGGGTCGCCGCGCCGGTCGCGGTGACGGCGACCGTGTCGAGGTTGACGTGGCAACTCGCGGCGTCCGGGCAGTTGATGGCGATGTCGTTCGCGCCGGCCTTGAGGGTGACGGGGACCGAGGCGGTCTTCCACGTGTCCCAGTCGCCGGTGACGGGCAGCGACAGGGTCTGCGTGGTGCCGCCCGAGGACACCGCGGCGGTACGGGTCTGGTAACGGCCGTCGCTGCCGGTCGCGTTGGCGTAGCGCACCTGCAACGCGTAGGTGCCGTCGGCCGGTACGCCGACCACGTGGGTCAACGCGCCCGCTCCCTGGTTCAGTTCGGCGAGGAAACCGCTGCCGGAGTAGCCGACGTGGTCGGTGGCCGTGATCGCCGTGCCCGAGACGCGGCCGGCCTCGGCCTCGCAGTTCACACCGAACCCGCAGCCCGTGATCGCGGTCGTGGACGTCGCCGGAAAACCGTCGCCCTGATGCACCAGGGCGACACTGTCGATGTTGACGTCACCGGAGTCGGCGGTGGTCCTCGTCAGCGTGACGGTGTGGTGGCCGGCAGCGAGTTGCACCGCGCTGCCCGCCAGGCCCCAGGTGTCCCAGTTCGCGGTGGTCGGCAGGCTCACCGTCCGGTTCGCGCCGCCGTCGACCGACAACGTGAGGGTGCGTGCGGTGTTCTGGCCGTCGCCGCCCAGGGAGTTGGCGTAGCGGGCGTCGAACTGGTAGGTCCCCGTGGCGGCGACATCGACGTCTGCCGACAGGGAGTTGCCCGTCCCCTCGAAGCCCGCGAGGAAACCGGAGCCGGTGTAACCGGTGTGGTCCGAGGCGATACCGAGCCCGCTGTGCGGCAGTTGCTCGGCCTCGCACAGGGCACCCAGGCCACAGGTGAGCCGCTGCCACGGTGCGGCGCTGACCGGCGACCCGCCGGCCGACAGCCGCACGGAGAGGTTCTGCGCGTCGAAGGGCCCGGAACCCACCTGGTATCGCAGGGTGACCGCGCTCGTGGTGATGGTCAGCCAGCCGTCGGACGTGCTGGAGGTGTACGAGGGCGGCGCGAACGCGGAGCGGCCGATCGCGTTGAACGTCGCGCTGTCGGTGAACTTCCCGTCCTGCGCGTACTCCGTGCGAATGAGGGTGGGGGAGAGGACCTGGAAACGCGCGTTGCCCGAAGTCACCGACGCGGGGCGGTGAGTTGCCGCCGGTACGTCCGCCGACGCCACTCCGGCGGCGGGCACGATCATGGCCGCCAAGCTGCTGATGAGGGCGACGACCGTGACATGTCGTCGCGGGAAGCGCGTGGTGTGAAACACCGATCTTCTTCTTCTCACGGACAGCTCCGTCCTGAAACGGGCCTGCGGGGGCCCGTGGTGAAGGTGTGCCGGTTCCCGTTCGCGCCCGGTGGAATCTGCTGCCTGCCGACATCGTTGTCAAGTCCCCGCGTGCGAGGGCCTGTTGAGGATCCGCTCGGCCGGACGGCTCGGAGCGCGACATACGGCTTCACCTACGGCGGGTTTCTGGGACCTTTTCCCGCTGTCAGTCCTCGTCCCCGAAGGGGAGCGAGTCGAGGTCCCCGGTGAAGTCCTCCATGCTCGGGAACATCAACTCCACGGCGTCGGACGGCAGTTCCTGCCTGGCCCCTGGCGCGAGGAGGGCCTGTTCCGTCCAGATGCACTTGCCTGTCGGCGTGTAGCGCGTACCCCAGTGCTGGGAGAGGGCGGCGACCAGTTGCAGACCGCGACCGCCCTCGTCCGTCTCCGTGGCGCGGCGGATACGGGGCATCGTCAGGCTGCCGTCGAAGACCTCGCAGATCAACTCGGCGCCGTGCAGCAGGCGCAGACTGACCGGGCCCTTGGCATGGCGTACGACGTTGCCGACCAGCTCGCTGGCCAGGAGTTCCGTGGTCGGGGTCAGGTCCTCCAGGCCCCAGGTGCGCAGCTGCTCCCGGACATGGCGGCGGGCCTGGCCGGCCGCTCGTGGATCCTCGGGCAGCGGCCAGGAGGCCACCCTGTCGCTGGTCAGGGCGTGGAGACGGGCGACGAGGAGAGCGGCGTCGTCGGCCGTCGGGTGTTCTGCCGGGAGCAGGCCCGCCGTGAGGGTGTCGCAGAGCCGCTCCAGGTCCGCCGCTTCGCCGCTCTCGGTCCGGTGCGCCGAACTCAGCAGACGCGCGAGATCCGCCATGCCCTCGTCCATCTCGCGCTTGGACGACTCCACCAGGCCGTCGGTGTACAGCACCAGAAGACTTCCCTCCGGCACCTTCAACTCGACTGTCCCGAACGGCGGTTCGGCCGCGCCGAGGGGCGGGTCGGCCGACAGTTCCGGGAAGTGCACCGTGCCGTCCGGGTGGACCACGGCCGGCGGCGGATGGCCGGCACCGGCGATGGAACAGATCTGGGTCGTCGAGTCGTAGAGCGCGTACAGACACGTCACGTACGACTCCTCGCCCATACCGGCGACGAGGTCGTTCAGGTGGCTCATGATCTCGTCGGGCGGCAGCTCCAGGTCGGCGAGGGTGTGCAGCGCGGTGCGCAGCCGGCCCATCGTCGCCGCCTCCGGCAGGCCGTGGCCCATGACGTCGCCCACCACCAGGGCGACCTGGCCGCCCGAGAGCGGGATGATGTCGTACCAGTCGCCGCCGACGTCCATGCCCTGGCCCGCGGGAAGGTAGCGGGCCGCCGCGCTGCACGCCGGCAGGTCGGGGAGGGCGCGGGGGAGCAGGCTGCGCTGGAGTTCGCGGGAACGGGTGTGCTCGGCGTCGTAGAGCCGGGCCCGCTCCAGGGCCTGGGCGACGAGGGCGCTGATCGTGGTCAGCAGCGTGCGTTCCTCGTCGGTGAGCCGGCGGGAGCGGTCGAAGGCGACCACGCAGACGCCGAAGGTCTTGCCGGACGCCGTCAGCGGGAGGAACGCCCACGCCTGTTTCCCGGCCCGGGCCGGTCTGCCGGCCAGCTCGGGGTAGTGGGCCTCGTACTCGTCGACCGAGGAGAGGAACAGCGGCAGACCGGACGCGATCACTTCCCAGGTCGGCTCACCGGGCACCCGGGGGCGGCCGTCGACGCCGGCCAGGAAGTCGTCCGGGTAGCCGTCCGCACCCACGGTGTGCAGCCGGTCGCCCTCGACGGCCTGCACCAGGAGCCCGGCCGCGGCGAACGGTGGCAGCACCCGGCGGGCGACCGCGGCCACCACGTCCTTCGAGGTCGTCGCCTTGGCGAGGGCGGCCGTCAACTCGCTCATCCGGACCGCGCGCCGGGCCGCCGCCAGCTCGGACGCCCGGCGCTCCTCCTCGTGCTGCCGTTTCTCCGTCACGTCGGTGAGGTAGAGGGTGACTCCGTCGGGCCCCGGGACGAGCCGCAGGTGGTAGCGGCGGCCCGCGTCCCCCAGCCGGGCGTCGAAGCCGACGGGCTTCTCCTCGGCGGCGGCCTTCCGGCAGCGGTCCTCCAGGCCGGGGACCTCCCGCGCCGTGGGCAGCTCCCACAGCAGGCGTCCGAACAGCTCCTCCTCGGAGAGGCCCAGCGTGCGCTCCGCCTCCAGGTTGGCGAAGGTGATCCGCCACTCGTCGTCCACCGCGAGGAATCCGTCGCTCATATGGCGCAGGGCGCGGCTGAGCGCGTCCCGGGCGGTCCGGGACTCGTTGCTCTCCCAGCCCACGCCGATCATCCGGTGGGGCTCGCCGTGCTCGTCGTAGGTCGCCCGGCCGCGGGCCTGCGTCCAGCCGTACGTGCCGTCCAGGCGCCGTACCCGGTACTCCGCCTCGAACACGCCGTGCTCGCGGATCGCCCGGTCCACCGCGTCCAGTGTCGGCGCCAGATCGTCGGGGTGGACGCACGCCATCCAGTTCTCGACCCTGGCGGTGTAGTCCTCGGGTCTGGTGCCGTAGAGCTCCAGGGCCGCCTCGTCCCAGATCAGCTCGCCGCCCTGGATGTCCCAGTCCCAGGAGCCGACGCTGACCTCCTTCAGGGCCTGCCGAAGCCGGTCACGGTCACCGCTCAGCTCTGCCTGGGAGGGCCCGGAGGGCGGCGGCGCCTGCCGCATGCGCTCCTCGGTCCAGGCGACCAGGTCCTTGAGGAAGTCCCACTGCTGCGGGGTGGGCTCGCCCTGGTCGCCCATGAGGACCGTGAGCGCGCCGATGCTGCGGTCCCCACCGGACACCGGTACGGAGGCCAGACCGCTGCCGGGCCACGCGAGCTCCTGGCCCGCGGACGTGGACCGGACCGGCACCCACACACCACTGCCCTGGTGCAGGGCCCTGGCCGGGGCCGTGGGGCCCTCCTGGTCGATGATCTCCCACGGGCGGGTGAGGGCGGGCGGCAGACCGGTCGACGACACCAGCCGCAGCGCGGACATCGGGCCGCGCAGGTGAATCGCTCCACCGAGCGCGCTCAGCTCCGCCACCGCGTGCTGGAGTGCCAGCCGGAAGACCTCGCTCTCGGTGACGCCGGGGTCCACAGTGCCGAGCAGAGCCAGACGTGCGTTCATACCGTAAATTTTACCGTTCCCGCCTCACGTAACGCGGTGCTTCGCAGGACTCCCACCGTGACTCCAGCTATCCCATCAGGCCCTCAACAGCCAGCGCTCCAGACCGAGTTGCAACAGAGTTCCGCCTGTGTTCCCTGGGGTGACAATACTCGGCATCCGGGGGAACGGAACGCCGGAAACCGGAGACAGCCCAGGGTGCCGTTCACAGACCGGGAGGGGAGCGGTAACGATCGACGACTACATTCGACGCCATCCTGGAACTCCTTGATCACGCACGCGCGTTGTCACCCCGTCAGACTCACCCCGACCGCCAACGAGGAGCGGCATGGACATCGGCGTTTTCATCCCCATCGGCAACAACGGCTGGCTCATTTCGAAGAGTTCGCCCCAGTACCTACCGAGCTTCGAGCTGAACAAGGCCATCGTGCAGAAGGCCGAGGAGCACGGGCTCGACTTCGCGCTGTCGATGATCAAACTCAAGGGGTTCGGCGGTGAGACCGAGTTCTGGGACCACAACCTGGAGTCATTCACACTGATGGCCGGCCTGGCCGCCGTGACCGACCGGATCAAGCTGTACGCCTCCACCCCGATCCTCGCGCTGGAGCCCGCCATCGTCGCGCGCATGGCGGTGACGATCGACTCGATCGCCCCCGGCCGCTTCGGCATCAACATCGTCACCGGCTGGGCGCCCGGCGAGTACTCCCAGATGGGCCTGTGGCCCGGCGACCAGCACTTCGGCAACCGCTACGCCCGCGCCGCCGAGTACGTCACCGTGATGAAGGAGCTGTGGAGCGAGGGCGTCAGCAACTTCAAGGGCGAGTTCTACGAGATGGACGACTGCGTGCTCTCACCGCGCCCGACGGACGGGCACATCGACATCGTCGCCGCGGGACAGAGCAACACCGGGATACGGTTCGCCGCCGAGCACGCCGAGTACAACTTCATCCTCGGCAGCGGCGTCAACACCCCGCTCGCCCTGTCGGACACCACGGCCACGCTCGTGGACGCGGCGGCGGAGACCGGCCGCGACGTCGGAGCGCTCTCCCTCTTCATGGTCATCGCCGACGAGACCGACGAGGCCGCCCGGGCGAAGTGGCAGGACTACCACGACAACGCCGACCACGCGGCGCTGGCGTACATGGCCGGTGAGTCGGCCTCGGACACCACCGCCGACGACACCTCCACCGCCCGCACCATCGTGCTGCCCGAGGGCGCGGTGAACTTCAACATGGGCACGCTCGTCGGGTCGTACGAGACCGTCGCGAAGCTGCTCGACGAGGTCGCCGAGGTCCAGGGCACCAAGGGCATCATGCTCGTCTTCGACGACTTCCTCGAGGGCCTGGAGAACTTCGGTACCCGCGTCCAGCCGCTGATGAAGTCCCGCTCGCTGCCCGAGTGAACACCCCCGTGGAGCCGGACAGCGGTTGACCCTCCTTCGGCGGGGCGCCCGCCCCGCCGATCCCGCCACCCACGAAAGCCGTCGCCATGACCGGTTCCCCACACCAGCAGGAGGACTACGAGCGGGCCGGATTAGCGGGGCAGCTCACCCCCGGCACGTCCCCGGCCCTCGTCCTGGTGGACCCCGCCCGCGCCTACGTCGACCCGGACTGCCCGCTCTACGCCGGTGTCGAACCGGCCGTCGACGCGATGCGGGTCCTCCTGGCCGACGCGCGCCGGGCCGGGATTCCGGTGGTCGTCACACGGGTGCGGCTGCGGGCGGACGGGAGTGACGGCGGCGTCTTCTTCCGCAAGGTGCCCAGCCTGCGGGCCTTCGTCGAGGGCAGTCCCTTCGGCGGGTTCATCGACGGGCTGGCCCCGGCGGCGGACGAACTGACCGTGACGAAGCAGTGCCCGAGCGCCTTCTTCGGCACGGGGCTCGCCGCGCACCTCACGGCCGCCGGAGTCGACACACTGCTCATCGGCGGACTGTCGACGAGCGGCTGCGTCCGTGCCACCGCGATGGACGCCATGCAGCACGGATTCGTTCCGATCGTGGTCGAGGAGGCCGTGGGCGACCGGGACGCCGGCATCCACGCGGCGAACCTCTTCGACATCAAGCACAAGATCGGTGAGGTCTGGCCGCTCCGGCGGGTTCAGGAGTACCTCGGTACGTCCACCTGACCGGGCGTGTGCGGGCCGGCGGCGTCGGGTGGTCGGCCTCAGGTCAGGGACTGGACCGCGTTGTCGATCTCCAGATCGATCAGCCGCTGCGCCTCCAGCGTCCGGTTGTCGAACACGCCGGTGAGTTCGAGGCTCACGATCCCGTGGACCCGTGTCCAGATCAGGATGGCGGCGCGGGCCACGTCCGGTGCGATGTCCGGCCGCTCCTGCGAGCGCGCCCACAGCCGCAGTTGCCCGTCCAGCGTGCGGTCACCGCTGGAACCGGCGACCCGGCCGCCGTCCTGGACGCCCACCAGCAGGTCGATCAGCAGCGCCATCGCGTCGTCCAGCGGAGTCCCCGTGGTGACCTCGCTGGGCAGGTCTCCGGCCCGCTCGTCGAACAGCATCCCGTAGCGGCACCGGTGCCGCAGCGCCCAGTCGCGGTACGCGGTGACCACCAGCCGCACCCGCGAGCGCGGCGCCCTCCTGCTGCCCTGCACGGCCTGGCTCATGGCCGCCGCGAGCTGCCCGTAGGACAGGGTCACCAGGTGCGCCACCAGCGCGTCCCGTGACGGGAAGTAGCGATAGACCGCCGGCGCGGACATCGCCATGCTCCGGGCCAGCGCCGCGATCGACAGCGCCTGTACACCCTCCGCGTCGATGATCGCGAACGACGCGTCCTCGATCTCCTGGAGCGTCTGGGCCCGCAGCCGCTCGCGCCTGCTCACCGGCCGCGTTTCGTTTGTCATCGTCACACTGTAACGGCTCATGCGAATTCTGACGGGCCCAGCGTCCCGCTACGAGCAGTAACGCGGTGCTGTTGGCGATTGACGCAACCTGACGGTCAAGTGCATAGTTACGACCATTAACAGAGTGAGAGACAGTCGCATACATCCGAGAGGAATCCGCCATGACCGGGACGAGCGCCGCCGACGAAGCCACCGTGACCGCCACCGAGGTGGTGCTGCCGGGCAAGGTCGCACCGTCCGGCCTGCGACTGCTCCGGCGCACACTGCCGGCACCCGCCGCCGGGCAGGCACTGGTGCGTGTCGAGTCGACCGCTGTGTCCTTCGCCGAGAGCGCGATGCGCCGGGGCCGCTACTACGGCCAGCCCCCGTTCCCGTTCGTGCCCGGCTACGACCTGGTCGGTGTTGTCGCGGCCGTCGGCCCCGGCGGGGATACCGCACTGCTCGGCCGACGGGTGGCCGCGCTGACCAAGACCGGCGGCTGGACGACGGCCGCCCTGCTGACCGCCGCCGACCTGGTGGAGGTACCCGACGGGATCGCCGCCGACGAGGCGGAGACACTGATCGTCAACGGGCTGACCGCGTATCAGATGCTCCACCGCAAGGCGAAGGTGCGGTCCGGGCAGACCGTGCTCGTCACCGGCGCCGCCGGCGGCGTGGGCTCGGTCCTGGTGCAGCTCGCACGAGACGCCGGCGCCCGTGTGATCGGTACGGCCAACCCGCGCCATCACGAGGCGCTGCGCACCCTGGGCGTGGAGCCGATCGACTACCGGGACCCCGAACTCGCCGCCCGTGTCCGGGAGTTGGCCCCCGACGGCGTGGACGCCGTGTTCGACCACCTCGGCGGCGCGAGCGTCACCCTCTCCTACCGACTGCTCAACCGCACCGGCACCCTGGTCTCCTACAGCATCGCGGCGGCACTCGACGACACCAGGCCCGTACTCCTCGACTTCCTGCCGCTGCTGGCCAAACTGGCGTTCTGGAACTACCTGCCCACACAGAGGCACGCGAGCTTCTACGACATCTGGGCCGGCGCGGGCAAGCCGGACTCGGCGAAGCGAGAGGCGTTCCGGGCCCGGATCCGCACCGACCTCACCCACGTCTTCGGCCTGCTGCGCGACGGCGTACTCACCGCGAAGATCGCCGCCCGCTTCCCGCTGGAGGAGGCGGCCCGGGCCATGGAGCTGGCGGAGTCCTCCGGCCGCACCGCCGTCGGCAAAATCATCCTTGCTCCCTGACCGGCGTCGGGGTACATCGCGTGACCGTCACGGGATCAGGCTTCTTCTCATACCGGGCGGGGAAGGTCAGGGCGGGTTGTCCCCGGGCATGACGACGCCTGTCTCGTACGCGTACACGACAGCCTGTACCCGGTCGCGCAGCCCGAGTTTGTTCAGCACCCGCGACACGTGGGTCTTCACGGTCGCCTCGCCGACGAACAGCTTGCGGGCTATCTCGGCGTTGCTGTCGCCGCCGGCCACCAGGCGCAGGATCTGCTCCTCCCGCTCGGTGAGCAGATCGACGAGATCCGGGCGCTGCGAAACGGCGGGCCGGGCCACGAACTGGTCGAACAGCCGGCGGGTGAGTTCCGGTGCCAGCAGCGCGTCCCCGCGCGCGACCACCCGGACCGCGCTGATCAGGTCCTCCGGCGAGGCGTTCTTGAGCAGGAAGCCGCTCGCGCCCGCCTGGAGGGCCTGGAACAGATAGTCCTCCCGGTTGAACGTCGTCAGGACGAGCACCACGCAGTTGCCCGCAGCCACGACCTGCCGGGTGGCTTCGAGCCCGTCGAGCCCCGGCATCTGTACGTCCATGAGCACGATGTCGGGCCGCAGCGACCGCGCCAGATCGACGGCCTGGGCCCCGTCCTCGGCTTCGCCCACGATCTCGAAGTCGTCCTGGCTCTGCAGGATCATCCGGATGCCGCCACGGATGAGCTGCTGGTCGTCGGCGAGCAGGATCCTGGTCATGACACGCGGAACCGGGCTCGGACGCGGTAGCCGCGATCGTCCGGACCGACGTGGAGTGTTCCGTCGTGCAGGGCCACTCGCTCGCGCATTCCGATCAACCCCAGGCCACCGCGGGTCCCTCCGCTCCCCGTGCGCCGCGGCACGGTCGTCACGCGGTCGGTGGCGGCACGTCCGTCGTCCACCACGGTCAGCTCGACCGTCGTGGCGCGGTAGGACAACGTGACGTCGGCCCGCGAAGCGCCCGCGTGCCGCACCGTGTTGGTCAGCGCCTCCTGCGTGATCCGGTACAGGGAGATCGACAGCGACTGGGGCAGTTCGCGTGGTTCGCCGTCCACCGTGTAGGTGGTGCGCAGGTCCCCGCGCGGTCTCGCCACCAGCGTGGGGAGTTGCTCGACGCCCGCGTCCGGCACCGCCTGGGCGGGCTGCGTTCCGTCACGCAGAGCCCCGAGGAGGCGGTGCATCTCCTCGACCGCGTCCCGGCCGGCCGACTCGATGGACTTGAGCGCGCTTTCGGCGGCGGCGGGATCCCGGGGGAGCACCAGCCGGGCGGCACCGGCCTGTACGCCCATGACACTCACGTGGTGGGCGACGACGTCATGGAGTTCGCGGGCGATGCGGAGCCGCTCGGTGATCACCGCGTTGCGCGCGTTCTCCTCGCGCTCGACCTGTAGTTCGCGGTTGCGTTCGGCGAGTTCCGTCCGCTGACGGGTCTGCACCCACGCGGCGTCTCCGAGGGCCCAGGCACCCGCGAGGTAGAGGATGTTGGTCCCGATCGTGTAGAGGGCGAACGCGTCCAGCGACGACAGCGGGCCGGTGCGGTGCCCGGCCGTGAGTCCGTTCAGCGTCGACCAGGTGCTCGTGCTCAACGCGTACCCGAGGCAGGCGAACAGCGTCACGACGACCACCGTCCTTACGACGGTCGCGCGGCGCCGGTCACGGCCCCAGGCTCCGGCGCCGTAGACGGCCAGGGACAGGCAGAGCGAACTCACCACGGAGTCGCCGACGTATCGCAACTGAAGGCCGACGAACGCGACGGTGCAGGCCGTCAGCACGCTCAGCGGAAAGCTGCGGCGAAAGCAGAGCGGCAGGCCGACGGCGAGCGCCCAGAGCAGTTCCTCGCCCTGGCCGGGCCGCAACGAACCGGGGTCGATACCGGAGCCGCGCGACAGCACGGTGCTCAAAGCCACGCCGGCCGTGAGCAGGACGCCGACCGCGAGGTCCCAGCGCCGCTGACGGCCGGTCGGTATCGGCCTTGCCCAGTCGGGCCCGGTGGTCATGATCGGACACGGTAGCCCAGGCGTACCCACAGAGCGACATAGCCCAGAGCGCCGCCGATGAACACGAGGAGCGAGAAGGACTGTGACCAGCCCAGGAGCGTGGCACAGGCCGTGAAGTCCACCTTGGTCAGGTCGTATTCCGGAAGCGGGGTCAACGCCGCCTGCGTGAACTGCAGTACGGGGTCGACGGCGAAGACGGCGAGCAGCGGAGTCAGGACCGGGTACCACCGTCGGCCGGCGCGCCGGCGCAGCAGGAACAGCGACCAGGTGATGACCTGGGTGACCAGCACTCCGCCGAGCGTGACCGCGACCTTCTCGGACGTGTTCATCCGCGTGGCGTCGAAGTGGTTGCAGCCGAACCCGGCGGGCTCGCAGTGCAGTTGGTACGAGGCGTTGTGGTCGCCGGCGAGCCACGCGACAGCGGTGTGGCCCAGTTCATGGATGTTCAGGGCGACGAACATCCCGAGCAGGGCGGTGATGACGACCACGCCGGTCCGTCGCGCACGGCCCGTCGTTCCAGGCGGGTTGGCTGTGGTCGGCTCGGCCTGCCCGGACGCGGTGTACCGGCCGGCCGGTATGCGGATGCTGCGGGTCATGGTGTGTCTCCCCCGACGAGTTGGCGCTGCCGGACCTCCCGGCGCTGCTGCCGACGCTAACCGCGGACGACACCTGGGTTCGTCAGCCGCAGTGCGGACAGCGCGGGTAGCTCTCGCGGTGGATGACACAGGGTGCCGACGGCCCGACGCCGGCGTACAGAACCGGCGGTCCGCGCGAGGCTGGCGGTCAGGTGGCGTGCGGCCCCTGCATGACGAGGGCCAGGCCCTGTTCGGCGTCGTCGTTGAGGGCGTCGTGGAAGGCGGTGTCGTAGGCGTCGTCTCCGATGGCCTTGCGGGCTTGGAGTTCCCATTGGTCGCGGACCGCGGAGAGTTCGGGTGTGCCGTGATGGGGGTGGCCGAGCATGCGCCAGAAGGTGTTGCCGGTGCCGGAGGTGCGGGCGGCGGCCATGCCGTTGCCCTGAACCGCGTTGGCTCCGGTGAGGAGGTCGAGCGCGAGGGCGATGCCGAGGTTGTCGTTGAGGTTGTGCTTGCTGGTGAGCATGGCTCGGGCATGGCGTTCGGCGTCGCGGGCGCGGCCCTGGTGGAGGTCTATGAAGGCGAGTTGGTGGAACGCGTACGACCGCGCCCAGTGCTCCCCGTACCGCTCGCTGAGACGGCGCAGGGCGACGGCCGCTTCGTAGGCCTCGGCCAGTCGGCCCAGTGCGGAGTGGGCGAAGGTGCGGATCACCATGCAGCACAGCTGCGGGGCGCCCGACGGGGGCGACGTGCTGTGGGTGATCAGGGCGTGGTCGCAGATGTCGTAGGCGGCCTGGGGGCGCCCGGCCATGAGGTGGGTGAGGCCGAGGGTGTGGGCGGCGAAGAGCGCGGAGTGCGGGGTGCCGTCCTGGCGCGCCTCGGCGGCGCACTCCTCCCCGACGCGCAGGGCGGTCCGGTGGTCGCCCTGGAGGGTGAGCGTGATGCCCAGGGCCCACAGGGCGCGGGTGCGGGAGGGGCCCGGGGGTGTGTCGAGGGCCAGGGCGCGTTCGAGGTAGTCGCGGGATTCGTGGAGGTGCCCGCAGCAGGGCCAGAACAGGCCTGTGCGGCTGGCCATTTCGACGGCGGCGTCGGGATCCGCCTCGATGAGGTGGTCGAGTGCGGCGCGTACGTCGGTGTGGCTCGCGGAGATCCGCGCGTACCAGGCGACCTGCTGCTCGCTGAGCCAGCCGGCTTCGGCCTCGCCGAGCAGGGTGGCGAAGTGCGCGGCATGGAGCTGGGTGAGGGTGTGCTCCTCACCGAGTTCCGCGAGCCACATGGCTCCGTACTCGCACAGGGTGTCGAGCATGCGGTAGCGGGTGCCCGCCTGTTGGAGGACGGACTGGTCGGCCAGCCGTTCGAGCAGGCGGGGGATCGCGTCGGCGCTGAGCGGGCCGCCCGCGCAGACGGACTGGGCGTCGTCTGTGTCGAAGGGGCTGCGGAAGACGGAGAGCCTTGCCCACAGCAGCCGTTCGAGCGGGGAACACAGTTCGTGGCTCCAGCCGATCGCGGTGCGAAGCGCCCGGTGGCGCCTGGGCCACACCGTCTCGTCCACGAGGGTGTCGAGCCGTGAGCCGAGGCGCTCGGCGATCTGGGCGAGGGAGTTCTCCCGCAGGCGCGCGCAGGCGAGTTCGACGGCGAGCGGGATTCCCTCCAGCCGACGGCAGATGGCCGCCACGGCCTCGGCGGCGCCGGGGGAGTCGAGGGACACCGCGGGGGCGGACGCGGCACAGCGTTCGCGGAACAGGCGCACCGCGTCCCCACCGCCGCCGGTGTCGTCGTCCATGGAGAGCGGGGTCACCTCGATGCGGTGCTCACCCCGTACACCGATGAGCTTTCTGCTGGTGGCCAGGACGGTCAACCCCGGTGCGGCGGCGAGGAGTTCGCTCACCAGGAGGAGACAGGAAGGCAGCACCCGCTCGCAGCAGTCGAGGACGAGGAGAACCTGACGGCCGGTCAGCCACTCGCACAGCGCCTCGATGGGGGCACGCGGATTGTGGTCCAGGAGATCGACCGCGTCGCAGACCGTGGCGGTGAACAACCGCTCGTCGTAGAGGTTCGACAGGTCGGCCCACCAGACCCCGTCGGCATACCGGTCCCGGGTCTGCTCCGCGACGCGCAGCGCCAGGCGGCTCTTGCCGACACCGCCGCCACCGGTGAGGGTGACCGACCGGTACCGGTTCAACGCCGCTTGGACTGCGCCGACTTCGCTTTCGCGGCCGACAAAGCTGGTCGTCATGACGGGGAGGTTGCCTACCACGGCCCCATCCTGCACGGCTCGTGAGCTGGGCTAAACCCACTCGCGTTAAACGGTCGCAAGTGATCGAGCTTGACAACTATTCGATCGGACGGTTGCTGTGGCTGGCGAGGCGAAGCGCCGCCCCTGATCCGTTGGCCGCAATGAAGGCGGCCGATCGCCCCCGGTTCCGTGTTCGGCTCAGTTCCCTGCCCGGCCGGTCGTGCGGGCGTATTCCGTGGGGGTCTGGCCGTAGCGCTTTTTGAAGGCGCGGATGAAGTGGCTGCTGTCGGCGAACTGCCAGTGCGCGGCGATTTCGGAGACGCTCAGCCGGCCGTGCGGTGCGCCGAGTGCGAGCCGGGCCTCTTCCAGCCGCCGGCCGCGGATGTAGGCGGCCACCGACTCTCCCGCCGCGGCGAATGCCCGCTGCAAGGTGCTGACGGAGACGTTGAGTTCGCGAGCCAGCATCATCGGAGAGAGCTCGGGTTCGGCGAGGTGGCTGTTGGCGAGGTCCTTCGCGGCTTGGGCGAGTGCGGGGGCCAGTTGGGGCTCCACGTCGTCGAACCGGCCCATCGCCACGGCCTTGGCCAGTTCGAGCAAGGCCTGGTAGGCGGCGTACGAGCCGGCCGGGCTGAGGTCGGCCGAGGTCCGGCGGACCATGGCGATGTGGGACATCAGCAGGCGCGCCTCGGCCGAGTCCACCGACCCGAGGAAACTCCGGTCCCGGAGCAGGGGCCTGAGCATCGCTGAGGGCAGGAAGAGGAAGTGAGTCGTGCTGTGCGGCTCGATCTCGAAGGGCAACGGCCGCCCGAAGTCGCGGAGGAGGAACTGCCCCGCCGGCACGGTGTGTCTGTCGAGATCGGGCAGGCCGCTCACCTCCCATGCGCCGCGACGCACCATGTAGAGCCCTATGTGGTCGATATCGCCGCCCGGGGCAGCGGTCCCGACGGTCGGCGACGCGACGTGGAGATCGCCGATCACCGCGCCTCGTACTCGGTCGAAGCGACCCTTGACCCTGAAGTCGCCGATCGTGGCCGGGCTGTAGGCAGGAAGCGGGAAGACATCGCCGATCTGCGTCTCCCACCCGCGCTGGAAGTCGTCGAATCCCTCCGTCGCGGTGTCCGGGCGGGTGGAGTCCAGCGAGAACGTCCCGCTCCAGCGGTCGGCCGCCGCGCCACTGCCGTCCATAGTCGGTCCATCCACCTTGTGCGTATGGCCTCAACTGCCCTGTATGGCACGGCAGTTCCGCCGGATGCCGCTGTGGTTCAAGTATTTCACGGGGGCTGCTCTCTCCTTTCGGAGATCCCGCTCGGCTCATGGATCACGGTGGCGGACCTCGGATTCGTCCCTGGTGCAGCCGTGACCTGAATGTTCCATCGGGCTGATGCCGTGGTCCAAGTGAGGGCTGTGCCGATCTTCCTAAGCTGCTGGGCGAGGAGCGAGACCCAGGGTGGTTCTGGGCGTGGTTGACGCACATGATGACAAATTTGGAAAGCGCCACAGGCTCGGCCGCGTGGCTGCTGACGCGGGTACTGGTGAGCGGGGTCGGGGCTGTGCCCGCGTCGCGGTCCACTCCTGACGGGCGTGCGGTCGTAGTCGCGTGGGGAGGGGCTGGGCGGTGTCGCTCTGTCCGTCGGGGCTCTGGCCGTGCGCCGGGTGCCTGTCCGGCTGGTCGACGCGGTGGGGGCGGTGAGTTGTCGGGGGCACGTCCCGTATCGGGCGGCGCCTGGCCCGGTGCCGCACCGCGAGGGGCGACACGGAGGTGGTCGCCGGCCACGTGGCGGAGCGCTCCCGGGGCGCCGTGCGGGGGATCGCACAGTCCGTCGCTGCGGGGGAGCGGCCAGGAACAGCGCGTGGAGGGACCGGCGTCGGACCCCGACCGGCCTGACCGCTCCCAGGCCGGTCGGCTGCCTGGTGGTCGCGCACGCGCCCGGCACTGGACATCCCTCTGCGGTTCGGATGCCCTCGACAGCGTCGCGGACACGCCGTACCGCGAGGTGGGGAGCATCCACAACACCCCGCCGTTCCCCGTGCCGTTCGTCGACCGCAGCATCGGAGTGCGCGAACTCTCCGCGGAGCCGATCGACACCCTCGTCGAACTGACCGGTCCCGGCTCGGACTGTCCGCCGGCCATCGTCGAACTCCGGGCGCTCGGCGGGGCGTTGGACCGCGAGCCGGTGGTGCCGGACTCGGTGCCCAACCGCGGTCTGCCCTATCAGCTGTTCGGTTTCGGTGTGGGCGGTCCGGAGCGGGCCGACGACCTCCGGGGCGCCCTGGCGCGCCTGCTGGACGGACTGCGGCCCTGGGCCCACCACACCACCATGCCCAACTTTCTCTCCCCGGACGAAGCACGGAATCCCGCGCAGGTGCGGGAGATCTACGGCGCGGAGCGCTACGACCGCCTGGCCGCGCTCAAGGCGTCGCGCGACCCGGCCAACGTGTTCCGCGTCGACTACGACATCGAGCCCGCCGCCGGGTAGGCGGCCCGGCACGAGGCCAAGCCAGGCCAGGGGCCCCGGTGGTCCTGGGGCCACTGCGCACGCCGACGAGTTCGCCCGTCAACTCCCTTGCCAGGCGTTGCCCGTTGAGCGGTCCGCCCGTGGTGTCCCGCCAACGGCGTTGGCACATGGATCTGCGCCAGTTCGTGGATCTCCGACAGTTTCCGACAGTGCGGTTGCAAGGAGTTTCAGAGTGAAGATCGGTATAGGACTGCCCAACCAGGTGCGTGAGATGGATCCCGCCGTCATCCCCGCATGGGCGGCGCGGTCCGAAGCGGCGGGCTTCTCATCGCTGGGGACCGTCGGCCGGATCGCCTATCCGGGCCTCATGGACACGGTCGCGCTCGCCGCCGCGGCGGGTGCCACCAGCACGATCGGGCTGATCAGCAACATCATGATCACCCCGGCGTGGCCGGCGCCGCTCCTGGCGAAGGAAGTGGCGGGTATCGACGCGGTCTCCGGCCACCGCCTCACCCTCGGTATCGGCCTCGGCGGTCGTCCCGACGACTTCGTCGTGGAGGGGCTGGGCCCCCGGGGAACCGGCAAGCGGCTCGACAACGACCTGGAGGTCTACCGGAGCGTCTGGCGGGGAGAGACCGCGGACAGTACGTCGAATCCGCTGGTGCCCTCGGGTACCCGCGAGGTGCCCGTGATCGTCGGCGGCATGGCCCCGGCCTCCTTCGAGCGCATGGTGCGCTGGGGCGAGGGCTATGTCACGCCTTCGGTGCCGGCCGCGATGGCCGGACAGCTCTTCGACGCGGCCCGGACCGCGTGGAAGGACGGGGGCCGCGAAGGATCACCGCGACTGGTCGCCATCGCGTACTTCGTGCTCGGCGACGAGGCGCAGGGACGGGCCAACGTGCGGGACTACTACAGCTCCGCAGGCGAGGAACTCGTGGCCATCGTCGACGGCGCCATCTGCGCGGGACCCGACGCGGTGCGCGCCGCGGTGGAGGCCTACGCGGAACTCGGAGCCGACGAGCTGATCCTCAACCCGACGCTCGCCGACATCGACGAGGTGGCCCGGCTCGCCGACGCCGTCCTCTGAGCGGCGCCGGGGTGGTCTGTGCCCGGGCGCAGACCACCCCGGGCGCCAGTACCTTGAGGCGCTCGGCGGCACGTCACCGCGATACCTCCTCCGTGCCCGACACTCGCCGACGGTCCCCTGGGTCTGGCACGCGGACCCCCTCACGGAGCACGACCACGGCCCGGGCGACTGGGTGTTGCTCGCGGCCGTCGGCGGCGAGGGAGTGACCGACGGAGGACTGGGCATCGTCCACTGGGTCATGCGCCGGGACGACCTGGCCGACCGCCGTTTCGCCCGGGCAGGGGCCTGCTACGACATGGTCGGCTGACGGTCTGTGTCCGGAGATACGGCACCGCACGCCTGTCACCACGGCCCGCCGACCCGCCCGTTCGAGCCCGACCGCGACCCCGGGTTCCCGAACAGCCCTGGTACGGCACTGGACACCGCGCCCGAGTCCGTACACGATCCCGTTCATGACTCCTGAGGACGCCATCACCGTCACCGCCGACCGGATCGCGGCGCTGCTGGGAGCGGGGGTCGACCCGTCGACGCCGTTGCCGGGTGCCGAGTGGACGGTGGGGGAGGCGGCGGCGCACCTCGCGCTGGCGGGGAAGCTGATGGCGGACATAGGGGCGGGTGAGGACCGCCCCTACGGAGACGGAACGCCGGGCGGCCTCGCGGCGGCCAACCGGGCGTCCCTGGCCGCCTTCCCGGAACGGGATCCGGTGGTCCTCGGCACGGTGATCGCAGACCAGGCCAGGGTTTTCGTCGCGGGCGCGGCCGGTCGCTCTCCGCGTGAGTCGGTGCTGACGCCGTTGGGGCCGATGGATGTGGCCACCCTGAGCTCGTACTTGCTCACGCACCTGCTCGGCCACGGTTACGACATCGCGGTCGCGTTGGGCAGGCCGCACATGGTCGACCGGGACGTGGTCCCGTTCACGTTGCCTTTCATGCGGCTGGCGATGCCGCGTGTCGTGAGCGCCGGCGCGGTCGGCCACGATGCGTGTTACGCGGTGCGGACCGGCCGCGACCGTTTCGCCGTCACCTTCGCGGACGGGGTGCCCGCCGTCACCGACGCCCCACCCCGGCGCCCCGATTGCACGATCGCCATCGACCCGGTCGCCTTCCTCCTTCTCGCCCTCGGCCGCTGGACCGCCGTCGGTGCCATGGCCCGCGCCAAGGTCGTGGTCTGGGGCCGCAAGCCGTGGCTGGGGCCGCGTTTCCCGGGGCTCTTCACGGCACCGTGACGGACTCCGGCTCATGTCAACAGGGTGGTGCATCAAGCCTGTTGGGTTCTGGGAGAGAGGGGGAGAGGGGAGAGGGGAGAGGGGGCGAGCGTGGGCCCTGTCCCCGATGCTCGGTCAGTTGGGTCGCCGGACTGACGTGCCGGAGGAGGACGGCAGTCGGCCGACGGCCTCTCGCCACGCGCTCTCCACAGCCGTGCGGGCGTGTGCGGTGGCCTCGGTGATGTCTCCGGTGAGGTGGAGGGGTTCGCCGAGGTGGACGTGCAGGTCGGGGCGGCGCAGGGGCGCGCTGGCGACGCCGGCGAGTTGTTTGAACCGGCCACCGGAGATGATCCGCCTGGCCCCGGCGTGCCCGAGCGGGACGACCGGCGCGCCGGTGGCGAGTGCGAGGCGGGCCAGGCCCGTGCGGAAGACACCGGGCTCGTGGTCCGCGGAGTCCCGGCGCCGGGGGAGTCCGCCTTCGGGGTAGATCACCACGACCCGGCCGGCGGCGAGTGCCTCCGCCGCCAGATCGAGTGCCGCCGCCGCGCTACGGCTGCCCCGGTGCACCGGTATGTGGCCCTCGCGGGTGAGGCGGCGGCCGAGGAACGGGATCCTCCAGAGGCCCGCGGTGGCGAGGACGACCGGCTCGGTGCCGAGGCGGTGCAGTGCGGCCAGGACGAGCCCGGGATCGGCGAGCGCGGTGTGGTTCGGCGCGACGATGCTGCCCGGCGCGATGGCACGGGTCGTACCGGTGGTCACTGTCAGGCGGCCGAGGAGCGGGACGATGGTGCGGGCGAAGGTACTGAGCACGTGCTGCTGACTCCCTGGTCGGCCAGGGCGGGCCCGGCGTGTGTCCGGCTCCCATCGTCACGCGGCCTTGGGGTGCGGGGCATGAGTGCGGGTACTCACCTTCGCGAGGTGTGGGGCTGAGCTGTCCCGGCGACCCTGGCCGGGGTCGGTCCCGCGCTCGCCCGGACGATCTTCTCGCACAGACACCGGACTCGCGTCCGGCCGCCCTCGGTGACTCCGGGAACGTATGCCTTTCGCGTCCAACCCGGAGCCGCTCCACAGCACTTGAGCGATGCCGACCGCTCGCCTCGTACCGCGGACGGCCAAAGGCTTTCGGCTCCGGGCATGTACGTCTCGTGGTGTCAGGTTGACCTACTGCTGGGAAAGTCTTGGCGGAACCGCTACGCGCGCCCCGGCATCTGCGACCGCCCGGGCCCGACGCAGTCGGCGGACGCGTTTGCGATCGGGTTTGCGGCCGAGGGCGAGCGGGGTGAGCGTGACGGGAATCCGTGAACGACACGCTGTCGCCGAGGGCCGTCGCGCGCCCTGGGTGACGTGTGCCCGGGGCGATGCGGAAGCAGTAACCGCGAGGTGAACTTCCGCCGACTCGCGGATAGTTCAGCCCGACGATTGCCTGTTCCTGCGTGTGAAGCGTGACGTCAGTCAACTTCACGTCCCCCCGACACGCGCTCGCACACCCGGCCGCCACAGCCTCAACGGCAGTTCGCCCACCACCCCGAAGTCACTCGTACAGCCCATGGCGCCGCCACCCCGCACACCTCCCCGTGAACTTCGCTTTCAGAAAGTCTCGTTGACCTCGTTGACATGCCATCAGCACACGCGTTTCACTCGACACTCGTGCATGGCAACGTTGTCAGGCCGGTCGTGGAAGTGACCGGAACCGTTGCCTGTCGCCGGCATTCCGGTGTTTTTCGGCGCGCCGACACCTGATGTGCGAAGCACGAACTGCTGCGGAGGCAACCGATGGTGAGACCCCGACGTTCAGCCGCCCCACCCGACCGCGCAAGAATCCGCCAACGCCTCGCCGTGATCTGCGTCCTGGGCATGGCGGTCCTTCCGCTTCCGGCGATCGGAAGCGCCGACGCCGCGAGCACCGCGACGCCGGCCTTGGTGAAGGATCCCGCGGCCCTGGTCAACCCCCTCATCGGCACGTCCGGTGCCGTGGATACCTTCCCCGGTCCCGACATGCCGGCCGGCATGGTCCAGTGGGGTCCCGACACGACGCCCGACCGCCCCGACGGCGGCGGCTACGAGTACAACGACAAGAAGATCTCCGGCTTCAGCCTCACCCACGTCTCGGGCCCCGGCTGCCCCGTCGCGGGCGACCTGCCCATCCTGCCGATGACCGGCGCCCTGTCGGGCAACCTCGGCAACACGTCCGCAGGCTTCAGCCACGCCGACGAGCAGGCAGGTATCGGCTCCTACAAGGTCACCGACGCGAACGGCGTCCGGACCGAGTTGACGGACACGACCCGCGCCGGTCTGGGCCGTTTCACCTTCCCCGCCGGGCAGCAGGCGAACCTGCTCTTCAAGCTCAGCGGCGGTGCCACGCAGGTCGACGGAACCCGCGTCCAGGTGGTGAGCGACCAGGAGATCAGTGGTGCGATCGACAGCGGTCACTTCTGCGGCGCCGGCAACAGGTACACGTTGCACTTCGACATCAAGTTCGACCGGCCGTTCACCGCGAGCGGCACCTGGGTCGGCGGCACCATCAACCCCGACGCGACCTCGCTGAAGGCCGGCAAGGTCCAACCGGCCCCGCAGAAGGCGAAGTCGGCGCCGTTGAAGGAGAAGCACTTCACCGTCCCGGCGCACCCGGCTCCGACGATCCACGCGAGCGGGAACAAGAACTCCGGTACGCCGTCCCCGGCGTCGAGCGCCGGAGCCGCACCCCGCTCGTCCGCCACGTCCAAGGCCGCCCAGCCGCCCACCACGGGCGCGAACGGCATGTACCTCACCTTCGACACCACCGCGAACACCACGGTGAACGCGAAGGTCGGCATCTCCTACACGAGTGACACGGGAGCGGCGAACAACCTCTCCACCGAGATCAAGAAGTGGGATGTTGCTGCCGTCGAGCAGGCCAACCACGACGCGTGGAACGCGGTGCTGACCAAGCTCCGGATCGGCGGCGGCACGTCGAACCAGCAGACGCAGTTCTACACCGCGCTCTATCACGCCCTGCTGCACCCGAACGTCTTCTCCGACGACAACGGCCAGTACATGGGCATGGACAACCAGGTCCACCAACTGGCCAAGGGACAGAAGGCCCAGTACGCCAACTACTCCGGCTGGGACACCTACCGTTCCCAGACCCAGCTGATGGCGATGGTCGAACCCAAGGTCGCCGGCGACGTCGTCACCTCGATGCTCAACGGATACGACCAGACAGGCCTGTTGCCCAAGTGGGCCTCGAACAACGGCGAGAGCTATGTGATGGTCGGTGACCCGGCCGCCGGCATCATCGCCGACGCGTACGCCTTCGGTGCGACCGACTTCGACACCGACAAGGCACTTGCCGCACTCCAGCACGAGGCCACCGCCCCGAACAACGACCGCCCCGGCGAGTCCGTACGGGACGCGAAGGGCTACCTCCCGCTCGACGAGAACGACTACAGCTGCTGCAACTTCTACGGCCCCGTCTCCACCCAACTCGAGTACGACTCCGCCGACTACGCCCTGGCCGCCTTCGCCAAGTCGCTCGGCAAGACAGCCGTCTACGAGAAGTTCGCCACCCGCGCCCAGGACTGGATGAACGTCTTCAACCCGCAGACCGGCTACATGCAGGCCAAGAACAAGGACGGCCAGTTCGCGGGCGGGTTCACCCCTGGCACCTCCAACGGCTTCGTGGAGGGCACCTCCGCCCAGTACACGCCGATGGTCCCCTTCAACCTGCGCCAGCTCATCCAGGCACGCGGCGGCAACGCGGCGTATTCGTCCTATCTGGACAGCCTGCTCGACGACATCACGCACCCCGGCAACACCGACGCCGACCTGAGCAACGAGCCCAGTGTGGAGATCCCCTGGGAGTACGACTACACGGGCCAGCCGTGGAAGACCCAGGCGGCAGTCCGCAACGCCCAGCAGAACCTGTACTTCAACGCGCCGGTCGGTTCGTTCGGCAACGACGACCTCGGTGCGATGAGTTCCTGGTACGTCTGGTCCGAGCTGGGCATGTACCCGGAGACCCCGGGCACGGACACCCTGGCGCTCGGCAGCCCGGCGTTCCCGGTGGCCCAGGTGACCCTCGGCAGCGGCAGGACCGTAGGGATCAACGCTCCGCAGGCCGCGCCCGACGCGCCGTACGTGCAGGCGCTCGCCGTCAAGGGCAAGGCGTGGAACAGCTCCTGGCTGAGCTATGAGCAGTTCCAGGGCGCGGGCACGCTCGCCTTCACGCTCGGCACCGCGCCGAACAAGTCCTGGGCGTCCGATCCGTCGGCGGCACCGCCGTCCGACACCACGGGCGGCGGCCGGGTGCTGGCCGCGACCGGTCCCTCCAGCGACGGACTGGTGCTCCAACCGGGCACATCCGGTGACGGCACGCTCGACCTGACCAACCTCGGCAGTACGGCCGTCACGGTCGACTGGAAGGCGACGGCACCCTCCGGCGTCACGCTGGACACGTCGTCGGGCTCGCTGACGGTACCCGCGTCGGGAAGTACCGAGGCGAAGGTCAAGGTGACGGCGGGCGCGAGCGAGGGAACCTACCCGGTCACCTTCGCGCTGACCGACCACAGCACCGGTACGGCACTGAGCGGGGCGACCCTCCGCGTGGCCGTGGCCAAGGCCGGCGCGCTGTGGCCGTACGCCACCAACGAGGGCGTCTACCCCGACGGCACCTCCTTCTCGGGCGGCTTCGACAACGGTGGCTGGGCGTTCTCGCAGAACGCGCTGTCGGCGGCCGGCGTCACGAGCGGCTCCACCGTGACCGCCGACGGCATCTCCTACACCTGGCCGACGGTGACGTCCGGGCAGTTGGACAACCTGGAGATGGCCGGCCAGACCATCCCGATGCCGTCCGGCACATCGGGTGCCTCACTGGGCCTGCTGGGCACCGCGACCAACGCGCCGACCGACGGCAGCGGGGTCTCGGGCACGGTGACCGTCACCTATACCGACGGCACCTCCTCGCAGGCGACGATCGGATTCTCGGACTGGACGCTCAACGGCGGCGGCAGCACACCACTCGCGGGGGACACGACCGCCGTCACGACCCCCTACCGGAACACCGGGAGCGGGGGCCGCGACAACGTCAAGGCCTACGTCTTCGCCACGAAGGTCCCGCTGGACGCGACCAAGCAGGTCGCGTCGATCACGCTGCCGGTGACGGGTTCGACGGGCTCCGACCACCTGTTCGCGTACGGCTTCGGCCAGTAGTCCAGTTGAGGCGCTGGCGGTCCTGACGACGCCGGGCCGGTTCCCGGACGCGAACCCGGGAACCGGCCTCTCAACTCTCTTCTCCCGCCCCATTGTGATGCGCCTTGCGCACCCTTACTGTTCGACTTTGCCTGAGTCTGTTTGATGCTGTTCGCCCAGTCGGTCTGGAGGCCGCAGTGCGGGGTAGTCGGAACGGTTCAGAGGGTGCGAGACCCGGTCGCAGTCGGTGGTGGAGGGCGGTCCTCGCGACAGCCGCGACCATCGCCCTGGCGGTCGGCACGACCGCGCCGGCCGCGGCGGCGCAGGACGTCGGCGAGCGGACACCCGCCGCCGCTCCGCAGCCGCACACGGTGAGTCTCGACGGCTACTCGTTCCTCGTCGACGGCAGACGCACCTACCTGTGGTCCGGCGAGTTCCACTACTTCCGGCTCCCGAGCCCGGACCTGTGGCGCGACATCTTCCAGAAGATGAAGGCCGCCGGCTTCAACTCCACCTCCCTGTACTTCGATTGGGGCTACCACTCCCCGAAGCCGGGCGTCTACGACTTCACCGGGGTACGGGACGTCGACAAGCTCCTCGACATGGCCCAGGAAGCCGGGCTCTACGTGATCGCCCGACCGGCGCCGTACATCAACGCGGAGGTCGACGGCGGCGGACTGCCCGGCTGGCTGAGCACCAAGGCCGGCAACAACCGCAGCGACGACCCGCGGTTCCTGAAGTACGCCGACGAGTGGCTGACGCAGATCGACCGGATCATCGCCCGCCACCAACTCACCAACGGCACCGGGTCGGTGATCGCCTACCAGGTCGAGAACGAGTACTACAACGGCTCGTCCGCCGGCCGCTCCTACATGCAGCACCTGGAGGACAAGGCCCGCGCCGACGGCATCACGGTCCCGCTGACCGGCAACAACAACGGCACCTTCAACTCCGATACCGGCGCCCTGGACGTCGACGGCCCGGACTCCTACCCGCAGGGCTTCGACTGCTCCAACCCCTCGAAGTGGAACGGCGTCCCCGACATCAGCTACGACCACCCGGCCGGAAAACCGCTGTACTCACCGGAGTTCCAGGGCGGCGCCTTCGACCCCTGGGGCGGACCGGGCTACGACAAGTGCGCCCAGCTGATCAACGACCGGTTCGCCGACGTCTTCTACAAGCAGAACATCGCCGTCGGCGCCACCGCGCAGAGCTTCTACATGACCTACGGCGGCACCAACTGGGGCTGGCTGGGCATGCCCGAGAACTACACGTCGTACGACTACGGGGCCGCGATCCGCGAGACCCGCCAGCTCGATCCGAAGTACGACGAGGACAAACTCATCGGGTACTTCACGCAGTCGGTCGCCCCACTGACCAGGACCGAGGCGATCAGGGCCACACCGCCGGACGACTCCGCGGTCGTCGACACCGCCCGGATGAACCCCGACACCAGGACGCAGTTCCACGTCCTGCGGCACGGCAACTCCACCTCCAGCGCGGTCGACAAGACCCACATCTCACTCGACTTCAACGCCCAGCCGTCCGCCGACACCACCTACACCTGGGACGACCCCGACTCCGTGCTCCAGTACGCCGGTTCGTGGTCCCACGTGGCCAACACCAGCTACACGGGCGGCGACTACCAGCACACGGAGTCGTTCTCGAACAAGGCCGGCGACTCGCTCACCGTCCCGTTCGACGGCACCGCGATCCGCTGGATCGGCTCGAAGACCAACAACCACGGCTACGCCGACGTCTACCTCGACGGCACGAAGACGGCCACGGTCGACGACTCCGGCAGCGAGAACCAGGCGGTGCTCTTCCAGAAGACCGGCCTGACGCCAGGGGCACACACCCTGAAGATCGTCGTCGACGGGAACCACGGCTCGTCGTCGACGGACAACTACGTGGCCGTCGATGCCATCGACGTACCGACGGGCGACTCCGCCGGTGAGCCGACCTACCCGGTCGTGCCCCAGCAGCCCGGCACCGCGATCACGCTCGACGGACGCGACTCGCACGTCATCGTCGCCAACTACCGCCTCGGAGAAGCGCAGTTGCAGTACTCCACCTCCGAGATCATGACCAGCGCGACCATCGGCAACCGGGACGTCGCCGTCCTCTACGGCGACGAGGGCAGCGACGGCGAGACCGTCCTGCGCTACGCCGCCGAGCCCACCGTGACCGCCACCGGCGGTACGGTCACGACCAGTTGGGACCGGGCCACCGGTGACCTCCGTCTGAACTACACGCACCAGGGCCTGATCCGCATCACCATCAGCGGCGACGGAAAGCGCCCGCTCCTGCTGCTCGTAGGCGACAAGACCACGGCGAAGACCTTCTGGCGCCAGGACACGGAGAGCGGCCCGGTGCTCGTGCGCGGCACCCACCTGCTGCGGACGGCGACCAGCCGGGACGGCGGCCACACCGTGGCGCTCACCGGCGACAACGCCGACGACAGGAACATCGAGGTGTTCACCTCCGCCGCCCAAGTCACCTGGAACGGCAGGGCGTTGGGCACCCACGCCACCGACACGGGGAGCCTCACCGGAAAGATCCCGGTGGCCGCCCCGATACACCTCCCGGCCCTGACCAACTGGAAGCACGCCGAGGAATCCCCCGAAGCGGCCCCCGGTTTCGACGACACCAGCTGGCAGGTGGCCGACAGGACGACCACCAACAGCGTCTCCGGCGGCACCTCACTCCCGGTGCTCTACGCGGACGACTACGGCTTCCACACCGGCAACACGTGGTACCGGGGCCGTTTCCGCGCCACCGGCAAGGAGACCGGCATCCACCTGGTCTCGGACTCCGGCGGAGACGCCCAGGCGTTCTCCGCCTGGCTCAACGGGACTTTCCTGGGCAGCTCCACCACGGGCAGCGCCGACTTCACCTTCCCGGCAGGTGCGGTGCGGTCCACGGGCGACAACGTCCTCTCCGTGCTCACCGTCAACATGGGGCACGAGGAGGACTACAACTCCACCAACGGCAACAAGACCGCACGCGGCCTGACCAGCGCCGCCCTCGTCGGCGCGCCGCTGACGTCCGTCACCTGGCGCCTCCAGGGCGTACGCGGCGGCGAGGACCTCCAGGACACGGTCCGCGGCCCGCTGTCGACCGGCGGCCTCTACGGCGAGCGGGCCGGCTGGTCCCTGCCCGGCTACCCGGACGGCGACTGGAAGCGGGTGTCCCTCCCGACAACCGACACCACTCCTGGAGTCTCCTGGTACCGCACCGACGCCCGCCTGGACCTGCCGCACGGCCAGGACACCTCGCTCGGGCTGACATTCACCGACGACCCGGCACGCAAGTACCGCGCCACGATCTTCGTGAACGGCTGGCAGGTCGGCAACTACGTCAACTACCTCGGCCCGCAGCACACCTTCCCGGTCCCCAACGGCATCCTGAACCCCAACGGCCACAACAGCATCGCCATCGCCGTGTGGAACCTCGACGGCACCACCGGCGGCCTGGGCAAGGTCTCGCTGACCGACTACGGCAGTTACGCCTCGTCCCTGCGTGTCGCGCAGAACGACAGCCCGCGCTACGACGCCCGTGGCTACGCCATGCCGAAGCATCCGGGGGCGGATGTCGCCCTGGACGTACCGGACACCGCCCAGCCGGGACAGGCGTTCACGGCGCGGGCGACGGTGCGGGTGCCGAAGGACCGGCGGTCCGCTTCCGGGCTGACGGCGTCGCTCTCCGCGCCCGACGGCTGGAGTGTGAGTGCCGCGAGCCCCACGTCGGTCGAGCGTGTGAGGCCTGGCGCATCGGCCACCTTCACCTGGACGGTGGCGCCGCCGACCGGAACGCTGCCATCCGCCTCGGCGTTCACCGCCACGGTGCACTACCGGCAGCACGGACGGCAGGCGGTCGGCGCCGACGAACGCATCGTCCGCGGCATCCCACCGACCCCGCCGACCGGGAGGAGCGAGGTGAGCGACCTGCCGTTCCTGTCGTCCACCAATGGGTGGGGCCCGGTGGAACGGGACACCAGCGTCGGCGAGCAGGCGGCCGGTGACGGACGTCCGATCACCATCGCCGGCGTCGGCTACGCCAAGGGCCTGGGCACCAACTCCGTCAGCGACGTCCAGCTCTACCTCGCCGGACAGTGCTCGCGGCTGACGGCGGACGTCGGCGTCGACGACGAGACGGGCGGTGCGGGCACGGTCTCGTTCTCCGTGATCGCCGACGGGAAGACCCTGGTCACCACGCCCACGATCCGCGGCAAACAGGCCGCGGTGCCGATCGACGTCGACGTCAGCGGTGCCCAGGTGATCGACCTCAAAGTCGGTGACGCGGGCGACGGCAACGGCAACGACCACGGCGACTGGGGGACACCCACGCTGACGTGTGACTGACCCGTCGTAGGACGTCTCTCAGTGATTCATCGGATGAATGTGTTGACGTGGCAGTGAATCGCTAATAGAACATGGGCGGTTCGACCGGTACGGACAAGGCACGTTGCCGTTGGTCACTCTGAGGAGCCGTTCGATGAGTACGAGATTGATCAGATGTCTGCTGCCTCTACTGCTCTTCTTCGGGCTGGCGGCGGGAACGTCGCCCGCGCTGGCCGCGCCCGCATCCGGGGCCGCGACGGACACCGCCGCCCCCATCCCGTCCACACCGCCCATGGGCTGGAGCAGTTGGAGCGCGCTGCGCGAAGGCAGCGGCCTGACCCAGGACGGGATCAAGGCCCAGGCGCGGGTCATGCACGACAAGCTGCGGCAGTACGGCTACCGCTACATCAACATCGACGCCGGCTGGTCCGACCACCTGGACGCCTACGGCCGCAACGCCTGGGACACCACCCGCTTCCCCGACGGCATCCCCGCCCTCGCCGGGTATCTGCACGGGCTGGGCCTCAAGTTCGGCATCTACCTCACGCCGGGCATCCCGATCGAGGCGTACCAGAAGAACCTGCCGGTCTACGGCACCTCCTACCACATGCAGGACATCGCGGACCCGACACAGCCCGGCAACACCCACAACGACTCCTACCGCATCGACTTCACCAAGCCCGGTGCGCAGGAGTACATCCAGGGCTACGCCGACCTGTTCGCCTCCTGGGGCGTCGACTACATCAAGATGGACTTCGTCGGCCCCGGCGGCGGACTCGTCGCCGCCGACAACCGCCCCGAGATGAGGGCATGGCACCAGTCCATCGTCACCACCGGCCGCCCGATGCACCTGGAGCTGTCCAACTCGCTCAGCATCGCCGACGCCGCCACCTGGCAGGCCACCAGCAACGGCTGGCGCACCGGTGGCGACATCGAGTGCTACTGCGGCGTCAACGGATCCAGCACCCCGCTGACCAGCTGGCAGCGCATGTCGGCCCGGTTCGACCAGGTCGCGGCCTGGCAGCCGTACGGCGCCCCCGGCGCGTTCAACGACTACGACTCGATCGAGGTCGGCAACGGCAGCGACGGCGGGCTGACCCCCGACGAGCGGCAGACCCAGCTGAGCCTGTGGTCGCTGGCCGCCTCCCCGCTCCTGCTCGGCACCGACCTGACCAGGCTCGACCCCGCCGACCTCAGGCTGCTGACGAACCGTGACGTGATCGCGGTGGACCAGGACGCCGTCAACGCCTCCCGGGTGAGCAAGAGCGCGACCGCCCAGGTCTTCGCGAAAACGGAGCCGAACGGCGAGGTGATCCTGGGTCTGTTCAACACCGGGTCCGTCGCACAGACCGTCTCCGTCGCCGCAGGCGCAGCCGGCCTTCCCGCTGCCTCCTCGTACCGCCTCGACAACCTCTGGACCCACGAGGTCACCCGGTCCTCCGGCGTCTCCGTCGCCGCCTCGGTACCCGCCCACGGCGTGGCGCTGCTCCGGGTGCGCCCGTGGGCCGCCGAGAGGACTGCGGGGCGCCCGCAGACCGGCCTCACCGTGACCGCCCCCGGCACCCTGGGAACCGGTCAACAGACCACCGCCGCCGCGGACTTCACCAACTGGGGCACCGTCGCCGCGACCCGTGTCCACATGACCCTGCCCGTCCCGAAGGGCTGGACGGCCACCCCGCTCTCGCCCACCTCCTTCACCTCCGTGGCACCCGGCGCGACCGTCCGCGCCACGTACCGGGTCACGGCACCGGCGTCCAGCAGCCAGCTCTTCGCGACCACCCGGCTCGACGCCGTCGCCCACTTCCGCTGGAACACCGGCACCGGCGCACGAGCCACCGGCTCCGCCACCGGGCACACGTCCGTCGTGCTCGACGCGCCCGTCCGAACCCCGTTCCACACCTTCGCCTCCACCCCGGAGCCCGCGAACTTCTCACAGGTCGGCTCCGCCCTCGGGATTCAGGCGGCCGGCGCCGGCGTCTACGGGCCGAAGAACGAGTACGGCGCGCTGTACATCCCCGGCGGGGAACGCGACGGCTCCACCACGACGGTGCGCGTCACCTGGCAGCGGTACCAGAACTCCGGGGCCAAGACCGGAATCATGGTGCGCAACGACATCACCGGCGCGAACGACTCGCCCGGCTTCGTGACCGTCGGAGTGAGCGCGAAGAAGGGCTACTTCATGCAGTGGGACGCCGACGGCGACGGCCTCCTCGACTCCGGCACCACCGCCAACGGCTCCGGAGTCGGCAAGCCCGTACTGCCCAGCTGGATCCGGCTGGTCCGCTCAGGCACCACCTACACCGGCTACTACTCCACCGACGGCACCAACTGGACCCCCCTGAGCACCGCGAACGTCCCCTCCGCCACGGACACCCAGGACGTCGGCCTCTTCGGCACCGCCGCCAACCCGGGCTACCCGAGCGAGGACGATTTCAGCGACTTCAAGACCAGCGGCTACTGACGGTCCGTATGCACCGTTGAGGGGATGGCGGGCCTGCGGGTTCGCGTGACCCGCCATCCCCCACATCGCCTCCCCGTCGAAAACGTCCCCCTGCTGAACGAATGCGGTCACTGGTTCGAAGAACAGGGCAACCGGGACTGTCCTTCAGGTGTCTAGCCACCGATGACACACCATCAGGTTTCGTCGCGTGGGGAAGCGGCGAACCCAGCGTCCCGAAGGGGGACTTCATGCGCATCCGCCCGGCCGTCGCCGTCACTTTCCTGACCGCCACCCTTTCCGTGTCGGTGCTTCCGGCCACCGCCCAAGCGGCGGACAGAACGGCTGCCGACGCGACCACGTTCTCCAACGTCGTGGTCAACGGAGGCAAGGACATCGTGCTCGGCCTGACCACCAGAAAGACCGTCACGATCACGTGGACGGCCCATGACCCGGAGGGCGTCGTCGCATCCTGGGCCTACCTGTGGCACGGACGCAACACCGACGACGCCGACGGCAGCCTGCCGCTGTTCCCGCCGTCGGGAACATGCGTGGTGTCGCCGACCGACCCGACCACCTCCACGTGCGAGGCGAGCATCGGTGTGGACGCCGCGCGGGACTTCGACCACAACGGCCTCGCCGGCGCCTGGAACGTGCTCGCCGGAGCGCAGGACACCACCGACGACTGGACGGAGATCGACGCCGCCGGCACGGCGAACTTCAAGCGGTTCGCCAAGGTGACGGTCAACGCCTCGCCCGAGCCGGTGAAGAAGGGCAGGACGATCACGGTCACCGGGAAGCTGACCCGCGCCAGCTGGGGGAGCGGCACCTACACCGGTTACCAGGGGCGGTCCGTCCAACTGCAGTTCCGTAAGAAGGGCAGCTCCGTCTACACCACGCTGAAAACCGTCACCACCGGCGCCGGCGGCACGCTGAAAACCACCACCAAGGCCAAGACCGACGGCTACTTCCGCTACGTCTTCACCGGTACCCCCACCACCGGCCCCTCCACGGCGACAGGCGACTTCGTCGACGTCAGGTGACGAACGCGCCCAATCGGGGCAGGGCCGGCGTCCATCCGGGGTGGACGCCGGCCCGTCGCCGGCTTCCTGGGCAACGGTTCCGCCCCGGTGGTCAGGCCGTCTGCGGCGGCTGCCATGTGGCCCGGACCAGCGCCCGCTCCGTGCCGGCCAGGTAGACGGCCGCCGCGAGCCAGGCGCGTGCGTACCCGTCCGGGTCGGCTTCCTCGGTGCGGCCGAAGACATCGCGGGTGCGCCGGTCCGCCTCCGCGGCGAGGGTGTGCGACAGGTCCGCGGCGGTCCGGAAACCGGCCCGCCGCAGCGCCGCGACGGCCCCGGCCCGATCGCCGTCGCGCGCGGGCTCGGCGGCGGCCCTACGACCGCCGGACACGGCGACCTCGACCAACCGCCGCAGCCGCCACAACGGCGCCTCGGCCACCGGGTCCGGCGGGACGCGGGGGAGTCCGGATATCTCCGGCAGGGCGTCGGCGGGCGGCAGATGGATGCCTTCGACGCGGTCGTAGCCGAGATCGGCGTGGCCCAGCCACTCCACCGGCAGACGCAGGGTCGCCGTCCTCTCGTCCGGCAGCGGGCCGACGGCGAGCGGCCGGAGTGTGGCCGCGCGGTCGGGGTCGAGGCGGCCGACGACGCGCAGCCGCAGCCCGGGGCGGGACGCCAGTCGGCGAAGGTTCGCGGTGTGGGCGAGGTCGGGGTGGCCGTTGGACGGCAGCAGGCGGATCAGGAGGCCGTCCGTGTCCGCCCGGCCGGAGATCAACTCCTGTGCGAGCACATGCTGGTCGACCACTCCGACGATGACCAGGTCACAGCCGATCAGCTCACCAGACGTCCGCGCGGCCCCCTCCGGGTCGCTCACCGGAACGTTCCCGAGCCGGGCGGCGACGGCCTCGGAAAGTGGTCGGGCGAACAGCGCGGCCAACGGGCCCGATGTCCAGGACCGGCCCGCGACCGGCGTCGCCCGCACTCCCTTGCCTGCGCCGAGACGCCCGTCCGACGACAGCGTCGCCCCCGAAATCAGCAGCCCGCCACGGGAGAGCCCGGCATGGTCGAGGCTGCCCGAACCGAGTGCCACGGTGGCCGTGGCGGCACCGCGTGCACGGGCGGGACCGCCCGGTTTCACGTCCGCGACGGTGAACCAGCGTCCGTCGTCGGCGATGAGATGGGTGACGACCCCGCCGTACCCGGTGGCGGAGATCACCGGCTCCCGGCACACCCCGTGCACGCGCAGAGCGCCTTCCGGCCGGTAGGCGCGTCGGGCGGTTCCGACGAGTGCCGGGGCTGGCTCCGCTGCCGCCAACAGGCCTGTGGTCAACAGGAGTTCACGCAGGTCGGCGACCAGGTCGGCCAGCCGGTGGCCGTCATGACGGGACCGGGCGCCCCGCAGGCCACGGACCACACGCAGCGCCGCCGCCTCGGCGCGGTGCAGCCCGGCGAGGCGCGCGGTGTGCGAGGCGCGCAACACCTCCGCCTGCGCCACCGCACCGGCAGCGGGCACCCCGGCGGCCAGTACCGCGGCCGCGGCGGTCCAGAGTGCGCGCGCGGCGGCCAGTTGCGCGTCCGTGGGACCCGTGGGACCTGTTTGTGGCGACGCCTCGGCCGTGTCCGGTCCGGGTACTGCGGCGACGGCCTGGCCAACGTCGGCGCTGGTGATGTCCGTGGTGTCGGGCTCCGGACGCACGCCCTCCGCGGAGCTGCCGACCGAATGGGCCATCGCGTGTGCGCCGGCCGCCTCGGTCGTCGCGTTCACGTCCACGGCCGTCTCCGCGTCCGCCACCGGACACGCGCCGAGCACGGCCGCACGGTGCAGGCACCTCGGGGCCAGCAGGCAGGTGCACACGGCCTGTTCGGCATCCCTGACCGTTCCGGAAGGACCAGGAGTGAGGACGACCTCCGCGTCCTCACCGCAGCGCACCCGTCGTACGGTGCCCTCGACGGTGACGGGTGCGGCGACGTACGTCTCGATCGCGGCGTCCAGCTTCTTGCGTAGCCGGGAGGTCAGGGCCTCCACGGCGGCAGCGGCCAACTCGGGTGCCACCGGTGGCAGTTCGGGGTTCATCGGGACTCTCCGCGGAGGCGTTCGCCCACCCAGCGGGCAAGGGCGAGAGGACTGAGGGCGGCGACGGGCATCCCGGCCGCGACGAGTTGCTGAGCCACCGGCACGGAGTAGCGCGGGGTGCCGGTGTCGTCCAGGGCGGCGCAGCCCATCAGATGCACCCCGGATCCCGCGAGGGCCCGTACCTCGCCGAGGAGTCCGCCCAGGGGGTAGCCCTCCTCGAAGTCGCTCACCACGACCACGAGGGTCCGGCTGGGTACGGTCACCAGGGAGCGGGCGTGGGCCAGACCGGCCGCGATGTGGGTGCCGCCGCCCACCCGTACCTCCAGCAGCAGCGACAACGGGTCGTCGACCCGGTCCGTCAGGTCGATCACGTCCGTCGAGAACGCCAGGAAGTGCGTGCTGAGCGTGGGCACTCCGCCGAGCACGGCAGCGGTCAACGCCGACCAGATCACGGAGGCCTCCATCGACCCGGACACGTCGACCACCAGGATCAGCCGCCAGTCCGCCTCCTTGCGCGAGCGGGTGCTGAACACCGGCCGTTCCGGCACGACCAGGGTGCTGCCGTCGGCCCTCCTGCGGGCGTGGACCAGGTTCGCCCGCAGCGTGCGCGGCAGGTCGATCCGGCCTCCCGGACGGCGCGTCGGACGCGGGGTGGCCAGTCCGCTCAGCGCGGGCCGCAGCCGGGTGGCCAGCTCCTTGGCGAGTTCGTCGACCAGCCGGCGCACCAGCGGTCGCAGCCGGGCCAGTTGCTGCTCGGGCATCCCGCCCGCCAGCGACAGCACCGACGTCAGCAGATCCACCGAGGGACGTACCGCCGCGGGGTCGAGTTCGGCCAGCACATCGCTGCGCCCCTGATCGGCGGCACGGGCGAGAACCTCCTCGCGTACCTCCGCGCCGAACAGCGCCTGGAGTTCCTCGGCCCACTCGCGCGCGGTCGGGAAGGAGGCGTCCTGCCCGCCGCCGCGACCGGTGTCCCGGCCCAGGTCCGAGGAGCCCTCGCCGCGACCCGTGCCGTACAACTCGTCGAGCGCGTGCGCGTAACGGCGGGCGCCTGCCGGGAGTTTGTCGCTCTCGGTGCCCAGGAGCAGGCGCCACCGGTCCGTCGGCGAGAGACGTGGTACGCCGTCGGTCGGCTCGTCCACGTCGGACGGGTTGGGCGTCGGCACAGCGCCTACGTCGGCTGTCGCGGGGGCTGACAGCTCAGCTGTCCGGGGCGTCGGCCACAGGGCCTCCGCCGCCGTACGGCCCGCCTCGTCCGCCGCCGCCCACAGGGCCAGCAGGTGCGGGGAGGCGGCCAGCGTCAGGTCGAGGCGATCGCCCAGCTTCTCCGTGACCGTGTGCAGCAGGCGGTCACGGCCGGCCGGGGAGAGCGTGTCGAAGCCGCCGCGCAGGGCGGGCAGCCGATCGAGGAACGCCTGGTCGGCCAGCGTGTCGACCCGGTCGAGCAAAGGGTCGAGCGCGGTCGGCGCCGACTGGAGCAGCGGTGCGGCCCCGGTCAGCAGTCCGGCGAGCCTACGAGCCAGCGCGCGCCGTGCCTCGGGGCCGGTGGCGGCATCGATCCAACCGGCGGCCCGTGCGCCGAGAGTGTCGGCGTCGTCCAGGTCGAGCAGGACACGGCAGGCGAGGGCGGCTCCCTGGACGAGCGGGGAACCCGTGTGTGCGAGGCCGTCCAGGGCCTCGTCCATGCGCAGGCCCAGGCGTTGGTCGCCGGCGCGCGCGGCCAGGGCGACGAGCGCGGCAGCCTCCTCCGGGTCGTCGCTGCCCGCCAGACCCGGCAGGGACCGTACCGCCGACTCCAGAAGGTCGGCGGCGAGCACGCCTGCCGCCCGGCGGGTCTCGGGTGTGACGCCGGGCAGATGGCCCCGGCGCAGCGCCTCCAGCAGATCCAGTCCGGTGAGGATCTCGGGGAGCGTCGCGGAGGCGGGCAGCACCTCGGCGGCCTCCGTCAGCCGCTGGGCGACCAGGACGGGCAGATCGCAGCGGGCCGCGTCCCGAAGTCCCGTCAGGACGAGGGCACATGTGGGGCCGCCCTCCGCCGACTCCCTGCGGAAGGTCTCCCGCAGCGTTCCCTCGGCCGCCAGCGCGGCGGTCACGCCCCGCACCCCGGCCAGGTCCAGCCGGACCGGCACGGACGGCACCCACGCCAGCCGCCACCGGGTGGTGAGCGCGGCGGCGTCGCCCGTACCGGCCACCTCCACGGGCTCGCCGTATCCCACCCCGCACACGTCGAGCCGCCGGAGGAGGATCTCGCGCCGGTTGTCGAGCGCCGAACGGAGCGGGTCCAGGCGCAGCTCACGCCGGGCGGGATCGTCCGGACCGGGCAGTCGCAGGGCGGCGAGTTCGGACTCGACGGACGGGCCGAGCCCGGAGCGCGGGGTGCCCGGCGCGACCCGGCCGCGCTCGGTACCCACCAGGACCACTTCCAGGGCCCGCGCGAGAGCCCGGCCCCGGCCGAGCGGCTCGCCCTGCCCCATCACGGACGTCAGGGCCTCCAACACCTCGCCCCGGCCCGGCGCCGGGAGCCCGCGCAACCGGGCGAGGTCGCAGGCCACGCGCAGCGTCTCACGGGCCTCGCCCGTCCCCGCGGTGTGCCCGGCCGCGCGCAACTCCCGGCACACCCCCGTGATGGCCCGTGCGGCGGCGTCGTACAGCAGATCGGGGTCGCCCCCAGCGGTGAACACCGCCTGCTGCCAGCGTGGGTCGCGGATCCCGGCCGGATAACCGGACCGGGAGTCCAGCAGATCGAACGCGTACGGGACCAGGGAGGTGGCGACGGGGGAGGGCGCCCCCGGGAGCACCGGTCCGCCGGATGCTGCCCTGTCCGCCCGCGAGCGGTCGGTCGTCGGCGCGCCAAGTGCCCCCGACTGGTCGGTCGTTGGCGTCCCGAGTTCCCCCGCCTGGCCGGGCGTTGGCGTCTCCTGCGCCCCCGTGGGGTCGGTCGTCGGCGCCCCATGTGCCGCCGCCGCGTCTGACGTCGGAGCCCCGTGCACCGCGGCGCCGCCAACCGATGCCCGCTCAGGCCCGTCCGCCAGGTCCGTCACGTCAGCCAGAGCCGGTGCGTGGAAGGCGCCGATCACCGCCGCGACCCGGCGTCCGCCGGCCGCCGCGAGGCCGATCGTCTCCCGCATGTGCGCCTCGCGCGCCAGGTCCACCGCGGGCACCCCGCCCGAGGACTCGGCGTCTTGGCGCAGCGCCCAGCCGACGCCGAGGGCGGCCCGGCGGAGCGACTCGGGGGCGCAGCCGGGGGCGAGGACCTCCACGCTGCGGTCCCACAGGTCGTCCCCGTCACGACCGGTACCGGCCGCGGTGAGCGCCTGCGCGAAGGAGACCGGCGCCGACCGGTCGGCCGCCCCGGCGCGTACGGGTTCCTCCGCGTGCCAGCGCGCATCCGCCATCGGCAGATCGCAGCAGGCCACCTCCACTCCCCGCTCCCGCGCCCAGCGGACCGCGGCGAGTTCGGGCGAGAAGTCGGCGAACGGGTAGAAACCGAGCCGTCCGTCCTCACCGGCACCCGCGAGCGCGACCGGCGCGAGCGTGCCGGGCGCGCCGAGATGGGTGAGCCACGGCTGGAAGTCCGCCGGCAACTCCACGCACACCACCTCGGCTCCGGCCGCGTCCAGCAGCGCGGGCACGGCGGCGGCGAGCGCCGGGCTGTGGTGGCGTACGCCGAGCAGATACGGCACCACGGAGTCGGCCAGGGTGTCGAGCGCGGCCCTGGGATCCAGAGCGAGCGTCACCGAAGGTTCTCCCGCAGATCCCAGAGGCGGCGCCAGGTCGCGGAGCCGTCCTCGGCGCGGCGGCGCACCGGACCGTCCCAGTAGCCCAACAGGCGTGCGTGGTCGGTGGGATCGTCCTTGCGGACCACGCCCAGGAGATGGCCGGGCACCAGATCGAGGGTGTCGCCGGCGGGGAGGTAGGCGGTGGCCACCCCGAGGGACACGGCGACCTGCACCGCCTCCGCCGTGGACATCACGGTACCTGGGCGCTCCACGTCCCAGCCCTCCACCGAGCGCCCGGCCCGCAGATCACGGAAGACGGTCACCAGGACGTCGAGCACCGCGTCGTCGACGGCGAAGGCAGCGCCCGCCCGCTCGACCGCCGCGGTGGCCTGTCGTTTCACGAGCGCGGTCTCGGCGTCGACGTCCGCGATCGGCTGCACCGTCTCGAAGTTGAAGCGGCGCTTGAGCGCGGCGGACATCTCCGACACACCGCGGTCGCGCAGGTTGGCGGTGGCGATGACGGTGAAGCCGGGGGCGGCGGCGACCTGCGCGTCGTCCGTGCCGGACAGCTCGGGCACGCTCATCCGGCGGTCGGAGAGGATCGACACGAGCGCGTCCTGCACCTCGGGCAGGCAGCGGGTGATCTCCTCGACGCGCGCCACCCGTCCCGAGCGCATCGCGCTGAGCACGGGTGAGTCCACCAGTGCCTGAGGAGTTGGGCCCTGGGCGAGGAGGAGGGCGTAGTTCCAGCCGTAGCGCAGGGCGTCCTCGGTGGTGCCCGCGGTGCCCTGCACGGTGAGCGCGCTGGTGCCGCAGACGGCCGCCGCCAGCAGCTCGGAGAGCATCGACTTCGCTGTGCCGGGCTCACCGACCAGCAGCAGTCCGCGTTCTCCGGCGAGCGTGACCACGCACCGCTCCACCAGGGCGCGTTCACCGACGAACTTGGGGGCTATGACGAGTTCACGGGGCAGTGTCTCGTGGGGCTTGGCGAGCTTGAGGGGTTCGCCTGCGCTGCCGCAGACGAAAGTGATGACGGAGCGCGGTGTCAGCAGCCAGCCGGGCGGGCGCGGGCCCTCGTCGTGGGCGGCGAGGAAGGCGAGTTCGGCGGCGTGGCGCTCTTCGGCGGGCAGGGTTTGCCGGTCGGGCAGGGCCGTCGCCGTGTCGGTCGGGGTCATGAATGTCCTTGCTGGGTAGGTCTGTTCGTCGTCAGGGGAGGGGGCGTCGGTGAGGCCGGGCGCCCCCCCGTGAGGTAAGTGTTGGGCGCCTTGGGCCGTCCACCGGTGTTGTCGGGTGCCCCCTGTGCGGAGACCATCAACGGCGGCGGCCCCGGCGCACCTTCAGCTCCTCGAACCGGGGAGCGTCGCCGTCGCGGACCCGCTGCCAGGCTCTGCGGTACAGGTCCGCGACCGGTTCGGTCGGCACGATCACGCCAAGGGACGCGCGATCGCCGTCGACGATGTCGAACAGCGGCAGCTTCCAGCGCTCCAGGGGAACGTGCGGTACCGGCTGTTCGGCCCAGCCGCCGGGCAGGAAGAGCGAGCGGCCGGCCCTGGTCCGGGTGGCCTCGACCACGAGGTCGCCGGCGGCCAGTTCGGCGCGGGCCGCCTTGAGCCGGGCCGGCTTCCATCCCGTCCACCGAGCCGTCGTGCGGTCGGTCGGGTCGGGCATGGCGAGCAGCATCAGATACAGCGTGGCCGCGTCCTCGCCGAGGCCGTACTCCTTCGCCGCCTCGGTGACCAGGTCGGGCACGGAGCGGCCCGGGTCCTGCGGCCACCAGGTGCCGTCCTTGTCCCGGTCGCCCGCCATCGGCTCGCCGGGGTCGGCGAGGAGGGCCGCGAAACGGGCGTCGCGGACCAGGCGCAGGGCGATCTCGGCCGGGAAGGGCTGGTCGTCGACGCGGGTCGCGGGCAGGTAGGGGTCCTGGCCGGCCTCGTCGAGGAGGTCGACACGGATGCCCGGGGCCGGCTGGTCGTCGTGGGTGGCGAGGACGACGGCGCCGTAGCGCTCGAAGCCCGGGCCGGTCTCGGTGGGGGTGCCCGCCGTCTTCCGGAACGCGGAGAGGCTGATGTACGGGCCGAGGTCGAGCAGGAGCCCGGGGGCGGCGAGGCGTTGGCGCACGGCGGTGAGCACGGGCGGCAGCGCGGCGCGGATCGGGTCGCCTGCGGGCAGCCGGTGGGCGAGCCATGCGGCGAGGCCGACCGAGCCGACCAGGGTCTGCGTGGTGAACCCGTCCGTGCCGTTGCCGACCGGCCGCACCCGGTCGCCGTTGACCTCCCACCGCAGGTCCCGGCTGAGCTGCGGGGCACGGGTCGGATCCAGCAGCGCGGGCAGGGCTTCCCGTACGGCCCACGGTGCGTTCTTGAGGGCGCGGACGGCGTCGCTGAGCAGGTCCTCGGGGATGGCGGGACGCTTGCCGAGCCGGTCGTTCCACACGGCGGCGGCCGACGCCACGTCCGGGCCCTCGGTCCACAGGCGGGCCGGGTCGGCGGGCAGCAGCGCGGCCACGACCGCGGCGCGGACGGCGCTGTCGATGCCGCGCAGCTCGTCCTTGGCGACCGCCGCCGGGGCGACCTTCACGCCGATGACGGTGCGGGCCTCGGTGCTGAGGAAGGCCCGCTCATAGGCGTCGACTCCCGGCAGCCCGGCGACGACGAGCCGGGCCATGGTCTCCGTGACGCCGGTGAGCCGGGCGAACTCCTCGGCGGCCTCGGGGAACCACGGTGCCGGACCGCGCTCGGCGAGGGCGGCGAGGAAAGCGCCGAGCCGGCCCGGGTGTTCGTCCTCGCCGATCGGGTCACAGGCCAGCACCTTGTACGGCTCCGGAGCGGCGAACCGCCCTGCCGGATCGTGGAACAGCCCCGTGAAGTCACAGCCGTCGTCGTCCCGGGAGCCGTGTCCGGTCACCGCGACGAAGGCGCCGTCCAATAGCGGCAGCAGGCCGTTCCAGGAGCCCTCCCGCCAGTCGCCCGAGGCCGGGCGCAGCCGGTGCGCGTCCAGGTGCAGGGTCACCGAGCGCCAGCGACCGGGCGCCCCGGACCGTCCCAGCCCCAACCGGTCGAATCCGGCGAGCAGTTGTCGCAGCGCCTCGCGGTGCTCGTCGGCCGTGGTGCCGACCGCGGCCCGGTAGGCGAGGGCCGTCATTCGCCCGAGCACGGTGGGCAACTCCGGCTGCCCGGCGGGCAGTTCGGGCCCGTCGAGATGGAGTCGGCCATCGGACGGCTCCGGTACGGCGTCGGCGGCACGGGTCAGTATCCGCAGGGTGCGGAAGACGCTGTCGGTCTGGTCGTCGCGGTTCCACCAGTAGCCGTTCGACGCGCCGAGACCACTCATCGCGTCGCGCAGCAGGCTGTCCGTCGGACCGGCCGGACCCTCGTCCTCCACGCCGCCCTCCAGGGCCAGGGTGAGCCGGGTCGCCGCCGTGTCCAGGACCGCCTGCTGGGCCGCCGCGTACCGCACGACCCCGGCGATGCCCGCGAGGAGAGCCGGGTGGGTGACGGGCAGCAGGGCGCGGATCGTGGCGGGGAGCGCCTCGGGTTCCTTGGCGGTGGCGGCCGACAGCAGCGCGGCGGCGGTGTCCCGGTCGATGCGACGCAGTCCTGCGGAGCCGTCCGGGTCGCGCGGGGTCAGGCACTCCCAGTACTGCACCGGCGGCAGCAGCAGAGAGCCCTCGCCGAAGACGCCCGCCGTGCGGTCGGTCTGCGCCCAGGCGGTGACGACGCCGTCCGCGTCGACCAGGTTGAGCCGCCAGCCGTTGCGGACGACGGCGGTGGGCCGCTCGGCGCCCGGGAACATCACCAGCGTGTACGGCCGTCCCGCCTCGGCGGGCAGTGTGAGAGTGCGTCCGGCGAGATCCTCAACACGCGTGGAACCGTCGGGGAGTTCCAGCCTGCGCAGGCCGACGAGCCCGTCGACGGGCGCGCAGGCGGGGGTGGTGCCGCTCGTGGGGGAGGGGCGCAGCCGGCCGCCGGTGAGGCCGCTGCCCGCAGGGGCGTCGCGCAGCGCGTCGGCGAGGAAGGCGGGCCGGCTCATGCGTCCGCGCTCGTCGGTGGCCGGGTCGTACTCATACCAGCCGTGCGCCTCCCGGTCCTGGGAATCCGCGTGCCACACCCAGTAGTTGGAGCCGTCGAAGAGCAGCGGACGCTCCTCGGGCACGGTGGTGTCCCCGGCGTGCAGCACACCACGCCCGGTGGTTCGGCCGCCCCCGGCCAACGGCAGGGTGATGGGGAAGTCGCCCTTGTACCAGTCCATGTCGGTGCCGCGGGTACCGCGCGGGCCTTGGAGCTTCTCGACGCGGTCGGCACGGGTGTGCCAGTAGCCGCGCAGGCCGTCGTTGCGGCTGTTCCAGTAGACGAGCAGTTCGCCGTCGACATGGTGGAAGCCGGGGTCGCCGGACCGGTCGTCCTTGGGGAGGCGCAGGTCGTGGGTGAGGAGGGTGCCCTCGGCGCCGATCACGCGGGCCTGGGCCTCGCCGGCCACCACGAGGTGGGGCCAGGCGTCGGCGACGATCAGGTCCTCCACCCGGCTCTTCGGCACGAGGGTGGCCGCCGCGTCCTCCCAGGCGGGCCAGCCGAGTTCGTCGAAGAGCCCGGCGCGCAGGGTGCGTGCCAGCACGGGGGCGAGATCGGTGGCGACCGCCTCGCGCACGTCCGCCTCGGCCAGCGCCAGCGCCTCCGGGGGCAGCCACCTCAAACGGGCCAGCGCGTCGGGCAGTTGGGGCAGACCGACCGCGGTGAACCGCTCGACGACCGTGCGCACCCACTGGGCCAGCAGCGGACGGCAGCCGGGCGACTGCGCCAGCAGCCGGATGGCCCGCAGCCCTTGGTCGTCGTCGCTGAACCGGTCCGCGCCCTTCAGGAAAGCGTCGTGGAACCGGGCGTCGGCGCCCAGGAACAGCAGATCCCGATGCCCGTCCCCCAGCGCCCACTGTTCCAGCGGCAGGCCGCCGTTCCGCTCCGGAGCGGCCACCGGCAGGTCCAGGGACAGCAGCAGGTCGATCAGATCGATGTCGTGGGTGACCTTCAACGCGCCGCCGGACGCGGCGAGTTCGGCCCGCAGCCGGTCCACCGCCCGCTCCACCAGCGGGTACAGCCGCGGCATCCGGGTCGCGCCGCGCCAGGACCGGGCCCGCTCCCGGAACGTCAGGAAGCGCTCCAGCCAGCCCGCCGTGCCGTCCCGCGGACGCTCCTCCTCGGGCAGGCCGGCGTCCCACAACCCCGCCGTGGCACCGGAGTCCTCCAGCACCTGGAGCCACAGCGCGGGCATCTCGTCGTCGGAGCCCGCAGGGAGCATGTCGAGCAGGGTGCCCCGCACCCGCCGCTCCCGCGCGGCCAGCGCCACCAGCGCGGCACGGTGACCCTTCCACCAACCGGCCGCGGCACGCAGCGTGGCCGGCAGACCGAGCAGCTCGGACAGGTACTCCTGCTCGGCGAGGTCGGCGTCCTGACCGGCGGCGCGCGCCAGCTTGCGCAGGTCGCCGGCCATCTGCGCGGACGGCGGCAGACCACCGGCGGTGCGGCGCAGACACAGCCGGGTGAAGCGCCGCAGCGCCTCCTCCGCCGGCACCCGGGCGGCCAACTCCTTGCCGTAGGAGGACAACACCTTCACCGGCAGCGCGCCCGCCAGCGCGAACTCCAGGAACACCGCGTCGAGGCGGTCCTCCTCGATGACCAGCCCGTGCTCCGCCTCGGCCTTGCGGGCCCGGGTGAACAACTGGGCAGCGTAAGTGGCGTTCTCCTCGGCGAGGAACACCCGGCCCGCCTGCTCGTAGAACGTCGGCAGGAAGTGCGGGACGGAGGCCGCCAGCCGCGAGCCCAGCTCCAGATAGGCGTCCAGAGCGGTCTTGGGCCGGGACTTCACCTGCCGGGCCGCCCGCTCCAGGTCCGGTACGACACCGAGCGCGTGATGTCCGTCCTCGGGGTGGTGCACCAGCACCCACTCCGGGAACCCCAGCGACTGACGCAGCCCCAGACCCACCACGACCGGCTCGGCGTCCTGCTCCAGGCCGAGGAAACCGGCGGCCAGGTCCTCCGCCGCCCCCAACTCCCCGGCGACCAGCCGCACCACCACCCGGTCGTCGAGACCCGGGTGACGGTAGGTGCGCGCCGTCAACGGCACCGCCCGCTCACCGGCGCCCTCCGCGTCCGCCGGCAGCACCGCGCCCGCCGCGAGCATGTCCTCGTACGACACCTGCGTCCCCCCGCTCATGCGTCCTTGCCCTTCTCGATGTCCCGCCCGGCGTACAGCGCCGCCGCCATCCGCATCCCCTCGGACCAGGCCACCGGTCCCACCTCCCGCAACGGCAGGGCACGGCCGTCCTGGTCCTGCCAACTGAGGCCACCGGTCTCCACCGTGTCCTCCCAGTACGGCTCCCCGATCCACACGGAGGCCTCGACGGTGCGCCCGCCGTCACGCACCCGGGCCGTGGAGTAGCCGCCGGAGACGCGGTAACCCAGCGAACTGGCGCGCGCCGCGAGGGCGAAGCGGGAGCGGAACGAGCCGCCGCTGAACTCCCGCACCTCGGTGGCCTTGGCGGCGAGGTCGTCGGGGCGCCGCCAGGTCGCCCGGTGGATCTGCTCGACGCGCTGCACGATGCCCAGCTCGGCCGCGAACTCCCGGATGTCGTCGAGGTCCGGCAGCAGCACCGGGTGCGGCAGGGTCACCGTGCGCGGGGACAGCCGTACCGTCTCGCCGTCGAGGTTCACCACCCGCAGCTCGCCGTCCTCGGTGGTGCCGCGCAGGAAGCCGACCTCGTCGGGGTCGTCGCCGACCACGGCCAGGTCGCGCAGGGCCGACTGCCAGGCCTCGTCCGGCCATACGCGGACCAGCAGGCCGGTGGGGACGGGCAGCGACGACACCATCCAGGAGTCGACCTGGGCGACGCACCCCGCGGCGTGCCGATCCAGCCATTCGGCGAACCGCCGCAGCCGGTCCACCTCGGGGTGGTCCTTGAGCGCGCGCGGCAGGGACTTCAACTGCCGCCCCGCTGCCCGGCCCCCGGTGGCACGCGCCGCCACCCGCCCCTCCACCAGGGCGACTTCATACCCGTCACCCGCCGACAGCCAACCCACGATGCCCCCGCCTCCACATCAACACAGCCAGAAGAAAGCACAGTTCAGCCGGGATGCCCCGACATCTGTGCGACGACAAGGGGAACGTTAGCGGCGATCACTGACAATCGGCCGGGGAAGCTGTGGACGGGCTGCGAGGAGCCACTGGTGAGACCGGCGACCGGGCGCCCCGCCGGGCTCGTGCTCGGGTGCTCGCACGGGGCTGCCCGGCGGTGCGCCGGGCTACGAGTTCCGGCCGGCCGGACAGTTCGTCGTGCCCGCGTCGGGCGAAGCCGTCGTCACAGGCGCAGGACGATCAGGGCCGTGTCGTCGGTGTTGCCGTCGGCGGGGAGCAGATCGGCGAGCAGGGCGTCGGCCAGGGGCTCGGGTTCCGCGTGCCGGTGGTGGGTGAGGGAGTCGGCGAGGCGGGCCAGACCGCGGTCGATGTCCTCCGTACGACGCTCGATCAGTCCGTCGGTGTACAGCACGAGGGTGGCGCCCTCGGCGAAGGGCGTGCTCGTCTGAGACCGGACGACATGCTCGGGTCTGGCCCCCAGGGGCGGTTCGGTGGCCTGGTCGAGGAAGGTCACCGTGCCGTCGGGATCGAGCAGGGCCGGGGGAGGATGGCCCGCGCAGCTGTAGGTGATGGTGTGGTCGTCCCAGTCGATGAACGTCGTCACCGCGGTGGCCGACTCGGCGCCCTCGACGAAACGGGCGTACAGACCGAGGGCCTCAAGGGCGGCGCCCGGTCCGTCGGCGACCCGGCAGGCCGCGCTCAGGGCACTGCGCAGCTGGCCCATGACGCAGGCGGCGGCGAGACCGTGCCCGACGACGTCACCGACGGCGACCGCCATTCCGCCGTCGGGCAGGTCGACCAGGTCGTACCAGTCGCCGCAGACGTTCAGGCCGCCCACGGCGGGCTGGTAGCGGACGGCCGCCCGGTGATGGCCGACCGGCCGCGGCGGGGGCAGCATCGCCGCCTGCAGGGTCAGGGCCACCTCGCGCTCATGGGCGTGGGCCGTGCGCAGCCGCTCGTTGACCTCCTGCAGCTCACGGGCCCGGGTGTACAGCTCGGCCTCCAGCACCCGGGCCCGTCGGTAGTCGGCTCGGCCGCCGAAGGCCCGGACGAACTCGGTGACCTCCTCCACCCGGTGGACGATCAGCATCACCTTGCCGTCCGTGCCGCGCACGGGCGCGTTGACCGGGCTCCAGAAGTGCTCCACCCACCGGCCGGACCCCTGGGGGTCCTCGATGTCGTAGCGGAGCAGGGCCATGGTGTCGCGCTCGCCGGTGCTCGCCGCGCGCAGCATCGACTCCCGGGTCTCGCGCATGCCGGCCGCCGCCGGGTCCTTGGGGTTCTCGGGGAAGACGTCGAAGATGTAGCGGCCGATGAGTTCCTCGCGCTTGCGTCCCGACAGACGCTCGAAGTCCTCGTTCGCGTCGATGTAGACCAGCTCGGGGGTGAGCAGCGCCACCATGCCGGGCAGGGCGCGGAAGACCGCCGCGTAGTCGATCTCCGGATCCTGCATGGCCTGCCCGCTTCGACGCCGAGGGTCACTGTGTCGTCCCACGATAGGAGGGATCTGGCCACGAAGCCCGGAAACGGCACTTTTCGGTCCGGCGAGCAGTGACGATGTCCTGTCCGTCACCCGACCGAGTGGCCTGCATGGGGAGGCCGTCCCGGGCGGCGGCACGATGGTATTGCTCGATGAGCGCCCCCCGTGGTTCAGGTCCCGCTCCTCACCGCCCGCTTCGACGGCTTCGGCGACCGTCGTTCGTACCCACCGCAGACCGCAGACCGCAGACCGCAGACCGCAGACCGCCGTCCTACCGACGCGCGGTCCTCGGCGGAGCGACCGAACCGCGGGGCTTCGCCTCCGGAGCCAGCACTTTGCGACGGCTGAGCTTGTCCTCGTCGATCGCCTTGACCGTGCGTTTGACCACCAGGTCCACCAGCAGGTCAGCCGGCCACCGGTAGCTGGACAGCGGGGGTGTCAGGAGCCGCGACAGCGGGTGGTCGTCGAAGCCCATGACCGAGACGTCGTCGGGTACGTCGAGCCCCAGTTCCCGGGCTCCGGCGTAGACGCCGTAGGCCATCGAGTCGGCCAGGCAGAGGAAGGCGGTCGGCGGATTCGGTGAACTCAGTACGGTGCGCGCCACCGCGGTGGCGCCGTCCAGGTCGTGCGGGGAGGGGTGGAGTGTGACGTCCAGCCCGAGGCTCTGCGCGACCTGGTGGGCGATCGCCTCGGCGGGGCGGTCGGGTGTGGTGGGCCGGCTCGGAGTCATGACGGCGATCCTCCGGTGCCCGCAGTCGACGAGCCGGTGGAGGGCGTCGGTGACCCCGGCCTCGTTGTCGAAGACGACCTCCGCGGCGGTGGCCGCCCCGGGCAACCCGTCGCCGATGGACGTCAGTACCGTCCGCCGGGCGACCTCTTTCCAGTGTGCGGCGGCCGGGTCGACCGGCAGCACGATCAGCGCGTCCACGCGTTGGTCGGCCAGCTGGGAGGCGAGGGTCGCCTCCAGTTCGGGGTCGTTCGAGGCGTCGACGATCAGGGCGTGCCGACCGACGCCGAGGAACCTACGGCCCAGAGCGGCGGCGATGTCCTGCTGCCACACGTCGGCGAGCGACCCGCAGAGCACCCCGACATATCCCGTACGGCCGGAGGCCAGGGCGCGGGCGATCGGGTCGGCCTGGTAACCGAGCCGGTCGGCCACCTCGCGGACGCGTCGCTGGGTCTCGGGCGGTACCTGAAGACCGCGCAGCGCGTACGACACCGCGGCGGCGGAGAGCCCGGTCTCCTCCGCGATGTCGCGCAGGGTGATCCGCCGCGGCTGTTTTGGCACCTCGTCAGTGTAACGACTCGATGAACTGGGGCTCCGCACACGTGGTCCAGAGCCGAGCGGCCTCTCGGCGCACATTGACACCGGCTCAGCTTAAGCGCTTCACTGGAGCGCATCACTGAAGCGCTTAACCAAAGAGACGGCATGTGCGAACGCGGCGCGACCGACATTCACCAACACCTCTGGCCGGAGGCCCTCGTCGAGCGGTTGAGGTTCCGCACACGCCCGTCCCGCCTCGACGGCTGGACACTGCACCTGGCCGGTGAACCGCCCCTCGAGGCAGGGCCGGAGGACCACGACCCGCTGCGACGGGCCCGCCTGGACCCCGGTCTGCGGCGGGCGACCGGCCCTACGCCACCCCGGTCGACCCCGAACTCGGCGCGGCGGCGGAGCACGCCGTACGCGTCAGCAATCCATGTCACCTGCTCGAAGGAGTACGACCGTGACCGCACCGCTTCCCTCACCCGACCTCGGCACCGCCGCCGCCCGCGATGCCGAGCCGTGGCACCGGGTGCGGGCGGCCGTCACCCTTGACGCGCTCCCGGGACGCGACCTGGACAAGCGGGAGCTGCTGGAGCTGGCCTCGTCGGTGGCCGCGGACCCCGACAGCTGGCGTGAGCACGTCGCCTTCGACGACGACAAGCGGCACTATGTCTCGCTGTACCGGGATGCCCACGTCGATGTCTGGGTGCTGTGCTGGACGCCGCGGAACGACACGGGCTGGCACGATCACGATATTTCGTCCGGCGCGGTGGCGGTGGCCGAGGGCGCACTCGTCGAACACAACCTCGCCGTCGGTGTGCCGAGCCTGGCGACCGAGGTTCCGGCCGGTCAGGTCTTCTGCTTCGGCCCGGACCACATCCACCGGCTCACCGGACGCGACGCAGGCAGCGTGTCGATCCACGCCTACTCGCCGCCGCTGTGGCGGATGGGGCAGTACACGGTCGCTCGCAACGGGATCCTGCGTCGTACCTCGGTGTCCTACGCCGATGAGTTGCGGCCCGTGGACGACATGGTCTGACGCCACCGATCCGGTTCGCCGCGGATGCCGTCCCGCAGTACGCGCTGCTTCGGGCCGGTCCCGTCTGCCTCTGGGGCGGGGACGCGTGCCCTACGGCTCGGATCTCGGTTCGCCGCGGTGGCCTCCAGTGGGGGAGGGGAGACGGGCCCGCCTGCGTCGCCCGTCGGTGCCCTTGGCCGCGGCCCGGGTGATGTTGCGGGCCATGCCGCCGAAGACGACCGCGTGGAAGGGGGAGACGGACCACCAGTAGACGTGGCCCAGCAGACCGCGGGGGTGGAACAGGGCGCGCTGACGGTAACGGGTGCGGCCGTCGGCTTCTGTCTCCGCGTACATCTCCAGCCAGGCCAGGCCCGGCAGCCGCATCTCCGCCCGCAGCCGCAGCAGCTGTCCGGGCTCGATCTCCTCGACCCGCCAGAAGTCCAGGGAGTCGCCGACCCGAAGGTGTTGGGCGTCGCGCCGGCCGCGGCGCAGGCCGACTCCGCCGACGAACCGGTCCAGCCATCCCCGGACCGCCCAGGCCAGCGGGAAGGAGTACCAGCCGTTGTCGCCGCCGATGCCCTCGATCACCTTCCACAGTGCCTGCCTCGACGCGTCGACCGACAGGTGCCGCTCGTCCTCGTAGAGGCTGCCGCCCGCCCAGTCCGGGTCCGCGGGCAGTGGGTCACTGGGCGCGCCCGGTACGGAGGCCGACGACCAGCGGGTGCCCACCTGGGCCTCTCGTACCCGCCGCAGCGCCAGGGCGAGCGCCTCGTCGAAGGGCAGCGGCCGGCCCGGCAGGTCGGGCAGGTAGTGGGCGATGTCGTGCTCGCGGCAGACGACCTCGTGGCGCAGCGACTCCGTGAGCGGTCGGGCGATGGAGGCGGGCACGGGCGTGACGAGACCGACCCAGTGGCTGGACAGCCTCGGCGTCAGGACCGGAACGGGCACGACGAGCCGTCGGCGCAGTCCGGCGACGAGGGCGTAGTGGCGCATCATCTCGCGGTAGGTGAGGACGTCCGGTCCGCCGACGTCGAACGTCCGGTTGACGTCGTCCGGCATGGTCGCGGAGCCGACGAGGTAGCGCAGCACGTCGCGCACCCCGATGGGCTGTGTGCGGGTGTGCACCCAGCTCGGGGTGACCATCACCGGCAGTCGCTCCGTGAGGTAGCGCAGCATCTCGAAGGAGGCCGATCCGGAGCCGATGACGACCGCTGCCCGCAGTACGGTGGCGGGCACCGGCGACTCCAGGAAGATCCGTCCGACCTCGGCCCGGGACCGCAGGTGGGGGGAGAGAGACCTTTCGGGCACGCCCTCCGGGGTGAGTCCGCCGAGATAGACGATCCGCCGTACACCGGCGGCCCGCGCCTGCTCGGCGAAGACGTGCGCGGCGCGGCGGTCGGTGTCCTCGAAGTCGGGCCCGGACCCGAGAGCGTGCACCAGGTAGTACGCGACGCCGATGCCGCGCAGGGCCGCCGCGACCGACTCCGGGTCCGTGACGTCCCCGCGAACCGTCTCGACGTCGCCGGCCCAGGGGTGGTCACGGAGTGTGCCCGGGGACCGCGCCAGACACCGGACCCGGTGACCGGCCTCCAGCAGCTCCGGTACCAGGCGTCCGCCGATGTATCCGGACGCTCCGGTGACAAGGCAGTGCAGCTGCTCGGGCTCGCGGCCACCGCGTTCCTCCGCGGTGCCCGGCGCGTTCCGCGGTTCCTCCGTGCTCACGATCGTGCCTCCACACGCTTGCTCCGACGCCGTTGCCTCGTCGTCCGATCATCACCGCAACGGGGTGACTGTGCCTTTCGCGGGACACGGCCTGGTGGACGGAGCGGGAAAGCCCGAACCGTCCGGGTCGACGGCGGCCTCCTCTGCAACCTCTTCGTCCGGGCACGGGCTGACGGATGCACCGCGCTGCGTACGGCAGTTCATTGTTCCGGTCCGTTCGCGTGCTGGTCCGCGTGGGGCACGACCCATGCGCCCGCGACCAGGTCGTCCGACTCATCTGTGGTTTCCCAGGCGGAGGGCCAGGGCATGGGCGGCTTCGCTGGTGAGGCCGCCGGCGATGGCGAAGCGGCCGTAGCGAGGGTGCTGGTGAGGTCGGCGAGACGGGGCCGGTCGGCAGGGGTGAGGGTGAGGTCGACCACCCAGTCGCCGGCGCTGTTGCGGGCCTTCGCGGAGACGGCCCGGACGTCGGTCATGCCGTTGGCCCGGTCGCCCCGGACGCAGGATGCCGGGCCGGTCGCGGTCGCGGTCAAGGGGTGTCCGTCGCCGCCGTGGGCGCAGGTGCCCTCCGTGAGGGAGGTGACCGGCAGGATGGGGATCCGGGTTGCCGCGACGCAGTCTCACCTGCGAGGCCGGCAGCCGGTAGACGAAGACGAACGTGGGCCCGGCCCCGGCTCCTGCAGGCCGCCTTCGCAGCCGAGCCGTCCGGCGTGCCGGATGTTGTTCGTGCCCCAATAGCCCTGCCTACGTGGCGAGTTCAGCGCCACCACCCGGCGACAGCCCGGTGACCTGGTACTCCGCCACCACCAACTCGCCTGCCCCAGCCCCGTCCTGCGCAGTTCAACGAGCCACCTGGTCGCCGAGCCATGGCCCCGTGCGTGAGGTGGCCCTGCGCTCAGAGGAAGTCCCACGGTCCGCCAACCTTTCGACCGTCTTCGAAATGTTGGCAGTTGCTCCTGGGCGGCTCCTACGTTGAACCAAGGAATCGACCACCCAGCCGCCCGCTCGAACTGGTGTCACATCGGGGGAACCACCATGAAGAGTCACATCCGCAAGGCCGGACCATGGCGCCGTCGCGCCGCTGCGGCAGCCGGCGCATTCGTCCTGGCCGGAGTCGCGGTGGGCACAGCCGCCTCGCCGGCGTCGGCCGCGGGCTGGGCCTGTGACCACGACGGGCAAACGGTGTGGTGCGCGTCCGTGACCGGTATCGCGTCCGGGTCCTACCTGGCCTCCCACAACGGGCCGTCCTACTCCTCGGGCACGACCGGGCACCGCTACTACAACGGAAACACCATGATGCTGGCCTGCTGGACCACCGGAGACGGCGACGCGGACGGCCACGGCGACCACTACTGGTTCGCGCTCGATTCCGACAGCGACAGCGGGTTCATCAACGACTGGTACGTGACGACCGGGTCGCCCTCCCAATGGCAGCCGCACGTACCGCATTGCCGGTGACGACAGCCCGGCAAATATCCGGCTGCGCCTCGGCCGATCCGCGCGCGCCTTCACCCCCTTACCCCATCCTCTCCATCTCGTCAGGAGATCCCCATGCGTCGTGTGTTCGTCGTGCCACTCGCCTGTCTGGGCCTGGCCGTGCCCTCGGTCGTTGCCGCATCCACGGCCGCGTCTGCGTCACCGGTCCTCGCGACCGCCGCGTCCCCACTTCTCGGCGTACCGCAAATGCCCCGTGGCATACAGACCGCCTCCTGTAGTTCAGGCTATGTCTGCATCTACAAGGGTGACATTTGGGATGACAGTCCCCATCACCCGAAGGTCTACAACCTCTACCGATACGGGACGTACAACGTCCACAATCTCATCGGCGACTACACGGTACTCAATTGCCAAACAGGCGGCGCAGGGGTCGAGGGATTCACGGGATACAACGGAACGGGAAGTGTGGCATGGGATATCGACGCCAATAACTGCGCGGGGGGTCTTTGGACGGACCTCACGTCCACGTATTCCGTGAGGCTGTACGCCTGACTCCGCCGGTAGGCGCAGGTCGAGCCCGGGCAGTCGGGGAGCTGTGCGTATCCTCACAAATCACACGGTTGGGGCGTTTTCGTGGCATAGGTCACGCCGTGGAACCGCCGCCTCGTCTACGTTCGCAGGTCTCTGCCCCCGCCCCCGAACAGCCGAGGCCCCATGCCGTACCGCCCGAATCCCCGACCGACCACGCGGAGTGCGCGCACACCCGGCCGACGCGGCAGGCGTGCCGGTCTCTGCGCGGTGCTCCTCACCGGCTCCGTGGCCACCCTGTTCTCGGTCGGCTCGGTGGTTCCGGCCGCGGCAGCCGTCACCGGGGCGTCGGATCGCTCCGCGGCCGGCACCGAGAAGGCGACGGTGACGAGCGAGGCGCGCGTGACGACCGCCGTGCTGGACCTGGACCACCCCACCCGGGGTCCGCAGGTGCGCGGGAAGGACGTCCCCTACGACACGGCCAGCATCATCAAGGTCGACATCCTCGCCGCGCTGCTCCTCCAGGCGCAGGACGCCGGACGTGGCCTCACCCAGCAGGAGCGCACGCTGGCCGAGACGATGATCGAGCACAGTGACAACGACGCGGCGACCGCGCTCTGGCAGCGGATCGGCCAGGCGCCCGGCCTGGAAGCGGTGAACAAGCGCCTGGGCCTGTCCTCGACAGTGGGCGGGACCGGCGGCAAGTGGGGACTCACGCGCACCACGGTGACCGACCAGATCAGCCTGCTGCGCGCGGTGTTCGCCGACGGCACGACCTCGTCCGCAACCTCGTCCGCGAGCGAGTCCGCGCTGTCCGCGACGTCCCGGAACTACATCCGTACGCTGATGACCCGCATCGCCGCCGGACAGTCATGGGGCGTCTCGGCGGCCTCCGATTCCGGATGGGCGCTCAAGAACGGCTGGCTGCAACGCACCACCACCGGCCTGTGGGACATCAACAGCGTCGGATGGATCACCTCGGGAACACACCACTACCTTGTCGCGGTCCTCTCCGACGGCAACGCGTCGATGGCGGGCGGCATCGCGGCGGTCGAGCGTGCGGCCCAGGTTGCGGTCTCCTCGGCGCAGGCGGCCGGCTGACGGGGGAACGCGACGGCAGGTCCGGCTGACGACACAGCCGCACGCCCGAACCCCACCGCCCCACCGGCCGTTGGCAGTTCGGCCGCTTCCCTCCAACGGCCTTCGTGGAACACGAGGCGGCCTACCGCGCCACCCTCCAGGGCGCCGGCAGGGGCGGCAGCCTCGTCCAGACCTTCGCGAAGGCGACCGAACACGGCGCGCTGAGCGACTCCGAGTGCGCCCGCTTGCTGCGCCGGACACCTGGACGCGCCATGGACGCAAGCCGACTCCGCGCGCGATTGCGGCTGACGTGCATTCTTCTGCTGACGACGCTTGAACTCGCTGCCTGTTGGCCGACCGCTTCCGAGCCGAGGTCATGCGGTCGGCGCCGTCGGTGGCGTTCGGGCTTGTCAGGCGCGGTCGTGGAGGGTGATCTGGTATCCGTCGGGGTCGGCGAAGGTGAATGTCCGGCCGAAGGGGCCGTCGATCGGTGCGGAGACGATGGTGTGACCGTCGGTGACGAGGGCATCGTGGATGGCCTGGACGTCGGTGGCGTGGAGCCAGATCGCGGCACCGATGCCGGGCTGGGCGACGGATGCGAGATCGGTGCCGGGAACGATGTCGCGGAGTGCGAACGCGATCGGCTTCGTCTCGAAGACGACGGCGTGCGGAGGCCCGGCCTGAGAGCGGACGAGGCCGAGGTACTGCTCGTAGAACGCCTGCGAAGCGTCGAGGTCGCGTGCCTGGAGCGAGATGAAGTCGGGGCCGGTGGCGGGCATGATGATGCTCCTTCTCTTCGTGTCAGATTACTGACACAGGTCAATGTATGTCAGAATGCTGACATGAGTCAAAACGGTGCCGGCGTCAACCTGGACACATCACTGGGCTACCTGCTGAAAGAAGCGTCGAGCGCCCTGCGCGTGGCCATGGAGGAGGTGCTGCGGCCACTCGGGATGAGCGTGACGCACTACTCCTGCCTCGAACTGCTGGCTCAACGGCCGGGCTTGTCGAACTCCGAGCTCGCGCGCGGCGCGTTCGTGACCCGGCAGTCGATGAACGTGCTGCTCCAGGCCCTGGAACGAGACGGCTATGTGACCAGGCCCGCGGAGGCGCCCGTCGGGAAGGTTCTTCCCGCGCGGCTCACACCTCGCGGGCGACGGAGCCTGGAGAAGGCGACCGTGGCGGTCCGGTCCGTCGAGGTCGGAATGCTGGCCGGCCTGACCGAGACCGAGCAGTCGGGCGCGTTCCGGATCCTGCAGAGCATGATTCGTTCCCTGCGCGACGGCAACGACGGCGCATAGCTCGTTCGGCGACGCCCGCACCGGGACGCCCGGGGGAGAGGACGAGCGATCAGGCCACCGTCTGCTGCACGTACGGCGTGAGCTGGACCGGTCCGACCAGACCGTAGGCCTGCCTCGCGGACGTGCTGAACACCGTGGGGTTGCTGATCCGCAGCCGGTTGAACAACGGGGTGGCCACCTCGACCTCGACGGTGTTGGTGCCACGGCGCAGTTGTCCGCCGAGGTCCAGCACGGGGTTGAGCCGGTCGACGGGGTCGAGCCGGGTCCCGTTGACGGTGACCCGGCAGGTGTCGCTGACACTGCCCAGCCGCAGCAGGGCCCCCGCGCCGGAAGGCCAGGTGTCCGGCAGCGTGACCGTCGTCCGGTAGTGGCCGATGCCGCCCACGTCGGCCAGTTCGGGGATCTGCGACCACGGCAGCAGGGCATCGAGGGCGAGGGTGTGCGTGACGATCTCGGTGCTGGTCGCGGTGGCGCCGGGCTGCCAGTCGTCGACGGTGAGTGTCCACCGGTCGAGGGTGACCGCGGCCGGCACCTCGGGGATCTTCGTGGTGACCTTGCGGCCCGTCGACAGGGCGGTGGTGCGGGTACCGGCCGTAAAGGCGCGTACGGCCAGTGATCCGTCCGCGTCCGCGAAGAGCACGCTGTCCGCGTCGGTGGCGACCGCGTGCGGACGGCTGCCGCAGCGGTCCCCGAACAGCCCCGGGGCGCCCAGCGCGACGACGAGGGTCTCGCCCGGCTGGAGTGTCACCCTGAAGGTGAACGCGGCGCCGTCCTGGGTGTATTGGGCGAGGCGGGTGACCCGCCCGCTCCACGGGTCCAGGAGGTAGGGGACCGCGCCGGACCCCTCGCGGTGGGTCGCGCGCAGCGTGACGTCGTGGTCGATGAGGGCGACGGCGGGTTTGACGGTCTCGGCGTGCTTGCCGTTGCACAGGTAGTAGAAGTCGGCGTCGCCGGTGACCCGGTGGGCGTTCAGCAGGGTCGACGACACGGAGTAGACGGCGTCGGAGGTCACGCCGAGTTCCGCGAAGGCCGCGCCGACGAGGGTTTTGTCGGTGATCCGGCGGACGTTCGGCAGGACTAGCAACTGGGCTGTCAGCGAACGCAGTTCGGCCTGCTCCCCGTCGTCGGGCAGACCCGGGGTGAGCGCCTGGTCGAAGGCGCCGAGGAGCACGGTGGGCAGGCCGGCTCGCGCGAACGTCAGGAGTCTGCGGGCGTCGGCGACGGCCAACGTGGGGTTGGAGCCGTAGAAGAAGTCGCCTTCGAGGAACAGGGCCTTGTAGGCGGGCCCGTCGGGTGCGAGGCGTTTGCCGGAGACCTTGGCCGTGGGCAGGTCGAGCAGTGGTCCGCTCAGGAACTGGTGGGTCCAGCCGAGCGGGACGCCCGTCGAGGTCAGCCAGGAGGCCCCGATGCCGGTCGCCGTGTAACCGGTCTGCCGGAAGACGGCGATGTCCGCACGGGCGGTGCCCGACTGGAGCACCTCGTGGACGCGGCCGAGACAGCCCGCGATGTCGGGCACATGGCGCCAGGTCGGATGCCTCGGCCCCCACGACTCGCCGTATCCCGGGGCCCCGCCGTACGGGCTGAACGCGGCGAAGCCGGGCCAACTCACGCCCGGCGCGGTGGCGTAGGAGAAGCCGTGGATCACGGTCTGGTTGACGCCCGCCGCGTACGCCCCGCCCATCGTGCGCAGGAACTTGTCCCAGGTGGTGTTGTAGGCGCCGCCCGCGTACGCGCCCGCCTCGCAGGACAGGACGCGGTGGCCTGCCATGTCGCGTCCGCCGGCCAGGCAGCGGTAGTCGTCGAGGTTCTTGAAGCCGAGCGACTCGCCCTCGGGGACGTCGAGAATCGCCGCCGAGGCGATGGCGTCGGTCTGGAGGCCGTACGGCTGGGAGCGGAGCTTCATGCCGTGTCCGTGCGCCCAGGACCTGAGCGCCCCGAGGTGGTGCTCGTTGAACAGGCCGGAGACGGTCTCCCAGAAGTCGTGCCGGATCTCCTGCGTGAGCCGGGCCTCGAAGGCGAAGACCTGGTTGCCCTTGTCGAGGACGACGGCCGGCAGATACGGCAGCAGGTCGCGTCCGGTGTGTTCGCGGAAGGCCGCGGGCAGGCCGGGCGTCCACTGCAGACCCTTGGTCTCCAGCTCCACGGAGTCCTCGAAGAAGGTGCCGCCCGCCGATCTGAGAAGTCTGCGGAGCGTGGAGTCCAGGATCGTCGAATCCCAGTAGCGGGTGACGGCCGCGGTCCCGGCCGCGCTGAAGTGGTCGACGACGTACGCGGCGGGCGAGGAGTGCGGTCCGGCCTCGGGCTGCTGGCCCGAACCCCGCTGCCAGTACGACAGGAGCACCCAGGTCGCCGCGTCGGGCGGGGTCCAGCTCAGCTTGCCGGCCGACACGTGGCCGGTCAGGTCGGTGACACTGTCGGCGTCCAGGCCGGTCGCCTTCCCGCTGGAGTAGGCGGTGTTGACGCGGGCGGCCTGTACGGCGAAGAGCTGCTGTGCGGTGACGCCCGAGGCGGCCGGGTAGACGGAGGCCGGCACCGGTCCGTCGTAGGCCGCGCCGCCGGTCAACACGGCCTTGCCGTAGGCGAGTTCCTTCACCGCGGCGGCGTCGTCGGGAGTGACTCCGGGCACGGCGACGGGCCAACTCGGGCCGAGGGTGAGGTCGATGGTCAGTCCGCGTCGGGCGGCCTGCCGCAGCGCGGCCGTCACACCGTCGCGCCAGGCCGCGCTTCCCCACCCGTGGTGGGCGGTGTCCAGTACGGAGGTGTCGGTGACGCTGTGGTGCACGGCCGCGATCTCGGCGCCGCCGAATCCCGCGTCGGCCATCTGGTCGATCTCCCGCGCGATCTCCACCGGGTCCACCAGCCCGTCCGGCCACCACCAACGGAACCTGGGCCGTACCGCCTTGGCCGGCTGGGCGAACCAACTCGCCGTGGTCGCGGCTCCGGTGGAGCGAGCGGTCCCGGAGGAGGCCGCGGCGCCTGCGGCCGGACCGAGCGCAGCGAGAACGCCCGTCGTCAGACCGGCAGCCAGTACCGACCGACGCGTCGCACCGCCACGCTGCGGGTGGGTTTCGTGCATGGTTCAGCCCCAACTGATCACGGAGACACGGATGTTGAATCGTTTCAGCCACTGCAAGTGCCGGAACCGTATTTCGCCTGCCGAACTCAGGTCAAGAGGAACGGCAACGATTCAAGGCAACGAGAGCTGGGGCGAGTTGGTGAAGCGGTGCGCTCCGGGACGGGATGTCGCGCCGGACCGGCGCCGTGCAGGACCGGGAAGCCGGAGAAGGCCGGCTTCGGCGCGCCGGTCCTTCTGTGCCTGCCGGGAGCTGATCCCGGCAGGCAGGGTCTCACTCCGCTTCGACGACTCGATGTGTCTCCGTCTGTCCAGCGGGGCGAGCAAGGTCATGGGGAACGAGGCCCTCGACCGGCGCGACCATGTCGTCAGGGTCGGATACGAAGGCGGATTCTCCGTTCAGTACCCGCTTCGCCCGCGAGATGTCCAGCGCACCTTCCCAGCGGGACACCGCGAACGCGGCCACGCAGTTGCCGAGGAGGTTGGTGGCCACCCGCATCGAGTCCATGATGCGGTCCACGCCCAGGAGGAGGGCGACGGCGCCGGCCGGGATGACGCCGAGCGCGGAGGCGGTCGCGGACAGGGCGAGAAACGCCGAACCCGGCACGCCCGCCATGCCCTTGCTGGTCAGCATGAGCATCAGTACGACGGTCACCTGCTGGCCCAGGGTGAGGTCGACGCCCACCGCCTGCGCGATGAACAGGGTCGCGACGGAGAGGTAGATGGAGGCACCGTCGAGGTTGAAGGAGTAGCCGGTGGGCAGGACGAGGCCCACGGCGTCGTCGCGGCAGCCGGCGTGGCGGAGCTTCTGCATCATCCGCGGCATCACGGTCTCGCTGGAGGCGGTGCCGAGGGCGAGCAGCATCTCCTCGCGGGTGTAGCGGACGAACTTCCACAGGCTCAGCCCGGTGAACGCCTTCAGCGCCGCCGCGAGCAGCAGGAGGAACAGCGCGGCGACGGCGTAACTGACGCCGATGAGCTTGCCGTAGGTCGACATGACGCCCAGGCCGTACTGCCCGACGAGGTGTGCGGTGGCGCCGAAGACGGCGAGGGGCGCGAGCCTCATGACGAAGCCGACGATCGCGAAGACGATCTCCTGCACCTGGTTGATGGCCGGCAGGACCGCGGGCACCTTGGTGTGCCCCAGGTGAAGCAGGGCCGCGCCCACCAGACAGGCGAGGACCAGGACTTGGAGGAGCGAGTTCTCGGCGAAGGCGCCGACCGCGCTGTCGGGCAGGGCGTGCAGCAGGAACTCGCTCGTCGACGGAAGCGCGGCGCCGCCGGTCTTCGCGTCGACCGCGTTCGTGTCGAGGGTCGCCGGGTCGACATGCATGCCCGCACCGGGCTGGACGAGGTTGCCCGCGACCAGGCCGAGCAGCAGGGCGAACGTCGTCGCCACCTCGAACCAGATCAGCGCCTTGATGCCGATACGGCCGAATGCCCGTAGATTCCCGGCCTTGGCTATGCCGGTGACCACCACGCAGAACACCAACGGCGAGATGACCGCCTTGATGAGCCGTACGAAGCCGTCGCCCAGTGGCTGGACGGAGGTCCCCAGGTCGGGCCAGAGTCGCCCCACGACGACTCCGAGCACCAGGGCGCAGGCGACCTGCGCGAACAGTGACGTGCGCAGCAGACGCGCGGTGCGTCGTGGCAAGGACGGTGCGGACAGCGGCACGAGCTACCTCCGATACGGATTCCGCCATACGGAATTAATGTTCCGTTGATCGGTGGCCACTATGGTTCAAGCGGCGGCCTCACAGAAGGCCACGAACCTTCACCGTGGAAATATTGGATGTTCATCCAAGCCGCAGGGGGTCAGTTGCGACCTGCGTGTGATGGCGGGTGCCGTCGGGCGACGGGTCGAGCCGCTTGATCGAGGTGGCGCCTCACCTCGGGGCAGGCTGACGGCCGGATGTGGGTGGGTAAGCGAGAAAACGATTTCTCGCGCAGTCGTGAGCTCTGTGTCCGCTCGGTTCATGGGTGAGTCCGGGATGCGGTGGCGCCGCAGGGCGGACCTGCTCACGTGACGTGCGTCACTTTCTTTGTGTTTCCGCAGCTCAAGTGGGGTGATGAGGTGATGGGTGCGATGGAGTCGAGCGGCCTTCTCGGATTGAGGGTGCATGGGGGGTTTACGTGGAGATCTGGACGGGCCAAGATGGCGCAGCGAAAGTGGGCAACCATTTTCTCAACGACGTCGCACGTGCATGCCTTGTGGGGGTGGCGAGTGTCGCCGTTGGGGTTTTGCTGTTCGCCCCTTCGAACGCTGGTCGACATATCGAACGCGTCGACTTATTCGTCATAGACCTTCAAGAGCGCTAAGGACAGCCGGTGCAGGCAGAACACGACGAATCGACGAGTCCCGACACCTATGTCATCGGGGTCGACTTCGGGACGTTGTCGGGGCGGGCTGTGGTGGTCCGTGTCGCCGACGGTGCCGAGTTGGCCGTCGCCGAGTATCCGTACCCTCACGCGGTCCTGGACCGGGCTCTTCCGGATGGGACGCCGTTGCCGCCGGACTGGGCGCTTCAGGTGCCCTCGGACTACGTCGACGTCCTGCGCGTCGCCGTGCCCGAAGCACTGGCCAGCTCGGGTGTGCGCCCCGAGCAGGTGGTGGGTATCGGGACGGATTTCACCGCCTGTACGGTCCTGCCGGTCCTCGCCGACGGCACGCCCCTGTGTGAGCTGCCGGAGTTTTCGGGCCGTCCGCATGCGTACGTGAAGCTGTGGCGTCATCATGCCGCGCAGGCTCAGGCGGACCGGATCACTGCGTTGGCCGAGGTGCGTAAGGAGCCGTGGCTGAAGCGGTACGGCGGGAAGATCTCTTCGGAGTGGGAGTTCGCCAAGGCTCTGCAGCTCCTGGAGGAGGACCCGGAGCTGTACGGGTTGACCGAGCGGTGGGTGGAGGCGGCCGACTGGATCGTCTGGCGGCTGTCCGGTACGTACGTGCGTAACGCGTGCACGGCCGGTTACAAGGGCCAGCTCCAGGACGGCAGTTACCCCTCCGCCGAATATCTGGCCGCGCTCAACCCCGGCTTCGCCGACTTCGTGACCGACAAGCTGGAGCAGCCGATCGGCCAGCTCGGCGACCGGGCGGGCGGGTTGACGGCGGAGGCGGCGGCCTGGACGGGTCTGCCGGAGGGCATCGCGGTGTGTGTCGGGAACGTCGACGCGCATGTGACCGCGCCCGCGGCCACCGCCGTGGAACCGGGCCGGATGGTCGCGATCATGGGCACTTCCACCTGTCATGTGATGAGCAGCGACCGGTGGGCCGAGGTGCCGGGGATGTGCGGGGTGGTCGAGGGCGGCATCCTGCCGGGGCTGTGGGGTTACGAGGCCGGGCAGAGCGGGGTGGGGGACATCTTCGGCTGGTTCGTGCGCACCGCCTTCCCCGCCGCGTATGCGGAGGAGGCCGCCGCGCTGGGCCGTGACCCGCACGAGCACCTCACCGCGCTGGCCGCGAAGCAGCGGGTGGGCGAGCACGGGCTGGTCGCCCTCGACTGGCACAGCGGCAACCGCAGCGTGCTGGTCGACCACGATCTCAGCGGTGTCGTGGTCGGGCTGACGCTGTCGACCCGCCCCGAGGACGTCTACCGCGCTCTGCTGGAAGCCACCGCGTTCGGCACCCGCACGATCATCGAGGCGTTCGAGACGTCCGGCGTCCCGGTCCGTGAGCTGATCGTCGCGGGCGGGCTGATGAAGAACCCGCTGCTGATGCAGATCTACGCCGACGTGACCCGCCTCCCGCTCGGTGTCATCGACTCGGCGCAGGGTCCCGCACTCGGTGCGGCGATGCACGCGGCCGTCGCGGCCGACGCCCACCCCGACATCCGGGCCGCCGCCCAGGCCATGGCCAAGGCCCGCCCGGCCGTCTACCGGCCCGACCCCGAACGGGCAGCCGCCTACGACCGGCTGTTCGCCGAGTACCGGCTGCTGCACGACTACTTCGGCCGCGGCGCCAACGAGGTCATGCACCGCCTGCGCCACCTCCGCGCCGAGGCCTCTGCCTGAGCAACGCCCCCTGCCCGGCGGTCACCTCCCCCGGAAAGGGATCCCGATGGCCGCGTCGAACCGCCCGCGTGACCGGTGGGACGCAGGAGGACAGCCGCCTGTCACGCATCAGCCCCCTACCACCGGACCAGGTTCGCCCGCTCGGTCCCCGGCGGTGTCGACGCCCCTCCGATCCGCGCCCCGGCGGTGACGGCGTTCGCCGGGTACGCCGATGCGGGCCCGTCCTTGTCCGCCGCGGATACCTCAGCCCTTCCAAGCGTCAGCGGCAGACACCCATCGGCCGCACCCGACCCACCCAGCACCCCTAAGGAACCCTCATGGACACCAAAGCCAACCCCTATCCGGACCAGGAGATCTGGTTTCTCACCGGCAGCCAGGGCCTGTACGGCGACGACATCCTGCACCAGGTCGCCGACCAGTCCCAAAGTATCGCGGAGATCCTCAGCGGCCCCGGGAAGATCCCCGTCCGCATCGTGTGGAAGCCGGTCCTCACCGACGCGGACGCGATCCGCCGCCTGTGCCAGGAAGCCAGCACCTCCGACACCTGCGTCGGCGTGATCGTGTGGATGCACACCTTCTCCCCGGCCAAGATGTGGATCGCCGGGCTCAGCGCCCTTAACCGGCCGCTGCTGCACCTGCACACCCAGTACAACCTGTCGCTGCCCTGGCCCAGCATCGACATGGACTTCATGAACCTCAACCAAGCCGCCCACGGCGACCGCGAGTTCGGGCACATCGAATCCCGCCTCCACATCGACCGCAAGATCGTCGCCGGGCACGCCACCGACCCCCGCGTCATCCGCCGGGTCGCCGCCTGGGCCCGGGCCGCCGTCGGCCGGCACGCCTCCCGCACCCTGCGCCTGGCCCGCTTCGGCGACAACATGCGCGACGTCGCCGTCACCGAAGGCGACAAGGTCGAAGCCCAGCTCCGCTTCGGCTACTCCGTCAACACCTACGCCGTCAACGACCTGGTGGCCGTCGTCGACCAGGTCACCGACAAGGAGGCCGCCCAACTCGCGGCCGAGTACACCGAGTTGTACGACGTCGTGCCGGCCCTGCGTCCGGGCGGTATCCGCCACGACTCCCTCCTCTACGCGGCCCGCCAGGAGATCGGCCTGCGCACCTTCCTCACCGGGGGCGGCTTCACCGCCTTCACCACCAACTTCGAGGACCTCGGCGGGCTGCGCCAGTTGCCGGGTCTGGCCGTGCAGCGCCTGATGGCCGACGGGTACGGCTTCGGCGGCGAGGGCGACTGGAAGACCTCCGCCCTGCTGCGCACGATGAAGGTCATGGGCACCGGCTGCCCCGGCGGCACCTCCTTCATGGAGGACTACACCTACCACCTCGGCCCCGGCACCCCCCGCATCCTCGGCGCCCACATGCTGGAAGTCTGCCCCACGATCGCGGCCGACCGCCCCCGCTGCGAAATCCACCCCCTGTCCATCGGCGGACGCGAGGACCCGGTGCGCCTGGTCTTCGACGCGGCAGCCGGCCCCGCCGTGGTCGTCGGCCTCTCCGACCTCGGCGACCGCTTCCGGCTGACCGCCAACACCGTCGACGTGGTCACCCCCAGCGAGCCCCTGCACCGCCTCCCGGTGGCAAGGGCCGTATGGAAGCCACACCCCTCGCTCGCGGAGTCCGCCGAGAGCTGGCTGCTCGCCGGCGCCCCCCACCACACCGTCCTCAGCTCCGCCGTCGACACCGAGACCCTGACCGACTACGCCAACATGACCGGCGTGGAACTGCTGACCATCGACGAGACCACCAGCACCGGGCAGTTCACCAAGGAGATCCGCTGGAACGCCGCCTACCACCGCCTCGCCCAGGCCCTGTGACACCCGTGACCCCGATCGATCCGCAAGGAGAGCACCGATGACCGTCCCAGTCCGTGACGGCCTGCGGCACGAGGTACTCGACGCCAACCTGACCATCCCCCAGGCCGGACTGGCCACCCTGACCTGGGGCAACGTCAGCGGCGTCGACCGCGAAGCAGGCGTCCTCGTCATCAAACCCTCAGGCGTCCCCTACGAGGACCTCGCCCTCGACCACCTGGTCACCGTCCGCCTCTCCGACGGCAAGGTGGTCGGCGGTGACCTGCGCCCCTCCACCGACACCGAGACCCACCGCTGCCTCTACCTCGCCTTCCCCACCATCGGCGGCATCACCCACACCCACTCCACCCACGCCGTCGCCTTCGCACAGGCCCGCCGCGACATACCCGTCCTGGGCACCACCCACGCCGACACCTTCAACGGCCCCATCCCCTGCACCCCCGACCTCACCGCCGACCAATGCAAGAACGACTACGAATACAACACCGGCCAAGTCATCGTCGACCTCCTGGCCGGCGACGACCGGCGGGCAACCGAGGTCCCGGCCGCCCTCGTCGCCCACCACGGCCCCTTCACCTGGGGCACCACCCCCCGCAAAGCCCTCGAACACGCCATCATCTGCGAAGCCGTCGCCGACATGGCGATCAACACCCTCGCCCTCTCACCCACGGCCCCACCACCACCCCACCTCCTCGCCCGCCACTACACCCGCAAACACGGCCCCCACGCCTACTACGGCAACCCGGAACCAAGGCTGTAGGGAATCGTTCGGGTACAGCACTACGGGGCAGAACCACCCGCGGTCTCGCGTCAGAGGATGGTGTGGCCGCCGGCAGCCGGTCGGCTCCTACCGGTTCGACCGGTCGGCGTCGCGGTCATCGCGGCGTGTTGAGCCGTACAGGACGTCGGTGGGACTCATCCCGGGGGGCATCGTCACGACACAGCCTTCATCAGCATGCGGAGGTCGAAAGCGAAGCCCCGGGTACGCGCCGACCCGGATCACGCACATCACCGGCCCAAGAAACCGGCCCCCCACCCACCAGCTCAGGTGGACTCGCGCACGACAAGACGGCACGGAACGGTGTGCAAACCCCGCGTCGGCTTGGAGCCGATGGCGTCCAGCAGCAGCAGGGCGGCCTGGCGGCCGATCTCGGAGAGGTCCGTGTCGATCGTGGTGAGGGGCGGACGGGAGGCCAGAGCCATGACGTCCCAGTTGTCGTAGCCCACGATCGCCACCTTGCCGGGGACGTCCAGGCCGTTCTCGCGCAGGGCGTCCGCGACGCCTCTGGCGATCTGGTCGTTGCCGCAGAAGAAGGCGTCCGTGTCCGGGGCGGTGCGCAGCACCGCTTCGGCGGCGCGGCGGCCCCATGCCTCGCTCCACTCCCCGAAGTGGACCCGGCCGGTGGAGAGTTCCAGCGAGGAGTGCTTGAGCAGTTCGAGCGTGTGGTGGGCGCGGTCGCGGGCAGCCGCGTGGTGGGCCGGGCCGGTGATGTGCGCGATCCGGGTGCGGCCGGTGGCCAGGAGGTGCTCGACGGCCAGATGGGCTCCGCTCCGGTCGTCGGACACGACGGAGATGTCGTCCGGGTCGGTGGACGGCGAGAGCGCGTAGACCGTCGGTATCGGCTCGACCCCCTTCAGCGGTGGGCGCGGGTCGGTCCTTCGGCCGGTCACGATGATGCCGTCCACCCGGCGGCCCATGAGATTGCTCAGGTGGTGCTGCTCGCGGATGGCGTCGCCGCGGGTGTCGCACAGCAGTACGGAGATCTTTCCGGCGCCGAGCGCGTCCTCGGCTCCGAGGAGGACGGGCGTGCTGAAGCGGCCGATGCCGTCGGTCGTCATCAGCCCGACGGTCCAGCTGCGGCCGGTGTGCAGGCTCTGTGCGTGCTGGTTGGGCCGGAAGTCGAGCTCCTCGACGGCGTTCAGGACCCGCTGCCGGGTCTCCGGGCGCATTCTCCCGCCGCCGTTCAGCGCCTTCGAGGCCGTCCCGACACTGACACCTGCCAGTTTGGCCACGTCGGCGAGCTTCGCCCGCCCGGGGGGCGGAGGACTTGGAACGACGGTCACGCGCAACCCTTTTCCTAGATGATGTCGGCAGATGCATCCTGGCACCGTTCGCGGCGGCTAGCCAGCCCCGGACAGGCGAGGAAAATATTTGCGCGTACCTCTTGACGCGCGCTCTCACCCCTTTCTACCTTTCCCGGCAGAAAAACGTTTTCCCAAGCGGGTTCGAAAGAGACGGAGCAACGCCCGTCCGATTCAGCGGGACTCCGTGACGCCGATCGCGCGTCGGGCCCCCGATTCGCTTCCCACCTACCTCTTCGGAGAGCCATGCCCCGCCCACGTTCCACCGCGGTTTCCTCCTCGGCCTCGGCCCCGTCCGAACAGGCAGGCACTTCCACCGGGCCGGTTCGTCTCGGACCGGGCGCCAAGGCCGCACTCGCGCCTGCCGCGGTCGAGGTGCGCGCCGGCTTCTGGAGCACCCGCCGCGAGGTGAACGCGCGTGTCTCACTCCCGCAGGGCCCCGAACTGCTGGAGTCGGCGGGAAATCTGCACAACCTGCGGCTGGCGGCGGGCACGGTCGAGGGCGAGTTCCGTGGCGCGTACCCGTTCGTGGACACGGACGTCTACAAGTGGCTGGAGGCCGCCGCCTGGCAGCTCGCCCAACAGCCCGACGCCGAGCTGGAGTCGGAGGTCGACCGGATCGTCGCCCTCGTCGCCGACGCGCAGCAGCCCGACGGCTACCTGAACACGTGGTTCCAGCTGCTCAAGGGCGGCGAGCGGTACAAGGACCTGCGCTGGGGTCACGAGTTGTACAGCGCCGGTCATCTCATCCAGGCGGCCGTCGCCCATCACCGGGCCACCGGTCGGCCCCAACTCCTGGATGTGGCACGCAAGTTCGCCGACCACATCGACTCCGTGTTCGGCCTTCCCGACAGCGGCAAGGAGATCGACGGAATCGACGGCCATCCCGAGGTCGAGACCGCCCTGGTCGAGCTGTACCGGGAGACCGGCGAGCGCCGCTACCTCGATCTGGCCGGCTACTTCGTCGACCGCTTCGGCCACGGCCTGCTGGGCGGCGAGGCGTACTGCCAGGACCGGGTGCCGCTGCGCGAGGCGGACAACGTGGAGGGCCACGCCGTACGGCAGTTGTACCTGCTGGCGGCGGCCGCCGATCTGGCGACCGAGACCGGGGACGCCGAACTCCGGGCGGCGGGCGAGAGGTTGTGGCGGGCGATGACCGCCACCAAGACCCACCTCACCGGCGGACTCGGCGCGCACCACGACGAGGAGGACTTCGGCGACCCGTACGAACTCCCCAACGAGCGCGCGTACTGCGAGACCTGCGCGGCCATCGCGTCCGTCCAGTGGAGCTGGCGCATGGCGCTGCTCACCGGCGAGGCCCGCTACTCCGACCTGATCGAACGCACCCTGTACAACGGCTTCCTGGCCGGCGTGTCGCTGGACGGCGAGGGCTGGCTGTACGTCAACCCGCTCCAGGTCCGCGACGGCCACACCGACCCCGGCGGCGACCAGTCGGCCCGCCGCACCCGCTGGTTCCGCTGCGCCTGCTGCCCGCCGAACGTCATGCGGCTGCTGGCCTCGCTGGAGCACTACCTCGCCACCAGCGACCCGGGCGGACTCCAGATCCACCAGTACACCACCGGCCGCTACACGGGCGACCTCGACGGCACCTCGGTCGCCGTGAGCGTCGAGACCGAGTACCCGTGGCAGGGCGCGATCGGCCTGACCGTCGAGGAGACCCCGGCCGACCGCCCCTGGACCCTCTCGCTGCGCGTCCCGCAGTGGTGCGCCGAGTACCGGGTGCGGTGCGGGGACACGGAGTACGACCAGACCGACGCCCCCGTGGCCGACGGCTGGCTGCGGCTGGAGCGCACCTGGGCCCCCGGCGACCGGGTCGTCCTCGAACTCGGCCTCGCGCCGCGGCTGACCGCGGCCGACCCCCGTGTGGACGCCGTGCGCGGTTGCGTGGCGATCGAGCGCGGGCCGCTCGTCTACTGCCTGGAGCAGATCGACCACCCCGGCGGCGGTCTGGACGACATGGTCCTGGACTCCACCGGTCCGCTCGCCGTACAGCACCGGCCCGACCTGTTGGGCGGTGTGACCACCGTGCTGGCCGTCGGCCGGCGCCGGAGCATCCCCGACGCGGGCTGGTGGCCGTACACCTCCGCCGACAGCGAGGCACCGGAGACGGACGGTGCGCCGGTCGAGCTCACCGCCATTCCCTACTACGCGTGGGCCAACCGCCAGGACGGCAGCATGCGCGTCTGGCTGCCCACCTCCTGAGCCCTCCACACCCACCGCCTTCCCCCCGCTTCTCACCCTCCCCCCGCGCTTCCCTTCCACCGCTTCCTACGAGCCGCACCAAGACAACGAGGTCACCGTGAGAAACACCCGCCGCACCCTCTTCGCCGCCATCGCCGCCGTCGGCGCGCTCACCACTGTCGCCGCCTGCGGCGGCGGTTCCGACTCCTCCGCCTCCGGTTCCGGGAAGGCCGGCGGGACGTACAACTTCTGGGACCCGTACCCGCAGTTCGACGCCTCCTCGGCGTGGGGCAAGCTCGTCAGCAAGTGCGGCACGGACGCCGGGGTGAAGGTCAAGCGCACCAGCATGGACACCACGGACCTGGGCAACAAGGCGCTGCTCGCCGCCCAGCAGGGCAACGCCCCCGACGTCATGCTCGTCGACAACCCGGTCGTCTCCACCCTCGTGGAGGCGGGAATCCTCAACAAGACCAGCGACCTCGGCCTCGACACGTCGTCGATCCAGAAGAACATCCTCGGCGCGGGCACCATCGACAACGCCTCCTACGGTGTGCCGATCGGCGCCAACACCCTCGCGCTCTACTACAACAAGAAGATCCTGACCGCGGCCCACGTCGACCCCGCGTCCATCAAGGACTGGAACTCGCTCACGGCGGCGCTGAAGAAGGTCAAGTCGGCGGGGAAGAAGGGCATCACCTTCTCCGCGATCAACACGGAAGAGGGCAGCTTCCAGTTCCTGCCGTGGTTCTGGGGCGCGGGCGGCGATCTGACCAAGCTCAACTCGGCGAAGGGCGTGGCCGCGCTGTCGCTGTGGAAGCAGTGGGTCGACGGGGGATACGCACCGAAGGACGTGCTGCAGAACACCCAGACCACCAGCTGGCAGGAGTTCGCCACCGGCGACTACGCGTTCAGCGAGAACGGCACCTGGCAGCTCGGCAACGCGGACAAGGCCGGCTTCGCCTACGGCGTCATCAGCATCCCCGGGCAGAACGGCGGTTCGGCGCCGGTGCCGACGGGCGGCGAGTTCGTCACCGTCCCGGTGCAGAAGGACACCTCCCGCTACGACGTCAGCAAGAAGATCGTCACCTGTCTGACGAACTCCACGAACCTGCTGGCCACCGACACGACCCTGACGTACGTGGCGCCCACCGCCGAGGTGCAGGCCGAGCAGGTGAAGCAGAACGCCGAGCTGAAGCCGTGGGTCAGCGCGGTTGCCGCGGCGCGTGGCCGCACCAGCGGCGGTCTGGGCACCAAGTACCCGACGATCTCGCAGCCGATGTGGACCGCCGTGCAGAACGCCCTGTCGGGCGGCAAGAGCCCGCAGGCGGCCCTCGACGCCGCGCAGACGGCCGCGAGCAAGGGCTGACACCCCGGACTTCCGGGCCCCTCCGGAAATCCGCATCGCAATCGCGCCCGTCCTGACACGCCACCCGCATCCAGGAGTACGCATGACCATCGCCCGCGTCGACCGCCGCTCGCAGCGGTCCCCGGCCAGGTCCGGGGCGACCGGCACCGCACAACGGACGGGCACGTCGGACCTGCGGCGCCGCCGGCGCCGCAGCGGCCGGCTCACCGCGCTGGCCTTCACCGCCCCACTGGTCGTCTACCTCGCGGCCTTCTACCTCTATCCGCTCTACCGCAACCTCGACCTGAGCCTGCGCGACTACACCGTCCGGTCGTTCGTGCAGGGGGACGCGCCCTTCTCCGGTCTTGACAACTTCAGGACCGTCCTGAACGACCCCACGTTCGGCCCGGCGATCCGCCACACCGTGATCTTCACCTTCGCGTCGATCGCGTTCCAGTACGTGGCCGGGCTCGCCCTCGCGGTCTTCTTCAACCGGCACTTCCGGCTCGCCGGAACCCTGCGTGCCCTGTTCCTGATCCCCTGGCTGCTGCCGCTGATCGTGTCGGCGTCGACCTGGTCGTGGATGTTCAACAGCGAGTCCGGTGTCATCAACTACGCCCTGCACTTCGTGGGCGTGTCCCCGGTGGACTGGCTCAACTCGCCGGACTGGGCGCTGACCTCGGTCGTCATCGCCAACATCTGGATCGGCATCCCGTTCAACCTCGTCATCCTCTACAGCGGGCTCCAGAACATCCCCGGGGAGCTGTACGAGGCCGCGTCCCTGGACGGGGCCGGGGCCTGGCAGCAGTTCCGGCGGATCACCTTCCCGCTGCTGCGCCCGGTGTCGGCGATCACCCTGCTCCTCGGGCTGGTCTACACGCTCAAGGTGTTCGACCTGATCTGGATCATGACCAAGGGCGGTCCGGGCGATGCGTCGTCCACCCTCGCGACCTGGTCCTACCAGCTCGGCTTCGGCACGCTGCTGCCGAAGTTCGGGCCCGGCGCCGCCGTCGGCAACATCCTCATCCTCATCGCGCTCGTCTTCGGCCTGCTCTACATCCGTGTCCAGAGGAGGCAGGAAGCATGAAGTCCCCCACGGGAAAGCGCCGTTACACCGTCATCGGCGTCCTGCTGACCGCCGTGATGCTGTTCCCGGTGTACTGGATGATCAACGTCTCCCTCACCCCGCAGCAGGACATGCGCAAGAGCCCACCCGACCTGCTGCCCCTGCATCCGACCTTCGAGGGCTACCGGGCCGTCCTCGACGACCAGATGCCCTATCTCGGCACCAGCCTGCTCATCGGCCTGGGCACGGTCGCCCTCACGCTGGTCCTCGCCGCCCCGGCCGGATTCGCGCTGGCCAAACTGAGGCCGCTGGGCGGGGGAGCCCTCGGACTCGCCCTGCTGGTCGCCCAGATGATCCCCGGCATCGTCATGGCGATGGGTTTCTACGGCATCTTCCTCGACTACGGCCTGCTCAACTCCTGGTGGGGGCTGATCGTCGCGGACTCCACCATCGCCGTGCCGTTCGGCGTGATGATCTTCACGGCCTTCATGTCGGGCATCCCCGGCGAGCTCATCTCGGCGGCCCGCATCGACGGCGCCGGCACCTGGCGGACCTTCCGGTCCGTGGTGCTGCCGGTCAGCCGCAACGCGATCGTCACGGTCTCACTGTTCAGCTTCCTGTGGGCCTGGTCCGACTTCGTCTTCGCCAACACCCTTGACGGCGGCGGCGATCTGCGGCCGATCACCCTCGGCATCTACAAGTACATCGGCAACAACAACCAGGAATGGAACGCGATCATGGCCACCGCCGTCGTCGCGTCGATCCCGGCGGCCGTCCTGCTGGTCCTCGCCCAGCGCTACGTGGCCGCGGGCGTGACCGCCGGCGCCGTCAAGGACTGATCCACGGTGCCGGCCGCCCCGGGCCCACCGGTCGGGCGGGCCCGCGCTCCGCCGCGGCCCCGTCCGCACTCCCCGCAGGACTGTCACCCGTCACCGGGGTCCACGACCCCGGCCAACCGGTCGGCCGCTCCCCGAGCCGCGTCCGCACCGCCTTTCGGCAAGTCCCCCTCCCTTCCTCAGGAGAGCCGCTGATGTCATACCTGAGCCATCGCCACCGTTCCAGAGCGTCCCTCGGCCGCGTCGGCGCCGCCGTGATGGCCACCGCCCTGGCCGCCACCGCCGTCGCCCTGACGGGCGCACCCGCCCAGGCGAGTCCGACGTCGTCCACCACCTTGGTCGTCAACGCCGCGCAGAGCCTGCGCTCCGTCACCCACGTCGGCACGGGCAGCCTCTACGGCCTCGCCAGCGCGAGCACCCCCAGCGACAGCCTCACCCAGGCACTGAAGCCCAACACGTTCATCCAGATGGCGCCGGGCGGCAGCCAGCTCCCCAACGGAGAGCCCGCGCCCGCCGGTGACTCCTTGGTCGTCGCCTCGAAGGCCGCGGCCGCGGGGGCCAAGGTCGTCGTACGGATGCCGGACTGGTACCCGGACTTCCCCTACAAGTGGGTGAGTTGGAGCAACTGGCTCTCGGCGGTCGACCAGCAGGTCGCCGCGGTGAAGTCCTCCAGTGCCACCAACATCAGCGCGTACGCGCTGTGGAACGAGCCGGACTGGACCTGGGACACCACCAACGCGGGCGCCTTCGACGCCGGATGGGCCCGTACGTACAAGGAGATCCGGACCAAGGACACCACGACCCCGATCCAGGGGCCGAGCTACTCGGTGTGGAACCTGTCCTGGATGACCACGTTCCTCACCGACGCCAAGGCCAGCGGCACGGTCCCCGACGTCATCGCCTGGCACGAACTCCAGGGCAGCTCCGGCATCGCCGCCCATGTCGCGGCCTACCGCTCGCTGGAGAGCAGCCTCGGCATCACCCCGCGCCCGATCGACATCGAGGAGTACGGCACGCCCACCGAGATGGGCAACTCCGGCGCCCTCATCGGCTACGCCGCCAAGTTCGAGCGCGCGGGCGTCCGTGACGCCGAGCTGGCCTTCTGGAACCACTACGGCACCCTCGGCGACACCCTGACCGACACCGGCGGCTCGCCCAACGGCTCCTACTGGACGTACAAGTGGTACGGCGACATGTCCGGGAACATGCTCACCACCACACCGCCCGCCCAGACCGGCATAGACGGTCTCGCCTCCCTGAACAGCGCGGGCAACCAGATCAGCGTCGTCGCCGGCGGCTGCGCGGGCTCCTGCGCCGTCACGATCAACGGGCTCTCCTCCCTGTCGGCCTACGGCAGCACCGTCCACGTCAAGCTGGAGTACAGCCCGGACACGGGCCGCACCACCGCCTCCTCGGGTCCGATCACCATCTCCGACACCGACTACTCCGTCTCGAACGGCTCCATCACCGTGCCGGTCACGATGAACGCCAGCGACGGCTACCACCTGACGATCACCCCGAGCGGCACCTCGACGTCCCTGGCCGGGCGCTACCAGATCACCAACAAGAACAGCGGCCTCGCTCTGGACGCCCTCAACGCGGGTACCACCGCAGGCACTTCGGTCGTCCAGGCCACGTCCACCACCGGCACCGACCAGAACTGGACCCTCGTGGCCGCGGGCCAGGGTCTCTACAAGATCGTCAACCAGAACAGCGGCCTGCTGCTCGGCATCACCAACGCGGGCACCAGTAACGGCGGCACCGCCCTGATCTGGTCCGACAACGGCACGGCCGACCACCTCTGGCAGGTCATCCCGGCCCGCGACGGCTATGTCAAGATCGCCAACTACAACAGCGGGCTCCTGCTCGGCGTCGACCAGATGAGCACCACCTCCGGCGCCCAGGTCCTCCAATGGGCCGACAACGGCACCGCCGACCACCTGTGGAAGCTCACCGCTCGCTGAGCTGAGGCAACCGTCAAAGGTCCCGCGCTCGCCGTCCACGGCGAGCGCGGGACCGTTCCGTCACTGTGCGCCGAGCTTGGCGCGCAACCCCAGGATCAGCAGTTCCAGCGTGGTCTCGAAGCTGCGGTCCATGGGCCGGTCCCGGCCGGAGTCCCAGCGGACCAGGAACGCGTTGTTCTCCAGAAGGCCGAGATTGCGGGTCAGGGCGGGGAAGGTGTTCGGGTTCACCGTCCGCAGCTGGGCCGCGTACTCCTCCTGCCAGCCTTCCTCCACGTCCGCCGGCACGCTGGAGAGTTCCAGGGTGACCCAGCCGAGCACGAATCCGACCACCGCGTTGTACACCTCGACCAGCTCCCGCCCCGAGAAGCCTGCCTGCTCCAGCACGCTCACCACCCGCTCCGTGAACGGGACCGCGGTGGTGCTCACCACCAGCTGGGAGCCCAGGATCGGGGCGAGGTTGGGGTGCCGGTGCATCGCCCGGCGGCACAGCCGGGCGACCTCGATCAGCCACTCGTCCCAGGCCGTGCCGTGGTCGGCGGGGAGTTCGATGTCCTCCAGCACCCGTGCCGAGACGGCCGCCAGGAGCTGGGCCTTGGTGCCGGTGTGCCAGTACAGCGCGGTGGGGTAGACGCCCATCTCCTTGGCGAGCGCCCGCATGGTGAGCGCGTCCAGACCGTGCAGGTCCACATAGCGCAGAGCCGCGTCGATCACCTCCGCGCGCGACAGCGGACTGCGAGCCGTCTGCCTTCCCCCGCGACGGCCGCTGCTCTCGCCCATTCGGTGTCCCTCTCTGCACGGTTACGGCGAACGGACCCACGTTAGCCCGACGGCTCAGGTCAGGAGCACAGCAGGCGGGCCGGGTTGGCCGTCGTGATGTGCGCGAACTCGCCCGCGTCGAGTCCGGCCGCGAGCAGGCGTTCGCGGAATCCGGTGTGCACGAACCCGTACCCGCCCCCGCCGTGGGCGCGGAGCTGGGAGAGCAGGCACACGTCGTGGGACAGCAGGATGTTGTCGATGTACCCCGCCCGCACCAGATCCAGCACCATCCGCACCCGGTGGTCGACCTCGCGGGGGTGGTCGGTGTTGATCGTGTCGACGCCGACGTACGCGCCGCGCCTGGCGATCTGTTCGGCGTAGCCGGGGGCGGTCACCGTGTCGCAGTGGCCGACGGCGATCCGCGCCGGGTCGGCTCCCTCGGAGGCGAGCAGGTCCAACTGCGCCACGCCGACCGGCCAGCGGGCCGCGTGCGTGTGGATGCCCGCTCCGGTCGCCCGCTGGGCGCGGGCGGCGGCGCGCAGCGAGCGTTCCTCGGCCGCGGAGATGTACCACTTGTCGCAGCCGACCTCGCCGATGATCCCGGCCCGGATCCCGCCGGTGCCGGGGAAGCCCTCGGTGAGGTCGCGGACGATCTCCTCGGCGATGGCGTCGGCCCCGTGCCGGTCGAACCAGTCCCGGTCCAGGAACGGGTCCCGGTAGTGCCCGGTGCCGAGCACTACGTGCAGCCCGGTGGCCTCGGCGACCCGCTGGACGGCGAGGACGTTCGCCGGGTCCCGGCTCGCATCGCTCGGGGGAGGGGCGGCTCCGGTGTCCGGGGCCGCGCCGGGGGTCAGCTCGGCGGAGGTCAGGTCTACGACGGTGGCGCCGCCCAGGCCGGTGAAGACGCTCAACTCCTCGGTGACGGCGGCCTCGTCGGCGATGAGACCGTCGCCGCGCCGCTCCCGCATCAGGTTGATGAACAGGTGCTCGTGGGGCAGCACCGTGCCCAGTTCCTGACAGGCGACAGGGCCGCGGGCGGTGGACACCGTGCTGGTCATACGGTCCTTCCGGGGAGATCCGAGGTACCGGGGAGGGTGAGCAGGCGGGCCGGGGTGGTCCGGGTGATCCTGGTGACGTCCTCGGGGCCGATACCACGGGCCAGCATCAACGGCAGTACGCGCCGCAGGATGTGGGCGTAGCCCTCACCGCCGTAGCGGACGAGCTGGGTGCGGCGGCAGACGTCCTCGGCGATGGTGATCCGGTCGCCGTGTCCGGCCGCGACGAGCGCGGCGATGTGGCGGACCCGCGTGCCGTCGTTCGGGAGGTCGACCGTGGGGTCGGGCGGGTAATAGCTGGACTCGGTCCCGAAGAGGTCGAATTCGAGGACGCAGCCGGTGTCGGCGAGCGCGAGCATCTCGTCGAACGCGAAGAGCGTGCGGTCCACATGGCACAGGACGGTCCGCGCGGGATCCGCGCCCGCTTCGACGGCGTGCCGCAGGTGCAGCAGCGGGGCCTCGGGGTGCCGTCCGGGGTGGATCAGGAGGGCGGCGCCGGTCTCCGTCTGTGCCTGGGCGGCGGCCTTGAGGACCTTCACCTCGTCCGGGTGCGGGGGCCACGACATGCCGATCTCGCCGATGATCCCGGCGCGGACGCCGGTGCCGTCGGCGCCCTGGTGGATGTCGCCGGTGATCCGCCGGGTGAGGGCGTCGCGGGGGAGTGCGGCGACCTCGGGCGGGTGGAACGCGGCGACGTAGTAGCCGCTGCCCATCACCACGTGGACACCGCTGCGCCGGGAGATCTCGCGCAGCCCGGCCGGGTCGCGGCCCAGGCCCACCGGAGTGGCGTCCACGACGGTGCCGCCGCCGGCCTCGCGGTAGAGCGCCAGTTCGTCGACGGCGGTGTCCACCTCGTCCAGTACCAGGTCCCGCCGGTTGTTCCGGTCCACGCGCGAGGCGAAGTAGTTTGCGGGGGAGAGAGGTTCGTCGACGGCGTCCTCCGGCGCGTAACGGCCGAGGTCGGCGAGGAGGTGTTCGTGCGGCTGGACGTGGCCGAGCCGGTCGGGATCGACCGGCCCGAGCACGGTGTGGACGACGCCGCTCATGCGCCCAGGTCGGTCTTGTGGGTCTCCCGCGTCAGCAGGACGGCCAACGCGGTCACGGCACAGGTGCCGGCCATGAACCAGGACACGTAGAAGGCGTTGGGCGCTCCGCCGCCCGCCGCCAGCAGGCTGGTCGCGGCGATCGGAGCCAGTGCGCCGCCCGCCACGGAGGCGATCTGGTAGCCCAGCGAGGCCCCGGTGTAGCGAGTCCCGGTGCCGAACAGCTCGGCCAGGAAGGCGCCCATCGGCCCGTACATCAGGGAGTGCAGGCCCAGTGCCAGCGCGTAGCCCAGGACGAACAGGCCGGTGGAGTGCGCGTCCACCAGGGGGAAGAGGAGGAAGGAGTTGAGGCCGAGCAGCACCGCGCCGGCGAAGTAGACCGGGCGGCGGCCCACCCGGTCGGAGAGCGCGGCGGCCAGCGGGAGACAGACCAGCGAGACCGCCGAGGCGATCATGAGGGCGTTCAGGGTGGTGCCGCGGCTGTGCCCGACCTGGGTGGCGTACGAGATCACGAAGGTGATCAGCACCGAGTTGGCCGCGAACGGGCCGAATCCGATGAGCGCGGCCAGCAGCAGTTCCTTGGGCTGGGTGCGCAGCAGTTCGACGATCGGCGGGCGCTGCCGCTCGCCCCGGTCGCGCTTCTCGGCCCGCTCGGCCTGTGCGGCGGTGAAGGCCGGGGTCTCGGAGACGCCCATGCGGATCCACAGCCCCACGGTGGCCAGGACGACCGTCATCAGGAACGGGATCCGCCAGCCCCAGGCCATGAAGTCCGACTCGGGCAGCCGGTTGGCTAGGGAGAAGACGAAGGTCGACAGCAGCAGACCGGTGGGCGCTCCCATCTGCGCCACGCTGCTCCACAGCCCGCGCCGTCCCTTGCCGGAGTGCTCGACGGTCATCAGGACCGCGCCGCCCCACTCGCCGCCGACGGCGACCCCCTGTACGAGGCGCAGCAGCACCAGGAGTGCGGGGGCCCAGATGCCGATGGTGGCGTGCGTGGGCAGCAGCCCGATCAGGGTGCTCGCCGCGCCCATCAGCAGGATGCTCGTCACCAGCATGCTCTTGCGGCCCAGGCGGTCGCCGAAGTGCCCGAAGACGATGCCGCCGAGCGGGCGGGCCCCGTAGCCGACGGCCAGCGTGCCGAACGAGGCGAGGGTGCCGGCGGCCGGGCTGAGTTCGGGGAAGAAGAGCTTGTTGAACACGAGCGCGGAGGCCGTGCCGTACAGCAGGAAGTCGTACCACTCCATGACGCTGCCGAGGTACGCCGAGACCAGTACCCGGCGTGAGCCGGTGGGCGGGGTCTCGTTCTCGGGGGGCACAGGAGAGGTTCTTTTCGGGGAGGGGGAGGTTGCCGTCATCGTGACTCCGGGGACGTCGAGGGAGCGGGCACAGCCGTAGCGGCAGCGCTGTACGTTGGACAGGCTTACTTGTCCGACGTACAACGGTCAAGAGGTTGACGCCTGTCGTAACGCCACGTAACGACTCCGCAATGCACGGTGTCTCGGTGCTCTGGTTCTTGTCCCGCGTACAATGCATACTGGCCGATGTACATGATCGAGGTCGCTCCTCTCCTCGCCCTCACCCGATCCAGGAGTCCAGAATGCGCCCAGCCACCTCACCGCCCCGCACGGTCATGCGGCCCGACGGCAGCCGACTGATCAAATTCTCCTTCGGTGAGGAGCTGCCGTTCGTCAGCCACGGACGCGGCGTGTTTGTCTATGACACCGACGGGCGCAGATACCTCGACGGGTGCTCCGGGGCGGTGACCGCGAACCTGGGACACGCCGACCCGGAGATCCTGCGGACCATGAGCGAGCAGGCGCAGCGGATCACCTTCGCGCACCGCGGCTCGTTCCACAGCGAGCAGTCGGAGCGTCTGGCCGACCGGCTCGGCGAGATGACGGGCTACCCGTACGTCTTCCTGTGCAACAGCGGCTCGGAGGCCGTGGAGACCGCGCTGCGGCTGACCCTGCAGTACTGGCGGGAACGCGGCGAACCCGAGCGGTCGCGGTTCGTCTCCCACGCCGTGAGCTACCACGGCGCCACCCTCGGCGGCCTGTCCCTGTCCGGCCATCCCCAGCGCCGCTGGGTCGCCGAAGCACTGCTGCACGGATTCAACGAACTCACCCCGCCCTACGCCTACCGGTTCGCCGAGGGCCGCGACGACGACGAGTTCACCGCGTTCCTCATCGAGCGGGCCACCCGGGTGCTGGACGCCCACGGTCCCACCCTGGCCGGTGTGGTGGTCGAACCCGTCGGCGGCGCGGCCGGCGGCGCCCTCACCCCGCCCGACGGCTACCTGCCCGCGCTCGCCGCGCTCTGCCGTGAGCGAGGGGTGCCGCTGATAGCCGACGAGATCATGACCGGCATGGGCCGCACCGGCACCCTGCTCGCCGCACAGCACTGGGACGTACACCCCGACATGGTGGTCCTCGGCAAGGGGATGGGCGCCGGCTACGCGCCCGTGTCGGCGGTGCTGGTCGGCGAGCACTTCGTCGACACCATCGCCGCAGGGACCGCGGCCGTCACCAACGGGCACACCTACGGCGGCAACCCGCTCGGCAGCGCGGTCGCCCTCGCCGTCCTGGACGCCGTCGAGTCCCGGGACCTGGTGACGAACGCCGCGGCACGCGGCAAGCAACTGCGCGCGGGACTCGAAGAGTTGGCGGAACGGCACGAGGTCATCGGCGAGGTCCGCGGGCTAGGACTGCTCCAAGGCCTCGAACTGGTCGCCGACCGTGCGACCAGGAGTCCCGGCGAGCCCGTCGGCTCCCTCACCCGCGCGGTCGTGCTCGCCGCCCGCGACCAGGGACTGCTCGTCTACCCGGCGACCGGCGGGATCAACGACGCCGTCCTGATCGCCCCACCGCTCACGACCACCCCCGAGGAGATCGACCTGCTGCTCGAACTCCTCGACGCCGCGCTGACCGCGCCGGACCGGAACGCGGGGTCCGTCGCATGACGACACTCGCCCCGCACCCGGCCGTACTGGAGACACTGCTCGCCGAGTACCGTGCCCGCACCACCGCATCGGCGACCGCCTTCCGGCGGGCCGCCGCTGTGCTGCCCGGAGGCGAGACCCGGAACGTCACCTACTACCCGCCGTACCCGGTCATCCTCGCCGAGGGCCACGGCTCGCGGCTGCTCGACGTCGACGGCGCCGAGTACCTGGACCTGGTCAACAACTACACCTCGCTCGTCCACGGCAACGCCTACCCGCCGGCGGTGTCGGCCGCCGCGGCGGTACTGACATCCGGCGCGGTCTTCCCCAGCCCGCACGAACTCCAGCTGGAACTGGCGGAGTTGCTCGCCGCCCGCATCCCCTCGGTGCGGCGGGTGCGGTTCACCAACTCCGGTACGGAAGCGTCGGTGTTGGCCGCGCGACTCGCCCAACGGGCCACCGGGCGCGGGCGGTTGCTGCTGTTCGACGGCGCCTACCACGGCAGCGCGCCTCCGCTGCTGGCCGGCGGCCCCGAGGTCGTCACCGTCCCCTACAACGACATCGACGCCGTACGGGAAGCCCTCACCGAGGACATCGCCGCGGTGTTCGCCGAACCCTTCCTCGGTGCCGGCGGAGTGATCCCGGGACGGCCGGAGTTCCTGCGGGCCGTCGCCCAACTCGCCCGTGAGCGCGGGGCGTTGTTCGTGCTGGACGAGGTGCAGTCGCTGCGCAACGCCGTCGGCGGCGAGCAGACCCGGCTCGGTCTGCACCCGGACCTGACGGTCATGGGCAAGGTCATCGGCGGGGGCATGCCGATCGGCGCGATCGGCGGCAGCGAGGAGTTGCTGCGGCTGACCGCGGCGACCACCGACGGCGGTCTCGCCCACTCCGGCACCTTCAACGGCCACCTCACCGCGGCGGCGGCGGGCACCGTCACCCTCCGGCATCTCGACGTCCTCGCGATCGAACACCTCGACCGGGCCGCGCGCCGTCTCGCCGACACCATCACCAGCGCCGCGGCCGACGCCGGAATCCCGGCCACGGTGACCCGCGCCGGATCCATCCTCAACGTGCACTTCACCCCGACCGCGCCGGTCAACGCCGAACAGGCCCGCGAGACCGCCGCCACCCCGCTGCTCAGCGCCCTGCACCTGGCACTGCTCCTCGACGGCGTCTACACGACCCCGCGAGGGATGATCAACTTGTCGACCGCCCTCGACATGAACGACCTGGACCGTGCCGCACAGGCGTACACGAACGCCTTCCGGCGGATTGCGGAGACGGAGGTCACCCCATGAACGAGCCGGAGTCGCTGCGCGAACCGGCCCCCGACGCGCTGCGCACCACCGCGATCGGCGACTACCTCACCTGGCTGGAGCGCACCAGAGGTCTCAGCTTCACCGAGTACCCCGCTCTGCACCGCTGGTCCGTCACGGACCTCGAAGACTTCTGGTCGTCGATCTGGGACTACTTCGACGTCCGGACGCACACCCCTTACGACCGGGTACTCGGCCGACAGGACATGCCCGGCGCCGAGTGGTTCCCCGGCGCGACCCTCAACTACGCCGAACACGCGCTGCGTTCGGCGGAATCCGCGCCCGACGACGTGGCCGTACTGGCACACTCGCAGACTCGCGGACCACTGGAGTTGACCTGGGCGGAGCTGGCCGACCAGGTCGCCCGGGCCCGAACCGGTCTGCGCCGCCTGGGTGTTGGCCGGGGCGACCGGGTCGTCGCCCATCTGCCGAACATCCCCGAAACCCTCGTGGCGTTCCTGGCGACCGCGAGCCTGGGCGCCGTCTGGGCAAGCTGCGCACCGGAGTTCGGCGCCCGCGGCGTCATCGACAGGTTCGCCCAGATCGAGCCCACGGTGCTGCTCGCCACCGCCGGCTACCGCTACGGCACGAAGGACATCGACCGACGCGAGGAGGTCGCCGCGATCCGCGCCGGCCTGCCCACGCTGCGTGAGGTCGTGCACGTACCGTACGGACCGGGCGAACTCGCCGACACGCTCGCATGGTCGGACCTCCTCGCCGCACCCGCCGACCCCGGCTTCGACCCCGTCCCCTTCGCCCACCCGCTGTACGTGCTGTTCTCCTCCGGTACGACCGGCAAGCCCAAGCCGATCGTCCACGGCCACGGCGGGATCCTGCTGGAACACCTCAAGAACCACTCCCTGAGCTGGGACCTGCGCCCCGGCGACCGCGTCCTGTGGTTCACCACCACCGCGTGGATGATGTGGAACTCCCTGGTCTCCGGGCTGCTCGTGGGCGCCTCCCTCGTGATGATCGACGGCAACCCCCTTCACCCCGGCCTGGATTGGCAATGGCAACTGGCCGAGGAGACCGGCGCCACCCTCATGGGCGCCAGCCCCGGCTTCCTGATGGCCTGCCGCAAGGAGGGCCTGACCCCGGCGAAGGACCACGACCTGTCCCGGCTGCGCCAGATCGGCGCCGCCGGAAGCCTCCTGCCGGCCGAGGGATTCCACTGGGTGCGCGAGCAGTTCGGCCCCGAGGTGCTGCTCAACGTGGGCAGCGGCGGCACCGACGTGTGCACGGGAATCCTGCAGGGCGGCCCGCTCCAGCAGGTCTGGGCGGGCGAGATCTCCGGCCCCTGCCTGGGCGTCGCCGCCACCGCGTACGACGATCGGGGCGACGAAGTGACCGACGCGCTCGGCGAGTTGGTGATCACCCGGCCCATGCCCTCGATGCCCGTCGGCTTCTGGGGCGACACGGACAACTCCCGCTACCGGGCCGCCTACTTCGACACCTACCCGGGTGTGTGGCGCCACGGGGACTGGGTGCGTTTCCGTGCGGCGACGGGCAGTTGCACGGTGGCCGGACGCTCCGACGCCACCCTCAACCGCGGCGGAGTGCGCCTGGGCACGGCGGAGTTCTACCGCGTCGTCGAGGAACTGCCCGAAGTCGACGACAGTTTGGTCGTGCACATGGAGGACCGGGCCGGTGGCCCCGGCGAACTGCTCCTGTTCGTCGTACCGCGCCACGGCGACGCACTCGACGACGCGCTACGACGACGGATCAGGACAGTGCTGCGAGGTGCCCTCTCCCCGCGCCATGTGCCCGACAGCATCACCGCCGTGCCGGCGATTCCGAGGAACCGCACCGGCAAGAAACTCGAACTGCCCGCGAAGAGGGTCCTGTTGGGGGCGGTTCCGGCCGACGTCGTGGACCTGGACACCCTGGCCGACCCGACAGGACTGGACAGTTTCGCCGCCCTGGCCGCCCGACGTCCCGCGCACTGACGCGACAACACCGGGCGAGCCGGTGGCGTTCGGCGGTGCACACCTATAGACATCCGATCTATCTTCCGGTGACGATGAACGCGCTTTCCATAGAGGTCGATGGGGAGCCGCCTCGTTGTAATTGAGCCGATGAATGGGCCGGGAGATTTCACCGTGATCAATGAGTCCCAACCGCAGCGACGAAGCGTCCTCAAGTTCGGAGGTGCCTTCGCCTTTGCGCCTCTGCTCAGTCAACTGGCTGGTGGAGCCCCCGTGGGACAAGCCGCCGCCGCAGGGCGCGACGCATCGGCGCCTGTCCAGTGGCCGGTCCTGTCGCGCAAGGCGCTGAAGTACTCCGTACCCGCTGCGGACTGGGAGTCGCAGGCCCTGCCGATCGGCAACGGCCGACTGGGCGCCATGCTCTTCGCCGATCCCTACGAGGAGCGCATCCAGTTCAACGAACAGAGCCTGTGGGGCGGTGTCAACAACTACGACAACGCGCTGGCGGGCAAGCCGGACAGCGACTTCGACACCGGCATGACGGGCTTCGGCTCGTACCGCGACTTCGGTGACGTCGTCGTCACCTTCGCTCCGAGTGCCACTCCGAAGGTCACGGCACCGGGCGGACCGTACAGCAGCTCCTCGTCGGAGGGAGTCGAGAAGACGTACGACGGCGACGCGAGCACCAAATGGTGCATCGAGGGGCCCGGTTCGAAGGTGCAGTGGCTGGTCGAACTCCCCGAACCCGTCGCGGTCGCGTCCTACACCCTGACGAGCGCCAACGACGTCCCGGCGCGCGACCCGCAGGAGTGGACGCTCTCCGGTTCCGCCGACGGCACGACCTGGACCACGCTGGACAGCCGCACCCTGACGGCGCCCTTCGAGAGCCGTTTCCAGACGAAGGAATTCACCTGCGCCGCCCCGGCCGCCTACCGCTTCTACCGGTTCGACTTCGTCCCCAAGGCGGGCGTCAGCCACTTCCAGGTGAGCGAGATCGGGCTGTCCGGCGTCGACTTCGGCGCGGGCGGCTCGGTGTACCTGTCCTCGCCGAGCGGCCACTCCAAGGGGTCCGGCGGGGCCAGGTCCAAAGCTGCGGACATCTCGTGTTCGGCGGACGGCGACCCGGCCACGGTCTGGCGGGTCGGCGCCGACGCGCCGGCGGTCGTCTGGCAGGCCGAGCTGCCCCGTGCGGTCGTCGTCACCTCGTACGCGCTGACGGCGGCCCCGGACCGGCCGCGGGACGACCCCCGGCGATGGGTGCTGGAGGCATCACAGGACGGGCGTACCTGGACGACCCTCGACACGCAGAACCCCGGAGCACCGTTCGCCGGGCGCGGCGAGACCCGCACCTTCGGGTTCACCAACAGCACGGCCTACCGCGTCTACCGGCTCACCCTGACCCCCGGCGCGTCCTCCGCCGGCTTGCAGATCGCGGAGATCGCCCTGGTGGGCGGGGACTTCGACACCCGCACGCAGCGCACGGTCGTCGACTACCAGCGCAGCCTCGACTTCGTGAAGGGCGTCCACGTCACCCGCTTCGGCGCGCCGGGACGACGTGTCCTGCGCGAGGCCTTCGCGAGCCGGTCCGCCGACGTCATGGTGTTCCGGTACACGGCGGACGAGGCCCGGGCACTCTCCGGCGCGATATCGCTGACGTCCGCGCAGGACGACGCCCCGACCACCGTCGACGCCGGCGCGGGGCGGATCGCCTTCAGCGGAGTGATGGGCAACGGACTCAAGCACACCTGCACCGTCCAGGCCGTGCACACCGACGGCGACCTCAGCGCCGACGGATCGGTGCTCCGGTTCAGCGGCTGCACGACCCTGACCCTGTTCCTCGACGCCCGCACCGACTACAAGCTCGACGCCGCGGCGGGGTGGCGCGGACCCGCTCCGGAACCGGTCGTCGCCAGGACCCTCGCCAGGGCGACCGCCCGGCCCTACGACAGACTGCGCGACGAGCACACCGCCGCGACCCGCGCCCTCATGGACCGGGTCTCGGTCGCCTGGGGCACCTCCGACCCCGCCGTCGTCGCGCTGCCGACCGACGCCCGGCTGACGCGGTACGCGGCGGGTGGCGAGGACCCGACCCTTGAACAGACGATGTTCGACTACGGCCGCTACCTGCTGATCAGTTCCTCCCGCCCGAACGGTCTGCCCGCCAACCTCCAGGGCCTGTGGAACGACAGCAACCAGCCGGCGTGGGCGTCCGACTACCACACCAACATCAATGTCCAGATGAACTACTGGGGGGCCGAGACGACGAACCTGTCGGAGTGCCACGAGGCACTCGTCGGGTTCGTCGAGCAGGTCGCGGTGCCCAGCCGCGTGGCGACCCGCAACGCCTTCGGCAAGGACACGCGCGGCTGGACCGCCCGCACCAGCCAGAGCGTCTTCGGCGGCAACTCGTGGGAGTGGAACACCGTCGCGAGCGCCTGGTACGCCCAACACCTCTACGAGCACTGGGCGTTCACCCAGGACCTGGTCTACCTCCGCACCGTCGCCCACCCGATGATCAAGGAGATCTGCCAGTTCTGGGAGGACCGGCTCAAGGAGCGCGAGGACGGACTCCTCGTGTCGCCGAACGGCTGGTCGCCCGAGCACGGGCCGCGCGAGGACGGCGTGATGTACGACCAGCAGATCATCTGGGACCTGTTCCAGAACTACCTCGACTGCGAGGCGGTGCTCGACGCGGATCCCGCCTACCGCGCCAAGGTCGCGGACATGCAGGCGCGGCTCGCGCCGAACAAGATCGGCAAGTGGGGCCAACTGCAGGAGTGGCAGGAGGACTTGGACGACCCCACCGACTACCACCGCCACACCTCGCACCTCTTCGCGGTCTACCCGGGCCGCCAGATCACCCCGAAGACGACCGACTTCGCGGCAGCCGCCCTCGTCTCGCTCAAGGCGCGGTGCGGCGAGCAGGAGGGCGTCCCGTTCACGGCCGCCACGGTGTCGGGCGACAGCCGCCGCTCGTGGACCTGGCCCTGGCGGGCGGCGCTCTTCGCCCGCCTCCGTGACGGACACCGCGCCCAGATCATGCTGCGCGGGCTGTTGACCTACAACACGCTGCCCAACATGTTCGGCAACCACCCGCCCTTCCAGATGGACGGCAACTTCGGCATCACGGGCGCCGTGGCGGAGATGCTCCTGCAGAGCCACGACGGCGTCATCGACCTGCTGCCCGCCCTGCCGGACGGATGGAAGGCCAAGGGTTCCTTCACCGGGCTCCGTGCCCGCGGCGGCTACGAGGTCAACTGCGAGTGGCGGGACGGGAAGGTCACGTCCTTCAGCATCACGGCCGACCGGGCGCGGAACCGGAAGGACGTCACCGTACGGGTGAACGGAGTCGACCGGAAGGTGAAGCCGGCCAAGGCCTGACGACGCCGGCGGTGACTCGGACGCCGCCGAGCGGGCTGTGGTGAGCAGAACAGCACTGCGGCCGACGGGAGTTGCATCCCGCCGGCCGCAACTGCGCGTGCCCTCACCGCCCGTACGGCCATCGACGTACGGAATCCCTACAGCGGCGTCGCCGCGTGCAGGAGCAGCAGGAGGGTCACTGCCGAGTTCGCCGAGGACATCGCGGACAGCGCGACACCCGCCGCGGCGCTCCAGAGGGCCAGGCCCACGGCGGTGAACAGCGGGGGCCAGGTGCGCGCCGGAGGCGGCGGCGCCAGCAGCGCGGCGACGCGGCGGGGGAGAGGACCCGGCGCCGCCAGAGCCGCGAGCGTCGGCCCCGGCGTGCCCCGCGAGACGAGTGCGGCCTTGCCGATCGCGCGGGCAACGGCCCTGCGGCTGCCGACGGACTGGGCGGCCTCCTCGTCCGCCCAGCGCTCCGCGACGTAGGAGACGGCGGTGCGCAGCGGCAGCAGGAACGGGTTGGCCTGAGCCGCCAGTCGCACGATCAGCAGATGGCGGTGGTGCCGGGCGGCGAGGTGGGCCCGCTCATGGGCGAACAGGGCGCGCCGCTCCTGGGCGTCCAGGCAGCTGAGCATGGCGGTGGACACCACGATCCGGTCGCGCGGACCGGCGGGCAGGGCGTAGGCGTACGGTTCGGCGTCGGGGAGGACCGCGACCGAGGTGTCGCGCAGACCGGCGAGTGCCGCGTGAGCCCGCCGCCGTATCCGGCACTGGTGCCACAGCGTTCGGGCGCAGCTCACGACCACCGTGAGAAGCACGGGAATCGCGGCCTTCCCCACGATCTCGTCCTGGGGAACGCTCTCGCGTACCTCGGGGTCCGACCAGCCGTCCGGCAGCGGATTGCCGGGCAGTTGGGCGGTGCCGACCACCATCAGCAGGCCCAGGCACAGCGTGCTGCACAGGGCCATGACGGCGGCCACACCGCTCAAGAGAGTGGTGGCGGTGCGCGGGTGGAGGTGCTGGGTGGCCAGGCGGGCGATCGGCCAGGCCGTCAACGGCAGTACGAGCGGCAGGAAGACGAAGACACCCACGGCCTCAGCCCGCCGACTCGTCCGTGGCCTGGTCCAGCAGGTCGCGCAGCAGTTGCTCGTCGTCCTTCGGGAGGGCGGTGAGGAAGCTGGCCAGTACCGCCCGCCGGTCCCGCTCGCGATCGAGCACCTTGTGCATCTTCAGTGCGGCGAGTCCCGCCTCGTCCGCGGCCGGCGACCAGACGAACGCGCGGCCTTCCCGTCTGCGGGTCACGGCGTTCTTCTCCAGCAGCCGGATCAGTACGGTCATCACAGTGGTGTAGGCGAGATCCGCGTCCAGGCGTTCCTGCACCCACGCCGCGGTCACCGGCCTGTCCGCGGTGTGCAGGACGGTGAGCACCTGCGTCTCCAGCGCGCCCTGTGCCCGGCGCGGGGGGCGCGGATCCGGCTTCGCCACGTTCCGTTCTCCTCCTGCCGCCGCTGGTCCGTGAGCGTCCCATCGTATCGACGTGGTGCTGTTCGGCGCTCCGCCCGCTCGATTATTTCTACAGTGTTGTAGATTCTGGTTGGGGTCCGCGCCGGACCCGGACCGTTGGTATGCGTGGAGGGACGAGTCATGGGTGTTTCCCTGTCCAAGGGCGGCAACGTATCGCTGAGCAAGGAGGCGCCGGGCCTTACGGCGGTGCTGGTGGGTCTGGGCTGGGACGTCCGCACCACGACCGGTACCGACTTCGACCTGGACGCCTCGGCGCTTCTGCTCAACGCGTCGGGCAAGGTCCTCTCCGACCAGCACTTCGTGTTCTACAACAACCTCAAGAGCCCCGAGGGTTCGGTCGAGCACACCGGCGACAACCTCACCGGTGCGGGCGAGGGCGACGACGAGAGCATCAAGGTCGACCTCGCCGCCGTACCGGCCGACGTCGACAAGATCGTCTTCCCCGTCTCGATCCACGACGGCGAATCCCGCGGACAGAGCTTCGGGCAGGTCCGCAACGCCTTCATCCGCGTCGTCAACCAGGCCGGTGGCGCCGAACTCGCCCGCTACGACCTCTCCGAGGACGCGTCGACCGAGACCGCGATGGTCTTCGGCGAGCTGTACCGCAACGGCGCCGAGTGGAAGTTCCGTGCCGTCGGCCAGGGCTACGCCTCCGGGCTTTCCGGCATCGCGTCCGACTTCGGGGTCGGCGTCTGAGGGCCTCGCCCCCGGCTCACCGAACTCCTGACCCCGCAGACCACCGGTCGAAGTGCCGAGTCGTAGAAAGAGAGATCGCGCATGTCGGTCAACCTGGGCAAGGGCCAGCAGATCAGCCTGAGCAAGTCCGACGGCAGCGCCCTGAGTTCCGTACGCATGGGACTCGGCTGGCAGGCCGCACCCCGCAAGGGATTCCTGGCCAAGCTGTCCGGTCCCCGCGAGATCGACCTGGATGCGTCGGCGCTGCTCTGCGCCGGCCGTGAGCCGGTCGAGGTCGTCTACTTCCAGCATCTGACCAGCGACGACGGATCCGTCCGCCACACCGGGGACAACCTGACCGGGGGCGCCGGAGCCGGCGGCGACGACGAGATGATCCTGGTCGACCTCGGGCGGGTCCCCGCGCACATCGACCAGATCGTCTTCACGGTCAACTCGTTCACCGGGCAGACCTTCGCCGACGTGGAGAACGCCTTCTGCCGTCTGATCGACGAGACCACCGGGCAGGAACTGGCCCGCTACACGCTCAGCGGCGGTGGCACGTACACGGCGCAGATCATGGCCAAGCTCTACCGCGAAGGCGGCAGTTGGCAGTTGAAGGCGATCGGCGAGCCCGCGGCCGGCCGGACGTTCAAGGATCTGCTGCCCGCCGTCGCCGCCCATCTGTGACGGTGACGCCGGACCGCGGGGCCGGTCCCGGGAGACAGCGGTTCCCCTGTACCTGTCGTTCCGTTCCGATCGCGCGGGCCGGAACGGAACGACAGGACACCTAGACTGAACCGACGCGAGTACGGCGCGTGACGGTCGGGGCGGGACAGGAGAGGGCTGTGGCAGCGGACACCGGTGGCTTCGAGGACCCGACCGCCGAGGTGCTGGCGGAGGCTGCTGCCGCCTTCGGCCTGCTGGCGTCGGCCGCGCGGCTGCACCTCATGTGGGCGCTGGCGCAGGGCGAGTGCGATGTCACCCACCTCGCGGACCGGGTCGGCGGGGCGCTGCCCGCGGTCAGCCAGCACCTGGCGAAGCTGAAACTCGCCGGCCTCGTCCGCTCCCGCCGCGAGGGCCGACGGCAGATCTACTACGTCGACGACCCCGACGTCGTGACCGTGGTCCGGGTGATGGTCGGGCAGCTGGCCGCGCGCGCCGAGGACACGTCCACCGCACCCGTACGCAGGCTGCGCGGGACCGGTGGCTGACACCACCGCGGCCTCGGAACCGGACCCCACGCCACCCGGTCCCGAGCCCGTGCCGAGCGACGCCGGTGCGGCATCGGGCGTGCCGACCGTGCTGCAGACACTGCGGCGGTTGGACAGCGGGCCGCGCGGACTGACCGAGGCGGAGGCAGAGGAGCGGCAGGCCCGCTTCGGCGCGAACACCCTGCCGGACCACCGGGGCGCGTCCTGGACGCGCGTGCTGCTGCGCAGTCTGCGCGATCCGTTCACCGCCGTGCTCCTGTGTCTCGGGCTGGTGTCGGCGGCCGTCGCCTCCTGGGGCACCGCCTGCGTGATCCTGCTGTTGGTCGCGGTGAGCTGCGTGCTGCGTGCCTCGGGGGAGTACCGGGCGGACCGCTCCATGGCCGCGCTGCGCGACCTGGTCGCCACCACGGCCACCGTCCTGCGCCGCGCCCAGGAGGACACCCAGCCGGACACCCGGGAGATTCCGGTGGACGAGCTGGTCCCCGGCGATGTGATCCGCCTCGGCCCGGGGGACCTCGTCCCGGCGGACGTACGACTGCTGCGCACCCAGGGCTTGACCGTGCACCAGGCCGCGCTCACGGGTGAGTCGGCGCCGGTCGCGAAGGACGCCGCCGACGCGGCGGCCGACGGGGGAGCCTTCGACCGGCCCCAACTCTGCTTCCAGGGCACCGGCGTCACCTCCGGCAGCGCCACCGCGGTGGTCCTGGCGACCGGCGCGCGGACGCGTTTCGCCACCGCCCACAGTCGTACCGACGCCGGGCGTGAGGCGAGCGCCTTCGACCGTACGGTGCACGGCATCTCCTGGATCCTCATCCGGTTCATGCTGCTGACCCCGCCGCTGGTCCTCATGGCCAACGCGGCCCTGCGCGACCGCGGCCTGGAGACGCTGCCGTTCGCCGTCGCGGTGGCCGTCGGACTGACCCCGGAGATGCTGCCGGTCATCGTCACGACGTGCCTGGCGCGCGGGGCCTCGCTGCTGGCCCGCGGCCACGGGGTGATCGTCAAGCGGCTGCCCGCGCTGCACGATCTCGGCGCGGTCGACGTGCTGTGCCTGGACAAGACGGGCACGCTCACCCAGGACCGGCCGGTCGTCGACCGCGCCCTCGGCCCGGACGGACAGGACGATCCCGAGGTGCTGCGCTGGGCCGCGGTGAACGCCTGGTGGACCCTCCAGCTCGCCGACCTGCCCGCACCGGACGCCCTCGACGAAGCGGTCCTGGAGGCTGCTGACGAGGACGACCTCATGGCGTACGACGGGCTGGCCGCCCTCCCCTTCGATCCGGTACGGCGCCTCGCGACCGCCGTCGTCCGTACGCCGGGCCGGCTCGGCGCGCACACCCTGGTCGTCAAGGGGGCCACCGAGGCCGTACTGGAACGCTGCGCGCTGGCGCGGACCGAACGCGAACGGCTTCTCGCCCTGGCCGCCGAGCTGGCGGACGACGGACTGCGAGTGCTGGCGGTCGCCACCGACGAACGTTCGGCCCGGACCCGCGACTACCGCCCGGCCGACGAACGCGGCCTGTTCTTCCGGGGGTTCGTCACCCTCAAGGACGCCGTGGCCCCCACCGCCGCCGAGGCGTTGCGGGTCCTCGCCGACCGCGGTGTCACCGTCAAGATCCTCACCGGTGACCACCCGGGCACGGCCGCCCGCGTCTGCCGCGAGCTCGGCATCGCCGCGCCCTCCGACGCGGTCCTGACCGCCGACCGCGTCGACCGGCTCGACGACACCGAACTCGTCGCGGCAGCCGCCCGCACCACCGTCTTCGCCCGCTGCGCACCCGAGCACAAGGCCCGCATCGTCGCCGCCCTGCGCGCGAGCGGCCACACCGTGGGCTATCTCGGCGACGGCGTCAACGACCTGCCGGCCCTGCGCACCGCCGACGTCGGCATCGCCCCTCGCGAGGCCGTGGCCGTCGCCCGCGAGAGCGCCGACGTGGTCCTCGCCGAGAAGGACCTCACCGCGATCGGCCACAGCATCGCGGCCGGACGGTACGCGGGCGGCAACATCACCACGTACCTGCGGATCACCCTCTCCTCGAACCTCGGCAACGTCATCGCGATGCTCGCCGCAGGCCTCCTGCTGCCCTTCCTGCCGATGCTCCCGGCCCAGGTCCTGGCGCAGAACCTGTGCTTCGACGCGGCCCAACTCGCCTTCGCCTACGACCGGCCGCATCCGTCGGTGCTGCGCCGGCCGACCGTGCTGCGCCCCCGCGACCTGCTGCGCTTCATCACGGGCTTCGGCGTCCTCAACGCCGTCGCCGACCTGGCGACCTTCGGCGTCCTCGTCGTCGCGCTGCACGGACCGGACGGCCTCGACGACGCGGCGGTGTTCCACTCCGGCTGGTTCACCGAGAACCTGATCACCCAGGCCCTGGTGATGCTGCTGCTGCGCTCCGGACGGCACACGGCCGAGGGGCGCAAGCCGGGGCCGATCGGCTGGGCGGCGGCCACACTGACCGCCGTGGGACTGCTCCTGCCGGTCTCGCCGCTCGGCTCGCTCCTCGGCCTCACCCCGCTGCCGGTCCTCTACTACGTGCTGCTGGCCGCTGTCCTCGTCCTCTATACGGCCGGTCTGATGGCGGTCAGGGCGCGGGACGAACGGCGGCTGACCGGCCACCGACCGACGTCATGAGCCCCCGGCTCGGGGACTGCGCTACCGCCGCGTGCCGCACCCCGGGCAGAACGCCGCGCCGTCCGGCAGCACGGCGGAGCAGGAGATGCACTGGTTGGTCTGGGCCAGGTGACAGCCACAGCCGGAGCAGTAGGCGGCGCCGTGGGTCTCGGTCCGGCACTGCGGGCAGACCAACTGCCGGGGTGTGGTGGGGTCGTAGTTCTGCCCGGCCTGCTGTCCCGCGGTGTACGCCCGCTGGGAGGCCATGTCGTTGAGACCGCGCTGCTGGGCCGCCATGGCCTCGGCCGCGGTGTCCGGCGCGCAGCGCAGACAGAGTCCCTGTGCCGCGTTCCAGCAGCGTCCGCAGACGTAGTCGGTGCAGCGCGCACAGCGGTTGAAGTGCCCCTCGGCGTGGGAGATCGCCTGCTGGAAGGCATGGTCGCGGGCCTGTCCCCAGCCCGCCCCCGCGAGCCCGTCGGCCGCGGAGGAGACGCCCCGGCCCGCACTGCCCAGCAGGCTCCAGGCCACGTCCACGCCCTTGCCGAGCCAGGTGGCGGCCCGCTCACCGGCGTACGCCTCGAACGGCGAACGCCAGGTGTCGTAGCAGCGCGCGCACGAGAACTCGAACTGGAAACCGGCCCCGGTACCGTTGCGCACGCACAGGTCACGGTAGTTGTTGCTGAAGTAGATCTCACCGCTCATGGGGTCCCCCCACAGTTCAGGCCGTCGGCACACTGCCCTATGACGCAAGCGGCAGAGTACTGGTTCTCGCCACATTCCTGATGATGGGGGGAAACGGTCCAGTCGCCGATGAACAGTGCGAAGCTGTGCCGGGGGATGAACTTCCTGAGAGAGGGCGGGACATGGCCCAAGCCCGGACGCGTCGGCGATGGCTCGTGTCGGCGGTCTTCGCGGTCGTCGTCTACGTCATCGTGCGTGCGGCCGACACCCCGCAGGCCGACACGCCCCCTTCGACCGGGGTGTCCAGGTCGGCCTCGCCGAGCGGTTCGGCCAGTCCCTCGGCTTCGGCGACCGCCTCGTCGTACGACCCCGCCGACTACGTCTCCCAAGTCCGCACCTGGGCCCAACAGGCCGACGTCAGCGCCCAGTTGGTGATGGCGATTCTCTACAACGAGGCGTACAAGCCGCATGACGCGGCCTTCGAGCGGGCCTGGCAGCGGTACAAGCCGGACGCGGCCTTCGGGATCGCGAACATGCACCGGGCCACCTTCGACGAGGTCAAGAAGGGGCGGGACTTCGCCGGCCGGCGCTGGGACGAGCTGCCCGACGACCGTGACCTCGCCATCGAGGCCGAGGCCTGGTATCTGCACGATCTGGCGGCGCAGTTGCCCGCGACCCGGCACGTTTCCCTCAGCGAGGACGAGCTTCTCGCCCTCGGCTACAACACCGGCGCGGGCAACATGCTCGCCTTCGCGCGCGGTGCGACACCGGGCAGCCAGGCGCGGTCCTACCTGGACCGGCTGCACGCCAACTGGGCCAAGGCGGGGAAAGCCGTCGGAGGGTGAGGCCTTCGCGGTCAGGGCTGGCGCACGCTCCCCATCGCCGCGGTGAAGTCCACCGGGTCGCTGTCGAATCCCTGGATCATCGCGTGGAACTCCCAGGTACCGGAAGCGTCCCTGGTGAACTCCGCGACCGTGGTGGCGGTGGATTCGGCGAGCCGCGAGAAGTCGTCCTCCAGCAGCTTCTGGTATCCCTCGACGACCAGTACCCCCGCGTTCGACAGGTCGCCGAAGGTTTTGGGTCCGGGGTTCTGATGGATCGCCACTCCCACGACCACCCGCGTGAAGGAGGGTGCCAGGCGGTCGAGTTCCAGGACCATCACCTCCACGAAGCCGAAACCCAGCCCGGTCTCGCTGTGCCGGGGCATGTTGATGGTGCCGTCCGGTGAGCGGCTGTCGTAGTGGACGACGTACACAGGACGGCCGTAGGGAGCGTCCGCGGAGTAGGTCGTGGCGATGATGTCGAGATGGTGGGGCGGCCGGCTCCAAGGGCTCGGGTCCCATTTGAGCTTCACTTCGACCTTGCCCACGCTCTTGCCCGTGCTGCTCATCGGCTGCTGCCCTCTCCTTCATCACCCGTTGGTTGTACAGTTGCGCAATCTGGCAATCATGGCGGGTGGTGCCCCGCGTCCCGTGGGCACCGCCGTCCGGTGAAGAGAATGAGGTGGGCGGGATGCTCCGCAACGGACTGGAACCGTGGCACCTGCTGGTCGTCGCGATCGTCATCATCGTGCTGTTCGGCTCGAAGAAGCTCCCCGAGGCGGCCCGCGGACTGGGCAAGTCCATGCGCATCCTCAAGAGCGAGGCCAAGGCGATGAAGGACGAGAACGCCTCGCCGTCTCCGGCCGAGCGTTCCGACAGCGCCTCCGCCTCCGACGCGCCCGCCGCGTCTCTCATCAAGGCCGCCCCGGGCGACGCCGCCTCGGCCCGCCCGGTCTCCGAAGGCACCACCGCCGCCTGAGCCGCACGGCCCGAGTCCGTCAGGGGCTCGCCATGTCGAAGCCGTAGCGCAGGGGCTCGGTGGTCACGCCGTAGTCGCGGCGGTAGACGTACAGAGCCTCGGCGCGCGGGCCGTCCTCGGGGCCGTCCACCTGGCAGGGGTAGGTCACCTGTATCACCCGTGGCCGGTCGGTGACGCACGTCCGCACCCCGTCCGCGGGGCCTCCGTCCAGCACCGCGGTTTCCCAGTTCGTCGTGCCGCTGTTTTCCACCTTGTCAGTTTAGAGCTTGCGCAAGTGTGCGATCTTCGTGAAGTGGATCACGTGGTGCGGACGGCGTCTCAGGTGGCGTCGGGGTCGAAGGCGGAGGGTGCGGCCCCCTCGGGGCGCGCCTTCTCCAGCGTCACCCGGGGTGCGGCCGGCTGCGGGTCCGTGTCGTCCGCGGCGTGCCGCACTGCGTCGGCCACCTCCGCCAGCTCCTTCCTCGGGTCCAGGGCGCTGCGGATGTCGTCCAGGCCCAGGTCGCGGCCGATGCCGTCGCCGTCCAGGATGTGCTTGCGCACGAACGTCTTCGGGTGCAGGTCCTCGAACTCGAAGTCCTTGAACTCCGGCCCCAGTTCGGAACGGACCTCCTCCTTGGCGCTGTCGGAGAACGCCCGCACCTTGCGCACGAACTCCGCCACGTTCTGGATGATCTCCGGCAGCCTGTCCGGGCCGAACAGAAGGACCGCCAGGATCGCCAGTGTGACCAGTTCCGGCAGTCCTACGTCCGGGAACATCTGCCGCTCCTCGCTGTCCGTGTCACCGGGTCGGCCTCGGCGACGTTACTTCAATTGTTGCGCAAGTATGGGAACCGTCGTGGCAGGTTCCGCGTTGGAATCCAGTGACGTATGAGCGGCCCACAGTCGGGAGGAATGAGCCGTGGGAGTTTCCCTGGGCAAGGGCGGCAACGTGTCGCTGAGCAAGGAAGTGCCGGGGCTGAGCGCGGTGCTGGTCGGTCTGGGCTGGGACGTGCGGACCACGACCGGTGCGGACTACGACCTGGACGCCTCCGCACTGTTGCTGAACACGTCGGGCAAGGTCCTCTCCGACCAGCACTTCGTCTTCTACAACAACCTCCGCAGCCCGGACGGCTCGGTGGAGCACACCGGCGACAACCTCACCGGTGAGGGCGAGGGCGACGACGAGTCCATCAAGGTGAACCTCGCCGCCGTACCCGCCGATATCGACAAGATCGTCTTTCCCGTGTCGATCCACGACGCGAACGCGCGCGGGCAGAGTTTCGGGCAGGTCCGCAACGCGTTCATCCGGGTGGTGAACCAGGCGAACAACGGGGAGATCGCCCGTTACGACCTCTCCGAGGACGCCTCGTCGGAGACCGCGATGGTCTTCGGCGAGCTGTACCGGCACGGCACCGAGTGGAAGTTCCGCGCGGTCGGCCAGGGCTACGCCTCCGGGCTGGCCGGTATCGCCTCGGACTTCGGCGTCAACGTCTGACGCCGCCCCAAGTCCCCGTCGCCCGCCCGGCCGGAGCGCTCCCGGCCGGGCGGGCGCGCTGCCCGAGCCGCCGTCCGCCTGCCCTGGCCGGTGCGCCGCACGGAGGCCGTCCTTGCGGTCACGGCAACAGGCCGCCGCTGGTCACAGCCCCGAAGCCGGCACCGCCGCCACACCGGATGGGTTTCGTGACGGTCGGAGGCGCCCGGTGGCTCAGGGAACCCGGATGTGTCCAGAATCGTTCCACTGATCCCACACCTCACCGGAGGAGCACCAACCTTGTCCGCCAGACCGACGGACCCCTCGGGGCACAGTCCCCGGCCATCCCGCCACAGCGAGCGTGAGCGCGGCACACGGCGGGGTGCAATCTCCCCCTTGACGCGCCAGTGAGCGCCGCGACCGCTGTCCTGGGCCTGCTGGCCGTGTTCGTGCTGACCGCCGGCACCGGCTATTTCGTCGCCCAGGAGTTCGCCTACGTCTCCGCCAGCCGTCTCGCCCTCGCCCGCGAGGCCGAAGCGGGGGACAAGAAGGCCGCCCGCGCGCTGCGGGTGCTGGAGCGGCTGTCGTTCATGCTGTCCGGCGCGCAGCTCGGCATCACGGTCACCGGTCTGGTCGTCGGTTTCATCGCCGAGCCCAGCGTGTCCGCCCTGCTGAAACCGGCGCTGTCCGGCCTGGGCCTGCCCGACGCGGCCGTCAGCGGCATCTCCGTCGTCCTCGCCTTCGTCGGGGCCACGGTGGTGCAGATGGTGCTGGGCGAGCTGGCCCCGAAGAACCTCGCCCTCGCCGTCCCGGAGCGGCTGGCCAAGGCGCTGGCACCCTCCACACTCGCCTACCTCAAGGTCGTCGGCCCGGTCGTCCGTGTCTTCGACGGCGCGGCGAACCGGCTGCTGCGCAGGATCGGCATCGAACCGGTCGAGGAGCTGCACCACGGCGCCACCCTGGAGGAACTCGGCCACCTCATCGGCGAGTCCCACGAACAGGGCGAGCTGCCCCGGCACACCGCCGAACTCCTCGACCACGCCCTGGAGTTCTCCGAGCGCACCCTCGACGAGGTGATGGTGCCCCGCGCGGACGCGGTCTTCGTACGCAAGGACGCGAGCGCCGCGGAGGCCGTCGACCTCATCGCCAAGCACGGCCACTCCAACTACCCCGTCCTCGGCGACCACCCCGACGACATCACGGGCGTCCTGGGCGTGCGCGAGCTGATGCGGCTGCCCGCCGACCGCCTGACGGTCACCACCGCCGGCGCCCTCGCCCGGCGGCCCCTGCTGCTGCCCGACACCCTGCCCCTGCCGGACGCGGTGGAGCAGATGCGCCGCCAGGACGACGAGTACGCCGTCGTCCTGGACGAACACGGCGGGGTGGCGGGCATCGTCACCTACGAGGACATCGCCGAGGAACTGGTCGGCGACATCGCCGACGAGTCCGACACGGTCACCGAACTCGCCGTCGCCGACGGGGACGGCTGGCTGGTGGACGCCGGCCGCCGTCTGGACGAGGTCGCCGAGGCCACCGGCATCGAACTGCCCGAGGAGGACGACTACGACACCGTCGCCGGCCTGATCGTGGACCGGCTCGGCCGCTTCCCGGCCATCGGCGACCGACTCGCCGTCGAACTGTCCGACGGCGGCCGCGCGGTGATCGACGTACACACCCTGGACCGGCACGTACCCGAGCGCGTACGGATCCAGCAGGCCGAGTCGCGGGCGGAGGAGCAGGCATGAGTTTCCCGATGGCGCTCTTCGTCACCGTCCTGCTGCTGATCGGCAGTGGCTTCTTCGTGGCGGCCGAGTTCGCGCTGGTCGCCGCCAAGCGGCACCGCATGGAGAAGGCGGCTGCCGAGGGCCAGCGCGGCGCCAAGTCCGCGCTGGCCGGCATGCGCGAGCTGTCCCTCATGCTGGCCGGAGCCCAACTCGGCATCACCATCTGCACATTGGGCCTCGGCTCGGTGTCCAAGCCGGCGATCTCGCACGAACTCGACCCGCTGCTGCACACGTTGGGCCTGCCGAGCGGACTGAGCTACGGCGTCTCGTTCGCCGTGGCGATGGTCGTCGTGGTGTTCCTGCACATGGTGGTCGGCGAGATGGCCCCCAAGTCCTGGGCCATCGCCCATCCCGAGCGGTCCGCGATGCTCCTTTCCCCGCCCTTCCGGGCCGTGGTGAAGACGGTCCGGCCGCTCATCCAGCTCCTCAACCGGATCAGCAACACGCTGGTACGGCTGTGCCGGGTCACCCCGCGCGACGAGCTGGCCGAGGTCCACAACCGCGAGCAACTCGCCCATCTCGTCGAGGAGTCGAAGCGCCTCGGCCTGATCAGCGAGACCGACTCGGAGCTGCTCACCAGCTCGCTCACCGAGCCGCAGAACCCGGTCGGCGCCCTCCAGGTGCCCGCTGCCGAGATCACCTCGGTGCCCGCCGACGCCGATGTCGACGAGATCCTCGCCCTCGCCGCCGAGCACGACCGCAGCCGTCTGCTGGTGCGCGACGGCACAGGCGTCGTCGGTTCCGTGCACGCCCGTGACGCGCTCATCGCCCGCACCCGGGGGCGCACGGTCACGGCCCGGGACCTGGCCCGCCCGATACCGGAACTCACCGAGCAGGACACGATCAGCCACGCCATCGAGCAGCTCCGCCAGCGCAGGGCCTCACTCGCCGTGGTCCGCGACGACACCGGCCGCCTCACCGGCATGGTCACCCTGGACGACCTGCTGGCCCGCCTGATGCACCCTCAGGCGGGGTAGCCGACAGCGGTCCCGTCCGGCACTGAACTCCGGGTGCCGGACGGGATGAAGGCCCGGTCGGTCTCTCATTACACTCCCCCGATGAACAACATACGGTGCACCCAATGCGGTGCGGTGGGACTGGAGCCGGGCTTCGTCGAGGACTCCGGACAAGGCGCCCGCGGGTTCGCGCGGTGGATCGCGGGCCCCCTTCAGCGAGGCCCGCTCGGCAATGCCAGGAGGATGGGCCGGCCGCACTGGCAGATCGACGCCTATCGTTGCCCGACCTGCGCTCACCTGGAACTGTTCGCCGCCCAGCCGGACTAGTGGCGCGGTATGCGAGTGATGGCCAACAGCCAATCGTGGGGTCTGTACGTCCCGACCTCAGTCGTGCACCACCCCGTCAGGGGCGCCGGGGGCCGTCGTCCTTGAGCGCTCTTGCCTCGCTCTTGATCGCTCGACAACCCCGTCTTCGGGTCGGGTCGCCCGCGTCATGGTGGGCTGTGCCCGGCCGTGCCGGTGTGGTTCAGACGGCCACGGGGGTGTGGAACTGCGAGTTGTGGAAGACCAGCGGCAGTTGCTCGGGGTCCGTGTTCGTAGCCAGGACTTCGAGGACGATGACCCGGTGGTCTCCGGCCGCGTAGTCGTGCGCCACGCGGCATTCGAGGTGGACGGGAGATCCGTCGACGAGCAGGGCGCCGGACTCCAGCTCGGTCACCTCGATGCCGCGGAACCGGGCGGCCTTGTCCTTGCCGGCCAGTTGGTGGACCTGCGCACTGTGGCTGATCCCGAGGGCGGAGACGCCCAGGTGTTCGGCGCGGGCCAGGACCGGCCAGGTCGTCGAGGTGTTCTGCACCGCGAACAGGCACATCGGCGGCTCCAGGCTCACGCCGACCGTGAAGGACGACGCGACGAGCACCGTGGGTTCGCCGTCGACGATCGCGGCCAGCGCCGCCACCCCGGAGGGGTAGGCGCCGAACGTCCGCCGCAGCAGCTTCACGTCGGAGGGCTCATGAAGAGACGGCACGGCTGTTCCCCCAAGTCGTTCGGTCATCGGCTGACGGTGTCGTCGTGAACGTGAGCTCCGCCCCGGGGTGGGTCGCCGCCACGCGGGGGCCCGCGCCGAGAAGCTGTTCCCGCAGGGTGACGTCCTCACGGGTGGGCCGCATCAGGTCGCGCTTCAGCAGCTCAGGCCTGAGCAGCTCGATGAAGTCGTCGTGCGTTCCGGGGGTGATGTGTTGCTGGACGAGGAATCCGTCGGCGCCGGTGGCGGCGACGAAGGCCTCGACCTCGTCGGCGACCTGCTCCGGGGTGCCGATGAAGGTGGTGCCGTTGATGCCGTGCTGGCGGTACTCCTCCAGGATCTCCCGGACGGTGGGGCTGGTGCCGTCCGCTGCGCGGAAGCGGTCGAGGTTGGTCTGGCCGATCTCGCTCCGCACCTCCGGGAGCGGCTTGTCCAGGTCGAACTTCAGCAGGTCGACGCCGGTCGACCAGGCGAACGTCGCCGCCGCGTGCTCCAGGGTCGCGAAGCCGAGGAGGTTGTCGTACTTGCGCCGGGCCTCGGCCTCGGTGGTGGCCACCACGAAACCGGCGCCGACGAGGAACTTGACCGAGTCCCGTGGCCGGCCGATCTCCTCGGCGCGGTCCCGGATGGCGGTGATGTTGCGGGCGACGACCGCCGGATCGCCGCCGCCGACGAAGACGCACTCGGCGTAGCGGGCGGCGAAGTCGCGGCCGGCCGACGAGGTGCCCGCCTGGAGGAGCAGGGGTGTGCGCTGCGGTGACGGGGGAACGGTGAGGATGCCCTTGGTCCGCAGGTACTCGCCCTCGTAGGTGACCTGGCGGACGCCGGCGGGTTCGGCGTAGACGCCGGCGTCGCGGTCCACGCGGAGCGCGTCGTCGGCCCAGGACGCCTCCCACAGCCGTAGGCAGATCTGCAGGTAGTCGTCGGCCTGGAGGTAGCGTTCGTCGTGCGGGATCATCGGCTCGCCGAAGAGCGCGGTCGACGACGACTGGCCGCCCCCGCTGACGATGTTCCAGCCGATGCGTCCCTTGGTGAAGTGGTCCAGGGTCGCGAAGCGGCGGGCGAGGGCGGCGGGCTTCTCGTGTGTCGTGCTGTTGGTCAGCACGACGCCCAGCTTGGAGGTGGCCGCGGCGATCGCCGACACGATGGTGACCGGGTCCGCCATGGGCACGTTGTACCCGGCTTCGACAGCGAACGGGATGAGTTCGCCGTCGAGGGTGGGGTAGCCGTAGGTGTCGGCGAAGAAGAGGAAGTCGAATCCTCCCGACTCCAGTTTTCTGGCGAGCTCGGTCCAGTGCTCGATCGTCAGGTAGTCGGTCTGGGTGTTGGACGGGTCCCGCCAGCTGGAGCCGATCACTCCGTTGGGGCTCAGCGCCTGGAACGACGCGAAGATCAGTGGGCTCATGTCTGTCTCTCTCTGGGGTGTTCAGCGCTGCAGGTAGGCGGCCATGCGGTCGAGGGTGGAGCGTGTTTCGGGCAGGAGCGGCAGCATGCTGAGGTGTCCGTGGACGACGCCGGACGCGAAGTACCGTTCGACGCGCAGGCCGTCCTGCTCGGCCCGGGCCAGGACGGCTTCGGCCGGGGGGCGCAGATCGTCGTACTCGCTGAGCACCGCGAGCATCGGCGGGAGTTCGCCCAGGGACGGCATGTTCTCGAACGAGAGGTACGGGGTGTCGGTCTCGCCGGCGGCGTAGGTGCGGAAGATGCCGCCGATGGCTTCCTGCTCGAAGCGGAAGAGCGGGGGGACGTCCGCCATCAGCTTCTCGTGCGGCTCACTGGTGGTGAACGTCGCGCTGAGGGCCGGGTACACCAGGATCAGCCGGGCGGGCACGCGTTCGCCGTTGTCGCGGAGTTCCATGGTGGCCGCCATGGTCAGGTTTCCGCCGGCGGAGGCGCCGCCGAGGACGACGGTGTCGGCGTCGACGCCGAGTTCGGCCGCGTTGCGCACCGTCCACCGGAACGCCTCCGCCAGGGCGCGGTGGAGCGTGGGGTAGCGGACGGTCGAGCCGTTGGCGAGGGGGTAGTCGACCGACACGACGACCACGTCGGCGCGGGCGCACAGGTCCCGGCTGACGGTGTCGGCCTCGTGGTCGTCCAGGGTGCCCGCGACGAATCCGCCGCCGTGGGCCCAGACGAGTGCACGCCGCCCGGGGCGGAAGCCGGTGGCGGGTGTGTACACCCGCACCCGCAGCCCCTCGAACCCGGCGACGGTCTCGTCGCGTACGTCCACGTCGGGCTGGTCGTAGGGACGGTTGTCACCGAACACCTTGGTGAACCTGTCCCAGAGGGCCTCGTCCGCGTGGAGGGCTTCCTCCCGGGTGACGTCGGCGACCAGGGCCACCTTGTCGGCGAGATAAGGATCGAGAGGCATGGGGCTCCTTGCTTCTGGTGACGGGACCGAGCGGTGTCAGTTGTCGACGGCGCGCACGGTGGTGGTGGCCTCCGGGCAGCCCTCGGCGTGGACGCGGACCTGGATCGCGCCGGGGCCGGTGGGCCGGACGACGGCCAGGGCGCGGCCGTCGAAGGTGGTGCAGGAGTCGGCGTCGAAGCGCTCCTCGGTGTGTGTCCGCCCGGTGCCCAGTCCCGCCAGAACAGCCGGTCCGGTCACCTCCACGCGGACCCGACGGTCCCGGTGGCTGGCCAAGTTGCCTTCGCTGTCCTGCAGTTCGACGGAGACGTAGGCAAGATCGTGGTCGTCCGCGCGGATCTCGGACCGGTCCGCCGCGACAGCCGCCCGCAGTTCGCCGCCGGCACTGCGCAGCACGCACCGGCCCGTCTCGACGCCCGCCCGATAGGCGACCGCCGTCAGCTCACCGGGCCGGTAGACCGACTCGAACCGCGCGATGCAGGCCTTGTGCCCGCCGACCTTCAGCCGCTCCAACGGCACGCCGTCGAGAAGCAGTTCGACCTCGTCGGCGGAGCTGTAGACGTCGACGGTGACCGGGGAGCCCGCCTCGACGTCCCAGCTCCAACTGGACACCGCGTCCGCCCACGACCATGGGGTCTGGAACATCGCGCGGCCGTGGAACTCCGGCCGGTGCACGGCGATGTACGGCTGCTCCCGCAGCCCGAACACGGTTTCCCGGTAGTACGACATGGGACGCCGGTGGCCGGTGATGTCGATGTCGCCGCAGCCCGCGGTCAGCGCCGGGAACACGTCGTGGATGCCGCCGAGCATGTCCTCCTTGGGGCCGTCGTCCAGGTAGTCGGTCCGCCCGACCCCCGACTCCCCGAGGTAGTCCCAGCCGGTCCAGGTGAAGTCGCCCAGCACATGGCTGTTCTCCGTCACCAGCCGCCACAGCTCGTCGATGTGGCCCGGGAAGGTCTCCGTGCCGAGGACCAGCCGGTTCGGGAAGGCGAGGGCGTCGGGTACATAGCGCGCGTCGCCGTAGTTGATGCCGGAGACGTCGAGTACGGCGTGGGACTCCTCGGTCCGCTCGCTGACCAGGCGTGACGCGCTGAACTCGTTGATCTTCTCGCCCAGCGCGGTGATCAGGGAGTTGATGTCGGTGGGTCCCTCGGTCGAGCCGACGACCAGGGAGGGCAGTTCGTCCGGTACGGCGACCAGGCCGTTCACGGCGTTGGTGACGTACCGGGTGTCGTCCAACTCCCGTACCTTCTCGGCGAGTCGGCGTCCCCAGGTCGAACCGACCGGACTGCCCACCTCGAAGATCTCGTTGCCGATGGAGTACATGATCACGCTCGGATGGTTGAAGTCCTTGGTGACCATGGCCTCCACGTCCCGCTCCCACCACTCGGGAAACGCCAGCGAGTAGTCGAACGGCCGCTTCGGCTTGGTCCAGGCGTCGAACGCCTCGTCCAGGACGAGCATCCCCAGCCGGTCGCAGGCGTCGAGCGCCGCGACACTGAGCGGATTGTGCGCGCTGCGCACCGCGTTGAAGCCCGCCGCCTTGAGGATCTCGATACGGCGTTCCTCCGCGCGCCCGATGGCCGCCGCGCCCAGCAGACCGGTGTCGTGATGGACGCACGCACCGCGCAGTTTCACCGGCCGACCGTTGATCCGCAGCCCCCGTGCCGGGTCCAGCTGGAGGGTGCGGATGCCGAAGGTGGTGTGTTCCTCGTCCACCGTCCTGTCCACGGCCTCGCTGTCGGTCAGGGTGGTGCGGGCGACGTGGAGGTGCGGCGAGTCGACGTCCCAGAGGGCCGGCCGCGGGACGTGCAGGCGCAGCCGCGCCGTGGCGCTCGTGCCCGGCAGGAGTGTGAGGGGTGCGGTGCCCTCGGCGACCGTGGTTCCGTCGTCGGTGGCGACCGTCGTGGACACCCGCACCGTCCTGGTGAAGCGCTCCTCGTTCACCACCGTCACGGCGACGACGACCACGGCGAGTTCGTCGTCGACCTGAGGGGTGGTGACACGGACGCCGTCCAGGGCGATGTGCACCGGGTCGCCGACGATCAGATGTGTGTCGCGGTGGATTCCCGCGCCGGAATACCACCGCGAATCGAGGTGCGCACGGGCCTCCACCCGGATCGAGTTCGGCTGCCCGTGGCGCAGATACGGGTCGCACTTGATGTGGAAACGGCTGTATCCGTTCGGCCGCTGGGCGACGAACTCCTCGTTGATGTACACGACCGCGTCCCGGTAGACGCCTTCGAATTCGATGAAGACGCTTTTGCCGCGGAAGGCCTCGGGCACGTCGAAGCTCTTGGAGTAGTGGAAGTAGCCGCCCGGGAAATAACCCGTGTGGGCGCCCTCGGAAGCTGTCGCGCTCCGCGCCAGGTCCCGCACGGAGTCGTGCGGGAGAATGACCTCCTGATCGTCCTCGCCGCCCACGGCGCTGGCGAAACTCGTCTCGGCGGGACCTGTGGTCCAACCGTGATTGAAAGACTCGCGGAACATCGAGTTCGTCCTTTGCGAAGAAATGCGCAGAGCTTCAGCAGATGAGAGCGCCCGGATTTTACTTGGGCAGGTAGGAGTTGGTGACAAAGGATTTTACGTCGACGGTCTTGAGGTTTTTTCCGTCGGGCCCCGACAAGGCCCCCTGCTTGATCATCCAGTCGGCGTAGGCCTGCCAGTGCTTGATCGACTGGGTGCCGACCGGACCGTAGGGGTTGAGCAGGTCCTTGGCTTCGCGGGACGAGACGTAGGTGGCCAGCTTCGGGTCGATGTGGGCGTTCGGGAACTGGGCGATGAGCGCCTCGTTCGCGGCCTTCGGATGGTCGATCGCGGCCCGGTATCCCTCACTCAGGGCTTTCACCAGGCCGCGGGCGACGGCGGGACTCTTCTGGAGGAAGCTGTTGCCGGCCAGCATGAGGAGACCGGATGCCTCCGGGAGGTCGTAGTCGGCCGCCAGGAACCTGGTGTACTTCACGCCGCTCTGGGCGAACTCGTACTCCTGGTCGGGCCAGGTGGCGGCCACGTCGACCTTCCGGGACTTCAGCGCCTCGGTGGAGCCGACCTGAAGCACCACCTGCTTGACCTCGCCGTGTCCCCCCGCGTTCGCGATCATCGCGTTGATCATCGCGGGTTCGAGCTTGCTGCCGTATCCGCCGTAGGTCTTGCCCGCCAGCTGGGTGGGCGAGGTGATGCCGGACGAGGCGAGGACCGTGAAGGCGGACGGGTCGTGGGGCATCGCCGAGAAGATCGCCTTGAGCGGCGCCCCCGCGGAGACGCTCGTCAGGGCGCTCCCGTAGTTGCTGGTGAAGCCGGCGTCCGCCTGTCCCGCCGAGATGAGGGCGTCGGAGGCCGTGCTGCCGACGGGGAGGATCTTGAGCTTGATCCCCTCCTTCGCGAACAGGCCCTTCTGCATGGCGTACGCGAGGCCGTTGTGCGTGGGGTTCGGCAGGAAGTCGAGCGCGAACGTGACGGTCGTGAGTTTCGAGCCGGCACCGGTCACGGATCCGGCGTCGTTTCCGGAGCCGCTGTCCGTACACGCCGTCAGTACGAGCGCACCGACGGCGAGGGCGGATCCGAGGCGAAGGGCGGAGCGACGCGAAACCGGTGCGCCTTCTCGTGTGTTTCTGGCCATGGCGAGCACTTTCTTTCGGGTGTGCTGGAGGGCACCTGTTTCATGAAGGGTTCTGCTGGGCCGTGCCTGCGGGTGCGATCTCTGCCGCTCGGGACGTCAAGCGGTTGATCTCGATCTGGAACTCGCGCCGGAGTACGTCCTTGTCGCTCTCGTCGAGCCAGGTCGCCGAAATTCCGTCGAGCGACGCCTGGACGACGTCACCGGCACTCAGTCCGTACCAGTCGGCGATGATGCCGTATTCGGTTCCGATGTCGGTGTGGACCATCGATTTGTCGTCGGTCCCGGGAACGATCCAGACGCCGCCGCGCAGCATCGTGCCGATCGGATGGGTCTCGGGCCGGCTGTATTCGGGGAGGGCGTCTCCCGCGACGAGTTGTGTGATCGTCGGGCAGACGGTGAAGGGGACAGCCGATTCCGCGGCACGGCGCAGGACCGCTTCGTCCTCGGTGACGGGATAGCCGTGATCTATGCGATCGCAGGCCAGGAGATCGGTGTACACCGAGTATTCGGCGGCCCCGTACCGCACATAATGCGCGGTACGCCTGAAGCCGTTGCTTCGTGCGCGACGAAATACGTCGGCGAAGTGGATGGGGCGATGTTCGTCGAGGAATTCCGGTCCGTCAAGTCCGATACCGATGAATTCCTCACGGCGGTGCGCGATCAGCTGGTCGAGCATCTCCTCGGCGTACGAGGCGGGCTCGTCGCGCAGGACGCACGCGATGAAGTTGGTGCGGACGCCGAAGTCGGCCTCGGCTGCCCTCGCACCGTCGATCAGCCCGTCCTGGATCGCGGTGAACGACATACCGGTGCGGGCGAGCGCGGTCGGGTTGACGAAGAGTTCGAGGTAACGGAGGTTGCTCGCACGCACGTCGTGCGCCACGAGCCCGTAGACGGCGTCATTCAGATCGCGGGGTGTCCGCACGAGCGTCCCCAGGAGTTCGAACGCGTCGAAGAAGGCCTGCTCGCGCGCCTCTCCGCTGTGCTGCCGCAGGTCGTACGCGGTCTCGATCACCGATCGGCCGATGCCCAGCTTGTTGCGTCTCGCCAGCTCGACAGCGGTGTCGAGGGGGATCGAGCCGGTGAGGTGACAGTGCACGTCGACCTTCGGCAGGGCTTGGGAGAGCTCCCGGACGTCCATGTCCGCGGCCTCGAACGCATGTGGTTTGCCCGGTCCGTTCATCACGGATCTCACCTCTGTTCGCATCGGCTAAACCTGCCGAAGTGGCTGTACTATGACAGAAACCGCGAGCCTGGGGAAGAGGGTTCTTGCGGATCCGTATACAGGTGTGGCGGCTCGTCGCATCCGGGGCCGGGTCGCGTCAGCGTCTAAACTCCCCGGGACGTCACCAAGGGGAGGCTGAGGTGCTCGACGCCGTGGACGACATGATCGTCGCCGCGCTGAGGAACGACGGACGGGCGACCGTCCGGTCGATCTCGAAGCTGGTCGGACTCCCGGAAACCACCACCCGGGCCCGGGTGAACGGTCTGCTGGAGTCGGGCCGGGTCAGCGTCATCGCCGTCCTGCACCCCTCCGTGGATCCCAGTGAGATCACGCTGTACATCCGTGTCCGGCTGCTGCCGGGCTGGGCGTCGCAGATCGCGGACTCCGTCCTCGGGCACTCCTACTGGCTGGCGGAGATCATCGGCGAGCCCGAGGTGATCGCCACGTTCGACGTGACGTCGCTGAGTCACGCGGCCAGACTGACCGACGAGATCGCCCAGCTCTCCTTTGTCTCCATGGTCACGACGGACCCGGTCCTGGGGATCTACATGGGCGTGGGAACGCCCGACGAGGCGGGTGGTGAAGCGGGGCTGTGGCCCGCCAGGGACGAGACGCGACTCGACGAGCAGGACCGTCAGCTCATCCGCTCCCTCCAGGTCGACGGGCGCGCCACCTACACGGCGCTCGCCCGCGCGGCCGGCCTGTCGCTCTCCCAGGCGAGGCGACGCGTCCTCGACCTCATCGACTCCGGTGCCATCCGGATATGGACGACGGTTCAGGAGGCCGATCAGGATCTGGCCCGGGGCGTGCTCGATCTGACCGTCAATCCCAAGACCGTCATGGCCGCGGTCGAGCGTCTCGTCCGACGTCCCGGGGTCGTCTCGGTCTCGCGCATGTGTGGGGCCTCGGCGCTCGCGGTCGACGTCGCCGCCCGCGACACGGTCGAACTCGGTCAACTCGTCGGCGACATCTCCGCGCACCCCGATCTCGTGAGCGTCCGGGTGCAACGGATCCGACTCCTGCGCCGCCAGCTCCAGCAGCGGCTCCGCAGTACTCCCGACCCGTCCTCGGGGGAGGAACAGGCCAGGTCGGAGGCCCTGGACTAGTCAGGCTCGGCGCGGGTGTAAGCACCCGCGCACCGCGTGGGCCCGTCCGGTGTGCCGGTCGGGCCTGAACGTCGTTCGCATATCGGTACGATTGCATGTACGGACGTACTCTGTCACGTATTTGAGTCACATCCCTTACCGGCCGGAAACGCAAGGCCCTCGCCATGGCGGCTGCTCTTGGTGTTTTATGTCGTTGCACCGGACTTAGGAACGAAAACGCCAATGCCTACGTCGGAACCTGTGCCGCGCCTCGGAGCGCGCGCCGTGCCGGAGCGTGTTCGCGTGCGTCCGACCACCGTTGAGGAGTTCCCCATGCCCCGGTCCGTCGAAGACCTGCTCAGCCGGCTGGCGTTGGAGGAGAAGGTCGCCCAGCTCAGCGGCCCCGGTTTCGCGCAGCTGGAGCCCCTGTTCGCGGACTCCGCCGCCGATTCCGGCGTATCGCTGGCCAAGGGGTTCCAGGAGATCGCGCCGCACGGCGTCGGGCACCTCGCCATGCTGGGCACCTTCTGCACCGACCTCGACGCGCTCCCCTCGTTCTTCCGGTCGGTGCAGGACGCCGCGATGACCTGCGGACGGTTCCCCATCCCCGCACTGATCCACTTGGAGGCGCTCAACGGCCTGGTGCATCCCGGAGCGCCGACCTACCCCACCGGCATCGGACAGGCCGCCACCTGGAACCCCGCCCTCACCGCACGGATGGCTACCCTGACCCGGGAACGGATGCGCGCACTGGGCGCGCGTTTCGCTCTCTCCCCGGTCCTGGACATCAGCCGCGACCCGCGCTGGGGCCGCGTCCACGAGACCTACGGCGAGGACCCGGACCTGTCGGCCGCCTTCGGCGTCGCCTTCGTCCGCGGTCTCCAAGGTGAGGACCTGCGTCAGGGCGTGGCCGCCTGCGGCAAGCACTTCATCGGCTACGCGGCCTCGCAGGGAGGCCTGAACTGCGGCGGCGTGAACCTGGGACCGCGCGTCCTCAGGGAGCAGTACGCCCGGCCCTTCGAGGCGGCCGTCCGCGAGGCGGGGCTCGCCACCGTCATGAACTCGTACGCGGAGATCGACGGCCTTCCCGTCGCCGCCGACCCCGAAAAACTCGGCACGCTGCTGCGCGACGAGCTCGGCTTCACCGGTGTCGTCGTCAGCGACTACGCCTCCCTGGACCATCTGACCGTGCTGTTCCATCTGGCCCCGAACCTGAAGGAGGCGGGCCGGATCGCCCTCGGCGCGGGCATCGACGTGGAGTTCCCCGAGTTCCGGGCCTTCGCGGACCTGGCGGAACTGGTGCGTGCGGGCGCTTTGGACGAGTCGGTCGTCGACCGCTCGGCCCGGCACGTCCTCGAACTCAAGGAACACCTGGGGCTGCTCGACCACCTGCTGACTCCTGCGACCCCGGTGCCGGCACTCCCCGCCGTCTCCGCTCCGGAGGCCGAGGTGGAGCTGGACCTGAGCCGCGCCATGGCGGCACAGGCCGTCGTACTGCTGCGGAACGACGGAAGTCTGCCGCTGCACCCGACGCCCGGGCGGGTGGCCGTGATCGGGGAACTCGCCGCCCAGGTCCGCGTGCACTACGGGGCCTACAGCGGAGTCGCCGCCCACGAGTCGACCCTTTCGGGGTTCGAGGTGAACTTCGAGGGCGGCGGCCTGGACGACGTGCACGGGATGCGACTCATCCCCACGCCCGGATTCCCGTACCGCTTCGAGGAGTGGGCGCGTGAGGTGGAGCCGCACGCGGTGAGCGTGAGCGACGCCCTGGAAGAGCTGCTGGAGGATCCGGCGCTACTGGTCCGCGCCCCCTTCGGCGGCCCGGAGGCCACCACCCCCGACGACCTGGCCCGCGCCGCCGAAGCCGCCGCCGGGGCGGACGTCGCCGTCGTGGTCGTCGGCGAGCGCACCGGCTGGGTCGGTGACGTGACGGCCGGCGAGCAGGTCGACCGGCAGGATCTGCGCCTGCCCGGCGGCCAGGAAGCCCTGGTCGAGGCGGTCGCCGCGACGGGCACCCCGACCGTGGTCGTCGTGATCAGCGGACGCCCGCTCCTGCTGGACCGGGTGACCGGCCACGCGAACGCCGTCCTGTGGGCACCGCTGCTCGGTCCCGCCGCGGGCCCGGTCCTGGCGGACGCCCTCCTCGGACGCACCGCACCGGCCGGACGTCTGCCCGTCTCCTTCCCCGTCTCGATCGGCCAGCTCCCGGTCTTCCACGGCAGCCGCGCGGGCAGCGGATACGACACCCCCGGCGGCGCCGAGGTCACCTACGTCGACGGCCCGGCCCGCCCCCTGTTCCCCTTCGGACACGGACTCACCTACACGCGCTTCACCTACGGCGACGCGCGACCCGCCGTCCGCGAGGTCACGGCCGGCGGTGACATCGACGTGAGCGTGGACATCACCAACAGCGGCGACCGGGACGCCGACGAGGTGGTCCAGCTCTACGCCCGTGACCTGGTCGCCTCGACCGTCCGCCCGGTGCGGCAGCTCCTGGCGTTCACCCGGGTACACATCCCCGCCGGCGTGACCAAGCGCGTCCGTCTGACCGCCCCGGTCAACGCGCTCGCGCTGATCGACCCGCACGGGGTGCTCGTCCTCGAACCCGGAGAGGTCGATCTGAGGATCGGCGCGAGTTCCTCCGACATCCGTGCGCGCACCACGCTCACGATCACCGGCGAGGTGACCCGCGTTCCCCGCGACGGCCGGTTCCTCGGCAGTGCGGACGAACCTTCCCTGTAAAAAGCCGCATTCGAACGCCAGTTGGAGGCAGCAGACATGAATACCGAGCGCAAGCCCCTCACCTTCGGAGTCATCCAGGGACTGAGCATGGCAGGCCTGGTCACCGGCATCTGGGCGCACCCGGACAACACGTCGGGGGAGTTCCTGACGCTGGACTACTGGACGAAGATGGGCCGCAAACTGGAGGAGGGAGGCATCGACTTCCTGTTCCTGGCCGACCAGTTCGCCTATCCGCTGAAGAACGGCACGATGGCGGCGCGCGCGGTCGAGGACGCCGTCGCCTTCCCCATGGGCGACCCGCTGGTCGCCCTGTCCGCCATCGCGGCCGCGACCTCCCGGCTCGGACTGGTGGCGACGATGTCCACCATGACGGAGCCGCCCGCCCACATCGCCCGCAGGCTCTCGACGCTCGACTCCCTGAGCGGAGGGCGCATCGGATGGAACATCGTGACGGGCGCCAACCAGGAATCCACCACGCGCCTTTTCGGCACCGCCATACGGCCGCACGCCGAACGCTACGCGATCGCGGAGGACTTCCTGGAGCTGACCCTCAAGCTGTGGGAGGGCTCCTGGGAGGCTGACGCCGTCATCAACGACAAGGCCAAACGGATCTACGCCGACCCCGCCAAGGTGCACGAGATCAAGCACGAGGGCCCCTACTTCAGGTGCGAGGGCGCGCTCCCCGTGCCGCCGTCCCCGCAGCGCACACCGCTGCTCTTCCAGGCGGGTACGTCGAGCGCCGGCCGCCGGTTCGCGGCCAAGTACGCCGAAGCCGTCTTCATCCCGGGAAGCCACCCGGAGAAGGCGATCGCCGACATCGCAGCCATCCGTACCCTGGCGCAGGAGGAGTTCGGGCGGGACGCCGACGCGATCAAGTTCGTCTGCGGCGCGCTGTTCATCACCGGCGACAGCGCGGAGGAAGCCGTACGACGGCGTACGGAGATGGCCGGCTACTCGACGCTGGAGTCGGCCATGCTGGAGTGGTCCTACCACACGGGCATCGAACTGACCGAAGCCGACATGGACAAGCCCATCCCCGGCAGCAAGCAGACGACGACGGACAGTTCCAAGTCGCTGGTCGAGAAGTACGCGAGCGGCAAGGGCGCAGAACGGCAGCCGCAGACGATCGGCGAGATGCTGGAACACCTGAGGGTCCACGGGACGACCGGACTGGGATTCGTCGGCACTCCCGAGCGGATCGCCGACGAGGTCGAGGAGTTCGTGGACCGCACGGGCGTCGACGGCTTCCTCATCGAGCCCTTCACCACACCCGGCACCTACGACGACTTCGTCGACCGGATCATGCCCGTCCTGCGGGAACGAGGCCTCGCGAAGACGGGGTACGAGAACGCCACGCTCCGCGAGCACCTGTTCGGCGCGGGACGGGCGACCCTTCCGGAGAACCATGTGGGCGCGTCGTTCCGGCCCGGGGCGAAGTGAGCGGGTGAAGTGAGCGCGTGAACTGACGGGAACGGTGCCCGGCCTGGAGCAGGCCGGGCACCGTTCCCGTCGCCGATTCCCCGCTTACACAGCCGATTCGGGGACGGTCGCAGGATGCGCCGCGAGCTGCCAGGCAGCGGCGGTGGCAGTGGGCGGTTCGCTCACGGGGCCGGGGGCGCCGAACACCTGGACGTCGGCGGCGCCGGGTGTGTGCGGGGCCCAGCCCGGGTCACCGGTGCGAGCGAAGCCGGCCCAGGCCGCCATCACCTGTCGGCCGAGTGCCGCGGAGCCGTCCCACTGGCGGTACAGCTGGGCCAGCGGATTGTCGTCGCTGTCGTGGGTGCCGAACACAAGGGCCGCCTCCATGCCGTGTGACGGTCCGACGACCGGCAGGTCCGCGGCGAAGAGATAGCGGTACGCCCTGCCCCCGGCGCGCGTGTGGGCCTCGGCCATCCGGGCGGCCGGGACGCGGTAGAGGTGGTCGCCGAGGAAACGCAGGCGCAGCCGCGCCGTGCCGGCGTCCGGCTCGGCGGCACGGTAGGCGTCCAGCAGGCCCCGGGCCGCGTCTTCCCCCACCGCGCCGGCGACCTCGTCGTACAGCGCGTCGACCGTGGGCGGTTCGGTGCCGGGCTGCCCGAACACCTCGGCCGCCAGCATCTCGTCGCGGTTCGCGCCGATGAGCAGCGGTACGGTGACGGTGTCGCCGGCTTCGGCGGCCTGCACGGGCGTGCGGGGCAGAACGGTGCCGTCCAGCACCGGTCCCCAGGAACGTCCGCCGGGCAGGGCCCGCACCCCCATGTCGGCGGGGACGATCTTCGCCTGGGCGGCCAGGATGTCCTCGACCGGCAGGTCGAGGAGCTGCTCGGGGCGGCGGACGCCGACGGTGTCGAGCAGGTCGGCGGCCAGTCGGCGTGCCGTGGCCGGAGCGTAGATCCGGGCGACCGGTGGGCTCATCAGCACCGCCCGCCGGAACAGGCCCCGGGCAGTGGGCATGGCCAGCAGACAGCCGACGGAACTGGCCCCCGCCGAGCCCCCGAAGACGCAGACGTTGTCCGGGTCGCCGCCGAACCGCGCGATGTTGCGGCGCACCCAGTGCAGCGCCGCGACCTGGTCCTGCAGTCCCAGGTTGACCGAGCCGGACCAGTTCTCGCCGCCGATGCCGGTCAGGTCCAGGAATCCCAGGGCGCCGACCCGGTAGTTGAAGGCGACCGCGACGACATCGCCGCCCCGCATCAGCCATTGCCCGTCGGTTCCCGGCGGTGCGGCGCTTCCGGACTCGAAGGCGCCGCCGTAGATCCACACCATCACCGGTCTGTGGCCGTGCACGTCCGGGGTCCACACGTTCACGTGCAGGCAGTCCTCGTCGTGCATGGCGTCCGGGGGCGACCACGGGTCGGGGTTCTGCGCGGGCGACGCGCGGAAGGCCGTGGCGTCCCGTATCCCCTGCCAGGGCCGGGGTGGCCGGGGCGGACGCAGCCGCAGGGGTCCGACGGGCGGCTCGGCGAACGGGATTCCCGCGAACACCGATCCGCCGTCGTCCAGCGCCCGCCCGGCCAGTTCCCCTTGTTCGACGGTTGCGGAAACGGTGTCCGACAACTGCTCACTCCTCATCGGCCGCGACGATGACCTTGGTGCTCACCGGACAGTCGGCGACGCTGCGCCCGGCCTCGACGACATAGGTACCCGGGACGGTGGTCCAGGCGGAAGCATTCTCGTCCCAGATCTGGAAGGCGCGGGCCGGAAGGCCGACGGCGACCTCGGCCATCTCGCCGGGGGCTGCCTGTACCGAGGCGAAGCCCGCGAGCCAGCGGGCGGGACGCTCCACGGCGTCGGCGACCGGGGCGAGGTAGAGCTGGACGACCTCACGGCCGGGCCGGGAACCGGTGTTGCGGACGCGGACGGTCGCTGTGCGGCCCTCGACGGCCACCGTCTCGTAGGACCACTGGGTGTAGCCGAGGCCGTGGCCGAACCAGTAGGCGGGGGCCGGGGCGCCGGGGCGCTGCCAGGCGCGGTAGCCGATGAAGAGGCCCTCGGTGTAGGGGAGGGTGCCGTCCTCGGCGGGGACCACCTGGGTGACGGGGGCGTCGGTGAGACGGACGGGCCAGGTGGTGGGGAGCCGGCCGCCGGGTTCCTCGGCGCCGAGCAGGACGTCGGCGAGGGCGGCGCCTGCCTCCTGACCGGGGAACCAGCCGAGGAGGATCGCGGCGACGTCGTCGCGCCAGGGGAGTTCGACCGGCGAGCCGGAGTTGACGACGACGATGGTGCGGGGGTTGACGGCGGCGACCCGGGCGACGAGTTCGTCCTGGCGGCCCGGGAGCCGGAGGGAGGTGCGGTCGAAGCCCTCGCTCTCGACGCGCTCGGTCGTCGCGACCACCACGACGGCGACCTCGGACGCGGCGGCGACGGCGACGGCTTCCTCGATCAGTTCGTCGGCGTCACGCTGCGGTTCGCCGTGCACCAGTGAGAAGTCGATGATCTGGATCACGGCGTCTTCGTTGTCCGGCGGAATGTAGGTGAGGCTCACCACGACCGGCTGTCCGGCCGTCAGCTCGACGCTGCCGTGGCCCGTCGGGGAGCCGAAGAACCCTTCGAGGGGATCCTCCGCGTCGCAGACCTGCACCCCGTCGAAGAGCACCTCGCCGTCGACGACCAGGGTGAAGCCGCCGAACCCACTGGTACCGAAAACGTGGGACCCGCTCTCACCCGGCGTGAAGGTGCCGACCGCCTCGACACTGTGGACCGTCTCGTACGACACGCCCTCGGGCAGGTCGATGCCGGACCACCACACCTTGCCGTTGTGCAGCGAGCCGGTGCCGAGTACGTCGCCCTCGGCGTCGCGCACGACGGCCCGCAGGTCGAAGCCCTGGTCGGCGATGCCGAGTTCTTCGCTGGGGTCGGCGCCGACGGCGAAGGTCAGCGCGACGCCCGCCGGGAGGGCGGTGCGCAGACCGTCGAGGGGGGAGACGACGTTTTCCGGGATCACCTGCGCGGATCCGCCGCCGAGCACCCGGGCCTCCCGCGCCGCCTTGCCGATCAGGGCGACGCTGCGCAGCACCGAGGGGTCCAGCGGCAGCGCGGCGCCCTCGTTCCGTACGAGGACGAAGGCGCGCCGGGCGATCTCGCGGGCGAGGGCCTCGCCGTCGACGGTCTGGGGGAGGACGGTCACCGCCGCCGGAACGCCGTCCAGGACGCCGACTTTGGCGGCGAGCCTCAGCACGTTGCGCACCGCTTCGTCGACGAGGTGTTCCGCGACCCGTCCGGCACGCACGGCGCCGGCGAGCGCCTCGCCGTAGACCGTCCGCGGACCGGGCATGGCGATGTCGAGGCCGCCGGTGATGTCGCCGACGGTGTCGCGGGCGGCCAGCCAGTCGGAGACGACGCAGCCGTCGAAGCCCCATTCGCCGCGCAGGACCGCGTTCTGCAGATAGCGGTGTTCGGTCATGCTGGAGCCGTTGACCGAGTTGTAGGCCGACATGATGCCCCACGGGTGGGCGTTCTTGACGATGGCTTCGAAGGGGGCGAGATACAGCTCGCGCAGCGCCCGCGCGCTCACGATGTTGTCCACCGTGAAGCGGTCGGTCTCGGCGTCGTTGGCGACGAAGTGCTTGACCGTCGTCCCGACGCCGCCCTCCTGGACGCCCCGCACATAGCCGGTGCCGATCTCTCCGGTGAGGTGCGGGTCCTCGCTGTAGGCCTCGAAGTGCCGTCCGCCGAGCGGCGAGCGGTGCAGGTTGACGGTGGGCGCGAGCAGTACATGGACGCCCTTGCGGCGGGCCTCCTGGGCGAGCAACACGCCTGCCCGGCGGGCGAGTTCGGGGTCCCAGGTGGCGGCGAGCGCGGTGGGGCTGGGCAGCGCGATCGACGGATCGTCGGCCGTCCAGCGCACACCGCGCACCCCGATCGGGCCGTCCGTCATCACCAGGGAGCCCAGCCCGATCTCGGGCAGCGCGGGGAGCGTCCACATGTCCTGGCCGGCCAGGAGCCGTGCCTTGGCGTTCAGGTCGAGGGTGCCGAGAGCCGCCTCGACGGCTTTCGTGAGCTCTGTGTCGGTCATGGGATGTGTGCTTCCTTGTGAGGTCGTACGGGTGGTTCGGCGGGGGTCCTTGATGTGTGCGGCACCGACAGAGCGCCGGCAAAGGGGACGGCGGCCCTCCGCAGGAGGCCGGACGCGTCAGACCGACGGCGGGATCACCGGGAGTTCGATCCAGCTGTCGCCCGCACCGAGCAGGACGTCGCTGACGAACGAGCCGTCCGGCTGGCTCAGACCCCAGCGCGGGAAGTTGCTGTGGGCCACGTGCACGCGCAGTCGGTGGCCGGCCGCGAGCTCGACGCTGGTCGACCACAGGTCGACGGTCACGGTCCGTTCGCCCGACGCTTCCGCCGGGCCGTCGGCGGACCCGACCCGGGTCACCCCGTCTACCAGGTTGATCGACTTCCCGTCCGGGTGGACGTCGCACACGCGCACCACCCAGTCCGAGACCGTCGCCCCGGGCCGCACCCGGAGGTGGGCGCGGACCCGGCCGGTGATCTCCAGCGGCTCGCGCAGCGGATCGGTGGTGAACACGAGCACGTCGTCCCGGCACTCGACGTCGCGCTGGTTCCAGGCACCCCAGGGGAAACCGTCGTGCATCGCCAGGCCGCCGCCCACCGTCGGCACCGGCTCGGACGCCTCGAACGCGAGCGTCGCGACCGCCGGCGACACGCCGTCCGCGCCGTCGTCGGCCGAGGATTCTCCGTGCGGGCCGCGCAGGACGGCATGCTCGGCGGCCTCCAGCTCCAGCCGGGTGGACACCGCCCGGGCCAGTGGCCAGCTTTCCTCGTCCCGCCACTCGTCGCGCCCCATGACGAACAGCCGTACCGGTGCCCGGTCGAGGGGACGGTCGGCGAGCACCGCGTCGAAGAACTCGAAGTGCTCCGCCGCGATGGACGAGGTGAGGCCCATGGACTGTCCGCCGGCGGCTAGTCCGAAGTTCACCTCTCCCACCTGCGGGGTGAAGTCCGGGCTGTGCGTCCAGGGTCCGACGACGAGATGGCTGGATACGCCCAGTTCACGCTGCCGGGCGAAGTTGTCGAGCGTTCCCTGCAGGAAGACGTCGTACCAGCCGCCGATGTGCAGGGCAGGAGTGCTGATCTCCTCCAGGTAGGAGCTGACGTCCAGCTCCGCCACCGTCTTGGGGTCGGCGTCCGCGCGGCGCAGGCCGATGTCGGGTACGTCCAGCTTCTCCAGCCACGGAATGCGTCCCGCCGGATAGTTCAGGTACTCGCCCCGGCCGAGCCCGTCGTAACGGTGCGCCGCCTCCATCGCTTCGGCGTGCTTGCCGCGGCGCATCAGCTCGGTCATTCCTGTCATGAGTGACCAGACCACGTTCAGTCCGTGCTCCGGGACTCCGCCGCGGCGCAGGATGCCGTCCAGTGGATTCGACCAGGTCATGCCCGGCGCGATGGCACGCAGTTCGGGGGCGCCCGACGCGGCTGCCCGCCACTGGGTGTTGCCGAGGTAGCTGGCGCCGGACATGACGACCCGGCCGTCGCAGAAGTCCTGCGCGGCCACCCAGGCGACGGCGTCGAAACCGTCCTCGGTCTCGTGCTTCCAGGGCAGCCACTCGCCCTCGGAGGTGCCGCGGCCCCGTACGTCCTGGATGACCACGGCGTATCCGCGACCGGCGGCGAACCGCGGATCGAGGTAGACGGGCTGGTAGGGGGATGCCTTGTCGTACGGCGTTCTGACCAGCAGCACAGGGCGTCGGTCGGTGTCGTCGGGACGGTGGATGTCGGCGCGCAGCACGACTCCGTCCCGGGTGGTCATCGGGACGTCGGTCTCGAGTGTCATCCGCATCTCGGTACAATTACACGTACTTTCGTACCCTGTCACGTACTTGTTGCCGAGCCGAGTGGACCATGCGCCGTCGGTGGGCCGACGTGTCCCAATCCTTACAAGCTCGAAACGCGGGGCTCTCGCCAAGATGGCCAGCAGTGGTGTTTTATGTCATCACTCCGCGCTGGAGAACGAAAACGCAAGCATCCCCGGGTCTCGGGGTGCGACGCGCAAGCCCACCGCACCAGCGCCGGCACGGCCCCCTTCGAGTAAGGACATCCCTGCGATGACGGAGATCCAGGCAAGCGCACGCAACGGGCCGGCTGTTCAGCAGCCGCCGGCCGTGAGCGTCGATTCCGCCCGCAAGACGAAGCGGGCCCGCCGGGAGTGGGGAGACTCACCGCTCTTCCGCACGATCACACCGACCCTGGCCGTGGTCCTGGCGGTGGTGGCCTGGCAGGTCGCCACGAAGGCCGGGAACTTCGCTCCCACGGTCCTGCCCTCCCCGACCCGCGTCGCCCAGGCCGCCTGGACCGACCGTGAAGCGCTCTGGCAGAACACGATCCCGACCCTTCAGGTGACGATCGTCGGGCTGGTCGTCTCGGTCGTCGTCTCGGCGGTCCTGGCGACGCTCCTTAGCTTCGTACCCCTGCTGCGCAACGCGACGCTGCCGCTGCTGATCGTCGCGCAGTCCATCCCGATCATCGTGCTGGCCCCGCTGTTCGTCATCTGGTTCGGGTTCGGACTGGGGCCGAAGATCGGGCTCATCGTGATCACCACGGCGCTGCCCATGACGATCTCCCTCCTCCAGGGATTCCTGTCGGCCGACCCCGACGCGGCGACCCTGATGAAGTCGCTCGGCGCGGGCCGCGTCAAGGTGTTCCTGCGCCTCCAGGTCCCCTCCTCGCTGCCCTTCTTCTTCACCGGTCTGCGGGTCGTCGCCAGTTTCGCCGTCCTGGCGGCCATCTTCGCGGAGACGGTCGGCGCGGTGAACGGGCTCGGTATCTACATGGCGACGGAGAAGAACATGCTCCGGACGGATCTGGTGCTGGCCGCCGCCGTCATCAGCATCGCCATCAGCCTCCTGCTGTTCTCGCTCACCTACCTGCTCGAAACCCTCGCGATGCCCTGGGAACGCCGTCGGAAGGCGATGAGGTCCGAATGACGAACACCGTGACAACCGGCAAGTCCCCCCACTCCGTGACCGGCCCCCTGCTCTCGGTCCAGAACGTGACCAAGACCTTCCCCGGCCCGCGCAGGACCCGCAACCCCGTGATCCACGACGTCTCCCTGGACCTCGCGCCCGGTGAGTTCGTGTCCGTCATCGGCCCCAGCGGCTGCGGCAAGTCCACCCTGTTCCAGATACTCGCCGGGCTGCTGCGCCCGGACGAGGGATCCGTCACCTACCACGGCGACGCGACCCGAGGTCCGTACTCGGCGTACATGCCGCAGAAGGACCTGCTGCTGCCCTGGCTCACCGCCCAGGACAACGCCGCACTCGGCCTGACCCTCGGCGGGATGTCGAAGGCGGACGCCCGCAAGAAGGTGTCCGACCTGCTGGGCACGTTCCGGCTCGACGGATACGCCGACGCCTACCCGTTCGAGCTGTCGGGCGGCATGCGGCAACGCGTCGCGCTGCTGCGCACCATGGTCCTGGAACGGCCGATCCTGCTGCTCGACGAGCCCTTCGGCGCACTCGACTACCTCACCCGCACGGAACTGCAGATCTGGCTCTCCCAGATCTGCGCCGAACTCGGCCAGTCGACCATCCTCATCACCCACGACGTCCCCGAAGCGCTCATGCTGTCCGACCGCGTCTACGTGCTCTCCAACCGGCCGGCCCAGGTGCGCATGGTGCTCGAACAGTCCGAGCCGCGTCCCCGCACGCTGGACTTCATGGAGACCGAGCTGTTCACCCACAACGAACGCACGCTGCTCGCCGAGCTGACCCACAGCGCGGCGCGACCGGCGGGCGTCAGCTGATCACCGATCCGACAGTCCGGATCACCGATCCGACAGTCCACCCGACAGTCCAAGGGGGCACCATGTCATCCGCGTCGTCCGAGTTCCGCGTTCCGGTCATCGACATCGGCCCGTATGTACACGACGGGTCCGCCGCCGACCGGGCGGAGGTCGCGCGCCGACTCGACCACGCCTGCCGCACCGTGGGTTTCATCCAGGTCGTCGGCCACGGGATCGCGGACGAGGTCCTCGACGGACTCGGCGACGCGATCGACGGGTTCTTCGCGCTTCCCCTGGAGTCGAAGAAGCGCTGGGTCCGCCCGGCGGGCGAGAACCGGGGCTACAGCCCGCCCAAGAGCGAGTCGCTGAGCTACAGCGTCGGCCTCGACCCCGTGACCCGCATGAACGACTTCTTCGAGGCGTTCAACGTCGGGACCTCCGCCGCCGAGTACCCGGGCGCCGCCGTGTCCGAAGCGGACTACCCGCCCTCGGTGTGGCCCACCGAACCGTCGTCGTTCAAGGAACAGGTCGAGGCCTACTACGCCGAGGCCCGGCGCGTCGCCCGCACCCTCACCGAGGTCGCCGCGGACGCCCTCGGGGTCGAGCGGTCCTACGTCGAGGGTCTCACCGACCACTCGATCGACGTGCTCCGCATGAACAACTACGCGCTGCCGCCCGGTGAGATCGAGCTGGGCGCCGAGCTGACCGGCATGAGCGAGCACACCGACTTCGGTCTGCTGACCGTCCTGTGGGCCGACCGGGTCGAAGGCCTCCAGGTGCTCGGCGGCGACAACGCGTGGCACGACGTCCAGCCCGCGGACGGCGCACTCCTGGTCAACCTCGGTGACGTGGCGGCCCGGCTCACGAACGACGTGTGGATGTCCACCCTGCACCGGGTCACACCGCCCGTGGTGAACGGAACCATCAAGCGCCGCAGGTCGGCCGCGTTCTTCCACGACGGGAACGCGGACGCGATCGTCGCGCCCCTGCCGTCCTTCGTCGCCCAGGGGGAGGAGCCGTTCTACGAGCCGATCACGGTCAAGGACCACATCCTCGCCAAGCTGGAGGGCTCCCGGGCGGGCCGCAAGAACCCCCACGCCCCGCGCGAGGCCGCGAGGGTGACCGCCGCCGCAGGCTGACGGGGCGTAGTCCCTGGACAACCCCGGTCCCGTCGGCGACACACCCGTCGGCGGGACCGGTGTCCCACGCTGCCGGCAAGCGCCCTTCAACCCAGGAGGTAGAACCATGCCCTCATCCGGCGATCCGAACGCCACCGACGAGTTCCCGCCGATGGCACGGGAGGAGGAGCGGGTGGTGCTCGCCCGGCGGCTCCCCAAGGCGGAGCTGCACATGCACCAGGTGGGCGCGCTCGCCCCGTCCGAGCTGGCCCGGCTGCACAGGCGGACCACCGGGGCCGGCCTGTCCCGGGCCCAGGCGGACTCCGCCTACGACCTGCGCAGCCTCGGGAAGTTCTTCGACGACCTCGACCGGGCGGTCCGGCTCTGGGGCGACGAGGCGCTGGTCACCGAGGGCGTCCTGCACATGATCGCCGGCGCCTACGACCGCGGCGTCCGCCACCTGGAGCTGCTGTGCACCCCGGATCTGCACCGGGACGAGATCGGCATGGAGCCCGAGGTACTGCTGCGGGCGGTCGGCGAGGCGTTCCGCGTCGCGGGCGACGAACTCGGCCTCACCGGCGGCATCATCATCGAACTGCACCGCTTCGGCGGCCCGCAGGCAGCCCTCGACATGGTCGAGCAGACCGCCGCACTGCGCGAGAAGGGCATCCCGATCCTCGGCTACGGAAACGACGGCGACCACCACACCGTCCCGTTCGAGGCCCTGGCACCGGCCTACGAGCGGGCCCGTGCCGAGGGCTACCGGCTCACCGGCCACGCCGACACGATCGAGGACGTCGCCGCCGCGCTCGACCTCGGCCTCGACCGCATCGACCACGGCTGGATGGGCGTCGACGACCCGGAGGTACTGCGCCGCCTGCGGGCCACCCGTACGCCGATGACCTTCACGCCCACCGCGTACGCGCTCGGCGGGCTGGTCTCCCGGACCCGGTACGCCGACGCCTGGCGCGTCCTGGACGACAGCGGCGTACCGATGCTGATCGGCACCGACGACCCGGAGCTGTTCCACACCGACCTCGCCCAGGACTACGCGCTCCTGGCCAACGCGCTGCGCTGGTCCAACGAACAGCTGGGCGCCGCAGCGAAGCGTTCGCTGACCCACGCCTGGTTCTTCGACGGCGACGGCGCCGACGTACGCGCACACTGGTTCGCCGAGATCGACGCGCTCGCCGCCGATCCCCGCAGCCCGCGCCGGGAACCACCCACGGAAGCCTGACGACGTCCGGACTTGCCTCCAACTGTCCCACCCCACCTGTCAGTTGGAGGCAACCGTCAGCCCGTCCCCGCAGCCTTCGCGAGAACGTTGGCCGCGAGCCGGACGTGGGCCGCGTCGACGAGGCGGCCGTCGTGGCCGATGGCGCCCGTGCCGCCGGCTTCGGCGTCGCGGTACAGCGCCGTGATCTCCTGGGCGGCGGCGATCTCCGCCGGGGTCGGGGTGAACACCTCGTTGGCAAGGGGGACTTGGCTCGGATGGATGGCCCACTTGCCGTCGAAGCCGAGGAGGGCCGCCTGTCTCGCGGACCGCAGGTAGCCGTCGGGATCCCGGTACGCCGGGTGAGGGGCGTCGATGGCGGCGATGCCCGCCGCGCGGGCGGCGGCGAGGATCTGGAAGCGGGCGTAGTGCCAGAAGTCGCCGGGGTAGGGGCCGACGGGGTCGAAGTTGCCGTCGACGCGGGCGTGCAGCGACACCGAGAGGTCGCCCGCGCCGAAGACGATCGCCTCCAGCCGGTCGCTGGCGCGGGCGATCTCGGCGGCGTTGGCCAGGCCCTCGGCCTCCTCGACGAGCACCTCCAGGGCGATGGGCCGGGTGAGGCCGAGCTTCCGCTCCAGCTGGGTCAGCAGGACGTCGACCCACCAGACGTCGCGGGCCCGGCGCACCTTGGGGACGATGATCACGTCGAGTGCCTCGCGGGCGCCGGTGACGATCTCGATGATGTCGTCGTGGCACCAGACGGTGTCGAGGCCGTTGATACGGACGGCGCGCAGCGTCCGCCCCCAGTCCTGGCCGGTCAGCGCGGCCACCGCGATACCGCGCGCCGACTCCTTGACGACCGGGGCGCAGGCGTCCTCCAGGTCGAGGAAGACCAGGTCGGCCCCGGACTGCGGCGCCTTGGCGCACATGCGCTCGCTGCTGGCCGGCGTCGCCAGTTCGGACCGGCGGGCCCGGCCGGCGGGCAGGTGCCCGGCGGCGGGCATCAGATCGTCCCCGTGGAGCGCAGTGCGGCGAGCTCGTCCGGACCGAGGCCGAGCAGGTCGCCGTAGACGAGGTCGTTGTCCTGGCCGAGGGCACCGCCGAGGTGGTCGACGCGGCCCGGGGTCTCGCTCAGCCGGACGACCGGGGCGTGTACGGTCATCCGGCCGAGGTCGGCGTCGTCCAGGTCGAGGAACATGCCCCGGGAGCGCAGGTGTTCGTCGGCCAGCAGGGCGGGCGCGTCGTACACCGGCGCGGCGGCGACCTCGGCCGACTCGAAGATCTTCATCGCCTCGTCCAGCGTTCGTCGGCCGATCCAGTCGGCCACCACCCGGTCGACCTCCGCCGCCCGCTCCTGGCGGCGCACGGGGTCGACGTAGTCCGGATTACCCGCCAGGTCCGGCCGCTCGACGGCACGGAACAGCCGTACGGCGATGCTGGGCGACGCGCTGGAGACGGCCAGCCACTGGCCGTCGGCGGTGCGGTAGGTGTTGCGCGGGGCGCTGGCCGGCAGCATGTTGCCCGACCGGCCCTTGACCAGGCCGAGTTGGTCGTACGCCAGGGTGCCCGCTTCGAGCAGTCGGGCCAGCGGTTCGACGAGGCTGACGTCCACCAGCTGGCCGCCGGCGCCGTGCACGTCCCGGTGGTACAGGGCCATCATCACGGCGTAGGTCGCGGCGATCCCGGCGACGCCGTCGGCGAGCATGAACGGCGGGAGCGTGGGCGGTCCCTCGGGCGGGCCGGTGGTGTGGGCGAAGCCGCTCATGGCCTCGGCGAGGGTGCCGTAGCCGGGGCGGTCGCTCTTCGGGCCGCCGCGTCCGTAGCCGGTGATGTGGACCATCACCAGGTGCGGGTGCGCCTCGTGCACGGACTCGTAGTCGAGGCCCCAACGGGCCAGCGTGCTCGGGCGGTTGCCCACCACGAACACGTCGCTGACCGCGAGCAGCCGGTGCAGCAGGGCCTGGCCGTCGGGGGTGCGCAGGTCGAGAGTGGCGAGCTTCTTGTTGCGGGCGATGCTCTTCCACACCAGCCCGATGCCGTCACGCCGGTCGCCCCAGGTGCGCATCGGGTCGCCGCCGTCGGGCTGCTCCACCTTGACGACCTCCGCGCCGAACTCGCCGAGCGCGGTGGCCACGGTGGGGCCCGCCGCCAGCGTGGCCGTCTCCACCACGCGCAGCCCGTGGAGCGGGCCCGGCCGCTCGGGAACCGCGGATTCCGACGGTGTGCCGGCCGCCATGTCAGCCCACCTCCGCGACCGAGACGGACTTCGACTCCAGGTATCCGTCCAGGCCTTCGGGTCCCAACTCCCGTCCGATACCACTGGCCTTCATCCCGCCGAAGGGGGCGGCCGGGTCCATGGTGTACGGCTGGTTGACGCCGTAGGAGCCGGTACGCACCCGGCGGGCCACCGCCAGCCCTCGCTCGGTGTCCGCGGTCCACACCGAACCGGACAGCCCGTAGTCGGAGTCGTTCGCGATCCGGACGGCGTCCTCGTCACCGTGGTGGGGGATGACGCTCAGGACGGGTCCGAAGATCTCCTCGCGGGCGATCCGCATGCCGTTGTCGACGTCGGCGAAGAGCGTGGGGCGGACGTACCACCCGGTGTCCAGCCCGTCCGGCTGCCCGGTGCCGCCGAGCACGAGGCGGGCTCCCTCGCGTTGCCCGTCCGCGATGTGGCCGCGTACCCGGTCCTGTTGCCGGCGGCTGACCAGCGGGCCGATCCCGGTGGCGGGGTCGGCGGGGTCACCGACCTGGAGGCCCTCGACCATGGTGGCCAGTGCGTCGAGGTACTCGTCGTGGCGGGCGGCCGGGACGAGCACACGGGTCTGTGCGACGCAGGTCTGTCCGCTGTTCATCAGGCCGGCCAGTTCGATGCCCTTGGCGACCGCGGTGGGGTCGGCGTCGTCGAGGACGACGGCGGCCGACCTGCCGCCCAGTTCGAGACCGACGCGCTTCAGCGAGGCGCCGCAGGTCGCGGCTATCTCGCGGCCGACGGCGGTCGAGCCGGTGAAGGACACCTTGTCCACGTCCGGGTGTCCGACCAGATGGCGGCCGGCCTCGACGTCGGCGGGGAGGATGCTCACCACGCCCTCGGGCAGGTCCGCCTCGATGACGAGTTCGGCGAGCAGCTGCGCGTCGAGCGGGGTCTGGGGTGCCGACTTGACGACGACGGTGCACCCGGCCAGCAGCGCGGGGGCGAGCTTTCCGACGATCAGGAACTGCGGCATGTTCCACGGAACGATCGCGGCGACGACCCCGACCGGCTCCTTGCGGACCAGGATGTCGCCACCGAAACGGCCCGGACGCCGTTCCTCCCACGCGACCGTGCCGGCGATGTCGGCGTAGGCGTCGAGCAGCAGCGTGGGCAGGGTGGCCTGGGAGAACTTCGAGAAGCTGATGGGGGCGCCCATCTCCGAGGTGATCAACTGCGCCATCTCGCGGCGCCGTTGCCTGTAGAGGCTCGCGAGCCGCCGGACGGCGGCGACGCGCTCCGCGGGAGCGAGCCGCGGCCACGGCCCCTCGTCGAACGCGGTCCGTGCCTTCGCCACCGCCCGGTCGACGTCCGCCGGGCCCGCCGCGGCGACCGTCGCGATCACCTGCCCGGTGTGCGGGGACACCACGTCGATGACCTGGCCGGTGCTCGGATCCGCCCACCGACCGCCGATGAACAACCGCTTCTGTTCGGTCACTTGACCCTCATTTCCCGGCGAGGCGGGCGGCCACGGGGGCGAACCTCTCCGCCTCGGACTGCTGGACGGTGATGTAGTTCGGTCCGAAGACCTCGCGCCGTTCCTGGAGCCGGTCCACGATCTCGTCGACGGTGCCGATCAGCACGTTCGGGTGGTCGAGCAGGACGGCGGGCGGGGTGTGGAGCGCCTCGGCCAGCTTCGCCGCGGCGGCTTCGGGTGCGTCGGTGATCCGGACGAAGAACGGGGAACTCTCGATCTCCAGCTCGCCGAAGCGCTCCCCGGCCGCCTCCCGGACCACGCCGAACCGGTGCGCGGCTTCCTCCGGCGGAGTCCGGCCGACGCCGTTCACCTCGTCGAAGGGCACGTTCGCGATGCTCACGATGTCCGCCGCGCGGGCCGCGAAGGACAGGACGCGTCGGCGGGAACCGCCGATCATGATCGGCGGTCGCGGACGCTGGACCGGTATCGGCAGACCCGCGAAGTCCACGGCCGTCGCGAACTCGCCCCGCACATCGAGGGGTTCACCGCTCCAGTGGGCCTTGACCAGCGCCACGACCTCCTCCAGCTGGTCCACCCGCCGCGGGGCCGGGGCGAACGGGAGGCCGAGCGCTGTGAACTCGCGCTCGCTCCAGCCGGCCCCGATCCCGAACTCCAGCCGCCCGTCGGACAGCAGGTCGAGGGTGGCCATCTCCTTCGCGAGCACCGCCGGTACGTGGTAACCGGCGCAGAAGACCCGGCAGCCCACCCGGAGTGTCTCCGTGCTCGCGGCGGCCATGGCCATCGCGGTGATCGGCGCGAGGTGCTGGGGCGGCATGCGGGACTCGCGTGCCGCCGGGCCGGGCCCGAGGTAGTGGTCCGCGACGAACAGTGTCGTGTAGCCGAGGTCCTGCACCGAGCGGGCGAGATCCCGCCACTCGCCCGCCGAAGTAGCCCTCGTGCCCTGGACGGCGAATCTGAAGAGCTGCATTCTTGTCACGTACGAGACGATAACTGTTCACTACTGTGGGCGCCATGCCCCGGGGTGGCGCTCCTTCGGTGCGGGCCGACGGTGCCCCGCCGCGACGACGAAGGGACGGCAGTGGTCAAGCGTGCGAGGTTCGAGGACTACCAGGACCGGTACCCCAACTACGAGTTCGAGCTGAGCGAGGAGGGCATCCTCCTCATGCGGTGCCACACCGGCGGCGGCAGCCTCGTGTGGGACTGGAAGTCCCACGACGACATGGCGGACGCCTTCGCGGACATCGCCGGCGACCGGGAGATCAAGGTCCTCATCCACACCGGCACCGGCGCGAACTACAACGCCGACTGGGGCCGGATGCCCGACGGCGAGTTGCCGAAGGAGCCGGTCTACGACGCGATGCCCGGCGTCCGCGGTCTGCACAAACTGGACGAGAAGGCCTGGTACAACCACAACCTCATGTGGAACGTGCTCAACGTCGGCGTCCCGATGATCAGCGTCGTCAACGGGCCGTGCAACATCCACTCCGAGGTCCCGCTGATGGGCGACATCGTGCTGGCCTCCGAGGACGCCTGGTTCCAGGACGTCTCGCACTTCCCGCGCGGCCAGGTGCCCGGCGACGGACAGCATGTGATCTGGCCGTTCCTGGTCGGCCACAACCGGGGCCGCTACCTGCTGCTGACCGGCAGGAAGCTGTCCGCGCGGGAGGCGATGGACTGGGGCGCCGTCGCGGAGGTGCACCCCAAGGAGGCCGTGCTCGACCGGGCCTGGGAACTCGCCCGCGAGCTGGCGAAGCGGCCCCACCTGACGCTCCGCTACACCCGGCAGCTGTTCACCCAGGAACTCAAGCGCCGCTTCCTCGACGAGCTGGGCCACGGTCTCGGCCGCGAGACGTACGCACAGCAGGAGTTCTTTCCCTTCGGTGGCGGGATGGAGCCTTTGGACCGCGCCTGGGACGAGAAACCCTGGACGTGATAGGCGACAGATATCTTGTGTACGTGCCGCAAACTGCTTAACGTAAGAACGAGGCAGACGAGAGGACGAACGACATGACGGGACTGCAGGAGCGCCTGGCCACCGGCAGGGGCAAGTTCACACCGCAGTACGCGGACCTCGGCACCGCACCGGTTTCGTACGAGGACTGCGTCTCACCGGAGTTCTTCGAGGCCGAGCGCGAGGCGGTCTTCAAGAGGTCCTGGCTGTACGTCGGCCGCTCCGAGCAACTGCGGCGCAAGGGCTCGTACTTCACCCGGGAACTGCCCGGACGGCTGGCGTCGATCGTCGTCGCCCGCGGCCGGGACGGCAAGGCCAACGCCTTCCACAACGTCTGTGCCCACCGCGGCAACAAGGTCGTCTGGCAGGAACACCCGGGGGAGGAGAGCAAGGGCTTCTGCCGCGAGTTCCACTGCAAGTACCACGGCTGGCGGTACGGACTCGACGGGCAGGTCACCCACGTCACGAACGAGCAGGAGTTCTTCGACCTCGACAAGAACCGGCTGCGCATGCCGCCGGTGCACTGCGAGGAGTTCGCCGGATTCGTCTTCGTGAACCTCGCCGAGGACCCGGTCCCGCTCCGGACGTTCCTCGGCGACCGGCTGCTGGAACTGGAGGAGTACCCCTTCGAGCTGATGACGCAGCGCTACGGATTCCGCTCCCGCATCCGCGGCAACTGGAAGCTCGCCGTGGACTCCGTCTGCGAGTGGTACCACCCGCCGTACGTCCACGCCCGCTTCATCGACAAGGACGTCAGCAAGGCGGAGAAGATGGTGCCGCCCGTGGACTCGTACCACTACGACCTGTTCACCCCGCACATGCTGACCTCGGTCCCCGGACCGCCCCCGCTGCCGGCCCGCGAACCCGGCACGGCGGGGCCCGCCGGCCGCGACCAGAAGTGGGTCTACCGGCTGTTCCGGGCCGGGCTGTTCGGTCCCGACGACGTTCCCGACATCGGCCCGCAGCCGGAGTTCCTCAACAAGGGGCGGATCCGGGCCTGGAGCAACGACCAGTTCTGGCTGTTCCCGAACCTGTCCGTCCAGATCTGGCAGCGCGGCTACTACATCACCTACACCTACTGGCCCGAGTCGGTCGACTCGCACATCTACGACATCGACCTCTACTTCGTGCCGCCGAAGAACGCGCAGGAACGGCTGGCCCAGGAACTCGTCGTCGACAGCACCATCGAGTTCGCCATGCAGGACGTCAACACCATCGAGGCGACGCACTCGGGCCTGTCCACGCGCGCCAACCAGGAGTTCCACCTCAGCGATCAGGAACTGCTGATCCGCCACTTCCACAAGACGGTCCGCGACACCGTCGCCGCGCACCGCGCGGGCGCCGAACAGGAGGAGGCCCGATGACCGACACCACGGAGCCACTGCTTCCCGACGGGTTCACCGACCTCGAACCGTACGTACCGGAATGGGCCCTGCCGACCCGTCAGGAGCGGTACGCCACACGGTTGTCCAAGACACTTCCCGAACTGACCGAGTTCTACGACGCGGTCGCGCCACGCGCAGAGGAGGCGATCGGCCACCTGAACGGCCAGGACATCCACCACCTGCCCGAACCGGCCGGCCGTCTGCTGCGCCTGCTCTACTCCATGATCCTCGTGTCGTACGCGGTGAACGTCTTCGAGCAGCCGCGTATCCCCGACTCGGGCGCGGCCTTCTTCGACACCACCGCCGAGCCGGCGGTCTGAGAGGGGAGCGCACGGCGTGGTGGTTCACCTGAACGGACCGGACGGGCGCCGGGCCGCCGTCGTCACCGGCGGCGGGTCCGGCATGGGCCGGGCGATCGTCCACCGCCTCGCGCGGGACGGGTTCGCGGTCGCCGTCCTCGAACTCGACACTCCGGCCGCCGAGAAGGTGGCCGAGGAGGTACGGGCCGACGGCGGCGAGGCCCTCGCGGTCGGCGGGGTCGACGTGTCCGACCGCGCACAGGTCGACGAGGGGATGCGGCGCGCCCGGCGGGCGTTCGGCCCGCTGCTGGTCCTGGTCAACAACGCGGGCATCACCGGATTCCGCGACTTCGCCGACATCACGGACCAGAAGTGGGGCCGGATGATGGCGGTGAACCTCGACGGCCCGTTCCACTGCGCCCAGGCCGTACTCCCCGACATGGTCGACGCGGGCTGGGGACGCATCGTCAACATCTCCTCGTCCAGCGCGCAGAGCGGACAGCCGTACATGGTGCACTACGTGACCTCGAAGGCCGGGCTGATCGGCTTCACCAAGGCGCTGGCCCTGGAACTCGGCCCGAAGGGGATCACGGTCAACACCATTCCGCCCGGGTTCATCGACACGCCGATGCTCCGCGAATCGGAGCGCCGGGGCGTACTCGGCGGCAGCATCGAGGACCACGCGGCCCGCACGCCCGTACGCCGGGCCGGCCGCCCGGAGGACATCGCCGCCACGTGCGCCTTCCTGGTCTCGGACGAGGCCGGGTACGTCACCGGACAGGTCGTCGGCGTGAACGGGGGGCGCAACACCTGATGACGCGCCCCCTGAGGACCGGCCGACCGGTCGCCCGGCACCGCCCGCCGGTAACCTCACGCTGATGACCGTCCAGACACTCGTCGACATCGACCTGCCCCGGACCCAGACCGGCGCGAACCCGCAGCACCTGATCCTCGGCCTGTTCACCGACTACTGGTTCCGGACGGACGAGCCGCTGCCGTCCGCCGCCCTGGTCGCGCTGCTCGGCGACTTCGGCATCACCCCGGTGAGCGCCCGCGCGGCCATCGGGCGGCTGGCCCGGCGGGGCGTGCTCGACGTGTCCAAGCAGGGCCGCCGGACGTTCTACGCGATGGCACCGGACGCCGCCCGGGCCCTGGAACAGAGCCAGCGCCGCATCGTGGAGTTCGGCACCGGCGACCGCCCGTGGGACGGACTGTGGACGACCGTGGTCTTCTCCGTCCCCGACGAACAGCGCGACCTGCGGCACGTCCTACGGCGCCGACTGCGCTTCCTCGGCTACGCGGCCGTCCACGACGGTGTGTGGATGTCGCCCCACGCCGACCAGGAGCAGACGGTCGAACTGCTGGAGAGCGTCGGCGTCGGCAGGGCGACGGTGCTGCGCTCCACGGTGACGCACGCGATCGGCCACGGAGACCCGCTGACCGCCTGGGACCTGGACGCCATCCGCGCCGGCTACGAGGAGTTCGACGCCGAGTACGCCCCCCTGCTGGAGCGCGTGACCCGCGGCCACGTCGGATCGGCGGAGGCCCTGGTCGCGCGCTCGACGGTCAAGGACTTCTGGCGCGAGATCATCAGCACCGACCCCGAACTCCCGGAGAACCTCCTGCCCGACGGCTGGCCCAACCGCACCGCGCGCTCGGTCTTCGCCGGCATCTACGACTCCCTCGGACCGCTCGCCGAGTTCCGCGTCCGGCAACTGCTCACCGAGCACGATCCGGCGCTCGCCGAGCGGACCGGTCACCGCACCACGGCGGACCTCCCGTCGTGAGTCCGGCCGCCGCGGTACCGGCCGGGCCGCCCGTCCTCTCCCGGTGACCCCTTTCCGGGAATTCACCCCGTAAGGAGCTGAAGCCATGACGGTCACAGCAGGACGACTCGCCGGCAAGGTCGCCGTCATCACGGGCGCCGGGTCCGGCATGGGCCGGGCGGCGGCGCTGCTGTTCGCGCGCGAAGGTGCCCGTGTCGTGTGCGCCGACCGCAGCGGTGCCCAGGACAAGGTCGCTGCGGAGATCGGCGAGGCGGCCCACGCCGTGCACGCCGACGTGTCGGTCGCCGCCGACGTGCGGCACATGATCGAGGCGGCCGAACGGCATTTCGGCCGCCTCGACGTGCTCTGCAACAACGCCGGCTTCGGCGGCCCCCGCAAACCGATCACCGAGCAGGACGAGAGCACCTTCGACGACGTCCTCGCGGTGAACCTCAAGGGCGTCTTCCTCGGCATGCGGTACGGCATCGCCTCGATGCTGCGCACCGGCGGCGGGTCCGTGGTGAACACCGCCTCCGCCGCCGGCCTCGTCGGATGGAAGGGACACTCGCTGTACGCGGCTGCCAAGGGCGGCGTCGTACAGATGACGAAGTGCGCGGCACTCGACCACGCGACACAGAACGTACGGGTCAACGCGGTGTGCCCCGGCATGACATGGACCGGTCTGGCCGGGGCCACGGCGGACACCCCGGAGCCCCCGCCGGACGCGGTGATGAAGGCCCAGCCCATGCACCGCTGGGGCCTGCCCACCGAGTTGGCCGCCGCCATGCTGTTCCTCGCGAGCGACGAGGCGTCGTTCATCACCGGCGCCGCGCTCCCGGTCGACGGCGGCTACGTCGTTCCCTGACCCTCTGCTGCGGCGACGGTCATTCGGCCGGTTCGTGCGTGGAGTCGGCCGGGGTGGCGAGCATGTGGGTGAAGGTCTCGGCGATGGCGGCGATGTCCACGGAGGGGTCGTGC
>NZ_JBIVNL010000008.1:260993-604466 GCF_044753545.1 Streptomyces sp. NPDC088350 | reverse complement strand
CCCATACACTCCGCAAACACCGGGCACGACTCCAGCAACTCCGCACCCATCCCCACCCACTGCCACCCCTGACCAGGAAAAACAAACACCACCCGACCCGACACACCCACCCGGCCCACCACCAGACCGGCACCCTCCACCACACCGGCAAGCCCCGCCAACACCTCACCCCGGTCCCCCGCCACCACCACCGCACGATCCGACAACCCCGCACGACCCACACCCAACGCAGCACCCAACTGCGTCACGCTCACCTCGGGATGACGTTCGACAAAGCCCAGCAGCCGCTCCGCCTGTGCCCGCAGGGCCGCCTCACCCCGCCCCGACACCAGCAGCGGCACCACACCACCCAACGGGACCGACGGCACACTCTCCGCAGGCTCCGGAGCCTGCTCCAGGATCACGTGAGCATTCGTCCCACTCACCCCGAACCCCGACACCCCCGCCCGACGCGGACGACCCGCCTCCTCCGGCCACGGCTGCTCCCCGGTCAGCAACTCCACCGCACCCGCCGACCAATCCACCTGCGGAGTGGGGGCATCTACATGCAACGTCCGCGGCAACACCCCATGCCGCAACGCCATCACCATCTTGATCACACCAGCCACACCCGCAGCCGCCTGCGCATGACCGATATTCGACTTCAACGACCCCAACCACAACGGACGATCGCGATCCTGCCCATAGGTGGCGAGAATCGCCTGCGCCTCGATCGGATCACCCAACGCCGTACCCGTCCCATGCGCCTCCACCACATCCACCTCAGCAGCCGACAGTCGCGCACTGGCCAACGCCTGCCGAATCACCCGCTGCTGCGACGGACCATTCGGCGCGGTCAGACCATTCGACGCACCGTCCTGGTTCACCGCACTGCCCCGCACCACCGCCAACACCCGATGACCCAACCGCTCCGCATCCGACAACCGCTCCACCAACAGCACACCCGCACCCTCGGCCCAGCCCGTGCCGTCCGCCGCAGCCGCGAACGCCTTGCAGCGGCCGTCGGCGGCGAGCCCGCGCTGGCGGGAGAACTCCACGAAAGAGCCCGGCCCGGCCATCACCGTCACCCCGCCGGCCAGCGCCATCGAACACTCGCCCAACCGCAGCGCCTGCGCCGCCAGATGCAACGCCACCAGAGACGACGAACACGCCGTGTCGATCGTCATCGCCGGGCCCTCGAAGCCCAGCACGTACGACACCCGACCCGACAGCACGCTGCCCGCGCTGCCGGTCATCAGGTAGCCCTCGACCCCCTCGGGGACCCTGTCCGCATGGGTGGCGTAGTCCTGATTGAGAGTGCCGAAGTAGACACCGACATCCCTGCCCCGCAACGTCGTCGGGTCGATCCCCGCCCGCTCCAACGCCTCCCACGACGTCTCCAACAACAACCTCTGCTGCGGATCCATCGCCAACGCCTCACGCGGCGAAATCCCGAAGAACCCCGCGTCGAACTCCCCCGCATCACGCAGGAATCCACCCTGCCGCGCGTAACTCGTCCCGGGGTGATCCGGGTCGGGGTCGAAGAGGTTCTCCAGATCCCAGCCACGGTCCTCCGGGAAGCCGCCGATCGCGTCACCGCCCGCGACCACCAGCTCCCACAGCTCCTCCGGCGACGTCACACCGCCCGGCAGCCGGCACGCCATCCCCACGATCGCGATCGGCTCGTGGACCGCGACCGGATCCTGGGCCGGGACAGCGGCCGAGGCCGGACCCGGTGCGGGCTGTCCCGGTCCGGCGGCCGGAACCTCGGCCGTGCCGCCGGACAGCTCCCGTCGCAGCATGCTGCCCAGCGCCGCCGGGGTGGGGTGGTCGAAGGCGGAGGTGGCGGGCAGGCGGAGCCCGGTGGCCTCGCTCAGCCGGTTGCGCAACTCCACCACGGTGACCGAGGTCAGGCCCAGGTCGGTGAAGGCCCGGTCCGGCTCGACGGTCCGCGTCTCGGACAGGCCGAGCAGGTCGGCGAGTTGGTCGCGGACGAGATCTGTGAGCAACCGGTCGCGGTCGGCCTCGGGCACATGGGTCAGCCGTTCACGCAGGGCGGCCATGACAGCCTCGTCCACGGTGGCGGTGCGGACCGGGACGTCGATCAGGTCGTCCAGCAGGGGGGAGGAGGTCCCGGTCGGCACGGCGTCCGCGTCAAGTTTCATCGCGACGAGTTGGGCCTGGTCCACGGCCAGGGCCGCGTCCAGGGCCGCGAGTGCCTGCCTCGGGCTCAGAGCACCGGTCGTGCCGTCGGTCTCCCCCTCCCAGGGGCCCCAGGCGATGGACTTGGCCGGTATGCCCTGGCTGCGCAGATGCTGGGCGTAGGCGTCGAGGAAGGCCGCTGACGCCGCCTCGGTGGTCTCCCCCGCCGCGCCGAGCAGCCCTTTGGTCGAGGACGACAGCACGAACGCGGTGAGGTCGGGGTGCCAGGTGAGTTCGTGCAGCGTTCTGGCCTCGATGGCCACTCGCCTGTCGGACGGCTCGTCCACGGCTTCCCAGGCGTGTACGACCACGTTCACGGGGCTGGTGGCCTTGGCCAGCGCCCGCCTCAGTTTTGTGCGGTTGTCCAGGTCGCATTCGACGAGCTGGACATCGGCTCCGGCTTCGCTGAGCCCGTCGCACAGTTCGGCGGCCCGGCCGCCCTGCCCGGGCGAGGCGATCAGCAGCAGCCGGCGGACGCCGTATCCGGTGACCAGGTGCCGGGCGATCACGGCTCCGCGCCGGGTGTCCACTCCGGTGACGACCGCGGTGCCCTGCGGGGCGAAGGACACGGAGGTGTTCCGCTCGGGCTCCAGGCCCATGTCCAGGGCGACACGTTCGAGCCGTGGCAACAGTACGACGCCGGAGCGGATCGCGCTCTGGGCCTCGCCCGATGCCACCGTGGCCAACAGGCCCTGGACGAACGTCTCTTCGCCGGTTCCGTCACCCGTATCGTCGTCGGTCGCGTCCAGGTCCACGATGGCGATACGTCCCGGCTGCGCGGCCTGCAAGGAGCGCGCCAGGCCCCACAGTGCGGCCTGTTCCGGCTTTCGTATGTCCTCTGTCGTGCCGGTGGCCACGGCGCCCCGGGTGAGCACCACCAGCAGGGTGTCGGACAGTTCGGCACAGGACAGCCACGCCCCGACTTCCCTGGAGAAGTCCTCGGTCTCCGCAGGGGCCGGCAGCAGGGCCACGTCCGGTGCGGAGGCCCCTGCGGCCACCGCCGCTGTCAGCTCGTTCGTGTCGCTGTACCCGGTCACCTCGGTACCCGCGGCCCGGAGCAGGCCGGCGAGCGGGGGGTTCGGCCGGCCGAGTACTGCCCAACGGCCGGGCCGGGGCGACGGGGCGGAAGGCTGGGGTGTCCAGTTCGTACGGAAGAGCGCGTCATGGAAGGTGTTGCCGACCGCTCGCAGCCGTGCGGGGCCGTCCAGCAGTTTGTGCCGGGTGACCTTGCCTGTCGCGGTGCGCGGGATGCGCGCGATCTCGTACAGCTCCTCGGGGACCTTGAAGTACGACAGCCTCTCCCGGCAGAGGGCGAGCGCCTGGGCCGGGTCGAAGCCGCCGGGAGCGGGGACGATGAAGGCCACCGGGACTTCGCCGAAGACGTCGTGCGGCTTGCCGGCCACGGCGACGTCGGCCACGCCCGGCACGGTCCGCAGGACGTCCTCGACCTCGACCGGGTGGATGTTCTCCCCGGCCCGGATGATGAGTTCCTTGAGCCGTCCGGTGACGGTCAGATAGCCGTCTCGGTCGCGGCGGGCGAGGTCGCCGGTATGGAACCAGCCGTCCCGCAGCGCATCGGCAGTGGCTTCGGGCTGGTTGTGGTAGCCGGCCATGACGTTCGGGCCGCGGACCCACACCTCTCCCTCGGTGCCGTCGGGCACGTCCACACCGGTGCGGTGGTCGACCACGCGCAGGGCGAGGCCGGGCACCGGGAGTCCGCAGGAGCCCTCCACCCGGGGGCCGGTGGGCCAGTTGATGGCGATCGAGCCGGAGGTCTCGGTGCTGCCGTAGGCGTCGATGAGCGGGGCACCGAAGGCGTCCTCGACCGAGCGCCGCAGCGCAGCGGTGGTCACGGCGCCGCCGACCAGGCCCACGCGCAGCCGGGGCGCCGTGAAGCCGGGCGCGTGGGAGGCGCGGACGAGGTAGTGGTAGAGCGTGGGGACTCCGGCGATGACCGTGCAGCGCTCCTGGTCCCACAGCTCCAGTACGTCCTCGGCGGAGTGCCCGTCGGTGATGTGGGCGGTCGCTCCGACGGCCGTCACGGCCAGTACGCAGACGATGTGGGAGAGGCTGTGGAACAGGGGCAGCGGCCACAGCACACGGTCGTCGGCGGTGAGTCCGAGCGCGGGTACGTAGGACGCGGCGACCGACCAGAGGCAGTTGCGCTGGGTGGCGAGCACGCCCTTGGGCACGCTGGTGGTGCCGGAGGTGAAGAGCATCCAGGCGGTGTCGTCGAGCCCTTGGTCGTCACGGGCCGGTGTGCCGGGCTCGGTGGTGGCGAAGCGCTCGTAGGACAGGCAGCCAGGCGGTGCCGGGTCCTCGCCCACCACCAGCACCGTCAGCGGAGTGGCCCCGGGGTGCAGGCGGCGCAGCAGTGGCAGGTGAACGGTGTCGGTGATGACGACCTGGCTGCCGCTGGCGGTGAGGAGGTGCTCCAGTTCCGTCTGGGAGACGTGCGGATTGACCGGGACACCGATTCCGCCGGCGCGGACGACGGCGAAGTAGCTCTCCACCATCTCCACGCGGTTGCCGAGGAACATGGCCACACGGTCGCCCGGCAGCAGGTTCAGTTCGGCGAGATGGCCGGCGAGCCGGCGGGTGCGCGCTTCCAGGTCCGCGTAGCTGACGGCGCGTCTGGCGTCGACGTAGGCGGTCTTGGCGCCGAAGCGACGGCTCTGTTCGGTGAGGAGGTCCTGGACAGGGCGGATCAGTTCGGCACGTAGCATGCTGCCTTCGCACTCCCGTGGTCGGAGTTCCGGGTGACGCTTCAGCGGCTCGGCCCCTACAGCCTCACGCAGGGAGGACGGCGAAGATCCCCTGATTCACCCCCTCATCCCCCCTTACTTCTTGATCGCCGGGCTTCTTCGGCGTCGTCGGATCGGCTCGCGCTGGTACGTTCGCCGCACCGGAGGAGGGAGAAGCGGAATGCACCCTGCGGACTCTGGTACGGAGCAGGTCGCGCCGGAAGCGGATGTACTCGTCGTCGGCTACGGTCCCGTCGGTCAGGTGCTGTCGATCCTGCTGGCCGCCCGGGGCTGGCGCGTGGTGGTGGTGGAGCGGTGGGAGACCCCGTACACCCTGCCCCGGGCGACCAGTTTCGACGGGGAGACGGCCAGGACCCTCGCGTCGCTGGGGGTGGGAGGTTCGTTCGCGGAGCTCGGTCTGCCGGCCGACGGCTACGACTGGCGCAACGCCGACGGCAGGTCACTGCTGCGGGTCGAACTCGCCGAGCGGGGTGAGCACGGCTGGCCGGAGACGACCACGATGCACCAGCCCGCGCTGGAGGCGGTGCTGTGCGCCCGCGCCGAACAGCTGCCCGGCCTGCGGGTGTTCCGCGGGTACACCGCGACGGACCTGGTGGACGACGGCAATGGGGTGGAGCTGACGGCGAAGGACACGTCGGGCGGGCGGCTGCGGTGCACCGCCTCCTGGGTCGTCGGGTGCGACGGGGCGAACAGCTTCGTGCGCGAGCACGTCGGAGTGGACAGGACGGATCTCGGTTTCTCCTTCGACTGGCTGCTGTGCGATGTGGTGCTGCACGAACCGCGGGTGTTCTCCCCCCTCAATGTGCAGCTGTGCGATCCGGCCCGTCCGACGACGGCGGTGGGCAGCGGGCCGGGGCGCCGGCGCTGGGAGTTCATGCGACTGCCCGGGGAGAGCGTGGCGGAGCTGAACCGGGCGGAGACGGCGTGGCGACTGCTCGAACGCTTCGACGTCCGGCCGGAGAACGCCACCCTGCGGCGGCACACCGTCTACCGCTTCCAGGCCGCGTGGGCCGACGAATGGCGGCGGGGCCGGGTGCTGCTGGCGGGGGACGCGGCCCATCTGATGCCGCCGTTCACGGGTCAGGGCATGTGCGCGGGCATCCGGGACGTGCTCAATCTGTCCTGGAAACTCGACCTGGTGCTGCGCGGAGCCGCCGGTGAAGGGCTGCTGGACACCTATCAACGTGAGCGCTCCGACCACGTACGGGAAGCCATCGACACCTCGGTGCGGCTGGGCAGGGTCCTGTGCGTGACCGACGCCGCCGCTGCCGCGAGCCGGGACGCCTCGCTGCTGGCGGGCGCCGACACCGGCCGCGGCAGGCGGAACGGCGCGGGTACGCGACTGCGCACAGGTCTGCTCTACACCGGCATCGGTACGGCGCCGGTGCCGCCGGCCGGGGAGGTGCTGCCGCAGGGCCGGGTGCGACACGAGGGCGTGACCGGGTTGCTCGACGAGGTGGTGGGCACCGGTCCGGTGCTGCTCGGATCGGCCGATCCCGGTGCGGCGCTGGAGGAGCCCCGGCTCGCCTTCCTCGCCGCACTCGGTACCCGTGTCGTGCACATGGTGCCGACGGACACCGAGGTCACTCCGGGCGCCGTCGTCGACGTCGACGGCGTGTATCTGCCCCTGCTCAGGGCGGTCCGGGCGCGGTTCCTTCTGGTGCGCCCGGACCACCACGTCTACGGCGCGGCCCGGACCTCGCGTGAACTGAGGGAACTGGTCGACCAGTTCGGCTCGGGGCTGTGGGAGTGAGCGGGCGGATCAGAGGAGATAGGGCAGGTCCTGCCTCCGTTTGACGTTCACCTTCCGGAACACCCGTGTGAGGTGCTGCTCGACCGTGCTCGCGGTGATGTACAGCTTCGCGGCGATCTCCCGGTTGGTGCAGCCCTTGGCCGCCAATGAGGCGATCCGGCGCTCCTGCGAGGTGAGCGAGGACAGCCGGTCCTGACGCTGTTTCGCGGACGACACGGCCTCGGGCTCGACGGGTTCGAGGGCGGCCTCCCGGCACAGGTGCTCGGCTCCGGTCTGCTGGGCGAGGTGCCAGGCGCGGTGGGCGACCCGGCGGGCGTTGCGCTGGTCGCCGATGTCCTTGAATGCGGTGCTGAGGTCGATCAGCGCCCGGGTCAGCTCGTAGTCGTCCCCGCTGTCCTTGAGTATGTCGACGGCTTCGGTGAGCAGTTGGGGACGGCGGGTGACCCGACTGACCGCCGCCAGGGTGCGCAGGCACAGCCCGCGGGCCAGGGACGGGCCGGGGAGCAGCCGGGCCAGTTGTTCCCGCACCAGGCGTTTGGCCTGGTCCTGGTCGTCCTGGGCGAGCCATGCCTCGGCCGCGCTGGTCCGCCAGGGGACCAGCTCGGTGCCGGGCGCGTGCCCCGTTTCGGCGAGCTGGCGGCAGGCCAGGAAGTCCGCGAGTGCGGCCTGCGGGTGGTGGGTCGCCAACCGGTAGTGGCCCCGGGCGTGCAGATACTGCGCGCCGTAGCGGCTGTGCAGGGCGTGTTCGGGGATCGGCTGTGCGACGTACTTCTCCGCCAGATCCAGTCTGCCGGACCGGGCGGCGGCCAGGATGGCGCAGCCCAGGACCCCGGCCAGGCCGATGCCCCAGCCCTGTGGCGGTACGAGGGACAGGGAGCGGGCGGCCAGGTCGTGCGCGGAGACCAGGTCCCCCCGGCGCAGGTGGGCCTCGGCCCGCATCGCGAGGAACCTGCCCTGCCAGGCGACGGCGTGGTGGGCGGCGGCCTCGGCCTCCAGTTTCCCGCACCAGGACACGACCTCGTCCAGGCGGTTGGCGTGCAGCAGCCCGCGCAGGGCGAGCGCTCCGTACTCGGCGCTCCACAGTGAGCCGTGGTCGAGGCGGAAGGTGCGCAGCAGGAGTTCGGCGCGGTGCACCAGCTGGTCGTGGCGTCCGCGGACCAGGTCGTCGGCGAGGGCGACGGCCGAGGGCAGCCATGGGTCGTGACAGGGGGCGGCTTCGGGGGTGGCCGCCGCGACGGATTGGGCCAGCTTCCGCAGCCCGGCGTGCAGGGGGTACGTCATCGCCGCCCAGTTCGTCAGGGGGCGGATGTCCTCGGTGCCGGGTCCTGCGCCCTGGTGGGAGCGGACGCGCAGCACGTCCAGCAGGTCGGTCAGTTCGTCGAGGGCACCGGCTTCGGCCAGGGTGAGCACCAGTTCGGAGGTCTCAAGACGGTCCAGGTGGCCGGCGGTGAAGTCCCTCAGCTGGGGGCGCAGATGGCGCACGGCCACCTGCGGTTTGAGCTGTAACTCCAGTCGGCTGAGCCGGGCACGGATGCGTGCCGCGGTACGGCCGTCCGCCTGGGTGCGCTGGGCGAGGTCGAGGCAGTCGAGCGCCGTTTCCACGTCGCCGGTCGCCAGTGCTTCGTGGGAGGCCCCGACCAGGATGTCGGTGGCGCCGTCGATGCCGGGGTCCCCGGCGCTCATCAGCTGTCCGGCCACCGTCAGTGCCGATGCTCCGGACTCGTGCAGCAGCTCGGCGGCGGCGCGGTGCAGTGCGGCGCGCTCGCCTGCGGGCATGTCGTCCAGTACGGCGGAGATGGCCACCGGGTGCCGGAACGCGTGGCGTTCGGTGAGCATGCCGGCGCTGACCAGGGCGTACAGGGCCCAGCCGGTGACCTTGGCGTCCACCCCGGCCAGCCGGGCCACGTCCGCCACCGCCGCCGCGCCGCCGAGCACGGCGAGGGCACGTACCACGGGCAGCATCGAGGGCCAGGAGTGCGCCACGAGGTCGAGCAGTGCCTGTCCGTAACCTTCCGGGTAACTCGCGCCACCGCCCTGCTGGTCGATGACGAGGGCCTGGACGGCGAGGGGGTTGCCGCCGCTGATGCCGTGCAGCTCCGCGGTCAGCCGGGGAGTGGCGGTGTGCGGTCCGAGCAGCCGGCTCGCCAGGGCGTCGACTCCGCTCCGGCTCAGGGGAGTCAGGACGATCCGGTGTGCGTTCGGGCTCTGCGAGAGCAGCCCCTCCAGCAGGGGCGAACGCGACCATCGCAGGGTCTGGTCGTCGGTGAGCAGGAGCAGGATGCGGGCGCGGTGCAGCCAGGGCACGATGCCGGCGAGGAAGTGCAGGGACGGCGAGTCCAGGTAGTGGGCGTTGTCGACACAGATCACCAGAGGCGTGGTCTCGGCCAGGTGCGTCAGGTTCACGGTGAGCTTCTGGAACACATCGACGACGTGGGCCTGTTGGTCGCCGCCGGCGAACTCTCCCTCGGTGACAGTGCGTTCGACCACCGAGGACAGCAGTGCGCGCATGCGGTCCCCGCTGGGCGACGGAAGCGTCATGCCATGTAAGAGCTGGGTCAACACGCCGAAGGGCAGCTGATGTTCCCACAGCGAGGCGGTGGCTCTCAGGACACGGGCGCCGCCTGGTTCGAGGGCTTCGAGGAACTCGTGCACCAGCCTGGTCTTGCCGCTGCCCAACGGCCCCTCCACGACGGCCAGCTGGCCCTTGCCCCGCGCGGCCTCGGCCAGCAACGCACCCAGGGATGCCGGGATGCCGTCGCGCTCGACCAGATGGGAAAGGCCCCCTCCGGGCCGGCCGTGCCCGCAGTTTCCCTGGTTCTCCTGGTTCTTTCGGAAGCCGACCGTCGGCCGATCGGCATTGGCTGTGGAGTCGCGGCATTCCGTCAAGTTCACAGGCACCCCAAACTTCCCGAAATTTCTCGATACGCGTGGCCGAAGGCAGCGCTGTCCACGCGAAAGCGAATGACGTGCAGGCAGAACTCCACAGCGGCGCGGGAGTATTTGCCCACGCTCGCTGCCCGTGGCGTATTGCGTCGGGGATGGATTGAGTGAGGGAAAGCGCGTGACGGGCCGGAGTCTTCGATTTCAACGGCATGCACACAGCGCGCAGCTGTCAGCGCGCAGCCGTAGCATGCACCGGATCAGGGGGCTCTCGGGCCTCATGCATAATTCCCGGAGCGCCGTGCTGTCAAACGAACGAGTCGTACGTCACGAAGCGACCATGCCGTCTTCTCCAGCTGGAACAGCGTCGCCTTTTGCCGGCTCGGAAGGGCATCGTATGGGCGGCCTGAGCGAGGGAGTTGGCCGATGATTGACCGAAAATCGTCGGTCTGTCGTGGGGGCTCGTGTTCACGGCCGGGGACCGTCACCGGACGGGGGCCGACAGGACGACGGCCTCCGTCCGACACGGGCTGGAGGTCAGGCCAGCTGTACCGCCTGATCGTACGAGGGGCGCGGCAGCCTGTCCCGGAACGCCGTGGCACTCGGGAAACCGATGTTGACCAGAAGGACCGATTTCCACCTGCCGTCAGGGAAGAACTCCTGGTCCACCGCCTGGGCGTTGAAGCCCTTCATCGGCCCGGCGGCCAGCCCGGCCGCACGGACGGCCAGTACGAAGTAGCCGGCCTGGAGCACCGCGTTGAAGTCCATCTGGGACTCGCGCAGTTGCTGGTTGGCCTCCAGCATCTCGCGTAACTGCGGGTTGGAGGGCGCGAGGAAGGGCACGTACTCCGGGTACTGCGTGTCCGCGGCCAGCACCGCGGTGACCGGAGCCCCGGCGGTCTGCTCCTGATTGGGCTTCGCAACGCCCGTCAGCAGCCGCTGCTTTCCGGCTTCGGTACGCACGTACAGAATGCGCAGCGGATTGATATTCGCCGAGGTCGGAGCCCACTTGAACAGTTCATAGATGGCCTGGAGGCGGTCGTCGCCCACCGGCTCATCGCTGAAGTCATAGGCCGTCTTTGCCTCACTGAACAATAATTTCTGCCCCTCCGAGCAGAGTGCATACAGATCCTGCTGGGTATCGGGCGCCAAGGTACTGTCCGACATGGCCGGTCGACTCCTTGCTCAAGACTCACGGTATGACGATTCCATCACAGCGTACGCGCACCGGATACACAGCGGCCACGGATCCGATCACCCGTCACGTGTTGTCATGGCGCTCAAGGCGAGCCGAACTTCTCTATGTGAACGCCGAGTTACGCACCGCAAGGTGTTCGCCGAAAGGTGCGGCATGCGGTCTACCGCTATGAGAATCATTCGTGGCACGCTCTGGGCATGACGCTGTCGACGTGCCGCCGTGGGAAGCAGGCGTTCCGTTGAGGGCCGCTGTACTGACAGAGCCCGGCGCACTGTCCGTGGTGTCCGTGCCGGAACCGGCCTGTGGCCCAGGAGAAGTGCTGATTCGTATGCGGGGCACGGGTCTGTGCGGCTCCGACCTCGCGGTGCACGCGGGACGCCGACAGCCACCGCGACTGCCCTGGATCCTGGGCCACGAGGGGACGGGCCGCATCGTCGAACTGGGCGACGCAGTCAGCGGCCTGCGCGCCGGCCAGGACGTCGTCGTCGAACCGGACTACTGCTGCTTGTCCTGCGAACCCTGCCTGGCCGGCAGGACGTCGGCGTGCGGCGGCCGGGCCGCGGTCGGACTGACCGTTCCCGGTCTGCTGAGTGAATACGTGGTGGCTCCGGCGGCGTTCGTGTGGCCGGTCGCACCCCGGCTGCCGCCCGAGGACCTGATCTGCGTGGAACCCGCGACCGTGGCACGGGCGGCGATGCGGCGCTCGGGCATCGCACCGGGGCAGAGCTGCTTGGTGACCGGGGCCGGCTCGCAGGGTCTGCTGCTGTGCCAGGCCCTGGTCGAGCACGGTGTGACAGTGTTCGTCCAGGAGCCCAACGAGGCCCGGCTCGACCGCGCCTGCTCCCTGGGCGCGACGGTTCTGCCACCGGACAGGGACGGACTCCCCTATCTCTTCGAGGCCTCCGGAGCCCCTGGGGTCGCCGAGGAGGGACTGCGACGGCTCGCCGTGCAGGGGACCGCCGTGCTGATCGGGATGAACACGGCGCCGCTCGGGGTGTCGACCCGCGACCTGGTCGCGCGACAGATCACCCTCATCGGCAGCATGATCTATGACCACCCGGTCGATTTCGCACAGACCCTCCGCGCCCTGGAGTCACGCACCACGCCCCGTCTCGGCGCGGTGGTCAGCGACGGTTACGCCCTTCAGGACGTCCAACAGGCGTTCGCCGCGGCGTCCACCGCGGCGGGGAAGGTCTGGGTGGACCTGTCCTGAGGTACACCCCGGGCTGAGAGGCATCACCGCACCGCAGGTGAGCCAGAGCGAGCAGCGCCTGACGCGCGGCGCGAAGACGCCGCCAGGAGCTTCGTCGCTGCGCAGGACAGTCCGACTCACGGTCACCACAGCCGACTTGAAAAAGGCTCAGGAACCACGAAGCGAGCACTCGCCGACGGGGCCGCCGGGGCAGGACCGCGACCCCACGGCACCTCCCAGCGACGGCGTGCAGTCCTCAACTCCGGGCCCCCGCCTACGATGACCGCATGCGTGAACTGAGTCCTTCGCCCTCGCGGCTGGTGTGGCGGTCCGACACGGCTTCGGGTGTTCGCCTCGTCACGGTGCGGGACGTGAAATTCCGGAGTGCCTGGCGCGGAGAAGGTGACGCGGTCGTCGTCGCCGCGCACCGGACCGGTCACGGCGGAGCCCTCTTCCACCTGACCGTAGGTCCCGACGGCGTCGAGGAGGTGCTGGCGAAGGATGTGAGTGGTGCCGATGCGGCTCTGATGACCGGCCCGGACGGCGCCCCCTGGGTACGGATGTCCGTGCTCGAGGACGGTGTGGACCAAGCCCCCGACACGGTTCTGCCGCTGCGGGGACGGAGTGACGGGGAGCGGCCCCCGCGTACCTCCCCCTTCGCTGGTGACTTCGTGGGCTGGATCGGTGACCGCGCGTTCTGGCACCTCGATGACGTCTTCGACGAGCACAAGCCCTCCCGCATCCAGGCCGCAGACCTGGGGTACGGCGTCAAAGGCCCCCGGCTTCAGTTCCGGCGTCCGGTACGGCTGCCCCTTCCCCAGTCGCACGACGCCGTGGTGTGCGCCGACGGGACACGGCTGGCCGTGCTCGCCCTGGACGCCGACCCGGCGGGCCCCGCCACCCTGCGCATCCTCGCCCCTGAGACGCTCGTGATCGAACGGGAACTCCTCGTCGCCCGGGACCCCGGGGAGGCCTTTCTCACGCTCGCCGAGGCCTGCCGCGACGGCACCGCCCTGCTGTACTCCGTCGCCCGCGACGGCCGCGTCACCATGATCCGCCTCGACAGCACCGGTGCCCAGTCCGCCGCCCCGGCAGGCGCTCTGCCCGGCGAGCCCTTCTCCGTCTGGCAGGTCCGCGGTCCCGCACGCCACGCGCTGCGCTTCACGACGGAGCACGCGAACGGCCTGCTGACCCTGCGAGGTGCCACCCCCACGGCGCTGTGGACGGGCACCCCGCACCGCTACCACGACACCATCGGGGGACGCGAAGTGCCCCTGCCCGCCGACTGGGGACGGCCGCTCCTCTCCGACGTCGTCACGAACAGCAGGGGCCACGTACTGGTCCTTACCTCAGAGAACGACCCACACCGACTGGCCCTGCTGTTCGACTGACCGGGCCGGTCGTCTGTGCCAACGTGCGAGGGACCGCCCAGGCCTCGACGGTGAGTACGGCAGCGTGGACGACTCACTCACGCTTGAAGTCGGCGAAGCGGCGACAGGTCCTCCCGCTCTGTGCGGGACCGCGATGACGCGCACCGCCTGACGCCCCGGGGGCCGAGGCTGATCTCGACGGGAGCTTGCCACCGTCCCACGATTTCCGAGATGTCGTTCCCTCATACGGCACTCGTCTCGGACGTCACCTGGGTGTGGGCAGCGGTTGCTCGGGAGTGTCCGCCTGCTGGAGTTCCGCGAGGATCTGGTTCTGTCCGGTGAGGAGTTCGGTGAGGATGCGGCGGGCGGCGCGCAGGAGGTCGGCGACGTCCCCGCCGGCGAGTGCGTAGCGGACGGTGGAGCCCTCCCGCACGGACACGACGATGCCGGAGCGGCGTAGGACGGCCAGTTGCTGCGACAGGCTGGACGGTTCGATCTCGATATCGGCGAGCAGGTCCCGTACGGACACCGGCCCGTGCTGGAGGAGTTCCAGGACCCTGATGCGTACGGGGTGCCCGAGCATGCGGAAGAAGTCTGCCTTGACCTGGTAGAGGGGGACCTGCATGGATGCTCGCTCCTTGCCGGGTGGGTGGGAACGCCGCTCGCGGGATGTGGCGGCTTCCGAGGGCGGCACCGCGCCACAGGCACGCCCTCGGAAACCGATCCTTCACGCCCCCGGCCCTGCACGACCGCACATTGTGACCATGCTGATGTGATGAGTTGAAGAAGTCTTCACATCATGGGCAGGCGTAGGTCCCGCGTGTCCGGCCGGGTTAGATCTCGATCGCCCCCTCCACGCGTTTGAGCTGGTGGCGGGCCATCGCCAGGTTCGAGCGGGCCTTGTCGAGGACGAGGTAGAGGAACAGGCCGTTGCCGTTGCGGCCGGTGATCAGACGGATCAGGTGGTACTGGCTGTCCAGCGTGATCAGGATGTCCTCGATCTGACCCTTGAGGCCCAGCTGCTCCATGGTGCGCACCTTGGCCCGGATGACATCCGTGTTGCCTGCGGCGGCGACGGTCAGGTCCAGGCTCTTGCTGCCGCCCAGCGTGCCCAGCGCCATCCCGCTGGTGTAGTCGACCACCGCGGCCCCCAACGCCCCCTCGGTGCCGGCCATCATCTCCTTCAGCGACACTTCCACATTCGCCACAGCGCCTCCCCTTGTGTTCCCTTGACTACGGCGGACCGGTACGAACCGCCTCGGTGTCGGGACCGTACGCACATGGCTCTCGCTTCAGGGGAGTCTCTTCGGGACTGACCTGCGACGACCGAACAAGGCCACGACGGGACCTGTTGATGAACCAGAACTGGCTTGGCTGGTACGGAAGTTGACGCCTGGTCCGGCGAGAGTCGCATACCGGGACCAGGCGGCTCGGAGGCGCGGAAGGACCTCAACAAGGCGTCGGGATCGGTGACCTGCACCCTGGACACTTCCTCCAGCGACGGACAGCGCGGCGGCAGTCATGAGCTTGGCGGTCGGGCAGCCTGTCCGAGGGAACGCCGGACGTCCTGTCAGTGCAGTGCGTCCGAGAGGCGGACGAAGGTGTGGCCGGTGGTCAGCAGGCGGGGGACGGCGGCGGCGATGCCGTGGGCGGTGCCTCCCTCGGGGTGGTTCATGTGGCAGATGACGATGGAACCGGCGGGCGCGGAGGCGACGGTCGTGCGGACCTGTTCGGGGGTGAAGGTGGCACCCGCGTCACCGTTGACCGAGAAGCTGACGAACCGCTCGCCCAGCGCGGTGACGATCCGTGCCGCCACGTCGTCGCAGTACGCGGTACCGGACCGGAAGAAGCGCGGCGGGCCGCCCAGCAGTTCGGTGAGCTTGGCCCGGTTGCCGGCGATCTCGTCGTAGACCTCGGCGGCGTTGCGCGTGCCGGGGATGCCGTACGCGGAACGGCCCGTCACGGACAGGGGCCGATGCCTGGTGCCGTGGTTGGCGATCTCGAAAAGCGGCTCGGCGGCCAGTTTCCGGAAGACGGCCGGATTGGCGTCGATCCAGCGGGAGTTGAGGAACAGGGTCGCCGGTACGTCATGTGCGCGCAGGAAATCGATCAGCGCCCGGTCGTAGCCGCTGCCGCCCCGGCCGCCGCAGGCGTCGAAGGTCAGCGCGATCTGGCGTTTTCCCGCGACGGGTAGCTTGTGGAGCACTCCGGGTGCGTCGAAGCCCCAGGTGTGCGGTACGGCGTGCCCGAAGCGAGCCACGATCTCGGCGCGGGAGACCGCGGGGGCTGAAGGGCGTGCGGTGGCCGAGGGGCGAGTGGTTGCGATGCCCGTGGCGGTCGGCGTCGGCGCCATGCGGGAGCTGGAAGGGGACGTCGTGCCGCTCGTCCCGGTCCGCGGTCCCGCGCAGCCGGCAAGCACGGCTCCGGTCATGGCCGCGAGCACTGCCCGGCGCCTGGTTGTCATCCGCTGTCCCACCTGGTCGAAGGCCACCGGCCGGCAACCGCCGCCCGCCACGGGCACACCGTACGCAAGGGAAGGCGCGTTACCGGAAAGAGGCCGGTAAGGGAGCGTCAACAATCCTCTATGGACCGGCCCCTCGTCGCATACGGGTCCCCGGCCACCACTCCCCCGTCGTCACGCGGACGCCGGAAGCGTCCACCGCTGGCCGGCGGCGGTCGCGCAGGTGGCAATGGTCAACTGGGTCTTGTTCGTCGCGCCGTTACTGGAGTCGGTGAGGCAGAGGCCGGAGACCGGGTTGACGATCTCGCCGGACGAGTCGGGCCGCCACTGCTGGGCCTGGGTGCCATTGCAGGTGTGCAGTTGGACCTTCGTTCCCGAGGCGGTCGCGCCGTTCGTCACGTCCATGCAGTTGTTGAGCACCTGGAGGGTGCCGTCGGGGACGACCTTCCAGGACTGCGCGGTAGTGCCGTTGCAGGTGTAGATCTGGAGGGCGGTGCCGTTCGAGGTGCCCGAGCCGGCGTCGTCGACGCACTTGCCGGTCGCGGTCTCGGTGAGGGGACCACTGGGCTGGGCCACTCCGGTGCCCGGGGTGCCGTCGTAGGACGGCGGTGCGGCCGAAGTGGCCGCGGCCCAGGAGGTGTTGGCGGACGAGGAGAGGGTGAAGTCCAGTTGCGTGGAGCTGCCGAGGTACGAGGCCGGTACGTACGCCTTGTTCCAGGAACCGCCGTTGAGACTCAGCGACTGGACGTACGGCGAACCGTCCGCCGCCGCCGGAGCGTTGACGGTCAAGGTGTGCCCGCCCGCCGTCACCACGGCGGAGGTGAACAGGGGGCTCCCGAGGGCCAGGTCGGCGGTGCCGGGGGTCTCCGGGTAGAGGCCGAGGGCCGACCACACGTACCAGGCGCTCATCTCGCCGAGGTCGTCGTTGCCGGGCAGACCGCCCGCGGTGTTGGTCCACAGCTGGTCCTGGACCGCCCGCACGGTGGACTGCGTCTTGTACGGTTCCCCCACCCAGTCGTACTCCCAAGGCAGCCCGATACTCGGCTCGTTGCCCATGTTGGACTGGGTGCCGATGACACTGCCCAGGCCCTGGTAGCCGCCCAGCACACTGTCCAGGTACGAGGCCATGGACGCGTTCCCGCCCTCCAGCGACGCCAGCCTGGCGACGTTGAAGGGGATCATCGGCGTGTACGTGAAGGCGTCGCCCTCGGCGAAGTCGTTGCTGGAGGTGCCGGTGATCAGCTTGGCGTTGAACCCGTCCATCCAGCGGCCGTTGGAGTGCCGGGGCTGGATGTAGCCCGAGGACGGGTTGTAGACGTTCTCCCAGTCCTGCGCCCGGTCCTGGAACTTCTTCTGCGTGGCGGTGTCACCGAGCGCGCCCGCGAACGCCGACAGCGCGAAGTCGTCGGTGTCGTACTCGAGTTGGGTCGAGGTGGTGGCGTACTCGTGGCAGCAGCCGTAGAGCGAGTTGGTGGGCAGGTAGCCGAAGGAGTCCAGGTATGTCACGCCCGGGGTGACGTCGGTGTCGGTCGTCTGTTCCTTCACCATCGCGGACAGGGCCGTCGACGTGTCGAAGTTCCGGGCGCCGAAGGCGTAGTAGCCGGCGAGCAGCGGAACGGCGGAGTCGCCCACCATGATGTGCGTCTCGCCGGTCGCCATGCCCCACTTGGTGAGTGTGCCGCCCTGCTGGTAGTCGTCGACGACCGACTGCGCCATGTCGGAGGCGGCCGACGGGTCGAGCAGCGCGGTGAGTTGGGCCTGCGAACGGTAGGTGTCCCAGGTGGAGAAGTCGGCGTACTTCGCCGCGTGGCCGCTGCCCACCGTGTGCACCGCTCCGTCGAAGCCGCGGTAGGAGCCGTCGGCGTCGCTGATGACGGCGGGGAAGAGCGAGGCGTGGTAGAGCGCGGTGTAGAAGACGTCCTGCTGGTCGGACGTGCCGCCGCTGACGGCGATCTTCGAGAGCTCGGCACTCCATGCCGAGGACGCCGCCGACGCGACCGCCGCGAAGGTCTTCCCGGTCACCTCGGCGTCCCGGTTGGCCGCGGCCTCCGTCACCGAGGTGTAGGAGATGCCGACCCGGGCCTCCACGGTCCTGCTGCTCGTGGTGTCGAAGGTCAGGTACTCGCCGCCGGTGAAGGTACCGGTGGCGGTGAAGGGGTGGTCGAAGGTGATCGCGTAGTAGAGCGTGATCGGAGTGGTGTCCTCGCAGAAGCCGGTGCTGGTGATCGACCCGGTCACGGTGTTGCCGCCGCTGAGGCCGAGCGTCGAGGAGGCGTACGGCGTCTGCGTGTCCTGCACCTTGAGGAGCAGGCTCGCCTGGGTGGAGGACGGGAAGGTGAACCGGCCGATGCCGGCGTGCGTGCTGGTGGTCAGCGCGACGCCGGTGCTGTTGCCCAGGCCGACGGCGTAGGAGCCGGGCGAGGCGGTCTCGCCGGAGTGCGAGAACGACTCCGTCGTGGAGGCCGGGTCCGAGCCGAGCGAGCCCACCACGGGCAGGATCGGCAGGTCCCCGGCCGCGTCGCAGCCGACGCCGGAGACATGGGTGAGGCTGAAGCCCGAGACGGCCGAGTCGGCGTAGTTGTAGCCGCCGCCCTTGGGACGTGACGTGGTGTCGGGAGACCACTGGAGCATGCCGTGCGGCACGTCGGCGCCGGGGAAGGTGTTCCCGGCGCTGAAGTCGCCGTTGCCACCGGTGCCGATGTAGGGGTTGACCAGCGACACGGGGTCGGTCGCGGCCACCGCCCCCGCCGTGCCGGCCAGTTGGCCGGACACGGCGAGCGCGAGCGCCGCGGCACCCGTGACCAGGACACGCAGGAGCGCGCGCGGGCGCCGGACGTCAGCCACGGAGCAGCACGTCGCTGAGAACGCCGTCGGCCGGTGCGGTGATCCAGTCCGAGGAGATGTACGAGGCTCCGTCGGCGGCGAGCAGGGCGACCCGGGCCTGGGCGTCGGCCAGTGACGGGGCGGAGGAACTGAGCGCGGGCGAGACGTCGTAGGCGTCGGTGACGACCGTCAGATAGTGGTTGGTGTGGTACCACTCGGTGTCGCCGTCACCGACCCAGGCCGCCGCGTCCGCGTCGAACACCACGAACCAGGGGCGCAGCGTGGTGTCGCTGTAGCGGGTGCGCGGGTCGACGGCCTGGGCGCCGAGGACGCTGGGGAAGACCGCCGCCTGGCTGATGTTCCCCGCGGCGGCGAGGTCCTTGAGGTGCTGGGCGTAGACGACGTCCGACCACGAGGAGGCGGGGCTGACGGCCTGTTCGAAGGTGCCGGGGATGATGTCGACGATCGCGCGGCCCGCGAGCGAGCCGTAGCTCGCCCAGTTGTTCGCCCTGGCGGCGGTGTCGAGGTCCGGGTACCGCGTGCCGTCGCTGTTGGTGAGCAGGTCGGCAGGGGTGTAGAGAACGCTGCCGAGGTGCGCCTTGACGTAGCCGTCGAACTCGGTCGGATTCATGCCGAGGGTGTCGTAGAACCCGTTCTTCATCTCGATCTTGACCATGACCGGGTGGCTCGTCGGGTGCGCCTGGAGCCAGATCCGGATGTCGTCGAGGCAGCTGTCGAGGTTCTGGTTGCGGTCGCCGGTGTAGAGGTCGGCCGCCGTGCTCGCCTGGACGCAGTTGTTGTCGCTGCCCAGCGGGTTGCTGTGGCTCACGTCCCACTTCCCGTTGAACACGTTGTGCCAGGTGTCGAGTTCGACCAGGGAGGTACCCGTGTCCAGGGCGTTGGCCAGGTAGGTGTAAGTGGACTTGTCGTTGTACGTGTTGTGGATGCCGGTCCCGGACACGCCCGCCAGCGTCTGCCCGTTGACGTCGTCGGCGTGGGCGGCGGGCAACGCCACCGCACCGAGCAGTAGGGCCGACACGGACAGAAGCGCAATCCTCAGCCTTCGATGGATCATGCCCATGCCAGATCCTTTCGCGCGGTGCCCGGTTGTCGCGCAGAGCCTAGAGGGGACAGGTGTCCATCCGCTACGTCCGGGTAACAAGTCGCCGTCGCTGCAACGACGTACGAGTCGTGAGGCGGAACGGACCTCGTGATGTGCGCCCCGCCCCGTTGCGGGGCCGGGGCGAACTCACCGCAGGCACACGGCAGTTACGGGGAGGTCGCGCCTCCACTCCGAATGTCGCCGTCGCAGCCGTCCGCGCTTTCCTCCCCCGCGCATACGCAGGAGGAAAGCGGCCCACTGACGTCCCCTGACGGACCGCGGCGCCCGCGCCTCTGCCAGGGCCGTGCGCGGGTGGAACGATCACCGAAGGGCGACTGCACGCCGGTAGGTCCTCCCTGCCGGACCCGGGCAGTCACAGGCCGGCCTCGGACGGCCTCCCACCGGCCGCAGAGTAGGCGGCCCGGTGTCAGACTCGAACATAAGGAAAGCCACGACACGGGATGCGGCTCCGGAGGGGGCAAACCGGGCTCAGTGTGGTTGGCTCGCCCCGCGGACCTCGATCGCGGCGAGGCCGCGTGCGGATGGCGGCGGAACCCCGGTCGAGCCCGTGGCACCGCGGGACGCCGGAGAGGGCTCCGGCCCACCCGCTCCGCTCGGTCGGGAGCGAGGAAGGGAGGCCCATGAACGGCAGGGGCGTCACACCCACAGGCCCGGAGGAGCGCGTGCCGGAGGACTTCGCCGTCGTCGTCGACGCCGGTGGAGTGGTCATGGTGTGGAGCGCCGGAGCCGAGCGGCTGCTCGGCTACGAGCCCGCCGAGATCGTGGGCCGGCCTGCCGCCGACCTGCTCGCCGCGGGTCTGCCCGAGTCCACGCGGCGACACCTGGCCGCCGGCCGGCCGATGGCCAGTGAGGTGGCGCTGCGGCACCGGGACGGGGACCGTGTCGTCGTACGACTGCAGGGCACTCCGATGGCGAACGCGGGGCGCGAGCGGCTCTGGCTCGTGACGGGAGCCGCGCCGGTGAGCGTGGCCGGGCGGCCGGAGCCGAAGGACGCGGCCCTGTGGGACCTCGCTCTCGCGCAGCTCCCCGTGCCGGTGGCGGTCTACGACCGCGAGGCCCGGCTGATGGCCGCGAATGCGGTCATGTCCCAGCTGATGGGCATGACCGTGGCGGAGATGCGCGGCAAGACCCTGTGGGAGATCGAGCCCCATCCGCCTTTCGACGAGTACGACCGTCTCCAGCGGCAGGTGCTGCGCACCGGGCGGACGGTGTTCCACGAGGCGCACGGGAAGGCCCCCGGTGAGACCCGGGAGCACGCCTGGTCCATGTTCATGTCGCCGTTGAAGGACGAGAGCGGCATTGTCCAGGGGCTGTCCGCAGCCGTCTTCGACACCACGGAACAGTACTGGGCCCGCCGCCGCCTGGTGGTCCTCAACGACGCCGGTGTCCGTATCGGCAGCACCCTGGACGTGAGCAGGACGGCCGAGGAACTGGCCGACGTGGCCGTGACCGGTTTCGCGGATTTCGTCACGGTGGACCTGTTGGAATCCGTCGCCCTGGGCGACGAGCCGGAACCGGTGCCGCCGGACGGACCCGTCGCCGTACGCCGCACGGCCCAGCGGTCGGTGCTGGCGGGCTGCCCGGAGTCGGTGATCGCCTCGGGGCACAGACTCGTGTACCCGGTGGGAACACCGCCGGTGCGGACCCTCGTCGCCGGCCATGGCACACGGCACTCGGCCGGAGAGCCGGGGATGCAGGAGTGGATCAGGTCCTCCGAGGCCCGCGCCGAGAGCGTGAGCAAGTACATGATCCACTCGGTGATGCTGGTACCGCTGCGCGCCCGAGGGGTGACCCTGGGCCTGGTGCACTTCCTCCGGCACCGGACGGCGGAGTCCTTCAGCGAGGACGACCTGCTGCTCGCGGAGGAGATCGTCGCCAGGGCCGCGGTGAGTGTGGACAACGCCCGCCGCTACACCCGTGAACGCCGCACCGCGCTGGCGCTCCAGCGCAGCCTCCTTCCCGACCGGCCGCGGGACCTGGCCGCGATGGAGGTGGCCTACCGCTACCTGCCGGCCGGTTCCGGCGCGGAGGTGGGCGGGGACTGGTTCGACGTGATTCCGCTGTCCGGCGCGCGGGTCGCCCTGGTCGTGGGCGACGTGGTGGGCCACGGTATTCAGGCCTCCGCGACGATGGGCCGCCTGCGGACCGCCGTACGCACACTCGCGGACCTCGACCTCGCCCCCGACGAGTTGCTCACCCAGCTCGACGACCTCGTCATCAGACTCGACCGGGAGGAGGGGCCGGAGGCACGCGGCCGGGCGCAGGACTCGTCCGGCGAGGTCGGGGCCACGTGCATGTACACCGTGTACGACCCCGTGTCCCGGCACTGCACCATGGCCCGCGCGGGACATCCGCCGGCCGCCCTGGTGACCCCCGACGGCGTCGTACGGTTCCTGGACGTGCCGGCCGGGCCACCGCTCGGCATCGGCGGGCTGCCGTTCGAGGCCGTCGAGATGGAGCTGCCGGAGGGCAGCCTGCTCGCCCTCTACACCGACGGTCTGGTCGAGGCGGCCGACCACGACATCGACGTCGGGCTCGCACTGCTCCGCGAGGCGTTGAGCGGTCCCGCCGCGCCTCTGGAGGAGACCTGCGACCAGGTACTGCGCACCGTGCTGAGCGACCGACCGGGCGACGACATCGTGCTGATGCTCGCGCGGACCGCGGCGCTCGACGCCGACCAGGTGCGCACCTGGCAGCTGCCGCGGGATCCCGCGGCCGTGGCGGGCGCCCGCAAGAACGTGGGCGAACAACTGGCCGTCTGGGGGCTGTCCGAGACGGCGTTCGCCACCGAGCTGATCGTCAGCGAGCTGGTCACGAACGCCATCCGGTACGGCACGGATCCCATCGTTCTGAGGCTCGTCCGGGACTCGACGCTCATCTGCGAGGTCTCCGACGGCAGCAGCACCGCGCCGCATCTGCGGCGAGCGCGTGTCTTCGACGAGGGCGGGCGCGGGCTGATGCTCGTGGCCCGGCTCGCCGAGCGCTGGGGCACCCGCCAGACCTCCGCCGGGAAGACCATCTGGGCGGAACAGGCACTGCCCACCGACACGCTCGGCGCCCCGACCTGACGGTCGGCCCGTACCTGTGCGGCGTGACCTCGGGGATGCCGTCAGGACGACGGGGTGAGTGTCCCTCCCCCGGCCAGCCGGTAGGTCCCGCCGTCCAGGTAGGCGTTGGCGGTGAGGGAGGCGTCGTAGGTGATGGTGTGGGCGCTGCTGATACCCCGCGCCTCGTCGCCCCGGATCCGCAGTCCCGTGACCGAGGTCAGCGCCGAGTCGGCGGGCGAGGACCAGCTCGCCCCGGCGCGCAGCGCGAGCGCGGCTCCGGCGATCGTGCCCCGGAGCCGGGTGCCGGAGGCTTCCAGCCGCAGCGTGCCGCCCCCGGACACCGTGGCCAACTGGTCTGTGGCCGACCGGAGTTCGGCTCCGTCGGAGACGTGGACGACGGTCGAGCCGCCGGTGAAGGCGAACACGGGGCCGCCCTGTGCGGTGAGTGAACCACCGCGTATGGTCAGCGTGTTGTCGCTGGTGCCCATGGCGAAGCCCATGACTCCGTCCTCGGCTCCCGTGAGGTCGCTGTGGTCGGCGAGCACGGTGGTGGTCGTCCCGGCCATCACCACGGCGTTGTCCGAGCGCGCGACCCCGTGGACCCGGTACGCCTTGATGGTGCCGGTCGCGTAGAGGACGGTCGAGTACTTGCCGGTGGCCAGCAGCCGGCCACCGTGGACCTCGACCGTGCCGTCGCCCTGGTCGGTCGCCACGGCGGAGCCGTGACAGGCTGTGGAGACCATGTCCACGTCGCGCAGGACGGCGCTGCCGTCATGGCTGACGAGGACCGGATGCGCGAACTGTCCGGAGACGTCGATGCGCCCGCCGTTCATCGTGATCGACCCGTCGTAGTCGGCGTGCAGGCCGTTCGCACCCGATCCGGTCGTGGTGATGCTGCCGCCTCTGATGTCGATGTCACTGCCCGCGTCGGTGGACCGCACCGCGGCGTTGAGGCCGTAGAAGCTGCTGTCGTCCGCCGACTCGGTGTTGCCGCTCGTGACGACCGTGGGCCGCCGGAGTTGGAGGATGCCCGCGTTCTTCACCAGGACGGCGGTCTCGTTGTCGTTGTCGGCGCTGAACAGCGTGTCGGAGAACGTCCGCGTGCCCCCGTCCAGGGTGTAGGCCGAGGTACCGGTGATCGTGCCGGTCCCCCCGCCGGGGCCGGGTGCGCTGCACCCGGTCGGGTCGACGGTGTCGGCCCAGGCCGACGGAGCGCTCCCCACCACGCCCGAGGCGGCCAGTACGGCCAGCACCGGGAGCAGGACGATCCGACCCTTGCGCTTTCCGGTGAGCAAACTGCGATTCATGTCGGTCCCGTCTTGGTCAGGTTGGTTGAGTCATGGGCTGAAGTGCCGCGACCGCGGGCGCGTCGGCGGCGGTGACGCGGTCCGGTCGTCCGGGACGTCGCCTTCGGCACACGGCCGGGCGATCACGTAGGTCACGGGGTTTCTCCGGCGGCCGGGTGGGATGCCGGGGCGACGGTCCACGTCTCGGAGCCGTGGAGCAGTGCGGTGAGGTCGGCCGGGCCGGACCGGCGCGCGGCTGCCAGCTGGCCGCGGGCCAGGTCGTCGTAGCTGGGGCGTCGGACGGCGCGGAAGATTCCCATCGGGACGTGGCCGGTGTCCGGTGCGTCGAGCCGGGACAGGGAGAAGGCGTGGGTGGGGTCTGTCGTGCCGGTGTCGTGGACGACCGTGCGGGAGGTCTCGAAGCCGGTCCCGGGTGCCACGACCCGCAGCGCGCCGGTGTCGGGATCGCGGATCACCCGGTGTTCGCCGCCGGGCGGCCCGAAGCGCAGCGGTTCGCCGTGGCGCAGCGGGATGACGGCCGGCGGATGCGTGGCGTCCGTGCCGTCGCGCTTGAGGAGGTCGAAGGCGCCGTCGTTGAAGACGGGGCAGTGCTGGTAGATCTCCACCAGCGCCGAGCCGCGGTGCTCGGCGGCTGCGCCCAGCACTTCGGTGAGGCCCTTGCGGTCGGAGTCCTGTGCCCGGGCGACGAAGGTCGCTTCGGCCCCCAGTGCCAGCGAGACGGGATTGAAGGGGTGGTCGACCGAGCCCATCGGTGTCGACTTGGTGATCATGCCGGGCTCGGAGGTGGGCGAGTACTGGCCCTTGGTCAGGCCGTAGACGCGGTTGTTGAAGAGCAGGATCTTGACGTTGACGTTGCGGCGCAGGGCGTGGATGAGGTGGTTGCCGCCGATCGAGAGCGCGTCGCCGTCGCCGGTGACGACCCACACCGACAGGTCGGGGCGGGCGAGTGCCAGCCCGGTGGCGATGGCGGGTGCCCTGCCGTGGATGGAGTGCATCCCGTAGGTGTTCAGGTAGTAGGGGAAGCGGGAGGAGCAGCCGATGCCGGAGACGAAGACGATGTTCTCGCGGCGCAGGCCCAGGCGGGGCAGGAAGGACTGGACGGCGGCCAGCACCGCGTAGTCGCCACATCCCGGGCACCATCGCACCTCCTGGTCCGACCGGTAGGAGGCGGCGCTCTGCTCGCGGTCGTCGGCCGGGATGCCGTCGAGCCCTCGGAGGGTGGGCGATTCGAGGTCGATGGCGTTCATGGCGCGGTCCTCTGTGCGGTGCGGTCGGTCCCGGCGGCGCAGCCGGTCACGAAGTCGTCGATCGTGTCGGCGAGTTCGGCGGCGCCGAAGGGCACTCCGGACACCTTGGTCACCGAGCGGACGTCCGCCGTGTGGCGGGCGCGCAGCAGCTGCGCCAGTTGGCCGAGGTTCATCTCGGGCACGATCACCCGCTGGTAGCGGTCCAGTACCGCGTCCGTGTTGCCGGGCAGCGGGTTGAGGTGGCGCAGATGCGCCTGGGCGACGGACCGGCCGCGCGCCCGGACCCGGCGGCAGGCCGCGCCGATCGGTCCGTACGTCGAGCCCCAGCCCAGGACCAGTACCCGGGCGTTCCCGGAGGGGTCGTCCACCTCCAGGTCGGGCACGGCGACGCCGTCCACCTTGGCCCGGCGCAGCCGCACCATGCGCTCGTGGTTGGCGGGGTCGTAGGAGATGCCGCCGCTGCCGTCGTCCTTCTCCAGTCCGCCGACGCGGTGTTCCAGACCCGGCGTGCCGGGGACGGCCCACGGCCGGGCGAGGGTGTCGGGGTCGCGCAGATAGGGCCAGAAGGCGCCCGAGCCGTCGGGGGCGTTCGGTTCGGTGGCGAACTCCGGTCGCAGGTCGGGGAGTTGGTCCACGTCGGGGATCCGCCAGGGTTCGGAGCCGTTGGCCAGGGAGCCGTCCGACAGCAGCAGTACCGGAGTCCGGTACGCGAACGCGATCCGGGCCGCCTCCAGCGCGGTGTCGAAGCAGTCGGCCGGCGAGCGCGGGGCCAGCACCGGCACGGGGGCCTCGCCGTTGCGGCCGTACATGGCCTGGAGCAGGTCGGCCTGTTCGGTCTTGGTCGGCAGCCCGGTCGAGGGGCCGCCGCGCTGTACGTCCACGACGACCAGCGGAAGCTCGATCATCACCGCGAGGCCGATGGTCTCGCTCTTGAGCGCGAGCCCGGGACCGGACGTGGAGGTCACGCCCAGGGCGCCGCCGAACGCCGCGCCGAGGGCTGCGCCGATCCCGGCGATCTCGTCCTCCGCCTGGAAGGTCAGGACGTCGAACTCCTTGTGCCGGGACAGTTCGTGGAGGATGTCCGAGGCCGGCGTGATCGGATAGCTGCCGAGCAGCAGCGGCAGCTCCGCCCGGCGGGCCGCCGCGACGAGGCCGTAGGCGAGTGCGGTGTTCCCGGTGATCTGCCGGTAGGTGCCGGGCGGGAGCGAGGCGGGAGCGATCCGGTACGTGCTCGCGAACGCCTCGGTGGTCTCGCCGTAGTTCCAACCGGCTTGCAGCGCACGCGCGTTGGCCTCCGCGAGGTCCGGGCGGGAGGCGAACCGGTCACGCAGGAATCGCTCGGTGCCCTCGGTGGGGCGGTGGTACATCCAGGACAGCAGGCCGAGCGCGAACATGTTCTTCGCCCGGTCGGTGTCCTTGCGGGACATCCCGGATCCGGCGAGGGCTCCGTGGGTCAGGGTGGCCATGGCGACCCGGTGGACCTGGAACGCGTCCAGGCTTCCGTCGTCCAGCGGCGAGGTCTCGTATCCGGCCCTGGTCAGGTTGCGGCGGGTGAACTCGTCGGTGTTGACGACGAGCACGGCTCCCGGTGCCAGGTCCGCGAGGTTGGCCCTGAGTGCGGCGGGGTTCATCGCCACCAGTACGTCCGGCCGGTCGCCCGGGGTGAGGATGTCGTGGTCGGCGAAGTGCACCTGGAACGAGGAGACCCCCGGGACCGTGCCCTTCGGGGCGCGGATCTCTGCCGGGTAGTTCGGCAGGGTCGCGAGGTCGTTGCCGAACAGGGCGGCTGCCGAGGTGAAGCGGTCGCCGGTGAGTTGCATGCCGTCGCCCGAGTCGCCGGCGAACCGGACCACCACCCGGTCCAGTTGTGTCGTCTGCGCCGTCACGGCGCTCCTCCTGAACTCCGCATCGTATGCGGCGGACGGGGACCGGTCCCCCGCCTGAGGCGGTGGGGAACCGGCGCACGGTGGGGAAATAGGGGCGGGTACGCGGGTCAGTAGGCGTCCGTGACCCGGTCGAACGCCGTGTACGGTGCGGGCGGGGCGGGCTCGTTGGCGTAGACCCGGTCGGGGCGGTAGTTCCAGTGGGTCGTCGGCGGCCGGTCCGGCGCGTACTCGGCGGGCAGCGGCGGCATGTCGTCGGGGTTCATGTCGTCGGGCTCCTCGGCCCAGCTCTTCTCGAAGGCGCACATGAAGATGCCGTAGACGTGCAGGTGCCAGATCTTCCACTCGCCGTTCTCGAGGATGAAGTCGCAGGCGTACTTGCACCAGGCCCAGTTGGCGACCGGCGTGGGGTCGTCCAGCTTGTGGAAGCTGGGGCCGGTCTCGTGGCCCGGGGAGACCCAGACCCCGCGGGCGGTCCGCAGGTCCTCGGCCACCTCGACGACCGGGGTGGTCAGCGCGTGCATGTGCATCTTGCCGGTGGGGTCGCCGTCGGCCCAGACGTGGAAGCCGGGGTAGCAGCGCTTGATGCCCTCGGGGCCCTCGTAGACGCCCCACATCATCTCGGCCCGCACGTCCGGGGTGTCCATCGCGAACAGGTCCAGGCATTCCTGGTGCATGTTCGCGGAGTGGAGGAAGGAGTAACGGCCCATCAGGTTCTGGATCTCGTGCACGGCCTCCATGCGGGCGAGGCGCTGCTCCACGGTCATGGCCTTGGCCCGGTGGGAAACGGTGGGCACTGTTTCGACTGACATCGACAGCCTTTCGGTTCTGATGTTCGGTTCCATGGGAGTTCGGCTCCATGGGAGCTACGGCGCTCGGCGCCCGCGAGCGGGGACGGTCCGGGCGGCACAACGGCCTGCGATACGGCCGGAGTTGTAACTGAAGGACGTGCTGTTGCCCGACATGACGAACGGATAGGTGCCGCCGTAGAGGTCGTTGACATCGCGGCCGGCGCCGAAGAGTCCGGGGATCGGGAGCCCCCGGGAGTCGACGGCGCGGCAGAGGTCGTCCACGGCGAAGCCGCCGAGGCTGCCGTAGCCGCCCACGGAGAACCGGGCGGCGTAGAGGAGTTGGCCGTCCTCGACGGGCCGCAGATAGCGGGCGGGTTTGTGCATCAGGGTGTCCCGTCCGGTGCGGCACGCCTGGTTGTACTCCTCCACCGTGCGGCGCAGGGCGTCGGGTTCCAGTCCCGCGCGGTCCGCCAGTTCCGCCACGGATCCGGCACGCAGGATGTGCGGGAAGCCTTCGGCGACCGCCTTCGACACCGAGGCGTCGAAGTCCGGGGGTCCGGTGAGCGGGAGCTTGGACATCAGGAAGTCCCAACCGTCCCGCTCGTAGCAGGAGTTGATGTCCGCGGTGAGGATCATCAGGCCGTGCCCGCCGGGCTGTCTGGCGACCGCGTTGGCCGCGTAGCCGGGGTGGCGCATGACCGACTCGTCCATGAAGCGGCGGGCGAGGCCGTTGACCATGAGGTTGGGCTGGCGGAACGAGCCCAGTTCGGGCGGTGTGCCGCCCGGACCCCAGTACGGTTCCGGGAGGCAGACGTAGGTCTCCATCATGGTCAGGCCGGGCGCGGCGCCGGCCGCGAGGGCCAACGCGATGCCGTCGCCGGTGAGTTCGGGGTGCGCGAAGGAGAACAGGTCGGTGCCGTGCCGGTAGCCGGTGTGCCGTTCGATCAGTTCGGGTGAGCCGCCGAAGCCGCCGGTCGCCACCACGACCGCGCCGGTGTCCACCCGCGTGGGACCGTCCGTGCTGTCCGGCGCCGTCCACGTCACGCCGACCACGGCGCCGGCCGCGTCGGTCACCAGGTCCCGCGCCCGGCACCGGGTGCGCAGGCGCACGCCGAGCTGACGGGCGCGGTCGGCCAGCACGCCGGTGATCTCGGGGCTGTCCGGCTCCCGGTAGTGCCAGGTCGGCTGGGCACCGAGGTAGTAGGCGACCACGTCGCTGAACTCGACGCCCATCCACGACAGCCACTCGATGGTGTCGGCGGACTGTTCGACGTACGCGGAGACCAGCCGTGCGTCGCTGCGCCACTGCGTGTGTTCCATCATCCGGTGGAACGCCTCGTCGCGGGTGAGCGGGATCTGCCGGTCGCGCTGCATCCGTGTCCCGACGGCGAAGAGTCCCGCGCCGCCGTGGATGGCCCCGCCGATCCGCTCGGTCTTCTCCAGGACCAGGACCCGGGCGCCCGCCTCGGCGGCGCTGACCGCCGCCGCGAGTCCCGCGCAGCCGGAACCGAGGACGACGACGTCGGCGCTGTCCCGCGTCTCGCCGGTCATGGCCGGTCCCCCGCGGCGTGCCGGCCGGCCTGCTCGCCCGCGATCCGGCCGGAGTTGACGGCGAAGCCGAGGGCCATGCCGAACAGGTGCTGGCCGCAGTAGTCGGTGCCCTGCCAGCCGGAGGCCATCGAGCCGGACACGTACAGACCGGGTACCGGGGTGTAGTCCTCGCCCAGGGCGTGCATCTCCTCGTCCACCCGGACCGGGCCGACGGTGTCGATCATCATCGGGCCGAACCGGATCGCATGGAACGGGGGTTCCACCAGCGCCCGCAGGTAGCGGCGATCCTTGACGAACTCGGCGTCGTAGCCGCGGGCGCAGTGCTCGTTGTAGTCGGCGACGCTCTTCTCCAGGGCACCGGCCGGTGCGCCGATCCAGGCGGCGACCTCCGCCCAGGAGTTCGCGGTGACCGCCCAGTCGCCCACCGAGGCGGCGCTCTCCAGGTGTTTGCGCAGATGCGCGGGGCGCAGCGGGGCCCGTGGCAGCAGCCAGCCCCGGTCGTCGACGTCGCTGATCATGGCGTCGTCGTAGAGGGCGAAGCCGGTCATGCCGGGCTGGCGCAGCAGCGGGTTGGCGCCGGTCTGGAGGTGGATCGCCACGCTCTCGTCGCTGAAGCGGCGGCCCAGCCGGTTGACCCACACGGTGTCGGGCTGGCGGGTGGCGGGACCGAGGCTGTACTCGTTGGGCCGCTCGCTGCTGGAGCAGGTCTCCTTGATCAGCGTGGCGTGCGGTTCGAGGCGGACCCCTGCCTCCGCGGCCATCCTGATGCCGTCCCCGTTCATCGGGATGCGGAATCCGCCGAGGGTCTCGTCGTAGAAGTAGAAGTACTTCCGCATGAGTTCGGGGTCGCCGTGGAAGCCGCCGGTGGCGAGCACCACGGCGCGGGCCTCGACGACTTCCTCGCGGCCGTCGCGTTCGACCACCACGCCGGTGACGGCGCCGTCCTCGCCGGTGCGCAGGGCCACCGCCTTGGCGCCGGTCCACACCTCGCCGCCCCGGGCCTGGAAGGTCTCGCCGAGGGCACGGACGACCTGGCTGAACTTCAGCAGGGTGTGCCCGCCGTGGTCTTCGAGCCGGGCCGGCACATGCCAGGTCGGGGCGTGGTCGTAGGACATCTTGTACTCGACGCTGATGACGAAGTCGATTCCGGTCTTCTCCGTCAGCCACGCGATGGTCTGCCCCGACCTGTTGATGACCGTGCGCAGGATGCGCGGGTCGACACGCTCGTGGTGATGCCATGCCATCGCGGTGCGGAACACCTCGTCGGCCGAGACGTCGACGATGGCGTCGCGTTGCTGGCGGGTCTCGCAGGCCCACAGCCCGGTGGCGAAGACGGCGTTGCCGCCGAGCTTCGCCCGCTCCTCCAGCAGGAGCACGCGGCCCGCTCCGCTGTCCTGGGCCGCGACCGCGGCGGCCGGCCCTGCGCCGCCGCCGCCGATGACGACGACGTCTGCGGATGTGCTTGGTTGCACGGGTGAGCCTCCCGATCGGCGCTGGTGTGACGGTGCGAGCAGTCTGGACAGGCGCTGTCGGCCGGGCCAAGAGGTTGCGGCATCGCGCGTGGGGATCCGAGGGATCGGGCGGACGGTGGGCGATTTCCGATATGCGCGAAATGCGGAATGAAGCGCCCATCCATCGGCCGCCGCGATACGAGGGGCCGCCAACCCTTGTGGACAAATGCTCTTTATCCGATACAGGGAGATAAAGCCATTTGCGCCCCCTGTAGCCCCGACGATCCCCCTGAACAGGCGATTGACCCCGCCCAAGGGCGCTCCGGGGCCCTGGTAACAGCCCCGGCGATACCAGAGATCACCCAGAGCGATCATCCGACCGTATTCCCACCCCTCGCGGGAGCTGTTCCACTCCTGGTCGAACCGTCATGGCCAGCTTGCCGACGGCATGCACCTCCAGGGAGCCCACATGAATCCAACCCGCCGGGCCGCCGCCGTTGCCGGCGCGGCACTGCTGCTCTGCGCCACCGCCGCCTGCGGAGGCGGCGGCTCCGCCGGCAGCACGGGCGGCGGCGACACCCTCGCCATCGGCCTGCAGATGTCACTGCCGAGCCTCAACCCGGTCCTCAGCCCCATCAGCCCCACCCTGGTGTACGCCTACGACCCGCTGATCTACCGGGCGAACAACGGCACTTACGTGCCGGACCTGGCCACCAAGTGGGGCTACGTCGGCAGCGGCAACCGCGTCTTCCAGCTGACGCTGCGCTCGGGCGCGAAGTTCGCGGACGGGACGCCGCTCACCGCGCAGGCGGTGAAGAACTCCCTCGACTACTTCCTGCGGACCCCGAACTCCAACCTGGCCGCGGCGGGCCCGATCTCCGCCGTGACGGCGGTCGGACAGCGCACCGTCCGCATCACCTACAAGTCGTCCTTCCCCAACGCCGTCGACTCCCTGACCCAGTTCTGGGGCATCGGACTGATCATCGGTCCCAAGGGCCTCGCGAGCCCGAAGGGCCTGGAGACCTCGACCGACGGTGTCGGCCAGTACACCCTCGACGCCTCGGGCACCCGGGCGGGGTCCGTCTACACCTTCGCGGCCGGCAAGACCTACTTCAACCAGTCCGCGATCCGCTACAAGAAGATCCAGATCCGCACGTACGCCACCGACAGCGCCCGCCTGAACGCCCTCAAGTCCGGCCAGATCCAGGACGCCACCCAGATCTCCCTCGGCCAGACCGGCACCGCCGCCGCGAACGGCTTCCAGCAGCTCAAGGGCAACACGACCTGGATGGTCACCCAGTTCCTCAACACCAAGTCGGGCCCCCTGGCGTCCAAGGCCGTGCGCCAGGCGCTCTCCTACGCGATCGACCGGAACACCATCGTCAAGGACTTCTACGGCGGACTCGCCGTCTCCCAGGACCAGTTCGCCCCGCGCGGCGTCGCCGGGTACAGCGCCGGTCTGGACAACGCCTACACGTACGACACCGCCAAGGCCAAGCAGCTCCTCGGCACCGCGGGATATGCCAAGGGCTTCACGCTCAAGCTGCTCACCGACCAGACCGCCGACCCCGGCGGATCACTGGGGCAGGTCCTCAGGAGCCAGCTCGCCAAGATCGGCGTCAAGGTCGAACTGAGCGTCAACACCGGCACGTTCCCCCAGCTCCAGTCCAAGCTCGCCTCCGGCGACTACGACGCGGCGCTGTTCAATCTCGCCTCGGTCGACCTGTACTCCACCGCCACCCAGTCCCTCGTGTCACCGAAGTCGCTGCTCAACCCCTCCGCCACCGCCGACCCCACGGCCATGCGGCTCCTGAACGCCGCCGCCACGGCCTCCGGTACGTCCGCGGTCCAGACCGCGCTGGTGGAACTCAACACCTACCTCACCCGCTCCGCCCTCGGCGTGCCCATCGTCACCCGCACCAACGTCGACCTGGTCAGCACGGACGTCGTCCTTCCGAGCACGTCCTACGTCACCCCCCAGCCGAGCATGATCGGCCCGGCCGCCTCCTACGCCTTCGCCGCCAAGTGACCTTGAGGCAGACAGACATGACTATCCGTCAACTGGTGCTCAGGAGGCTGGCCGTAGGGATCGTGCTGCTGTTCGTGGTGTCGGCGCTGACCTTCGTGCTGGTCGCCCTGATCCCCAGCGATCCCGCCCGCAGCATCCTCGGCAACACCGCCACCACCGACCAGATCGAGGCGCTGCGTTCGCAGTTGGGCCTGGACCGGCCGCTGTGGACGCAGTACACCTCCTGGGCGGGACACGCCCTGACGGGCGACCTCGGCAGTTCGCTGATCGCTCCGCAGTCCGTCACCTCCACCCTCGACGCCGACCTCAGCGTCACCCTTCCACTGGCGGTCGGCGCGGTGCTGGTGACCATGACCGCCGGAGTCGCCGCCGGCACCCTGGCGGCCCTGCGCGGTGGTGCGATCGCCCGCCTCATCGACCTCGTCGCACTGACCGGACTCGCCCTTCCGTCGTTCTGGGTCGCCCTGATCCTGGGCGAGTACTTCGGTGTGCGCCTCCACTGGCTGCCCGCCACCGGCTTCGTCGCCTTCGCGGACTCACCGCTCGGCTGGCTGCGGAGTCTGGTGCTGCCGGTGCTGGCGGTGGCCATCGGCGGGGTCGCCGCTGTCGCCAAGCAGACCCGGGAGAGCGTCGACGGGGTGCTGCGGCAGGAGTACATCCGTGCCCTGCGCGCCGACGGCCTTCCGCTACGGCGCGTCCTGTTCCTGCACGTGCTGCGCAACGCGGCCATCCCCGTGGTGGCGGTCGGCGGCACCCAGTTCGTCGCCGTCCTGGGCGGCACCGTCATCGTCGAGAACGTCTTCGCGCTGCCGGGACTGGGCTCGACGGTGGTGCGTGCAGCCCAGGACCACGACCTGCCGCTGATCGTCGGCGCGGCCGTGTACTTCTGCGTGCTCGTCGTGCTGGCGAACCTGCTGGTCGACGTGTTGTTCGCCCTCCTCAACCCCAAGCTCCGGAACGCCTCATGAACACGCTCGCCGGCCTGCCGCGCCGTCTCGCCCGCAAGCGGGTGGCGCTGGCCGCCCTCGCCTTCCTCGTCCTGCTCGTGGCGCTCGCCCTCGCCGCCCCGTGGCTGCACCTGCCGTCCCCGACCGAGGGTGAACTGGCCGACGCACGGCTGGGACCCGGCTGGGCCCACCCGCTCGGCACCGATCAGACGGGCCGCGACACGCTGAGCCGCCTCGTCTGGGGCGCCCGTCCCTCACTGCTCTACACCGCCGAGGCCGTCACCGTGGCCCTCGCCGTCGGCATACCCCTGGGAGTACTGGCCGGGTTCGTCGGCGGCCGGGCGGACCGCGCGCTCATCGCGGCGGACGACGTCGTCATGGCGATGCCCGGCATGGTCGTCCTGCTCGTGGTCCTGGCCATCTTCGGCAGCCACGTGTACTACGCCATGATCGCCATGGGCGTCATGCTCAGTGCCCCGTTCCTGCGTGTCGTGCGGGCGGCCACCCTCGACGTGCGCCGGGAGGCGTTCATCGACGCGGCCCGGGTCGCGGGCCTCTCCTCCTGGCGAATCATGTGGCGCCACGTGCTGCCGCGGATCGGTGGCGTGGTCCTCGTCCAGGGCTCCCTCCTCACCGGCATGGCGCTCCTGCTGTCCACCGGCATCGCCTATCTCGGCTTCGGCACCCAACCCCCTTATCCCTCATGGGGTTTGATGATCGGCGACGGCGCCCAGATCATGGGATCCAGCCCCTGGCTGGTGCTGTTCTCCGGCGCCGCGATCGGGCTGACCGTCATCGCCTGCGGCCTCGCGGGCGACGGACTCCGCGACATCGTCACCGAACAGTGGAGCGGCACCACGCGCCCCGTCCCGCCCCCACGCGCGGTGGTCAGGCGCCGCCCGGCCCCCGCGCCCCACGACGCCACCGGCGACGACACGGTCCTGCGCATCGAGGACCTGAGCATCCGCTACCCCTCGGCCGCGGGACACCGCACCGTGGTGCACGGAGTGAGCCTCGCGGTGCACGCCGGGGAGACCCTGGGGCTGGTCGGCGAGTCCGGCAGCGGCAAGACCGCCATCGCCCGGGCCGTCATGGGCATCCTCGTCGGCGGCGACATCGAGGCCGGCCGTATCGGCCTCGCCGGCCAGGACGTCACCGGCGTCGCCGGCTTCGCCCCGGCGGAGCGGTCCCGCCTGGGCATCGGTTACGTGTCCCAGGAGCCGCACGCCTCGCTCGACCCTTCCTGGCGGGTCGGCCACCTGGTCGCGGAGTCCCTGCGCCGGCACCGCGGCCTGACGGCGGCGCAGGCGCGCGAGCAGACGATCGCGCTGTTCGACCAGGTCAGACTCGAAGACCCCGAGTCGGTGGCCCGCCGCTACCCGCACGAGCTGTCCGGCGGCATGGCCCAGCGCGTCGCCATCGCCCGCGCACTGGCCCGCCGGCCCAGGCTGCTGATCGCCGACGAGCCCACCACGGCCCTCGACGTCACGGTCCAGGCGGAGATCCTCGACCTGTTGCGCGGTATCCAGGCGGAGACCGGCATGGCCATGCTCCTGATCACGCACGACTGGGGCGTCGTCGCCGATCTGTGCGACCGGGCCGCCGTGCTGAGAAACGGGGAGATCGTCGAACACGGCCCGGTGCTCCAGCTGTACGCCGACCCCCGGCACGCCTACACGCAGACCCTTCTCGCATCGGCTCCCATCCACATGATCGCCGAATTCCGTCACGAAGGAGCCGACAAGTGAGTGAGCAGCCCGCTACGACCGCGCAGCCTCTGCTGACGGTCGAGGACCTCCGGGTCAGCTACCGCCGACGGCGTCCGGAGACCGGCCGCGCGGCCGTCGACGGGGTCAGCCTGACGATCGCCCCGGGCGAGACCGTGGGCGTGGTCGGCGAATCCGGATCCGGCAAGTCGACACTCGCCCGTTCCCTCGTCGGCCTCACCGAACCCTGCGGAGGACGGATCACGTTCGACGGACGTGACATCACCCGGGCCGCCCGCGGCGACCGCCGTCGGCTCGCACGGCACATCCAGTACGTGTTCCAGGATCCGTACAGCTCACTCAACCCGACGCGTACGGTCGGCAGCACGCTCGCCGAGCCGCTGCTGGCGTCCGGGCGCGGCGACAGGTTCACGCGGCGGGCGAAGATCCAGAACATCCTGGAACTGGTCGGTCTGCCGGCCGACGCCGCCGATCACTACCCGGGCTCGTTCTCCGGCGGGCAGCGGCAGCGGATCGCCATCGCACGGGCGCTGGTCGTCTCCCCCCGCCTGGTGATCTGCGACGAGCCGACGAGCGCACTGGACGTCTCGATCCAGGCCCAGATCCTGCGCCTGCTGCGCGACCTCCAGTCGCGGTTCGGCATCAGCTACCTGTTCATCGCCCACAATCTCGACGTCGTACGCTGCATGGCCGACCGCACGGTCGTGATGCGTCGCGGACAGGTGGTCGAGGAGGGGCCGAGCGAGCGGATCGCCACCCGGCCCACCCACCCGTACACCCAGGCGCTGGTGGCGGCCATGCCACTGGCCGACCCGGTCGCCCAGCGAAAGCGCCGCGACCAGCGCCTTCCACCCGACCAGCAACGACACCGACCGGCCGCTGACCTGCCTCGACATCACGAGATCAAACAGCCATGACGCCGCCGTCTCCGGGTCGGGCGTAACCGTGGGTCCCCAGCGACCTACGCCGGATCGCGAACGCATGACCGGACGGCAGGCACCGATCCCCCGGGGATCACGAAGCGAAGAGGTCCATGATCGGGCAGAACACATCCGCACCGCTATGGCCTCCTCGACTCCCCACCTCCTGGCGGACGCCCTCAGCGGTGGGCCGTCGAGCCGCGGACGACCAGCCTGGTGGGCAGCAGGATGCTCCGGGGCGGCGTGGCGGCGCGCAAGTGGTCCAGGAGGAGTTGGGCGGCCTGCACGCCCATCCGGTGGTGCGGGACGTGGACCGTGGTGAGCGGCGGCCGGAAACGGTCCGCGAACGGCATGTCGTTGAAGCCGACGACGGACACGTCCGCCGGGCAGCGGCGGCCCAGGTCCTCCACGGCGCGCAGGGTGCCGAGGGCGATGAGGTCGTTGCCCGCGAGGACCGCGGTGGTGTCCGGGTGCCGTTCGAAGAGCAGCCGCGCGGCATCGTATCCGGCGGCCTCCGTGTAGCCCGCGCACTCCACGACGGCGGCACCGGGGGCGGCGGCGTGGAAGGCCCGCAGCCGGACGTATCCGGTGGACAGGGCCTGGGGCCCGGCGAGGTGGGCGAGCCGAGCGTGGCCGAGGGCGCGCAGGTGAGCCACCGCCTGGGCGACGCCGTCCGCGTCGTCGCCCAGCACGGCGGGCACGGCAGGCAGTTCGGTGGAGCGGTTGACGGTGACGACGGTGATCCGCTCCCGTACGGCGAATTCGAGCAAGGGATCGCGGCGGCGGGCGGTCGCGACGACGAAACCCTCGACCCGGCGGCTGCGCAGGGCGTGGAACTGGGCCCGCTCGCGGGCTTCGTCGGCGTCGGTGTTGACCAACAGGGCGGTGTAGCCGTGCTGTTCGAGGCGGTCCTGGATGCCGCGCACGATCGGCGGGAACAGCGGGTTGGTCAGGTCGGGGATGAGCACGCCGACGGCGGCGGTCCGGCTGGTGCGCAGGTCCCGGGCCAGCGTGTTGGGCACATAGCCGAGCCGGGTGGCCTCCAGCGAGACGCGGTGCGCGGTCCGGTCGCTGACCTGGTGCCGGGTGGCCGGGTTGAGCGCGCGGGACGCGGTCGCCTTGTGTACGCCGGCCGCACGGGCCACGTCGTCGAGCGTGGGCGGTCGGCCGCTGGTCATGCGGCGAGGCTAGGGCGTGCCGGGCGGGGCCGCAATCCATTGCGGTCGCTTTGCTCCAGCGGTCATTGACACCTCGGCCCGGCGGCAGCAGACTCCACCGCAATCGATCGCATGGGTGAGAAAGTCCCTTCCACGAAGGGTGTCTGATCATGCGTCATCCGTACCGTCACGCCTCCCTCTCCCGCGCGCTGTCCGCGGCCGCCGCGGCCACCGCCGTGCTGGTCGCCTGCAGTTCCTCGGCGAAGCCGACCTCCTCGGCGTCGTCCCACGCGCCGCTGAGGATCGGCATATCCCTGTCGCTCACCGGCGACTTCTCCGACCCGGGCAAGAGCGCCGAGCGGGGCTACCGGCTGTGGGCCGACACGGTGAACGCCAACGGCGGGATCCTCGGCCGCAAGGTGCGGCTCACCATCGTCGACGACACCTCCAGCCCCACCCAGGTGGTCGGCAACTACCAGAACCTGATCACCAAGGACCATGTCGACCTGACCTTCGGCCCGTTCTCCAGCCTGCTGACGATCCCCGCCTCCCAGGTGGCCAAACGCTACGGCTACGCGTTCCTGGAGCCGGCGGGCGGCGGACCGAAGGTCTTCGCCCAGCATCTGCACAACCTCTTCTTCGTGCAGCCGGCGCCCGTCGTCAAGCAGGGTGACGTGTTCGCCGACTACGTCCTCTCCCTCCCGGCGGACCGGCGGCCGAAGACCGCCGCGTATCCGGCGCTCGACGACCCCTTCGCCTCGCCGATCGCCGACGAGGTGCGCACCCGGCTGGAAGCCGCCGGCATCAAGACGGTCTACCAGCAGATCTACCCGGCCGAGATCACCGACCTGACCCCGGTGGTGTCCGCGATGGCCGCGAAGAAGCCCGACCTGGTCGTCGGCGGTACCCAGGCGGACGACGCCTACCGCATGGTCAAGGCCATGGTGCAGCTCAAGTGGGCGCCGAAGCTGCTCTATCTGTCCAACGGCGCGAACGACCCGCACAACTTCCCGGGCAACGTCGGCGCTTCGAACGTCGACGGGATCTTCTCCTCCGGTGACTGGTTCCCGAGCTCCAACACCTATGGCAACGCGGCCTTCCTCAAGGCCTACACCGCGAAGTACGGCGGCACCGCGAGCACGATCGACAGCACGTCCGCCGAGGCGTACTCCTGCGGGCAACTGCTTCAGGAAGTCGCCGCCAAGACCGGCAAGGTGGACAACGCGACCCTCATCTCCACGCTGCACAAGGGCAGTTGGCGGACCCTGGAGGGGGATCTCGGCTGGAACGCGGACGGGGCCGCCAACTCCTCGTACGTGCTGGTGCAGTGGATCGGCGGGAAGATGCTGCCGGTCTATCCGGCCGGCCGGGCGCAGCACGCGCCGGTGACCGCCGCGCTGCCGTGGGGTGGCTGAGCTGTGCACGAGGCGGTGCAGGCCGTCGTCCTCGGGGTCCTCACCGGGGGCGTGTACGCGCTGATGGCCAGCGGGCAGACGCTGATCTTCGGGGTGATGAAGGTGGTCAACCTCGCGCAGGGCGCGCTGGTGATCCTGGCGGCCTTCCTCAGCCACAGCCTGTTCACCGCGTGGGGTGTGGACCCCTTCCTGTCGGTGCTGATCATCGCGCCGCTGATGTTCGCGCTCGGCACGGCGGTGCAGTGGCTGCTGCTCCGCCCGCTGCACCAGGACGACGCCGCGCTGCTGTCGCTGCTGGTCACCTTCGCCGTCGCGCTGGGCATCGAGGGCGCGCTGACGCTGGTCTACCACGCCGACTACCGCACCACCCGGCCCGCGTACGTCGACCGGTCGTGGCGGATCGCCGGATACCAGGTCGGCGAGGTGCGGCTGGCGGCCTTCGCACTGTCGCTGGTCACGCTGGGCGGGCTGTGGCTGCTGCTGGCCCGGACCCGGTTCGGGCGGTCGGTGCGGGCGACCGTGCAGAACCCGGTCGCGGCCCGGCTGCTGGGCGTGGAGACGGCCCGGGTGGCGGCGCTCGGCTTCGGGCTGGGCGCGGCCACGGCTGCGGCGGCCGGGGCGGTGTACGGGATGGTGTACTCGTTCAACCCGAACAGCCACTACGACCTGATCTCGCGGCTGCTGTCGGTGGTGATCCTCGGCGGGCTCGGCAGCCTGGGCGGCACGGTGGTCGCCGCGCTGGTCATGGGCATCGCGTCGTCGCTGGTCGGGGCGCTGGTGTCGCCGGTGTGGTCGGACTTCAGCTTCTTCGTGGTGCTGCTGGCGGTGCTGCTGCTGCGCCCCCAGGGGCTGTTCGGCGCCCGGTTGCGGGGTGCGCTGTGAGGCGGTGGCTCGCGCGTTACGGATCGGGGCTGGCGGGGCTGGGCGCGCTCACGGCGCTGGTCGCGTTCCCGCTGGCCGTGTCGGCGCCCTGGCTGGTCACCATCGGGCTGTTCACCCTGATGTACGCGGCGCTGGCCAGCGCCTGGAACCTGGTCGGCGGCTACGCCGGGTATCCCTCGCTCGGGCACGCCGCCTTCTTCGGCATGGGCGCCTACGCGGAGGCGATCTGGTGGACGCACCGCACGGCGGGCTCGGGCTACGGGCCGTTCTGGACGCTGCCGCCGATCGGCCTGGCGGTGGCGGCCGTCGCGGTGCCGGTGGCGTGGATCGCCATGCGTACCCGCACGGACGTCTTCGCGATCGTCACCATCACCTTCCTCTTCGTCGTGCAGACCCTCGCCTTCAATCTGCGCGGGCTGACCGGCGGCGCCCAGGGCGTGGCCATGCCGGTCGCGCCCTTCGCCCCGGCGACCTTCGAACGGCCCTTCTACTACGCCATGCTGGCGCTGCTCGTGCTCGCGCTGGCCATGTCGTACGGCGTGCTGCACAGCAGGCTCGGGCTGGCCCTGACCGCGGTGCGCGGCGACGAGGACAAGGCGCGGGGCGTGGGGGTGCCGGTCGGTGCGGCGAAGCTGACGGCGTTCGCGCTGTCGGTGGTGGTGACCGCGATGGCCGGGGGCGTGTGGGCGTACTACCTGTCCTTCGTCTACCCGCAGTTCGCGGTCGACCCGCTGCTGTCCATCGGCATGGTGCTGATGGTGTTCCTCGGCGGGCGGGGCACCCTGTGGGGTCCGGTGCTGGGGGCGTTCGTGGTGGCGCCCGCTCAGCAGTACCTGGCCTACCGGTTCGGGGCCAGCCAGTTGTATCTGCTGGCGTACGCGGCGCTCTTCGTGGTCGTCATGCTGGTCATGCCGCGCGGTGCGCTGCCCACCCTGCGGGACCGGACGCGGCGGGCCGGGGCGCGGGCATGAGCGGGCCGCCGCTGCTCGAAGTCCGCGCCCTGACCAAGCGGTTCGGCGGGGTGTCCGCGGTGGCCGACTGCTCGTTCGCCGTCCACCGCTCCACGATCACCGGGCTGATCGGCCCCAACGGGTCGGGGAAGACCACCGTGTTCAACCTCGTCACCGGCCATCTGCCCGCCGACTCAGGGCAGTTGGTCTTCGACGGGCGGCCGGTGAGCAGGCCCGACCCCGGGCGGCTGTACCGGCGCGGGCTGTCCCGCACCTTCCAGCAGCCCCGGGTCTTCGGTGAACTGACCGTGCTGGAGAACCTGGTGACCGCCGCCGGCCATGGCTGGCGGGCACTGGCCGGGCGGCGGCTGGGCGCCCGGGACACATCCCGCGGCAAGGAACTGCTGGCCGAGTTCGGGCTGGACCGGCACCGGGACACGCCCGCCGCCGAACTGTCCTACGGGCAACGGAAGTTGCTGGAGTTCGCGGCGCTGCTGATGAGCGAGCCCGCGCTGGTGCTGCTCGACGAGCCGACGGCCGGGGTCAGTCCGGCGATGGTCGCCACGATCGAACGGCATGTGCGCGCCCGGCACGCGTCCGGCACCACGTTCCTTCTCGTCGAGCACGACATGGGCCTCGTCATGCGGCTGTGCGACCCCGTCATCGTGCTGGACGGCGGCACGGTGATCGCCGAGGGCCCGCCGGACGACGTACGGTCCCGGCCGCGCGTCCTCGACGCCTACCTCGGGGGGTGAACGGCATGCCGGACCTGCTCGTCCTCGACCACGTCACCGCGGGATACGGGCTGGGCGACGTACTGCACGGCCTCGACCTGACCGTGGCCGAGGGCGAGGTCGTCTGTCTCATCGGGCCCAACGGCGCCGGGAAGTCGACGGTCCTGCGCACGGTCAGCGGGCTGCTGCGGCCGGGCGGCGGGCAGGTCCTGCTGCGCGGCGAGCCGGTCGACCACCTGTCGCCGCGCCAACGGCTGCTGCGCGGCATCGCCCACGTACCGCAGGAGCGCAGCCTGTTCCCGGCGATGAGTGTCTGGGACAACCTGCTGATGGGCGGCCACATCCTCGACCGCGGCCGGGCCGGTCGGGCGGCCGTGCACGAGCGGGCGGACACCGTCACCGAGCAGTTCCCGATCGTCGCCGCCCGCCGCCGCGAGGCCGCCGGATCGCTGTCCGGCGGCGAGCAGAAACAGGTCGAACTCGCCCGCGCCCTGATGCTCGACCCGGCACTCATGCTGCTCGACGAACCGTCCATCGGCCTCGAACCCCGGGCCCGCCAGGCCGTGTTCGCCACCGTACGCGCCCTGGCCGACGCGGGCCGGGCCGTCCTCCTCGTCGAGCAGAACGCCCGCTCCGGCCTGGCCGTCGCCGACCGCGCCGCCGTCCTCGAATCCGGCCGCGTCCGCCTGACCGGGCCCGGCCGGGCGCTGCTCGCCGACCCGCGGGTGGCCCGGCTGTACCTGGGCGCGAAGGAGGAAGTCTGATGGCCGGCGGCACCCACCGCACCGGTACGGCCACTCCTGCGGCACTGCCGGGCCCCCGCGTACGGCCCGTCAGCCGGCCTGCCCGAGCCCGCCGACGGCCTGGCAGAGAAGGCCGCGCGAGCCTCGGCGGCGTACGAGGGGACGGAAGCGTCCGGGGCTCGACCGCGCGCATCACGTCCGCCCGAAGGTCGGCCCGCGCGCGTGCCCGGCGACCGCCGGCCCGGCGCGGTCGCGCACCGGCCGCGCACACCGACCCGCGGGCGGCCCGCCCGCACCCCGGCGCGAGGAAGGAAGCCCGATGCCCGACGACATTCCGCTGATCGGCTGGACCGGCACCGGCCGGATGGGATTCGCGCTCGCCGGGCGGCTGCTGGACGCGGGAACCCCGTTGGCGGTGCACAACCGCACGCGGGCCAAGGCCGAGCCGCTGGCCGTGCGGGGCGCCGGCGCGGTCGTAGTGGATGACGTGCGACAACTCGGGCCGTGTGACGTGGTGTTCACGATGGTGGCCGCCTCCGACGACTTCGCCGAGGTCACCATGGGCGAACGGGGCCTGCTGACCGGTGACACGACGCCGGGCGTGATCGTGGACTGCTCGACCGTGGACGCGGAGGTGTCCGCCGCCGTGCGGGCCGCCGCGGCCAGGACCGGCACCGCGCTGCTGGCCGCGCCGATCAGCGGCAACCCCAAGGTGGTCGCCGTGGGCCGGGCGAGTCTGGTGGTGTCCGGTCCCGAGGCCGCCTTCCGCCGGGTCCGGCCGCTGCTGGCGGCGCTGGGCGGCTCGGTGACGTACGTCGGGACCGGCGAGGCGGCCCGGCTGGTCAAGCTGGCCCACAACATGGTGCTGGCCGTCGTGGCGCAGGCGCTCGCCGAGTCGGTCGTTCTCGCGGAGCGGCACGGCGTGTCCCGGGCGGCGTACCTGGAGTTCCTCAACTCCTCGGTGCTGGGCTCGGCGTTCAGCCGCTACAAGTCGCCCGCGCTGGTGGGCCTCGACTTCACCCCGACCTTCACCACGGCGATGCTGCGCAAGGACCTCGATCTGGGGCTGGCCGCCGCCCGCACCGCAGAGGTGCCGATGCCGCTCGCCGCCGCCGTCCACCAGCTGGTCCAGGCGGCGGTCGGGGCCGGGCACGGCGGGTCGGACTTCGCCGCGCTGCTGCTGGAGCAGGCCCGTGCGGCGGGGCTCACGCTCACCCCGGAGGACGCCGAGGTGGACGACGGGCTGTCCGGCACGGGAGGCCCGCGATGACCACGGCACCGCGGCTCACCCCCGCTCCGGGCCACACCGCGGTCGACTTCGAGCAGCGCGTCGACTTCGACCGGCTGCGCGCCTACCGGCTGCGCCGGGCCCGCGCGGCGCTGGACGCCAGTGAGTTGGGCGCGCTGCTGGTCTTCGACACCAACAACATCCGCTACCTCACCTCGACGGTGATCGGCGAATGGGCCCGCGACAAGTTCACCCGCTACGCCCTGCTGACCCGCACCGGCGACCCGTACGTCTGGGACTTCGGCTCCGCCGCCCGCCACCACGAACTCCACGCCCCCTGGCTTGCCCCCGGCCACAGCCGCGCCGGGCTGCTCGGGCTGCGCGGCGCGATCGCCCCCGAGGCCGGGCTGTTCACCGCCGCCGTACGGGAGATCAAGGCGATCCTCGCCGAGGAGGGCGTCGCGGACCTGCCGGTCGGAGTGGACGCGGCCGAGCCGCCGATGCTCTTCGAACTCGCCCGGCAGGGCGTGCTCGTCGCGGACGGCCAGCAGGTCGTGCTGGACGCGCGGCAGCTCAAGTCCCCCGACGAGATCACCCTGTTGTCCATGGCCGCCGCGATGGTCGACGGCGTCTACCAGGACATCGCGGAGGCACTGAAGCCCGGCGTCCGCGAGAACGAGATCGTGGCACTCGCCAACAAGCGGCTGTACGAGATGGGTTCGGACGATGTCGAGGCGATCAACGCGGTGTCCGGGGAGCGTTGCAACCCGCACCCGCACAACTTCTCCGACCGGCTGATCCGCCCCGGCGACCAGGCGTTCTTCGACGTCATCCAGTCCTTCAACGGATACCGCACCTGCTACTACCGCACCTTCGCCGTCGGCAGCGCCACCTCGGCCCAGCGCGACGCGTACACCCGGGCGCGCGAGTGGATCGACGCCGCGATCGACCTGGTGAAGCCCGGCGTGAGCACCGACCGGATCGCCCGGGTGTGGCCGGCCGCCACCGAGTTCGGGTTCCGTGACGAAATGGCCGCGTTCGGCCTGCAGTTCGGCCATGGGCTCGGCCTCGGGCTGCACGAGCGGCCCATCATCAGCCGCCTCAACTCCCTTGAGAACCCGATGGAGATCACCGAGGGCATGGTCTTCGCCCTGGAGACCTACTGCCCGGCCGCCGACGGCTACTCGGCGGCCCGCATCGAGGAGGAGGTGCTGGTCACCGCCGACGGACCGCGCGTCCTCACCCGCTTCCCGGCCCAGGAACTGTTCATCGCCAACGCGTACTAAGGACGCACAGATGCCCACCGAGGACGAACAGCTCGCTCTGTACCGCACCCAGACCCGGATCCGGCTCTTCGAGAAGCGCGCCTACGACCTCTTCCTGCGGAACCTGGTCAAGGGCACCAGCCATCTCTCGCTCGGTCAGGAGGCCGTCGCCGCCGGGTTCGCCGTCGCCATGCGGCCCGACGACTACACCTTCGCCACCTATCGCGGGCACGCCCATGTCCTCGCCCGCGGCGCGCCGATGGCCGCCGTCATGGCCGAACTCCTGGGACGGGACAGCGGGTTGATGGCAGGCAAGGGCGGGTCCATGCACCTGACCAGCGTCGGGCACGGCGCGATGGGCTCGTACGCGATCGTCGGCGCCCATCTGCCGATCGCCGCGGGTGCGGCCTGGAGCGCCCAGTACCGGGGCAGCGGTCAAGTCGCGGTGTGCTTCTTCGGCGACGGCGCGACCAACATCGGCGCCTTCCACGAGGCGCTCAACCTGGCGGTGGTGTGGTCGCTGCCGGTGGTCTTCGTGTGCGAGAACAACCTCTACATGGAGTACACGCCGATCGCCGCCGTCACGGCCGTGCCCCGCCCCGCCGCCGACCGGGCCGCCGCATACGGGCTGGACGCCGTCGTGGTGGACGGCAACGACGCGGACGCCGTGCACGCGGTGGCCTCCGAGTCGCTCGCCAGGGCCCGCGACGGCGGCGGCCCGAGCCTGATCGAGGCGCTGACGTACCGGCACGGCGGCCACTCCCGCGCCGACCCGGCGAAGTACCGGCCCCCGGAGGAGGTCGACGCCTGGCTGGCCCGGGATCCGGTGCCGGCCTACCGGGAGCGGCTGCTGAAGCACGGTGTGCCGCCCGAGGTGCTCGACGGCCTCGACGCCGAGGCGCGGCAGGCGGTCGACGAGGCGACCGAGTCCGCCACGGCGGCGCCCCCGCCGTCACCCGAGCGGCTGCTCAGCCACGTATGGGCGAACGGAGGTGCGTCATGGCGCGGTTGACCTACCGCGAGGCCGTACGGCGGGCGATCGCCCAGGAGATGCGGCGGGACGAGCGCGTGGTCTTCCTCGGCGAGGACGTGGCGGCGGCCGGCGGGGTGTTCAAGGCGACGCCGGGCCTGCTGGAGGAGTTCGGGCCGCGCAGGGTGCGGGACACCCCGATCAGCGAACAGGCCATCCTGGGTGCGGCGATGGGCGCGGCGATGACCGGGCTGCGGCCGGTCGCCGAGATCATGTTCAGCGACTTCCTCGCCGTGTGCTGGGACATCGTCGCCAACGAGATCGCCAAGACCCGCTATATGACGGATGGTCAGATCTCGCTGCCTCTCGTCATCCGCACCGCGAACGGGGGCGGCCTGCGCTTCGGCGCCCAGCACTCGCAGAGCGTCGAGAACTGGGCGATGGCGGTGCCCGGCCTCAAGGTCGTGGCCCCCGCCTCCCCCGCCGACCTGATCGGCCTGTTCGCGGCGGCCGTACGGGATCCGGACCCGGTGCTCTTCTTCGAGCAGAAGTCCCTCTACCCGGTCCGGGGCGAGGTCCCGGACGGGGAACTCCTGGACACCCTCGGCACCGCCCGGATCCTGCGCACCGGGGCCGACGCCACCCTCGTCGCCCTGGCCGCGATGGTCCCGCGCGCCCTGGCGGCGGCCGACCTGCTCGCGGCCGACGGCATCGGCTGCACGGTCGTCGACCTGCGGTCCCTGGTACCGCTCGACGTGACAACGGTCCTGGAGGCGGTGGCCACCACGGGCCGGCTCTTCACCGTCGAGGAGAACCCCCGGCTGTGCGGCTGGGGCGCCGAGGTCGCGTCGCTGGCCGCCGAGGAGGCGTACGGCGCGCTGACCGGGCCCATCGTCCGCATCACCACCCCGCACATCCCGCTGCCCGCCGCCGACGTCCTGGAGGACCTCGCCATGCCGTCCGCCGCGCGGATCGCCGCAACTGTGCGCGAGTCACTGGGCACCAGCCGGAAGTAGACCCCGACCCGCGGGGACAGGTCCCGGAGCGACAACTCGGACGAACCCATTCCGCATCGTCGATCATGACCGGTTTTCGCCACTTGACTGGCACATGCCATGACTGTGACCGTTCTCAATGTCTTGCATCCGGACTTGCGTTCCGCATTCCGGACTCCATCCCAGCCGGGAGGTCCGATGGAAATACAGGTCACCACCGAGTCCGACAGCGATCTCGGTGAACTGACCGTGATCGAGATGGATGAACTGCACGTCGGCGGATCCCCGACCGCCTACAGCTACGTCGCCAAGAACGCCGACCGCCCCTCCGGGACGCCGACGAGCTGACGCTCTCCCCACTCCCTTCGGGAAGGGGCTCACCGTGTGCGCGGACGGGTCCGCCCGGGCACCTGTGAGCCCCTGCACTCCCCGCGTCGCAACCGAGTCGTTCCACCCTCCGCGTCGCAACGGATCACTCTCCCTCCGAACCGGGCCTCGCCACGACACGCGCGAACGGTCACCCCACCATCCGGAGCAGGACGGAACGCATGGACCTGCTGTTGCTCTTTCCGCCGCTCGCGGAAGCCACCCTGTTCCCCTACCTGAGCCTGCCCTATCTCACCGGTCACGTCCGGCGGGCGGGTTACAGCGCCGCCCAGGCCGATCTGAATCTCGAACTGGTCCATCGCCTGCTCGACCGCCCGACGCTGGAGCAGCGGGCCGGCGCGCTGCACACGGCATCCACACTGCCCGCCTGGTACCGGGCGGCCACGGCCGACGTGTGCGCACAGCATCTGGACGAGATCAAGGACTTCGTACGGGAGAAGGTCCCCTCCCCCGGGCTCGGACCGGTGCGCGCGGTGCGGCTGGCACGGCAGGCCGCCCGGCTCCCCCTCGAGAACTCCCCCCTGTCACAGCTCTGGGACGACCTGCCGTCGCTGGACCGCGCGGTCCTCCGCCTGGCCGAACTGCCCCGGGAATCCCTGGACTTCGCGACGGGGACGCTCCACGACCTCCTGAAGGAGGCGCTCGACCGTTCCGCGCCGCGAGCGGTCGGCCTGTCCCTGGCCTTCTTCAGCCAGCTGCCGCCGGCGCTGCTCATCGCCCGGTGGATACGACGTCTTCGGCCCGGTACCCGCGTCTGCCTGGGCGGCCAGCAGGTCATGCTGCGGCACGACGAACTCGCCGCCATGGACTCGGTCCGCTCCAGCGTGGAGGCGCTGTGCACCACCGCGGGGGAAGAGCCCCTGGAACGGTGGCTGGCTCACCTCGCGGGTACCGCGCCGCGCTCCGGCGTACCGGGAATGCGCTGGCTCACCCCGTCCGGCGCCACGAGCCCCGCCCGACCGCCCACCCTGCGCTTCAGAGACCTCGGCGCTCCGGACTACGACGGCCTGAAGACACGTTCCTACCTCAACGACATCGTTGTTGTCTCCGTGGTGTCCTGTGTGGGCTGCTACTGGGGACGCTGCGTCTTCTGTTCCTACGGCAACCGGTCCCTCGAACGTGGCGCCTACCAGCAGGCCTCGCCCGAGCAGTTGGCGAGCACGATCCGGTCCGTCGTGACGAGCACGGGCATCGATTTCGTCACCGTCGTGGACGAGAACACGAACCTGCGACTGCTCGTCCAGGCTCTGCGCCTGGTGCGGGAGGACGGCCTACGGATCCGTTTCAACACGCGCAACCGGCTCGAACCGGTCCTCCTGGACACCGACTTCTGCCGGGAGCTGGCGGACCTGGGCTGTGAGGGCATGGCCATCGGTTACGAAGGAACATCGCAGCGCGTCCTGGACAAACTCGACAAGGGCGTACGCGCGGCCGACTTCCAGACCATCCTCGACAACCTCGCGGCGGTCGACATCCGGGTCAACTTCTCGGTGATGGGAGGGCTGCTGGACGAGACCGCTCAGGAAGCCGCCGCATCACTGGACTTCCTCGAACGCAACAGGGACAGGTTCTCCATCGACGTCCTGGAGCTCCTGGTCGTCGAACCCGGTACCCGCCTCGCCGCCGACCCCGAGCCGCACGGCGTGGTCCTCGGGGATTCCGCCTCGCTGGCGGACAACCGGGAACTCAACTATCTGGGCGGCAGAGTCGGCCGACCGCATGCGGTCCCCGGCGGAGCCGGGCGGGCGGAGGCACTGCGACGGCTGAGGAGAATCAGCCGTCCGGGATCCACCCCGCGCCCTCGGGCAGCCCCACCTCCCGCCACGGAACCGGGCCCGCCGACCGGGCCCGATGTCCTCTTCCCGCAGCCGTGGGTGCGGGTCGTTCCCGAACGTCTCCGCCCGGACCCCGGTTCCCTTCTTCTGGCCGACCTCGTCCGGGAGCAGATCTACTCCCTGCCCGACGACCACGTGGTGTGCGGCCCCGGACCGGAGGATCCGCTGATCGCCCTGAGTCCGCGGGGCAGGCATCTGCTCGACAGGCTCCGCGTCGTGGAAGCCGGTTCCGTCGGCCGGGATGCGACGTCGGCCCACCGTGAGTCCCGCTGAAGGAGCCCCGAGTGCACATCACGCTCATCAACATGCCCTGGGCGTCGATCGACTTCCCCTCCCTCGCCCTCGGCATACTCAAGCGCCGCGTCACGGACGAGTTCCCGGCCGACCGGGTCGACGTCGTCCACGCCAACCTCGACTATCTGGACTGGATCACCGAGCGCGTCGGACTGACCCGGGCGGAGTACGAGTTCTGCTGGAGTTCGTACTTCACCGGGTACAGCGAGTGGATCTTCTCGTCGGCTCTCTACGACGACCCGCACTGGCGCGACTCCGAGTTCGCCGATCTGGTCCTCGGCACGGTGCCCGAGGAGATGCTCGCCAAGGGCAGGGCGCTGCACGCTCTGGCACCCGAGTACGTGGCCGACCTGGTCGGCAGGGTCCTCGCCGACGGGCCGGACGTCGTCGCGTTCTCGACGACCTTCGCCCAGAACAGCGCTGTGCTGGCCGCGGCCCGGCTGGTGAAACACCTCGCCCCGCACGTCACGGTGGTGCTCGGCGGCGGGAACTGCGACGGGCCCCAGGGCGCCGCGCTGCACAGGGGATTCCCCTTCGTCGACTTCGTCTGCCGCGGTGAGGGCGAGGTCGCCTTCCCCCAACTCCTGGCCTGCGTCCGGGACTCGGCGGACCCCTCCGGTGTCCCCGGCCTGTGCTGGCGCGACGCCCAGGGGATATCGCACGCCAACCCGATGAGCGCGGCCCCGCTGCCACCGTCGGCGCTGGTCATGCCGGACTACACGGATTACTTCGAGCAGCACGCGGCGGCACGGGCCGGCTCCCTGGCCGAGCCCCATCTGGTGGTGGAGAGCTCGCGCGGCTGCTGGTGGGGCGAGAAGCACCACTGCACCTTCTGCGGTCTCAACGGCTCCTTCATGGAGTTCCGCAGCAAGAGTCCCGACCGGTTCGTGGACGAACTGATCGAGATGACCGAACGCCACCGCGTCCTCAATGTGGCCGTGGCGGACAACATCCTCGACATGACGTACCTGAGGTCGGCCGTCCCGAGGCTCGTCGAGGCGGGGTACGACCTGCGGATCAGCTACGAGATCAAGTCCAACATGCGCCGCGAACAGCTCGCGTCCCTCATCGAGGCCGGCGTCCACTACGTGCAGCCCGGCATCGAGAGCCTCAGCGGCCGGGTGCTGGGGCTGATGGACAAAGGGGTGACCGGCTGCCAGAACGTCCGCATGCTGCGCGACGCCCAGTCGGTCGGCCTGGGAGTCGTGTGGAACTACCTGTTCGGGTTCCCCGGCGAGACGGAGGAGGACTACGACCCCGTGATCCGCCAACTCCCCGCACTCCAGCACCTCACACCGCCGAGCGACGTCACACGCATCGCCATCGAACGCTTCAGCCCCTACTTCAACCGGCCGGAACTCGGTTTCGGCGAACTCCGGCCGGCGGCGCACTACGCGGTGATCTACGACCTTCCGGAACGGGACCTCCACGACATGGCGTACCTCTTCGACGCCGCGCACCGGGGGATCACGGCGGTCTGCGCCGAACGTCTCCAGAAGGCGGTGGACACCTGGCGCGGCTCGCACGCCCATGGCCGGCTGACCCAGTGCGACCTGGGTGACAGCGTCGTACTCACCAACACCCGGCCCGGCTTCGAGTGGCGGAGCCTGCGCGTCGAGGGCTGGGAGCTGTCCGCCTTCCGTCTGCTGGAGCACCCGCGCACACCCCGCGTGCTCACCGGGAAGCTGCGCGCGCAGGGCCATGCCGTCACCGACGAGGACGTGTCGCTGCTCATCGCCCGCTGGCACGCGCACGGGCTGCTGTTCGAGGACGGCGGAGCGATCGTCCACGTCGTACCCCTGGCCGCGAACCAGGATCTGATGCGCTGGGTCACCTCCGAGAACGCCCCCGCTCTGGTGCCCGCGCTGTTGAGCGACGACACGCCCGGGGATGCGCCCGGGGATGCGTCAGTACTGCGGTGCTGGCGCGAACGGGACGCGGAGGCCTGCGGGAGAAGCGGCATGCGGCTCGGCGACGTGCCGTACGAGCCGCTAGCCGCACGCACCCTGGCTCGGCTGACCGTGCTGGGCGCCCGGCACGTCGCCCTCCCCGCACCCGTGCTCCTGCCGCACGGCCGCGGTGCCGACGCGCGGCAGACGGTCCAGGCCCTCACTCACGTCAGGGAGCTGACGGGGCACGGCATATCGGTCGACTGGGAGGTCGACCTCGGCCCGGACATCGAGCGATGGCACCTGTTCAGCCATCTCCATCCCCCGCGCACCGTGGCGGGCCCCCAGGGAGACGCCATCGTCGGGCAATGGCGTGCCGCGTTCCACATGAACAAGTGCGGTTACCGCAGGGGCAGGGGATTCATCGAGATCAACGACCATCGGCACGGAACACTACGGCGCGTCGTCATGGCCGATCCGAACGAGGGGAAACTCTCCGCACTCCTCGCCGGCGCACCCGCCGACGGCTTCCGGCCGCAGGAGATCGACGCGTTCCTGAAGGCGGGTCTCGTGCACCGCGCGGGTTCCCTCCTGTGGTGGATGCCCTCGCGCATCCTTCGCTGGCCGGCGGTGGTGTGAGACAGCCGGACTACCGCACAGCGGAAGGCAGTTGTTCATGGACGACGCACAGGACGTGTCACCGTTGCGGTCCCTCACCGCACGGGAGTGGGACCACACCTACACCTCGTCGCCCGCCCACTGGGACGAGGAACCGCACCCCGTGCTGGGCGAACTCCTGGCGGCGTACGCCCCGCCTCCGCAACAGGTGCTGGATGTGGGCTGCGGCCTGGGCACCACCGCACGGTGGCTCGCCGAACGGGCCTACACCGTGACGGCCTGCGACTTCTCCGCACGGGCCATCGCCGAGGCACGCCGCCGCACCGCCCCGAAGACGGCTGTCCGGTACGAGGTCGCGGACATCACCGGGCCTGGCCCCCTGGATGCCTTCCCCGTGGTCCTGGACCGCGGCGTTCTGCACACCTGCCCGACCGATCGCGAGCGTCACGCGTTCGCGGCCGGGATGGCCCGCGTGTGCGGTCCCGGCGGTCTGTGGCTGCACGTCGGCGCCGCCGCCCCCGACCCGGAGTCGGCCCTCGACCAGACGAACGGACCCTCTTGGACGACCGCGGAGACCTTCCTGCGCGCGGTGTCCCCTTGGTTCACGGTCGTCCATCAGCGCATCGCCGACTTCGGCCGCCGGCCCGGCATCACGGACTGGCCCGCCCGGTACGCCGTACTGCGCCGACGGCCCGGAGGGTGACCCGCATGCCCAACGACCGTTTTGGGATCCCGCGCCCTTGGTGTCCGGTGTCCCGGGAGGTCCCGGAAGGCGTAGGGGCGCTGCCGACCTGCCAACAGTGGGTTCGTACGGTCTACATGGCCGTCTCGGCCGTCGGGCGCGTGGGGCTGACCGGGCACCAGCCGACCATGAGGGTCATGGACTGCGAAGCGTCCGCGCCGGGAAACGCTCGATCACGGCGACCGGCTTCTCCTCCGAGCCCGTCCTCGGCACTCCCCTGAAAGTGGCCAAGGAACCGTGGGGGGCCTGGGTGCCCGTGGACCAGGGCCGCTGGAACCGGCTGGGACGCGCGCTGTCCCCATTGATCCCGCTCGCCCTCGCAGCCCTGTTCGCCAAGACGACGACCTGTACGAGCTCGCCCAGGAGGTCCGTACGCAGGAAGCCGACCTGCGCACGGTCGCGCAGCGCCCGGAGTCCTGGCGCAGCGAGTGGCGCCGCCCGGGGTCCAGCGGCCGGAGCAGGCGGGAGACAGGGAGCAGGTGCTCGCCGACGGGCTCGGCTGGTGCCGGGGGTCCTTCTGGCCACGGGTGACGTCGAACATGCCCGGTGGGCCCGGCACCCGGCTCACCGGGCGATCCGGTAGCGGTGTTCGGGGCGGCCGGTGGCTCCGTAGCGGAGTTCGAGCCGGACCATGCCCTCCCGTACGAGGTAGGAGAGATACCGCTGGGCCGTGGCGCGGGAGACGCCGGTGAGTTCCGCGGCTTGGGCCGCGGACAGGGGGTCGTGGGTGGTGCGGAGGACCTGGTGCAGGAGGGCGAGGGTGGGTGCGGAGTGCCCCTTGGCCGGGACGCGGGGGACGGCCGGTGGACGGGCGGCGCTGAAGAGGGCGTCCACGTCGGCCTGGTCGGTGCGCGGGGCGAGGCCCAACGCGGCTACGCGGTGCTGGAGTTCGCGGTAGGCGGTGAGCCGTTCGGCCAGGTCGGCGGAGCCGAACGGCTTGACCAGGTAGCCCACGGCGCCGAGTTTCATGGCGGTCCGCACCGAGGTGATGTCCCGGTCGGCGGTGATCATGATGACGTCGGGGCGGGCGCCGCCCTCGTCCGAGCTGAGCCGCCGCAGCACGTCGAGTCCGCTGCCGTCGGGCAGGAAGACGTCGAGCAGCAGCAGGTCGGGCTGGAGGGTGCGCACCGCGTCCAGCGTCTCGGCCACGGTCGCCGCCCGGCCGACCACCTCGAAGTCCTCGATGCGGGACGCGTAGTCGCAGTGGATGTGACTGACCCGGAAGTCGTCGTCCACCACCAGGGTCCGGATCATCCTCGGTCACCTCCGGTCGTCGAGGCCGTCGTGAACTGTGCGTCGCGTGGCACGGGAGTGGCGTCCGGCAGGGGCAGTACGACGGTGAAGACCGCGCCCGGCCCCTCGCTGACCGTGATCGTCCCGCCGTCCCGCTGGGTGAGCCGGTGGACGAGGGCCAGGCCCAGCCCGCGCCGGGCGGTGCCCCGGTCGGGCCGGGTCGACCAGCCGTCCTCGAAGATCGACTCGGTGGCGCCCGGCGGGATCCCCGGGCCGCTGTCGGCAACCCGCACCATCACCAGGTCGACGGCCTCGACCAGCGAGAGCAGCACCTCCCGGCCACCCGCCGGGGGCGGTCCGCCGGAGGCCGCGTCGATCGCGTTGTCCAGCAGGTTGCCGACGATGGTCAGCAGCCGGCGCAGATGCGGCGGGTCCTCGCCGAGCGCGGAGTCCTCACTGAGCACGATCCGTACCCCGCGTTCCGCGGCCACCGTGGTCTTGGCGACGATCAGCCCCACGAGCAGCGCGTTGCCGATCCGTTCGCGTACGGACTCGGTCAGCGCCTGGTCGGCGCCGGCCGACTCCACGGCGTACGCGAAGGCGGCGTCGTGGTCGCCGATGTCCAGCAGCCCGGCCACGGTGTGCATGCGGTTGGTGAACTCGTGCTGCTGGGCCCGCAGGGCGTCGGTCAGCCCGCGCACCGAGTCCAGTTCGCGCAGCAGTCCGATCAGCTCGGTGCGGTCGCGCACGGTGACCACCGCGCCCAGTTCGCGGCCGTGCAACGTCACCGGCATCCGGTTGACGACCAGGCAGTGGTCGTCGGTCAGCACGTTGAGGTCGGTTCCGGACAGGCTGCCGTCCAGCGCGCGGCGCAGCCGCCCGTCGGGCAGCACCTCGTCGAGCCGGCTGCCGAGCGCCGTACCGAGGCCGAGCAGCGTGCGGGCCTCGTCGTTGACCACGGTGATCCGGCCGTCGGGAGCGAAGGCGAGCACACCCTCCCGGATGCCGTGCAGCATGGCCTCGCGATCCTGGAACAGTCCGGCGATCTCCTCCAGTTCCAGCCCGAAGGTCGACCGCTTCAGCCGCCTGGCCAGCAGGAACGCGGCGGCCGAGCCGAGTGCGACGGCGATCGCGCTGTACAGGCCGAACGTGGGCAGCTCCCGCCACAGCTCGCCGAGCACATCGTGTTCCGGGATGCCAGCCGAGACCTCGCCGACCAGCTTGCCCGTAGGCCCCTTCAGCGGAGCCTTGCCGTTGGCGGACCGCCCGGTCGCGCCCTGGTCGGAGCCGACGTGGGGACGGCCGTCGAGGACCACGATCGGATCGCCCACCGGCTCGCCGATCAGCGCCGGGTCGGGGTGCGAGTGGCGGACGCCGCGCAGGTCGATCACAACCACGTACGACGCCCCCGACGCCTTCCGGATGCGTTCGGCGACCGTCTGCACGACGTCGCCGCCACCGCCGTACTCCATGGCGTGCCGGATCTGCGGGTCGGCGGCCGTGGTCTGCGCGATGTCCAGCGCCCGCTGTTCGTAGGCACGGTCGATCTCGGCCCGCTGGGCGAACGCGAACAGGACGAAGCCGATGGCGCCGGTGAGGGCCAGGATGGCGAGCTGGTTGGCCAGGATCCGCGCGGAGAGCCTCCCCTTCCCGCCGCGGCCGATCCTGATTCGGAGGGGCATCACAGGTGCCTTCGCCCTTGTCGTACGGCCGGGCCCGGCCCCTTCGCCGTACCCGTGGTGGCGTGATTGTGTCCCACCGCGGACATTCTGCCCAGCCCCCGAACCGCTGAGCAGAATGCGCAGAACCCCTGTTAACACGACTAACGCGGGATACGTCTGAAACAGCGACGTAACACCGCGCGGCCTCTAGCGTCTGCCTTCCTCGACCTCCGAGGACCTCCGAGAAGGGAAGGAGACAGCCTCAGATGGCTTCGCGAAACGACGTCGCGACGGGCCCCGTCGCCGAGACGACCGGCCAGGACAGCGCCCGAGTCGAGATCTCAGGGCTCACCAAACGTTTTCTGACTCCCGCGGGTGAGGTGTTCACGGCACTGAAGGACGTCTCGTTCACCGTGGAGCCGGGCCAGTTCTGCGCGGTGGTCGGCCCGACCGGCTGCGGCAAGTCGACGACACTGAGCATGGTGTCCGGGCTCGACCGGCCCAGCGAGGGCTCGGTCAAGGTCGGCGGCCGTGAGGTGGAGGGCGTCACCGACGGCGTCAGCTTCATGTTCCAGACCGACGCGCTGCTGCCCTGGAAGACGGTCCTCGGCAACGTCCTGATGGGCCCCGTCTTCCGCAGGGTGCCCAAGCAGCAGGCCCACGCCTCGGCACGCGACTGGCTGCGCCGGGTGGGTCTGACGGGATTCGAGGACCGCTACCCGCACCAGCTCTCCGGCGGTATGCGCAAGCGGGTGGCGATGGCCGCGGCACTGATCAACGAACCCAGGATCCTGATCATGGACGAGCCGTTCGGCGCCCTGGACGTGCAGACCAAGGCGATCATGTCGACCGAACTCCTCGGCCTGTGGGAGCAGATCCGTCCGTCGGTCATCTTCATCACCCATGACCTCGACGAGGCCGTGGCGCTCGCCGACCGGGTCGTCGTCATGACGTCCAGCCCCGGCTCGGTCAAGGCGGTCTTCGACATCGACCTGCCGCGCCCGCGCGGCGCGGTCCAGGAGATCCGCTTCCAACCCCGCTTCATCGAACTCCAGCACCAGATCTGGGACTGCCTGCGGGAAGAGGTGGAGCGCGCCTACGCACGCACCGCAGGAGGTACGGCATGAGTACGACGTCCGCTGTTTCCACCGCTCAGGCCGCGAAAGGCTCCCAGGTCTCGGCCGCTGCCGCCGCCAGGAGCGCCGTCCGGCGGCGCACCGCGCTGGTGTGGGCGGGCCGCGTCGGCCTCGCGGTCTTCGTCCTCGGTGGCTGGCAGGCCTTCACCACCTGGGGGATCGTCGACCCGTTCTTCTTCGGGCAGCCGTCCGGCATCGCCAAGCGGCTGGTCGACCTCTTCCGGCACGGCACCGAGTTCGGGTCGTTCTACTCGAACATCTGGACAACGATCCAGGAGGCGCTCGTCGGCTTCGTCCTCGGGGCCGTCACCGGAGTGGTCTTCGGCGTCGCGCTCGGCCAGAGCCGCTTCCTCGCCGATGTGCTCGGCCCCTACATCAAGATGGTCAACGCGATCCCGCGGATCGTCCTCGGCTCGATCTTCATCGTCGCGTTCGGCATCGGCGTGCTGCCGAAGATCCTGCTCGCCGCGGTGCTGGTGTTCTTCATCGTCTTCTTCAACGCCTTCCAGGGCGTCCGCGAGGTCGACCGCAACATCCTCGCCAACACCCGGGTCCTCGGCGCCTCGCAGCTGCAGATCATCCGGCACGTGACCGTGCCCTCCGCACTCACCTGGATCATCGCCAGCCTGCACAGCGCCTTCGGCTTCGCCATCGTCGGCGCCCTGGTCGGCGAGGTACTCGGCGCGCAGAGCGGCCTCGGCCTGGTCATCAAGACCGCGCAGAACAACTTCGACCCCAACGGCGTGTTCGCCACGATGCTCGTGATCTCGGTCATCGTGCTCGGCGCCGAGTGGCTGATCGGCAAGCTCGAACACCGGCTGCTGTCCTGGCGCCCGCCGGCCCCGACCGAGGCGAACTCCCTCTGACACCGAGGCGGTTACCCCCCTCTTCGTCCCAACACCCTCATCAGCAAAGGATTGTGATCAGCCATGTCCAGACGACCCGTCGCCGTCGCCGCGTCCGTCCTGACCGTTCTCGCCCTCGGCGCGACCAGCGCCTGTTCCGGCAACTCCTCGGCCTCGACCGGCGGTTCGGGCTCCACGCCGACCGTCAAGCTCATGGCCGGCGGCCTCGACAAGCAGATCTACCTGCCCTACCAGCTCGCCCAGCAGCTCGGTTTCTACAAGAAGTACGGCGTCAACGTGCAGTTGAGCACCGAGCAGGACGGCGGTGTGGGCGCCGAGGAAGCCATGGCCTCGGGGCAGGTGGACATGGCGGGCGCCTGGTACAACCACACGATCGAGTTCCAGGCGAAGGGCAAGGCCGTCGAGGACGTCGTCCAGCTCTCCGGCGCACCGGGCGAGCGCGAGATGTGCACCGCCAAGTCGGGGGTCCACTCGGCCGCCGACTTCAAGGGCAAGACCCTCGGCGTCACCGACCTGGGGTCGGGCACAGACACCCTCACCCAGTTCCTGGCCGCCAAGCAGGGCGTCAAGACCAGCCAGTTCCACCGGATCGGGGTCGGCGCGGGCTCCACCGCCATCGCCGCGCTGCAGAACGGCAAGGTCGACTGCGTGATGACGACGCAGCCGACGGTGGCCGCGATCCAGAAGAAGGGCGTCGGTGCCTCCGCGATCGACCTGGCCACCACCTCCGGCGCCACGGCGGCGATGGGCGGTGCCTATCCCGCCGCCAGTGTGCTCGCCCGCACCGACTGGGTGAGCGGGCACAAGGACACGGTGCAGAAGGTCGTCGACGCGCTCGTCGCCACCATGCACTGGATCAACACGCACAGCGCGGCCGACATCGCGAACAAGCTGCCTGCGTCGTTCGTGTCGAACCAGTTGGTGACCAAGGCCGACTACATCGCGGCCCTGAACGAGGACAAGGGCCAGTTCCTCCCGGACGGTCTCATGCCGGCCGGCGGCCCGAAGACCTCTCTGGCGACGGAGAAGCTGGTCGGCAACGTGAAGGGGTCGGTGGACCTGAGCAAGACGTTCACCAACGACTTCGCCGTCCAGGCCAACAAGACCGAGGGCTTCAAGACGACCACGACCCCGGCCGGGCCGAACGGCTGAGCCCGCGCCATTGCCGAGGCCGCCCAGCCGATCGCCGGCTGGGCGGCCGTCCGGCGCGTGGCGGAGCCGACCGTTCTTGAACGCCGGACCACATTCTTATGACGCTCTCACCTCATCCGGCCGAACTTGGCGCGCGCATCTCACCTCTACATGATGTAGTAGCTGAGTATGGAGAAGGTGGACATGGCCGCCCATACCGCCGACGCGGGAGCGCGGCGGCGCTACACGCCCCCGGCCGCTGCGGGCCGGCCGCGGGCTTCCGGTGACGCGGACAGCCCCCAGCAGTGGCACCGGGGCATGACGCTGATCGGCACGATCAGCCTGTTCATCGGCACCCGCTCGGCCTGGACGCAGGCGATGCTCTCCCATCCACTCGTCGCCGCGGTCATCTCCGTCTGTTACGCCGGGATCCTCGTGTGCGGGGTACTCGCACTGGTCGTACGCAGCCGCCGGGCCCTGGTCCGGGTGGACGCCGGAGTTCTCGTCCTCGCGGTGGCCCTGGTGCTCTGCGCCTACTGGCTGAACCACACCGGCACCGACGAGGGCGTCCTGACCGCGCAGGCCGCGGACCAGATCACGCACGGCCGCCCCGTCTACGGACAGCCCTGGCCCTGGCTGTTCGGCACGTCCCATTCCGGCCTGACCAAGACGATGTCCGGCTCGGCGGACTACACGTACGGCTATCCACCGCTGACCGCCCTGCTCGCCGCACCGGTCCACGCCCTCCTGCACACGTCGGCATCCGCCACCCTGGTCACCACGGGGGCGCTGATCGCCGGAACGGTCACGCTGTGGCTGCTGCTGCCCGCCCCCTGGCGGTCGGCGGCCACGGCCGTGTGCCTCGGCTTCGGCCTCCTCCCCGGCTACGCCCGCTCCGGCTACCCGGCGATCGTCGCCCTGGCCCTGCTGATCCCGGTGACGGTCCACTGGCCGACCACGGGAGCGGGCGGACGCCTCGGACGGAGCGGGGTGCTGCGGGCCGTCTGCCTCGGTGCCGCCTGCGCCGCCCAGCAACTGGCCTGGTTCTTCGCCCCGTTCCTGCTGATCGGCCTGTACGCGGTACGGCGCGGCGAACTCGGGGCCCGTCCCGCGGCGGCCGTGCTGGCCCGGTTCGCCGGGGTCACGGCCCTGACGTGGGCCGCCGTCAACGCCTACTTCGCCGCGCAGGGCTTCTCCGCCTGGCTGCACGGACTGCTGCTCCCGATCACCCAGAAGGCGATCCTGCACGGGCAGGGCCTGATGGGCATCTCCTACTACTTCACCAACGGCAGCAGCCGCCTCGACTACTACTCCTACGCCGGCGAGCTGCTCCTCGCCGGCCTGCTCGCCGCGACCCTGCTGTTCGTCCGGCGCCTGGGAACGGCGCTGACCGTCCTGCCCTGGCTGTCCTTCTACCTCGCCACCCGCTCCCAGGACGGCTACTTCCTGATGATGACCCCGCTGTGGCTGGCCGCCGCCGCGACAGTCCCCTCCTCAGCCCTGGCCCACGCCTGGCAGCCCCGCATCCCCCGCCTCACCGGCCGCCCCGCCAAGGCCGCCGTGGCGACGGCGCTGGTGACCCCGGCACTGCTGTGCGCCTGCGTCGCCGCCGCCAGCCCGCCGCCCCTGCGCATGGCACTCACCCCTCACCTCACCGGCCGGTCCCATCCCGCCGTCACCTCCGTCACGGTGCGGGCGGCCAACACCACCGGCACCGCCCTCACCCCGCACTTCGCCAGCCGCGTCGGCCAGGGCGCCTCCGGCTGGTGGACCATCACCTCGGGCCCCGCCACCCTCGCCCCGCACACCACGGCCGTGTACGTCGTACGGCCGGCCGACGGCCACCGCGCCCTGCCCGGCGGGCATCAGCGCATGTACCTCATCGCCGTCACCGGAACGCCCATGACGATCAGCACCGCCCGCATCGAGGCCGCCTCGTAGCTCCCGAGCCGGTGAGGGGCAGCCGAACGGAGAATTCGGCGCAGGCCGGGAAGGCGGCGATCCCCGGACGATCGCGGGGCAGCGCCACTCCCCCGGTTCAGGGCATCGCCACGGGCGCCGTCAGGCCGAGCAGTTCCCGAGTCGCCGTGTGCTGCGGAGCGGCGAAGACCTCGGTGGTGCGGCCGGACTCCACGACACGGCCCGCTTCCAGCACCGTGACGGTGTCGGTGCGGGCGGCGATGAGGGGCAGGTCGTGGCTGATCAGGACGAGGGTGGTGCCGTGCCGCTCGCGCAGGCCGGCCAGAAGGTCCATGATCGCTCCTCCGGTGGCGGGATCGAGCGCGGACGTGATCTCGTCGCACATCAGGACGTCGGGCTCGGCCGCCAGGGCCCGTGCGATGGCGACCCGCTGGCGCTGTCCACCGGACAGTTCGTGCGGATATCGGTCGGCGAACTCCGGTGGCAGGCCGACCTGTTCGAGGAGGCCGGCCACCCGGTCGGGGATGTCGCGCGAGGGATGGCGGCGGTGCAGACGCATCGGCCTGCCGACCGCGGCCCCGACGGTCCGGCTCGGGTTGAGCGCGCCGAGCGGGTTCTGCGTCACGAGTTGGAGCCGGCGCCGCTGTTCCCGGTCGCGTCCGCGCAGACCGCTGCCGAGTGACGTGCCGTCGAGGAGGACCGTGCCGGCGGTGACCGGTTGCAGTCCGACGATGGCGCGGACCAGGGTGGTCTTGCCGGAACCGGAGGCCCCGACGATGCCCGCCGAGGCACCCGGCGCGACACTCAGGCCGACTCCGTCCACGGCGGAGGAGCCGGTCCCGCGCCGGCCGAAGGTCACCCGGATGTCGCGCGCCTCGAGGACGGGTACGGCCGTGCCGCGGGGTGGTTCGGTCCTGCCCGGGGTGCGGGTGCCGGCGCGTTTCCCCTGGCGCCTACCGGCGGAGGGGAGGGAGGCTCCGAGTTCCACGACGTCGTCCGCGATCCGCTCGACGAGATGGTGGTCGTGGCAGGAGACCGCGATCGCCAGGTGGTGTTCCTCGGCGAAGTGGCGGAGCAACTCGCCTATCTCGTCCCGGAGTTCCGGGTGCAGTCCGGCGGTCGGCTCGTCGAGGAGGAGCACGCGGGGGCGGCGGGCCAGGGCGCGGGCCAGGGCGACGCGGCGCTGTTGTCCGCCGGACAGGGCGGTGGGCCGGCGTGCGGCGAGCCGGTCGTCGTCCGGCAGCCGGACCTCGGCGAGGAGGGCGGCCACCGCCTTGCCGCCGCGGTCGGCCGCGAGTTCACGGACGAGGCCGCGGACCCGCATCCGCGGGTTGAGGCCGGAGCCGGGGTCCTGTCCCACATAGGCGAGGCGGTGGCGGCGCAGAGTGCGCAACTCCCGTTCGGGAAGGGCGAACACGTCGTGGCCGAGGACCTCGACGCGGCCGGCGGTGCGCGTGGTGCCCGGCGGGAGCAGTGCGGTGACCGCCCGCAGCAGGGTGGTCTTGCCGGCGCCGGAAGGGCCGGTCAGGGCGACCAGGCGGCCGGGGCGCAGGGTGAGGCACGCGCCGTCGAGCAGCGGGCGGCCGTCGGGCGCGGTCACGGTGAGGTCGGTGACCTGCACGGCGGGACGGGTGTTGTCGGGTGCGTGGGTGTCGGGGGTCCGGTCGGTGGTGTGGGTCACCGGACGTTCACCGCCTTCCGGCCGGTCTGTGGGGCGAGGGCCGTCGCGGCGAGGTTGACGCTCAGGGCGAGCAGGCCGACGACGGCGCTGGGGGCGATGACGGCCCACGGGTTGAGCATCAGGCCGGGCGAGTTCTCACGGATCATCAACGCCCAGTCGGCTGCGGGAGGTTGCGGGCCCACCTGCAGGAACCCGGCAGTGGAGACGACGTACACGGCCTCGACGAACCGCAGACCGAACAGGGCGAGCAGGGTGGCCCGCAGATTGGGCAGGACCTCGCGGACGACGAGGACCCACAGCCGTTCGCCGCCCGCCGCGGCGGCTTCGACATAGCCGGTGGCGGCGACGGTCGCCGCCGCGTTCGCCGCGAGCCGGACCGCGTACGGCACACCCAGGACGACCGCCGCGAGGACGACCGCGAACCTGCCGCCGCCGGGCCAGGACAGCGCCACGAGCATGATGCCCAGTACGGCGGGCAGCAGGATCAGCACGTCGGCGACGCGTTCCATGATCCGGCCGGCCCGCGGGCGCAGGGCCCCGACAGCGCCGAGCACGGCCGCGGTGCCGGTGACGACGACGGCGATCAGCAGCGCGGACAGCACGAGTTGGCGACCGCCGGCCAGCAGTCTGCTCAGCACGTCCCGGCCGAGCTGATCGCCGCCGAGGAGCGCACCGGAGCCGGGCTCCGCGAACGGCGCGGTGACCGGGTCGGTCACGGAATGCGGGGCGATCCACGGCCCGGCCAGGGCGAGGCAGACCAGCAGCAGCGCGGGCAGCAGGCGCAGGAGGGTGGCGCGGGCACGGGAGCCCGTGCGGGCCCGAGCAGCCTTGCCGGAAGGGCCCTTGCCCCGCACCGGCTGTCCGGCGAGCGAGGTCATCGGCCGTCTCCCGTCACGATGTCCCGGACCAGGTCCGCGAGCAGCAGCACACAGCTGATGACCGCGCCGGCCAGGGCCGTCACCCCGGCGATCACAGGGGTGTCGCGGTCGGCGACGGCGGACGCCAGCACGGCTCCCACGCCCGGGTAGTTGAAGATGGTCTCCACGACGACGGCGCCGCCCAGCAGCACCCCGGACGACGTGGCGAGTCCGGTGGCGATGGTCGGCAGGGCGCCCGGCAGGACGTGCCGGGTCAGCACGCGCAGCGGCGGCAGACCGTCCACGACCGCGGTCTCCACGTGCGGGGCGCGGGCCTCGTCGGCGAGGGCGGCGCGCACGATGCGGGTGTTCCAGCCGGTCTGCGGCACCGTCAGGGCGAGGACGGGAAGGATCAGCATGGTCCAGGAGGAGGGGGTTCCGTCGGCGTCGGTGAGGGTGACCGCGGGCAGCCAGCCGGTCCACAGGGACAGGACGAGGACGAGGACGACGGCGACCACGAACTCGGGGACGGCGAAGACGGCCGTGGAGGTCACCGAGACGAGCCGGTCCAGCCGGCCTCCGGGCCGCAGCGCCGCCCAGCAGCCCAGGGCGAGCGAGAGGACGGCGGTGAGCAGCAGCGCGGCCCCGCCGAGCAGCAGGGTGTTGGGGAAGGCGGTGGACACGAGGTCGCTGACGCGTTCGCCGTGTGCGGAGGTGCCGAGGTCTCCGGTGGGCAGGCCGGACATCCAGTCCCAGAAGCGTTCCAGGACCGGTCTGTCCAGGCCGAGCAGTGCCCGCCGCCGGGCCAGGTCGGCCGCGGTCTCGCCGCGTTCGGAGGTGGCGTGCGCGGCGTCCCCGGGCAGCAGTTCGACGCCGATGAAGACCAGCGCGAGGAGGGCGGCCAGCAGCACGGCCCGTTTCAGCAGTACCAGGCCGATCCGGCGGAGCACGGCGGCGAGGGCGTACCGAACCGGCCGGTCCCGCTCCCCTGTGGGGTCGGGGCCGGCCGACGCGGCGGTCATGGAGGTCAACTCGCCAGCCATGCCTTTTCGATCTGGACCCGGCCGTAGCCGGGCAGTGCCGGCAGCCCGCGCACCTTGGCCCCGGCGAGATCGATGCCGTCGGCCATGCCCCACAGCAGATAGCCGGAGCTGTCGTACTCGATCTGCTGGAGTTGTCCCAGGAGTCGGGTGCGCTGGGCGTCGTCGGCGGTGCCGATGGCCTTCTGGTAGGCGGCGTCGAACTCCGGCGACTTCCAGCCGGCCTCGTTCTGGCCGCTGTCGGAGACCATGGTCTTGCTGGCGAAGAAGACCACGGAGTCGTTGGTACCCCAGTAGGTGGTGTAGAGGTCGCCCTTGAGCCAGGTCCTGTCCCAGAAGACGGAGGACTCCTGCTTGACGACCTTCACCTTGACGCCGGCCTCGCGGACCTGGGAGGCGAAGAGGGTGGCCGACTCGGCGAGGCCGGATATGTCCTCGGTGGTGAGCAGTTCGTACGTCCTGGAGGTGTCGAAGCCGGCCTCCGCGAGGAGCTTCTTCGCCCGGGCGAGGTCGCGGGCGCGCTGCGGGATGCTCTTGTCGTAGGCGGGGTCGCCGGTGCCGAGGATGTCGTTGGCGACGGTGCCGTAGCCCGAGAGGACCTGTTCGATCATGGCCTTGCGGTCGACGGCCAGCCGCAGGGCCTCGCGGACCCGGGGGTCGGCGAAGGGGCCGTCGGCGGTACGCATGACGATCGGCATCGCCATGTCGTTGGGCCGGCGCACGGTCTGGACGTCCTTGCGCGCCTCGGCGGTTCGGGCCGCGACGGCACCGACGTTGGACGCCAGGTCGATCTGCCCGGCCAGCAGCGCGTTGGACATGGCCTGCGGGCTCTCGAAGATCTTCACCTCGATGGCGTCGAGGTACACGTCGCCGCCGTACCAGTCGTCGTTGCGGACCAGCCGGGCGTTGCCGGCGCGGAACCAGTCGAGCTTGAAGGGACCCGTGCCGGGGGCCTTCGCGATGTCCTTGTCGGCCGTGCCGGCGGGGACGACGAAGGTGGTCAGGCGGGTGAGCAGGGGGAGTTCGGCGTTGGCGTAGTCGGAGACGAGGACGACGGTGCCGGTGCCTTCGGCGCTGATGTTCTTCGCCTGGATGCCGGGCAGACGCGAGGCGCCGGAGGGGGTGGCGCGCAGGCGCTTGAGGGAGAAGACGACGTCCTTCGCGGTCACCGGGGAGCCGTCGTGGAAGGTCGCTCCCTCGGCGATCCTGAACTTCCAGGTCTTCAGGTCCGCGGACGGCTCCCAGCTCGTGGCCAGCCGGGGCGCGGTGTTCGGCTTCGCGCCGGGCACCGTGAGGGTGTCGTACACGAGGCTGAGGATGAGGTAGTCGCTCTCGTTGGCCTGGGTGCCGTGCGGATCACGGGTGATGGCGGCGGCGTGGCCGAGGGCGCCGACACGGAGCGTGCCCCCCTTGCGCGGCTTGGCCGAACCGCCGGTGGCGGACCCGGCCGGCTCGGCGTCGTTGCCGCCGCCGCAGGCGGCCAGCAGGGCGGCGGCTCCCGCGGCGCCTCCGGTCCACAGGAGTTGACGTCTGGTCAGGTCCACTTCGTCCTCGATTTCACAGGTGACTCGAATGCTTAGGTTTGCCTACCCTAAATCACGCCCCGCACACAAGAGGGCGGGCAGGGTGACGTAGATCAAGTTAGGCAAGCCTTGCCTACTTCCTGTGTTCTGGCTATGTTTCCGACGGCTACCGGGCTCCGCTCGTCGGAGGCCCACCGCCCGCCCCCCACCCGCACCGGAACGGACGGTTCACCCATGCCGACGGCAGCCACGCCTGTACGTCAGCTTCACCCCCAGGCCGTGAGCGAACTCCTCACCACGGCCCGTGCTCTGCTCGACGCCTTCGACGGCGTCGCCACCCACCCCGGGCTGCTCGCCCAAGTCCCGGACGCCGCCGCGAAGTTGAGCGACGGCATCCGCGACGCCTGCCGCCCCGTCGACACCGCCGACGGCCTGTTCGTGCTGCGCGGCCTCCCGGTCGACGACGCGACGATCGGCCCCACCCCGGGCCACTGGTCGACCGCCGGGAACGCCGGCGCGCTGCACGACGTGGTCCTGCTCCTGCTCTCCACCGCCATGGGCACACCGCTGGCCTGGGAGGGGCAGCAGGACGGCCGGTTCGTGCACAACATCGTGCCCTCGCCCGGGCACGAGGAGGAACAGACCGGCGCCAGCAGCAGCGTGCTGCTCAGCCCGCACACCGAGGACGCCTTCCACCCGGGCCGCGCCCATCTGCTGGTCCTGGGATGCCTGCGCAACCCGGACCGGGTCGCCACCACCGCCGCCAGCATCCGGCAGGTCCAACTGGACGCGGACGACGTGGAGTTGCTCCGCCGTCCGGTGCTGCCGATCCTGCCCGACGACGCCTACGCCGAAGCACAGGGCTACGACGGCACCCCGCCGCAGGTCCCGACGCTGTGGCAGTCGCCCGAGGGGCCGACCCTGCGATTCGACCCCGCCTACACACCCCTGGACGAGGCGTCCGGCGAACACCGCGCCGCCTACGGCCGGCTGGAGGCCGAACTCGCGCGCGTCTCCGTGGCGGTGGCTCTGACCCCGGGTGACGTCCTGGTCGTCGACAACGACCTCGTCGTCCACGGCCGGGTCCCCTTCAGGGCGCGCTACGACGGCACGGACCGCTGGCTGAAGCGTTCCTCCGTGCGCGTTCCCGGCCGCCGTACGCGCCCGCCCGCCGAGCGGTCCGAGCACGGCTACGGCCAGGCCGCCGTGGAGGCGTACCGATGACCGACACCGACAGCCGGGGGAACCTCATGCCGCCCGACGACACGACCCTGCGCATCCTCGGCACCAGTGACGTGGCCGGCATCGACATCACCCTGTCCGACGTCGTCTCCGTCGTGGAACAGGCGTACCGCACACTGGCCGACGGGAAGTCCGACAACCCGCGCAAGCTCACCGTCAAGCCCGAGGACGGCCACTCCGTCGCGTACGCGATGCTCGGCCGTGACGGCGAGCGGGGCGTGGTCGCGGTGAAGACGTCGTACAAGTACGGCCTGCACGAGGACCGCGACAAACAGCACTACTACACGACGCTGACCCTGTACGACGACGCGACGGGGCTGCCGGTCGCGATGCTGGACTGCGGTCGCGTCGGCGCCCTGCGCACCCCTGCGGTCACCGCCCTGCTGGCCCGTGAACTGGCCGCGCCCGGCGCCCGCAGCGCTCTCGTCATCGGCACCGGAACCCAGGGGCGGCTCGCGCTGCCGTTCCTGCTGACCACCCTGCCGGACCTGGAGCGGCTGATGCTGTTCGGCACGCATCCGGAGGGCATCCGGGCGGTGCGCGAGCAGTTGCACACCCACTTCCCCGGCCGTGAGCTTGAGGTCGTGACCGACCTGCGGGAGGCGGCCGGCGAGGCGGATGTCGTGCTGGCCACGGCCGGCCCCCACACGCCCGCGTCCGTGGACGCCGACTGGCTCAGACCGGCCGCCGTGTCCGTCCTCGTCGGCTACGGCATCGCGCCCTCCACCCTGCACCGGGCCGACCGGGTGATCGCCACCAGCGCGGCCCAGATGCGGGTCACCGGCACCGACATGGCCGACGCCGACGGCCGACTGCGCGGCGCGGACGCCGAGTTCCCCGACGTCCTGGCCGGGAGGGCCGCCGGACGCACGGACCCGGAACAGCGGATCTTCGCGTACAACAGCGGGCTGGTCGTCACCGACATCGCCCTCGGGCACCGGTTCGCCCAACTGGCGCTGGCCCAGGGGCTGGGCACGGCGGTGCCCCTGTGGAAGTGACCACGACGCTCACCGCGCACACCACACCCGAGGTGCGCTCACTGCTGAGCGGCACCTTGCTGCACGAGCTCGGCCACGGCCTCGGCGGCCCGTACCACGTGCTGCTCCCGGAGCGGTTCGACGCCAACGCGGCAGCGTTCCGGGAAGCGTTCGCCCAGGCGGGCGTCGACGGCCGGGTGTACTACGCCAAGAAGGCCAACAAGGCGGCCGTCTACGCCGAACAGGCCGCCGTCTCCGGCCTGGGACTGGACGTGGCGAGCCACGGGGAACTGCGCGAGGCCCTGGCGGCCGGAGTACGGGGCGAGGACCTGGTGGTGACGGGTCCCGCGAAGGCGGACGAGCTGCTGCGCGTCGCGGTGCTCCAGGGCGCCCTGATCGCGGTGGACGCGCTCGACGAGCTGCACCGCCTCCTCCCGCTCGCCGATGAACTGGGCAGAAGGGCACGGGTGTTGCTGCGCCGCCTCCCGCCGGAGCAACCGCACAGCCGCTTCGGCCTGGACGACGCCGAGGCGGTGGTGGCCCTGCGGCGGTGCGCCGAGGGGCCCGTCGACATGGAAGGCTTCAGCTTCCACCTCTCGGGCTACGACGTCCGCCAGCGCACGGACTTCGCGGCGGAGTTGGTCCGGCAGTGTGAGCATGCCCGTGCGCTCGGCCTGCGCGCCGACCGCATCAGCATCGGCGGCGGCTTCGCCGTCGACTATGTGCAGGCCGAGGACTGGCGGCGCTTCGAGGAGAGCCGGCGGCCCGAACACTTCCACGCGGAGAAGTCGTTCGGTGGCTTCTATCCGTACCACTCCCCCGTCGCGGGCCCCGACGCCCTGCGTACGGTCCTGGCGACCGCCCCCACCGGTGGGAGCACCAGCCTCGCCGCGCTGTTGCGCGCGGCCGGGGTCACGCTCCTCGTCGAACCGGGCCGGGCGCTGCTGGACCAGGCCGGTTTCACGGTATTCCGGGTGCGGGGCGTCAAGGAACGGGACGGGTACGCGATCCTCACCGTCGACGGCAGCAGCCTCAGCCTGTCCGAGCAGTGGTTCGACAGCGAGTTCCTGCCGGACCCGGTACTCGTGCCGGCCGGGACCCGCCCGGCCGCCGACGCGGGACCGTACCCGGCCTGCGTGGGGGCCGCCACCTGCCTGGAGTCCGACATGCTGACCTGGCGCAAGATCCCCTTCCCCACTCGCCCGGCCGTCGGTGACCTGCTGGTGTACCTCAACACGGCGGGCTACCAGATGGACTCCAACGAGTCGCCGTTCCACGAGCTGCCGCTGCCGCCCAAGGTCGTCGTCGAACACGTCACCTCCGCCCCCTTCCGCTGGCGCCTCGACCGCCGCCCCGCCTGAGACACCCTGGAGCTCCAAGTGGACGACCCCCTGTACCGGCCGCCCATCGTGCGGCAGGTCTCCGAACTGATCGGCGCCACCCCGCTGTTCGAGCTGGCCCGCACCGACAGCGGCGCCCGGCTGCTGCTGAAGCTGGAGCAGTTCAACCCCACCGGCACCGCCAAGATCCGTATGGCCCGGCAGATGGTCGTCGACGCCGAGGAACGCGGCCTGCTGCGCCCGGGCGGCCGCATCATCGAGTCGACCTCCGGCAACACCGGCCTCGGGCTGGCCGTCGTCGCCGCCGAACGCGGCTACACCTTCACCGCCGTCGTCGACCACCACGCGGCCGTCGACAAACTCCGCGCGATGAAGGCCCTCGGCGCGGAACTGGTCTACGTCGCCGACGACGGCGACGAGGAACTGGCCACCGCGGCCCGCGAGGAGTTCGCGGCGAAGCTGGCGGCGGAGTCCGACAACGCCTACTTCACCGAACAGCACAACAACATGGCCAACGGCGTGGGTTACCACCCGGTGGCCCGTGAACTGCACGCCGCGCTGGACGGCCGTATCGACGTCCTGGTCGGCGCGGTCGGCACCGGCGGCGGTCTGTTCGGAACCGGAGGCGCGTTGCGCGCGACCGTCCCCGGAGTACGGATCGTCGGAGTCGAGCCGAAGGGCTCGGTCGCCTTCGGGCCGCCCGCCCACGACTACTACCAGTCCGGCACCGGCACCCCCGAGGGAGCGACGATCGGCGCCATGGTGGACTACACGCTGCTCGACGAGGGGGTGAAGGTCGGGGACGTGGAGGCGTTCGCCACCGCACGGGCCGTCGCCCGCCGCACCGGGCTGCTCCTCGGCGGCTCGGCCGGCGGGGTGGTGTACGAGGCCCTGTCCCGGATGCCCGCGCTGCCGCCCGGCACGACGGTGGTCGCGTTGATCAACGACGGCGGGGAAAAGTACATGGACACCGTCTTCGACGACGAGTGGATGGCCGCGCGCGATCTCCTGTCCGCCCAAGTGGAGGGCGAGGTCGACGAGTTGCTGGCCGGACTCCACCGCACCCCAGCACCCGTCTCCCCCAGGAACTGAATTGATGCCGCCCGCTCTCGTCCGCGTTCTCTCCGACGGCCGCGCCCTGGCCACGCTCGCCGTCCCGCTCGCGCTCACCCAGCTCGCCCAGGTCGCGCTCACCACCACCGACACGATCATGATGGGGCTCATCGGAACCGAGGCGCTGGCCGCCGGCGGTCTCGCGATGGTGATCTTCAACCAGCTGCGCACCATGGGCGTCGGCCTGGTCACCGCCGTCGGCAACCAGATCGCCGCGGCCGACGCGCGCGCCGAGACCGAGGACACCGACCCGGCGACCGCCCGGGAGGAGGTGAAGGACCTGGTGCGGGCGAGCCTGCTGCTGTCCACGCTCGCGGGTCTCGCGGGCGGCGTACTGATGGTGCTGATCGGGCACGCCGTGGTGTTCCTCGGCCAGGACCCGGACGTCGTCGACACGGCGAAGCCGGTGCTGTACGCCATGGCACCCGGCCTGGTGCCCTGTCTGTGGTTCCAGGCGATACGCCAGTTCACCGTCGGCATGCGGCGCCCGCAGGCACTGCTGCGCATCACGATCGCCTCGATCGCCGTGAACGCGGGCCTCAACTGGGTCTTCATCCATGGCAGCTGGGGTCTGCCGAAGCTCGGCCTGCCGGGCATCGGCCTCGCGACGACCTCGGTGTACGTACTGTCGTTCCTGGCGCTGTACCGATCCGCGCGCCGCGACCCCCGGCTGGCACCGGTGCTGTCGCTGAGCATCTGGAAGACCCGCCCGGCCACCCTGCGCCGGCTGGCGGCGCTCGGCACACCGATCGCCGCCACCTACGGCTCCGAGGCCGGCTTCTTCTCCGTGGTCGCCCTGCTGGTGGGCAGCTTCGGTACGACAGCCCTGGCCGCGCACACGGCCGTCAACCAGCTGGTCTACATCGTGTTCCAGATAGCGGTCGGGCTCTCCCACGCCGCGTCCCTCGGCGTCAGCCGCGAACTGGCCCTCGGCAACCTGGCGGCGGCCCAGCGCCTGAAGGCGACGGCGCTGGCCTGCGCCGCCGCGGTCATGGCCGTGGTGGCGCTGGTGTACGTCACCGTGCCGGAGCTGGTGCTCGCGCCGTTCTTCGAGGGCGAGAGCCGCTCGGCCACCGACCTGGCCGCGCGACTCCTCCTGGTCGCCGCGGTGCTGCAGTTCTTCGACTGCGCCCAGAACATCGGCGTCGGGCTGCTGCGCGGCCTGGACGACACCAAGGGCGGCTTCCACGTCACCCTGATCGGCTACTGGCTCGTCGGCCTGCCCGCGGCCACGCTCCTCGGCTTCGTCACCGGCTGGGACACCGTCGGCATATGGCTGGGCCTGCTCGCCGGCCTCGCCACCACCGCTCTGCTCCTCCTGCGTCGCTTCGACCAAGGTGTGCAGCGACGGCAGGGGGCAACGCTCGTGACCCCCTGACCGACCCGCGAGTGCGCGCCGAACCGCGGAGGCTACGACGGAGACGGGGAGGGGCGGGGCTCCGACGCTACGGATCATTCCAGAACAGCAGCGCGTTCGGCACCGCGGGCGCCTTCATCAGGGCGACGAGCACCAGCAGCAGGCCGGTCACGAGCGCGGCCCCGCCGACGTAGCCGAGGCCCGAGCTGTCGGACAGGAACTCGCCCATCGAGGTGCCGAGGGTGTTGGAGACGAGGATCGCCGCGCCGGTCGGGTGGCCAGGGTCTGGGCGAAGAGGTCGCCGGCCGTCTCGCCCAGGGGCGTCGCCTTTTTCGGACAGCGCGTAGGTCATGAGGCCCGACCGTGCCACCGGTTGCCTGAACGCATCCTGACTGCGCGCGCTGATCACCTGCCCCGCACGTCCCGTCCGGGACGGATGCCCTAGGCCGGTTGCGGCTGGTGGCTGTCGAGCACCTTGGCCAGCAGGGAGTGAAGCTGTCGTCGTTCCGCGGCGTCGAGGCCGGCGAGCAGTTCGGCCTGGACGGCGTCGGCGTGCTGTTGGAGCTCGTCGAGGTGCCGCCTTCCGGTGGCGGTGAGGGTGACGGCGTTGCGGCGCCGATTGGCGGGATCGGCCTGCCGGTCGACCCGGTGGCAGCCTTCCAGGCGGTTGACGATGCCGCTGACGTCGTTGCGGTCGAGGCCGAGGCGGCGGCCGATCTCGGCCTGGCTGAGCGCCCCGTACTCCTCCAGTGCCGCCAGGACGGCGAAATCGGCGCGGGCGCCCAGCGGCATGCGTTGCGCGGTCAGCCGGGCGCCGAGCGTCGACACCTTGCCCGCCTGCCAGCTGGCGAGTTCACGCAGTCGGGCCGGTGGTCGCGATGCGTGATCCGTGTCCGCCATGTCCTCATCCTAACTGTTGGCCACCCCAACACACACCTGTTACGTTGGGTAAGCCAACGTTGGTTTGGCCAACAGATGAGTGGGGTCAGTGGCGGACCACCGGTCGGCTGCCCCGCACCGCTCCCAAGGAGTCATCTCATGCACAGCAGCACCGCACTTCCCGATCTGTCCGGTCGCCGGGGGCGACCGGACGATCAGGACCGGCGCGGTCGTTGCCGTGTCCACGATGGAGCCCAGGAACGGACGCCGCGAGGACCTCCTCGAGGTGCTGGCCGACCTCGCTCCGCGGATCCGCGCCGAACCGGGGTGCCTGCACTACTCGGTACACCGCGCGCGCGGCGATACCGACGGACCGCTGCTGGTCATCCAGATGTTCGCTTCGATCGAGGCGTTCACGGAGCACAGCGCGAGCGTGGCGGACCAGATTCCGAGGATCGCCGCCCTCCTCGCCACGCCCCCCGTGCCGCCGACCCTGTTCGAACCGGTCCCACGGTCCGCTCTCGTCGAGGGCATCGACAACGGCAACGGCGAGAAGAGCCACGCCTGTTGACGTCACCCCGAGCAGAGGTCGAAACCCCGGGCGTCGGGCCCGATCTCGACTGTCGCGCGTGAAGTGGATCTTCGGCCACCGTGACTCCCCTTGTCCCGGTGTAGGGCAGGCCAATGAGCCGTAAAGCAGGCCGTCGGCGACGGACGGGCATGAGCATGCTGATTCACCTGGCCGTCAAGGACCGGGTCGGAAGGGAATCTGATGCTCCGTATCCATTTCACCGACGCGGACCTGGCGCGTACCCGCATGGCGGCCGAGCCGGATCCCCTGTGGGAGATCGGGCTGAGCCTGCACCGGTTACAGACCCGGCAGGGACGCTGGGCGCACGCCGAGTGGTACCGGGACACCAGACAGCGGCTGGCCCGGACCGGACTGGACCGCATCGTGCGAACCAGACTCATCCCCCTGTTTCCCAGAGCCGCGTACTACCCCGACTTCCTCAATCCCGCCGAAGCGGCGGACGGCCTCGACGCGGGACTCGCCGCCATCGTGGCGACCCCGACGGACCGAATCCGGCACGAAGTGGAGTACTTCGCACACACCACAACGGCCCCCGCCTGGGCGGATCGCCTGGTGGAACGGGACGTACGCGAAGACCTGACCGACTGCCTACGGCGGTACTACGACACGGCCATCGCGCCCTACCGCGAACGCGCCCAGGCGCGGATCGACGCAGAGCGGTCAATCCGCGCCCGCACACTGCTGCACGGCGGCACAGAGGCACTTCTGCGCAACCTCGGACCCAGCATCCGATGGCAGGCCCCCGTACTCCATGTCGTCTATCCCGCCGCCGACTGCGACCTCCGACTCGACGGACGCGGGCTGCTGCTCGTGCCGTCGTACTTCTGCTGGGGCTGGCCGATCGCCCTGGCGGATCCCCTGCTGCCACCCGTCCTCGTCTACCCCCTGCTCCACGAGGACCCCGCCCCCGCCAACACCGCGCCCCTCACCGTACTGCTGGGCCGGACCCGGGCCGTCGTGCTGCGGGCCACGGCAGCCGGAGCCACCACCGGGGAACTCGCCCGCGCGGCCGGCGTCTCGGCACCGGCCGCCAGCCAGCACACGACCGCCCTGCGGGACGCGGGCCTCATCAGCAGCCACCGGCACGGCACAACAGTCCTGCACACCCTGACACCTCTCGGCGCGTCCTTGCTGCGCGCTGCAACGAGATGAACGAGTCCAACAGTGTCGTTGCGGTCGGTTACCGCTTGATGGCTGCTCCATCCCGTAATTGCCTCGCCAACATGTACGGCAACGCGGCCGATCATCCCGATCGGGCGCGCCGGTGTCCGTCGGACATGACAGGCGCGGAGTGGGCGGCCGTCCGGCCGTCGCTGCCGGTGCCGGCCTGGCCCCGGGGGCGGGGTGCGGACGCCCCGAGGGCGTCTCCCCGGATGGCCGTCTACGGCACCACGAAGGCGTTCGTGCTCCCCTTCACTGTTGGCTGTCGCCCGGCTTCCGAGGTTCGCAAGCAGGCCGCGAGGCAAGACCGCCTCGTGTCTCCTTCGCCCAGGGCGCCGTTGTGCACCGCGCCCGGAACGCGGCGGAACCGGTGACAACCGCTCGCGCCGGGCGCGAGGGTGTTCTCATGGTGCTGCGCTATCGGACCAACGGTCCGGCGTTCGACTTCCCGCCCTTCACCGGTCTGCCGCCGGTCCGTTACGTGCTCGCGTCGACCCCCCGGTGCGGCAGCAACATGCTCGCCCGCGCCCTGTGGCACACCGGGCTGGCCGGCTTCGCCGAGGACTACTTCGCCGATGCCTTCGTGCTGGACTACTTCGAGCGGTGGGGATTCGACTCCGGCGATCCGCAGGAGTTGGCGGCGGGCTATGTGCGGCGGCTGATGACGTGCCGGACCAGCCCCAACGGCGTGTTCGGGCTGCGGATCCACGCGGGGCACCTCGGGAACCTGGAGGTCGACCCGTACGACATCCTCCAGGCACCCCGGTACATCTGGATCCAGCGCGGGGACCGGTTGCGGCAGGCCGTGTCGTACGCCATGGCCGAGCAGACCGGTGTCTGGATCCTGGACGGGACCTTCCTGCCGGAGGGGAGCACACGCGCCGCTCCCCGGTACAGCTATGAGGAGATCCGCCGGCATCTGCGGATGCTCGACCGCGACGCGGCGGTCTGGGAGGACTACTTCGGGCGGCACGGTGTCGACCCGCACATCGTCGGCTACGAGGACCTGGTCGCCGACTACGAGGCAGCCCTGCTGGGCTGCCTGGACTTCCTCGGTGTCGGCGCGCCCGCGTCGGTGCCGGCCCCGGGGATCAGACGTCAGGCCGACGAGGTGACGGAACAGTGGGTCGAGAGGTTCCTACGGGATCGTCGTGCTGAGCGGCCAGCGTCGTAGGCGGTACGGCGTCCACCACAAGTAACGCCCGGCGCGATGGAGCAGGTTCTCGCGCAGGTGACGCTCCAGGACCCGCTCCGCCGACGCCGACGCGACCATCGGGACGCCGTCCAGCAGCCCCTGGAACGCCGTGCTCCGGGGGGCGTTGACGACCAGGCGCCGGAAGGAGCCCCAGCGGTGGTCACGGATCTCCAGGAAACCGGGGCCGCGGCGGTAGCCGCACTTCGCGATGTGGAACGAGTCGCGCCACGCGGTGACCACGTGTTCTTCGTTCGCCTCTCCTGTGGAGCCGTGGAAGACGGCTGCCGGGGGGTGCAGATGGCTCAGCGCCCGCCACTGGGCCGGGTCGGCCATGCGCAGTGTCCAGTCCACCGCGATGCCGTGGCTGGTGAGTTCCCGGATGACGAGGAGAGCGGCCACCGCGGACGCGCCGTCCGCATCCGTGAGGTCCACGGGCTCGTGCACCTGGACGAACTGGACGCCGTCGGCGGCGAGTTGTGCGACGGCGTCCACCGGTTCGTCCGGCGGCCCGTCGAGGGTGCCGCAGCACATGCCCGGCAGGCGCATGGCCGCCGGGTCGCGGTCCCTCCACAGCGTCAGCTCCGGCTTCATCGGGCCTCTCCCCCGGCCGGGGCCGCCAGGGCGGGGACGAGCGATGTGTCGTCCCCCTCCAGGCCCGCGCCGTCGAGCCGCAGCAGGTCCTGGTTGGCCACCGCGGGCGCGACCTGTACGTACTGGCCGCCCTCGGCGAAGACCAGGCCGAGCTCCCGCCAGCGCGCCAGCAGCCCGGCGACGCGCTCTTCCGTCACCTCACCGGCCGACTCCCCTGCGTCCGCGCACCGGGCAGCCGCCTTGCGCAGCAGCGCCGCCGGGCTGTGCGGTGTGTCCAGCAGCCGGAACACCGTCACCTCGAACGGGTCGGTGAGGTCGAGGAGCCGCCAGGAGAAGTCCGGCCGGGTGTCGACCAGGACGATGTGTCCGCCGAGGTCGCAGTGGGTCAGGCGGCTGCGCGGGTACGCCCGCGTCCAGTCGGCGACGGCCGTGCGCAGCCGGTCCAGACAGCCTCCCGAGATGCCCCGGTTCGGTGAGTCGAAGATGTAGACCAGGTCGGCGAGTTCGGCCTGCGGCAGGTCGTAGATGTGCTGGTAGTGCGAGGCGGGGCGCAGGTCGCCGAAGCCCAGTTCCGGCCGGTCGAAGTACGGGCTGAACCGCTCGACCTTCAGACGGGTGGAGTTGGCCGGTGGTCCGAGATGGTGCAGCGCGGGAAGTTGGCCGATGATCTCGTCGTAGTCCTGTTCGGTCTCTCCGGGGAAGCCGTAGAGGTAGTTCCAGCTGAGGTTGATCCCGACGGTCTCCGCGTCCCGCAGCAGCCGTACGTTCTGGCAGCCGGTCACTCCCTTGTCCATCAGCTTCAGGACCCGGCTGCTGAGGCTCTCGACGCCGGGCTGGACGTAGCTGATGCCGGCCGCGTACAGCGTCTCCAACTGCTCGCGCCGCATGTTCGACTTGATCTCGTAGCACAGCCTCAGGTCGTACCCGCTCTCCTTCAGGAGCGGGGCCATGGAGTTGAGGTAGGCCATGTCGAGGATGTTGTCGGTGACCCACACGTCGAGTACGCGGTGGCGCTCGACCAGGCCGAGGATCTCGTCCACGAACCGTCTCGGGTCCTTGCTGCGGAACTCCATGAAGGAGCCGTTGAGGCCGCAGAAGGTGCAGTGGTGCTTCTCGCCCCACCAGCAGCCGCGTGAGGCCTCCACCACCAGTCGCGGTTCCACCCAGCCGCCCGCCGTGGACCGCGCGTGCCGCTCGAAGTAGTCGCCGTAGTCCGGGGTGACCAGTGCTCCCGGGGGCAGCGGGGCGGCGTCCATGGGATGCGCCACGGACCGGCCCTGCGGGTCGCGGCGGCACAGGCCGGGGACGGCGGCCAGGCCGTCGGCGTCGCCGTCGCGGAGGGCGGCGAGGAGTCGAGGGAACGCGATCTCGCCTTCGCCGCGCACTACGAAGTCGACGTACGCGAAGTTGCGGTGCAGCGCGGCGCCTTGCGGACCGTCGCAGTTGGCGCCGCCGAAGACGGTGATGGTGTCGGGTGCGAGTTCCTTGACCACGCGGGCCGCCGCGAGGGCCGCCGCGTTCTGCGCGAACGTGGTGGTGAAGCCGACCACGTCCGGTGCGGTGGCCGCGATCTTGGCGGCGGTCTCCCGGACGAACAGCGGCGCGAGTTCGTGCAGTTCCCGCGCCTTGGCCAGCATGTGCTCCGGCATCTTCCCGCCGAAGTGTTCCGTGAACTCGGCCACCCGCCAACGGGGTTGGTCGTTGAGCGCGGCCGAGAAGATCCACTCGCTGTGTCCGGAGAAGTACGAGGTCGAGCAGAACTCGTACTCCTCGAAGCCGTATTCCGTACGAGCGGACACCCAGTCGGCGAAGTCGAGGTTGGCGTGCACCACTTCGACGTCCGCGGCGCCGTCGGGGAAGACGTCGAGGATCCGGCGTTTGAGAATGCCGAGGGCGAGGGACGGCGCGTCGAGCGACGACCACGGCATGTCCACCAACACGATGTGCAAGGCGGTTCCTCTCCCCTTCACCACAGTCCGCGGCGGGCCAGCGCCCGCCGCGCGGTCTCGCGCCGGGCCGACGGTCCGGCCTCGAAGGCCGCCGCCACCCGCCCGGACACCACGCCGTGAGCCAGCCCGGCGGACGTGGTGAAGTACGCGTAGTGCACGGCTTCCGCGTGCGCGGCGTGCTCAGTGGCCTCGGGGCGCTCGCCCGAGGCGGCTCCCCAGGTTGCTGCGGATGCCGGCGCGTACGCACGTACGGCGGCGTGGCCCCGGTCGGTGGGGACGATTCCCTCCGCCTCGATCACGAACGACAGCGGCTGTTCGCACGCCAGCGAGGTGAACAGGGCGAGCATCAGCTCATGGGTCACGGTGTCGCGCAGCGCCCCGGACCCGGCGTCGTCCAGCAGGTAGGAAGCGAACGCCTCCTCCGCCGACAGCCCGGGAGCGGTGTACGGGATCAGCCGGAACCGGGCGAAGTGCGGTGAGCCGAGGAAGCCGGTGAGCAGGCCGGACTCCGTGGCACCGGCGTCCTGGAGCAGCCGCAGGGAGCGCGGGAACGTGGTCGCGAGGCTGCCGCCGCTGCCGGGCCGCCAGACCTGGGAGCGCAACCGGCGCGCGGTGGTGTCCAGTTCGGCCAGGTCGACGGAGGCCAGGCACTCCAGCTCGCCGGGATCCGCCGCCACGGCCTCGGCACCCTCGTCGGCGAGCCGGGCCCGCAGGTCCGCGTCCAGCAGCAATCGCATGAGCAGGTCGGTGAGTTGCTCGCCGTCCAGGGACGCGCCCGGCTCCACCGTGCTCACGCCGCCTCCCCGCGCTGCCAGGCGGCGACCAGGTCCCGCAGCCGCGCGTAGTTCCGCCGGGACTTCTCGACCAGCTGTCCGTCCTCGCGGTACATCGGGTCCTCGTAGGACACTGCGAGGAGGTTCGGGCAGCGCGGCAGCAGGTACTCGGTGAGTTCCAGCTGCTCGTCCAGCAGGACTCCGTGGTGGAGGTCGCGGAACCTGCCGCCCACGATCTGGCAGCCCGACAGGTGCAGTTCCCGGCAACGGGCGAGGGGCAGGGCCTCGATCCCGTCGTACATGCTGCGCCCAGTACGTCCCTTCAGCCACTGGTAGCTGAGGAGATGGCCGACGTCGAGCGTGACCCGTACGTCGGCGTCCTCCGCCAGCCGGGCGAAGTACTCGAAGGCGTCCATGTGTCCCAGGACGAACGAACCGCCCTCCGTGAAGCCGGGGAACTCGACGTGCAGCGGCGGATCGAGCAGCCGGGCCGCCTCCGCCACGTTCCGGGTGGCGATCTCCAGGCCCGGCTCGGTCAGGGGCGGCGGGAGCGGATAGGGCATCGGTATGCCGCGCAGGCTCCAGATGCCCAGGTCCTCGACCACCCAGGAGAAGCCGTAGCGGGCGGCCAGTTCGTTGGTGAACTCGGCGGCAGGGCGACGGTCGTAGTGCTCGGGCGTGCCCATGTTCAGCTCGGTCTGGTGGAAGGCGCGGGCCGTCCCGGCGGGCACCGCCTCGAAGAAGCGGTCGTACGCGCGCACGTAGTCGGCCGTCCGTACGCGGGCGCGTGAGCGCGGCTGGAACGCGAGGGCCGCGTAGGCGAAGTCGCCGCCGTGGCGGTGCAGGAAGGCGCGGACCCGGTCGGTGATGTCCCCGCCGCCGTCGTCGCTCTCCACGAATCCGATGCCGCGCCTGCCGAGGCGTCCGCCGCCCCACGGCATGTCCATCAGCACCCCCAGGCCCATCCGGCTCGGGGCTTCGGTGAGGGTAGGGGCGCCGCCGGGTGCGGTGCGCGGCGGTTGCGTCATGACGAGCTCCTGGCTGAGGGGGCCGGGTCTGCGGAATGTGCCGGGTCGGGGGTGCCCGCCGCCGCGTCGGCCAGGCGGGCCAGCAGGCGGCGGCCACGGTCGGTGCGGGCCGTCAGCAGGCCGTCGGCGCGCTGTTCCACGTCGTCGCGGGGAAGTGCGTAGAACCGCTCCCGGACGAGGTCGGCGAGGGTGACACGGTCGGCCGTACGGTCGTCGGCGTACGCGGGCACGGTGCGTACCCACGTGTGCGGGCGCAGGGCCGCGACGGCGGGCGCGCGACGGCCGTTCGGGGCGGATCGCGAGGGTGCCGAGCCCGTCGTACGGCCCGGTCTGACGGTGTCGAAGATCCGCACCAGCCGGTCCAGTGCCTCGGTGCGCGTCGGGCCGCCGCGGATGGACAGGGGGTGGCCGACCCGGCCGGCCAGGTAGCTCAACTCGGGGTTGCCCGCGAGGCGTTCGGAGGTGTCGAGGGCGAGCCCGTACTCCTCCGGGCTGCCCACGAGTCGGCTGCCGGGCTCGGCCACCATCAGCTCCAGCGCGTCGATGCCGATCCGCCGTTCGTTGTCGACGAGGAAGCGCAGGGATGCCTCGAACTCGTCCGGTGTCTCGTCCAGGACCTGGCCCATCACGGTGAACCGGACGGCGATGCCCGCCGCGTCGAGGTTGTCGAGGATCCGCTGGTAGTCGGCCGCGCGCACGCCCCGCTCCATCCGGTCCAGCAGGCGCTGCGAGGTGCCCTCGTAGCCGGCCGAGATCATCGCGCAGCCGACCGCGGCGAGGTCGAGGCAGAACCCCGGGTCGGTGAGGACGGACTCCAGTCGGCTGCGCACGCCGAACCGGACCCGGATGCCGCGTTCGCGTACCGCGCGCATGGCTTTCAGGATCAGCCGCAGGTTGGTGTTCTCGTCCGCGACCGACACGTACCGGGTGCCCGTGGCGCGGACCACGGCCTGAACGGCGTCGGCGATCTGGACGGCGGTGCCCTGCTGGTAACCGCCTTGCGGGAGCGACCGGTTGCCGTACGAGCAGAACGCGCACCGCCCCCAGTAGCAGCCGACGCACGAGACGATCGCGAGCTCCAGCGCCTCGTTGAGATAGGAGCGGAACGGCAGCCCGGTGAAGTCGGGCGGTCCGAGGTCACGGAAGCGCAGGGTCACCGCGGGTCCCGTGCGCGGCCCGGCCCCGGAACGTGGCAGCCAGGTCATGCCGGGCACGGCGGTGAGCGGAACCGTTCCGTCCAGGGCGTCCAGCCAGCGTTCGAGGGGTTCTTCGCCGGCGGTCGGGCACAGGGCGTCGACCGTGTCCCGGACTCCGGGCAGCCGGGCGAGGCTGTCGTGGCGGAGCATCACCTGCTGGCCGCCCAGACAGATTTGGGTGTCCGGCGACAGCCGCCGGACCCAGGCGGCGATCAGCAGCGCGGGCGCGAGCTGGCTGAAGAACGCCACGGACAGGCCGACCACCCGGGGGCGATGCCGGCCGAGCAGTCCGGTGACCATGCGGTGCAGCGACGTGACCGGTACGTCCGACACGGCGGGCGGCCGGTCCGCGGCCCTGCGTACGGCATCGTCGAGCTGGCCGAGGTCCTCCCAGGTCCGTGCCAGGAAGGTGTCGCGGACCAGCAGTTCGAGGGCCAGGGTGGCGAGCCGGACCGCACGGTCGGGGCCCAGCTCGCCGGCCGACTCCTTGTGCAGGACGTGGGCGCGCAGCTCGCCGATGTGCGCGGCGAAGACTTCCGCCATCGCATGGCGGTACCACTCGCTCACGGCCTTGGCGTCGTCGCCCGTGTCCTGGGCACGGACCGCGTCGTCCAGCAGCGCCGGGCGGCGCAGCAGCTCGTGGAGCACGCCGATGTTCAAGTCGGCCTGGTGAACCCGCCGGCCCCGGCGCCGCAGGTGGCCGGTCAGATAGGGCAGGCTCAGATACGGGAAGAACCTGGCCTCGGTCTGCGGCGGGAAGATCAACAGGACGTCGGTGCGGGTACGGTCCGTCGTCTGGCTGGACGGCACGACCCACCTCCTCGTCCCATCGATCTCATCCGTCGGAGAGTTGCCTCGGCTCCCGGGCGTGCTAGTCGGGGATGTCCTCCGTGCTCTCCGCGGCGATGTAGGTGTACGTGTGGTACGCCGCACCGAGCTTCAGCTCACTGGAATCGATCACTTGGAGTTCTTCGAGCTCACCGAATTCCTCATCGGCGAGTTTCTCGGGAGTTGCAGCAGTCATGTTTTTCTCCCCTTCGCGAACGTGATGGGAATGTGCCGCTTGCCGTGTATGGCGCCCACGCTAGCCAGACCGCACGTGTATCAACAGCCCATACGTCGTCGTTTGGTCTGGCCGACATTCAGCCAGGTCAGCGGCTCATGGAGACTCCGAGGCACCGGGGTGGCGCAGCAGTAGCCGCGATGACCATGGCGCGTAATCGCCCTCGACACCGGGTCGGGGCGTGTCATCTGAGGCGGCGAGCCGCACCGCGGCCGATTCCTGGCACGTCTGGACGGACGGCGACGCGGTTGGCTCGGCGGTGGGTGCGTGGCTTGCAGGACACCGCACCCGCTCCGACCGGGACGAAGGACCGTGCGCGCTCCCCGTCGAGGGGCCGAGCCTGCGCGGCCCGGTCTGTATGGCCATCAGAGTTCGCGTTCGAGCCGCAGGCACCGCGCGGTTCGGGAAGATAGAGGACAACGCCGTTGTACCGCTGGAGGGCCGTTTGTACCGCCATGTCGATGCGGCCGTGGTCCGGGCGGCGGTCCGGCGTCCCGACCACCCGGTGGTCTGGCCGGACCTGACCGGCCCGGCCGCGCACACGGAGTCGTGGCGGGCATGGCTTCAACAGACGTGGCAGGCAACCGATTTCGCCACCGCGGTCGAGTTCTCCAGCCCGGACCTGGCGAGACGGGTGCACCAGATATGCGTCGGCGAGCCGGTGCCGGCCCCCGCCGTGCGGCGCGCGGTGCTTTCGGTGGTGCGCTACCTGCTGCGCGCCCGCTCACGTGCCACTCCGTTCGGCCTGTTCGCCGGCGTCGGGGTCGCCCGCACAGGGGCGACTCCCCTGCTGCGTGCGGGCACCGGACACCGAGCGGTGACCAGACCGGACGCGGCATGGACCGCGGCTCTTGTCGACCGGCTGGAGGAACACCGTGAACTCCGACCCCGTTTGACGCTGCTCGCTTCCAGCCTCGCGTTCGAGCGCGACGGACGCCTGATGCTCGAACACCGCTCAAGCAGCGCGAACGACGGCGACCCCGTGCACGTGGGGATACGCGCGACCGGGCCGGTCAGGATGGCCATGGACGGCGCGCGGGTCCCGGTCCTGTGGGCGGATCTCGCCGAAACACTCTCCGCCGGTTTCCCGGCCGCTTCGCCCACCGCGATCGAGACCCTGCTCGCGAACCTGGCACGACAGCGATTCCTGATCACCGGTCTGCGTCCAGCGGTCATGGCCTCCGACCCGATCGCCGCCCTGCTCGGACGCGTACAGCACCTGCCCGCGGCCGAAGCCACCGAGTTGCGCGAGGTCGCGGCAGGCCTGGCACGGCACGACGACGCGACCGCCGCCGCCCCGGCGGACGCCCGCGCCGAACGCGCACGGGTGAGGGCCGCGATGACACGGCTCTGTCCCGCCGCGAAACCCGCGCTCGCCCTCGACCTGCGGCTGGACTGGGACCTGGTGATCCCGGAGGCGGTGGCCCAGGAGGTCGCGTCGGCCGCGGCGGTGCTCACACGCCTGGCGCCGCGGGCGGCGCTGAGCCCCGGCTGGGTCGCCTGGCACGGCCGCTTCCTCGATCGCTACGGCCCGGGAGCGGTGGTGCCCGTCCTGGACGCCGTCGACCTCCTCGGCTACCCGTCCGGCTATCTCGGGTCCACAGCCGCGTCGACGGGCCCGACGCTGACCGCCCGTGACAGCCGGCTGCTGCGGCTCGCGTACACCGCCGCGACGAGGCGCCGCCACCAGGTCCGACTCGATGATGCCGCGATCGACGAACTGGCGGTGGCGGATCCCGGTCGGCCCGTGCAGCCGAGCACCGAGGTGACCGTCCGGATCCACGCAGCGAGCGTATCCGCCCTGGAACAAGGGGAGTTCACTCTGCACGTCGTCGGGGTGGCCCGTGCGGCCGGTACGGCCACCGGGCGCTTTCTCCATCTGTTCGACGCCGACGACCGCCGCCGGATGACCGACGTGTACGCCGGCCTGCCCGGCGTACAACAGGACGCGCTGATCGCGCAGATCAGTACCACCCCGCTGTACATACGCTCGGCGAACGTCGCGCACACCCCCCAGGCGGCCGAGCTGGTGATCCCCCTCGGCGACCACCACGGCCCGGACCCGGGCCTGCTGCCCGTGACGGACCTGGCGGTGACCGCCGATGCCGAGCGACTGCACCTGGTCTCGGTCTCCCGCCGCCGCCCGGTGCACACGATGCTGCTGAACGCGGTGGATCTCACCCACCACACCCATCCGCTGGCGCGGTTCCTGGTCGAGGCACCGGTGGCACTGGCCATCCCGTGCACCGGGTTCTCGTGGGGAGCCGCCGTGTCCAGCCTGCCGTTCCTCCCCGCACTGCGCTACGGCCGCACCGTACTGTCCCCGGCCCGCTGGACACTCGGCGACGACGACCTGCCCGACGCGCGGACGCCATGGCCGCAGTGGGACGAGGCCCTGGCCGAGTGGCGTCGTGATGTCGGCCTGCCCGAGCACGTGTACCTGGGCGACGGAGACCGGCGCATGAACCTGGACCTGGCGGAGCCCTCGCACCGGCTCCTGCTCCGTACCCACGTGGAGCGCGACCGTAAGGCTCTGCTGCGTGCCGCGCCGGAGCCCGGGGACCTGGGCTGGGCCGGCGGACACGCCCACGAGATCGTCGTCCCCCTGGCTGCTCTGGATCAGGCCCGCGCACCGGTCCGCGGATCGGGCTACGTCGTCGGCCGGGAACACGGCCGTCCGCCCGGCAGCGGCAACCTGCTCTCCGTCGGCCTGCACGGGCACCGCGACCGTCAGGATCCGCTCCTGACCCGGCATCTGCCTGCCCTGCTCGGGGAGTTGGGAGAACCCCGTTGGTGGTTCGTCCGCCACCGCGACCCCGAGGACCACCTACGTCTCCGTCTGACCTGCGCGCCCGGTTCACTCGGCACCGCTGTCGAGCGGATCGGCGAGTGGATCCGGCGGCTTCGGCACGCGGGCCTGATCACCCACGCGAGCCTGGACACCTACTACCCGCAGACCGCGCGCTTCGGCGGTCCCGCGGCGACGGAAGCGGCCGAGGAGTACTTCGCCGCCGACTCGGCCGCCGTCCTCGCCCAGCTCACCGCGCAGGCCGATCCGGGCGCTCCCGACGCTCGTGCGGTGACCGCCGCGAGCATGGTGGACATCGCCGCCGGCCTGCTGGGAGACAACGAGAAGGCGATGCGCTGGCTGGTCGGACACACCCACACGGACCGCAGCGCCCCACACCGAGCGGTCTACGACCAGACCATCGCCCTGACGACCGCCCTCCTCACGCCCCGGGCCCCCGGCACCCCGGTGCCGGACGGGCGCGTCACCGCGAGCTGGTCCGCACGCCGGGCCGCGCTGGCCGCCTACCGCGGCGCACTTGAGGGTGCGGGGACGCTGCCCCCGCAGGACCTGCTCCCGGACCTGCTGCATCTCCACCACGTCCGCATGCGCGGACCGGGACTTCCCGAGGAACGCGCACACCTGCACCTGGCCAGAGCCGCCGCACTGAGCTGGACGGCACGAGCGAGAAGAACATCGTGACTGCACGGCGTCCACGGTTGGTTCCCTTGTCAGGAACGCCGAGAGAGTCTTCAAGGCCGTACTCCCGGCACGGACAGGCCGGTGGAGATGCCGCAAGAGCTGGCAGATCATCAGACCGGTCAGTTCTCGCGGCATCCGGAACGAATCACTCACTCACGGCAGGCTCAGCTGAAGACGAAGGGCCCGGGCAATTGCGCGGCGCTGGACGTACAGGTGACGGAGATGCCGAAGATGACCATCTTCAGCGAGCCCCTGAAGAAGTCCAGGCTGTCGCCGACGGCCACGGCGCCGGGAAGCGGGCCGACGGTGACCGCGCCGTTGGCGGGGATGGCCGGGTTGACGGTGCCGCTGAACACCCGGTTGGCGCCGGTGGAGTTGGTCATGGTGAGCGTGGAGTTGATGGAGTTCGCCGACAGGGCGAGCGGCGTGGTGATGGCGGTGGAGCTGAGGGTGATGGTCGCTGACGTAGTGCTGACCTGGGTCGCGGTCAGCGTGGCCGCGCCGCCGCCGAAGAGGCCGCAGGAGGCGGTGATGGTGGCGGAGCCCGGGGTGACGGCGGCGGACGCGGAGGGCGCGAAGGCCAGCGTCGTGGCGGCGATGACCGCAGCCGTGAGTGCCGCACCTGTGGTTAAGCGTTTCATGGGGATCGTGGTCCCTTCCCGTGTGATGGGAGTGCCATGTGTGGGATGGCGACCCCGGGCCGGGTGGGTGCGGGCACACTGCGGGGGATCGAATGTGACGGTCCGTCAGAACTTACGATCCCCATTGATACGGCAGCGACACGGAACGACATAGTTGAAATCAGGCCGACTACGCACGAGGGACTGCGGATCGGATCAGTGCCGCGGATTGCCGCCCGGCGCACCGGAGGTGTGCGGGAGGGGGTGTCACCGCCGCATCGCCGAGGGGACGGCCGGTGCGGCTCGTGCGTGAGAACCCTCGTCCTCGAAAAGGGACGTTGTCCCGGCTCAACCGCGGCGGCGGCCCGACGTAGCGTCTCCCCCTGAAACATCCTGATGGCACAGACAGACCCGGGCCGCATGGGTGCGTATCCCACGTCGATCCGATGGGGATCCGGTTGTTGGTAGGGAGTGGTATCGGTGCACTTCGGGCTTTCCTTTCTTCCTGACTGCACGCCGGAGACGAAATCTCCGCAGGCCTACTTCAGCGACGCGCTGGATTTGGCGGTCCAGGCCGAAATGGGCGGCCTGGATTCAGTCAAGATGACCGAGCACTATCTTCATCACTACGGCGGCTACTGCCCCAGCCCGCTGGGTTTCCTGTCCGCCGTGGCTGCCCGGACGAAGTCGGTCAGGCTGATGACCGGCTGTGTCCTGCCGGTATTCCATCACCCCATTCAATTGGCGGCGGAAACCGCGCAGGTGGACGCGATCAGTGGCGGCCGGCTCGACGTGGGATTCGCGCGGGCCTATCTGCCCGACGAGTTCGACGCCCTCGGCCTGGAGTTGGACGAGAGCACCGACCGGTTCCGCGAGACCATTCGAGCCGTGCGGCGGATCTGGACGGAGGAGAAGGTCAGCGAGGAGACACCGTTCTTCTCCTACCGTGACGTGACCGGGCTGCCGCGGCCCACCCAGCGGCCGCATCCGCCGATGTGGGGTGCGGCCGTGCGCACGCCGGAGAGCTTCACCTGGCTGGGCACGGAAGGGCTGGGACTGCTCATCACCCCGCTGATCTCGCCGCACGAGTTCCGTGATCACCTGACCCTCTACCGCGACGCGTACCAGGCCACGCACGCCGGCTCCGGGTCGCGGCCCCGGGTCGCGGCCAGCCTGCCCCTGGTCGTCGCGGACACCGACGAACGCGCGGAGGAGATCGCCGAGACCTATCTGCGGCGCTACCTGGACGTGTGGGCGGAGGCCGTGAGCCCGTGGGACAAGCGGGAGTCCTCGGCCTACCGCGGCTACTCCGGATTCGGCTGGATGCTGCGCGGTCTGCGCCCCGCCCAGCTCTACACGGAAGGCGGCGCGATCGCCGGATCGCCGGCCACCGTCATCGAGCGCATCCGCGCCTTCAACGACCACATCGGCGGTGTCGATCACATCCTGTGGCAGATCGATTTCGGTGCGATGCCACTCCCCGAGGCTCGGCGGACCTTGGAGCTCTTCTGCGACAAGGTGCTGCCCGAGGTGAAGTCGCTGTGACATGAAATCAACTGTCACAACGACTTCACTTGTCAAAAAAATAAACAAAGGGGAAGGAGGTGCAAGACATGGAGGAATTCGACGAGCTGGTGCTGGATGACAGCGCCTTCGAGCTGGTGGACCTGGGCAAGGTGGTACCCGCCTCGGTGACGGCCGGTTACGGCCTGACGGAGCTGTCCGCTTCCGGCGGTGCGAGCAGCTGTTGCTGCTGCTGCCCGTGCTGCTCCTGCACCTGATCCGGGTGCTGATTTTTCCGGCACATGTGCTCTAGCCGGTGCGTGTACGTGAAAGGGGACCGGGTGGCTCTCGGTCCTCCTGCTGACCAGTCATCAACGAATTCATGAAGAAGCGGTGGTCATGGAAGTAGATGTCGAAAAGGTGCGGCCGCGACTGCGCGGGGACGTCTACGTCATGCGCGTCCAGGAAGGCGCGTACATCCGCAGCAACCTCGGCGGGTCGATGCTCAAGGGCGCGTCGACGTACGAGTGGATCCAGCGGATCGCGCCGATGCTCGACGGCACCCGGACCCTCGGCGAACTGTGTGCGGCCGTGCCGGAGTCGAGCCGTGCCGCCCTGGCCAAGCTGATCATGCTCCTGCACGGCAAGGGGTACGTCAAGAACGTGCTGGACGACCGTCCGCACACGCTGACCCCCGACCTGGCCACTGCCTACGCGGCCAACATCGCCTTCATCGAGTACTTCACCGACTCGCCGGAACTGCGCTTCGAGCGCTACCGCGACAGCACCGTCGTCCTGGCCGGGGCCGGTCCGCTGTTGCAGGCCCTGGCCAACTCGCAACTGCGCGCCGGCGTGCGCACACCCGTGCTCGCGCCGTTCGCCGAGTCGCCGTTCGACCGCGACCGCGTCGCCGAGCACCTGGCCGTGGCCCAGGGGCAGGACCCGGAGCAGCGGATCGCCTACCGGGACGTCGCCGACCGCCACCTCGACCGGGTGGCGGCCGACGCCACCATGGTGCTGCACGTCGCCGACCGTCCCATGATCGAACGTGCCCGGCTGCTCTCGGCCGCAGCCGGCGCCGCGGGTGCCGCGTCCGCGCAGGTGGTCGTGGTGGGTGACGAGGCGTGGATCGGCCCGGTGATCGGCGAGGACGGCGACGCCACGGCCTGGGAATCGGCCTGGCGGCGGCTGTGCGCACTCGCACCCGACAACGTTGGCGCGGATCTGCGCGACCACCCGGAGATCGCGCCGAGCGAGTTCCTGCGCGGCCCCACGGTCGCACTGGTCGCCAACCACCTGTGCTTCGCCGCGTTCCGCCATCTCACCGGCATAGACGAGGGCACGGGCGCCGATCACCTGGTCCGGTTCGACCTGGAGACGCTGGAGACCGCGAACCACACGTTCCTCCCCCACCCGCTCGCGCTGCCCGCCGTCCCCGACGACCCGGCCCGACTGGCCGCGCTCGCGGCGGCGACGCCCGTCGACGACGAGGAGCTGGCCCGGCGCGCGGTGGACTGCGTCGACCCGCGGACCGGCGTGTTCGCCGAGATCACCGAGCGCGACTACGAGCAACTCCCGCTGTTCGTCAGCGAGGTCATGGTCTCCGACCCGGTCGGCCTGGCCGGCGGTCCGTTCCCGGTGCACGGCTACGGCGAGAGCGTCGTCGAGTCGCGCCAACGGGCGGTGCGGCACGCGCTGGAACGCTACGCGGCCGTCATGGCCGACCCCCGCAGGGGCGACCGGCTGCACGGCCTGGACGTGCTGACGGGCGAAACGGTGTCGGTCGACGCGGCGGCGGTCTTCCCCGCGCGGACGGCGGCCTCCGGGAGCGACTGGCCCGAAGCCGTGCGGGCCGCGGTGGTCGCGGCGGCCAACGAGAACGTCGTAGCGGCACTGTCGACCGCGACCGAACCGTTCCCTCGGCTCGACATGGACGGCGCGAAGCTGACCCCGCGCGGTGCGCGCTACCTGAAGTTGCTGGAGATCGTCGAGCAGCCCTTCGATGTCCACGATCTGTCCGGGCCGCCCGGCCTGCCCACGTTCGCGTTCAGCACCCCGACGGGCACCGTCGCCTACGTGAGCGACCTGGATGCCGGCGCGGCGCTGGAGAAGGGGCTGGAGCGGACGCTGCTCGCCTATCAGTCCCGCGCCGCGAACCAGCCCGTCTACGCGCCGCCGTCCGTGCCCGACCTGCCCGCGCACCTGCGCGGAGACATCGGGGGGACCGGTGAGGCCGGGGCGCTGTCGGATTCCGTGGGTCTCGAAGAGGCCGTGGCGGTCTTGACGCGCGAGGGCGGACGCGTGGTCGCCGTGCCGCTCGACCACGATCCCTTCCTGGCCCGGACGTGTCCCTTCGTGGTGCGAGCCGTGGTCGTCCATGGCTGATCGGCCCCAGGTGCTCGTCGAACCGCACCAGGTGGTCGTCGGGCCGTGGCCGCCCGGCTGCCCGGAGTGTCTGAGCACGCGGCGCGCGGCGGCGGCATCCGTCGAACGCGCCGCCGAGATGGCCGTCGAGGTGCCGGCCCGGGAGCTGCCGACCTTCCTCGCGGACACCGTCGCCGGGCTGGCCTCGGCGGGGCCCGAGGAGCGGCGGTTCTGGACCGTCGACACGGCCACGCTCGCGCTGTCCCGGCACGGTTTCCTCACCGACCCGCGCTGCCCGCGCTGTTCGGCCCGGCCCGCCGACACCGAGCAGGGCGCGAAGCCCGTCAGGCAGGCCCGGCCCAAGCTGTCGCCCGAGTCGAGCCGTGTCCGCCCGCTGGACCGGGACGCGCTCGCCGCGGCCTACGTCGACGGGCAGAGCGGTCTGGTTCCGTCGGTCACCTCCTACACCCAGCACTCGTTCCCGTTCACCGAGGCCGTCATGGCCGTGCCCGGCGTCTCCAAGGAGGCGGCCGGCTACGGCCGCACCCGGGATTTCGACTCCGCGTGGTCCATCGCGGTGGCGGAATCGCTGGAACGGCTCGCCGCGTACGCGTCGGGTAAGCGGACCGTCGTCACGGCCGGCTACGCCGACGTGGCCGACACCGCGGTCGATCCCCGCACGCTCGGCCTGTATCCCGCCGACCGGTTCCGGCTCCCGGGCTTCCCCTACCGGGAGTTCACCGAGGACGCGGTGGCGAACTGGGTGTGGGGTTACTCGTTCGGCCGCGACCGGCCGGTGCTGGTGCCGGAGAGCTTCGTCTACTACCGGCTGCCCAAGTCGTCCGGTGGCGGCCACGGGTTCGCCTGCGAGATCTCCAGCGGCTGCGCGCTCGGGGGGTGTTACGAGGAGGCGGTGCTGCACGGCGTCCTCGAAGTCGCCGAGCGCGACGCGTTCCTCATGGCCTGGTACGGGCGGACTCCCCTGCCCGAGCTGGACCTGGCGACCGTGCCCGACCGCCGGATCCCGCTCGTCGCCGAGCGCATCGAGCGGCAGGGCTACCGGGTCCACGTCTTCGACGCCACGCGGGACCATCGCATCCCGTCGTTCTGGACGTTCGCCGAGGACGTCACCGGCACCGGACGGCCCAGGGCCGTGTCCACCGGCGGCAGCGGACTGCGCCCGGCCGAGGCGATCCTCGCCGCGCTGCACGAACTGAGCCAGACCGTCGAGTACGTAAGCGTCCTCGCGCTCGACCCGGGCTGGCGCGACCGCGCCCAGCACCTGGCCGACCACCCCGACGACGTCGTGTCCATGGCCGACCACCTGCTCTGCGCGGCCAACCCGGCCACCTTCGACCGGTACTCCTTCCTGGTCGACGACCCGGTCCCGCTGTCCTGGCAGCAGGGACTCGCACGCTGGCGATGGCCGCACCACACCGACATCGGCGCGGATCTCGACGAGGCCGTGCGGCGGTTCGCCGCGGCCGGCATGGACGTCGTAGCCGTCGACACCACCTCCACGGAACAGACAGCGGGAGGCTTCAGATGCGTCAAGGTGATGGCACCCGGCTCGGTGCCGATGACCTTCGGACACGCGGCCCGGCGGGTGACCGGACTGCCCCGCCTGCCCGAGGTGCGCAACCCGCACCCGCATCCGTTTCCGTGACCGGCCGCGAGGACGGCGTCGGCCGGGAGTTCTGGCGGGTCAGCCTGGAGGACCTCGCCGTCGCGATGGAGACCCGGCAGTCGGAGTACGGCAACCCGGACGAGCCGCTGAAGTTCAAGGTGTACCGCGGCCGGCCCCGCCGCCCCCTGCCGACCAGGGTGCCCAGGGAGCTGACGAAGGTCGCGGCGCTCGACGAACCGGCGCTGTCGACACTGCTGCGCTACGGCTACGGCATCTCCCGGCAGGAGTTCGACACCAACGGCACCTGGCCCTACCACCGGATGGTCGCCTCCGCGCGCTGCCTGTTCGGCGTCCAGCTGTATGTGTGCCTGGCCGACGGCGTCTACCACTACGACGCCCCCCACCACGCGCTGGTACTCCTGCGCGACGGCGATCACCGGCGGCTGCTGGCCAGGGCGACCGGAACCGCGGGCACGGCGCCGGAGGCCGTGTTCGTGCTCTCCGGCCTGTTCGCCAAGACCGCGTACATCTACCGCGACTACGCCTATCGGCTGTGCACCCAGGAGGCAGGTCTGCTCACCGGGAACATCGACCTGGTCGCGCGGGCCATGGGCCTGCGGGCGCATGTGCACCACCAGTTCGTCGACGAACCGGTCCACAAACTGCTCGGACTCGACGGCGACGAGGAACCGGCCCTCGTGGTCCTGCCCCTCCACCTCGCGGACGCGGGTGCCGACGCCGGTATCCGCCGTGGCGCGGTCGCCCAGACCGCCGCCGCGCTGGCCGCGACGATCGACCCGATCGTGCCGGAGGTGCTGCCCGGCGGACTGAAGGTCGCCGAGGCCTGCCCGACGCTGACGGCGGTCAACCGGGCGTCCCTGCGCACGGACACCGCGGCCTTCGCGGCGGCCGAACCCGGCGCACCCGTCGGCTCCGGCCCACCCGGTGCCGTAGGGCTGCCCCTTCCCCCCGCCGACGTCCGGAAGATCGACCTCGCGGAGGTGCTGCGGGCCCGGGATTCGGGTCCCGGGATCTTCCGGCCGGTCGCCTCGCAGGTCGACGGGGTCGAACTGTGGACGCGGCTGGCCCGGGCCCGCACCGATGTCACCAGCGACGCGGTGCCGTCGGGCACACCCGTCCCGTTGGAGATCTACCTGACCGTCGGTGACCTCACCGGGATACCCGCGGGCTGCTACCGGCTCGACCAGGACACCCGCGCGCTGCACCCGACCCGCCCCGCGGACACCGGTACCGACGCCATCACGGCGATCGAGCGCGTCACCATCCCCGGCCCGGTCTTCGAGCACCTGAACGCCGTCGTCCATCTCGTCGGCGACCGCGACTGGGCGTTCGACACCTTCGGCGACCGCGGTTACCGGGTGATCAGCCAGGAGGCCGGGCTGCTCGCGCACCGCGTGTGCGTGGCCGCCGCGGCCCAGGGTATGTCGGGCCGCATCGTCAACGCGTACTACGCCGAGGGCGTCCGCGCCGCTCTCGGACTGACCGAGCGACGTCACACCCCGGTCTTCCAGATCCTGCTGGCCAGGACGGGGCCCGGCGGTCGTGTGATCGTGCCTGTCGAGCCCGAGGCGGTGGAGTGATGGACACCTTGTGGGAAGCCGGTCCCGACACGGTGGGGTATGTGCTCGGCCCGGCCGCCGTGGTGCGGCTCGCCGGCAGTCCGGTCGCGGCGCTGGACGGGCTGCGGTGCGCACGGAGTTGGCACACCGCCCGGGAGCTGGTGCGGCTGCGCGCCGAGATCGCCGACGCGACCGGCGGCCTGTCGGACCTCCTGCACAAGGCGATCGGCGCCGCGGGCGACGGGGAACTCAAGGCCGGGCTCGTCGCGGTGCGCAGGGCCGTGCACCGCGGTCGCCGCGTGAACCCCGCCCGGCTGGTCGACGTACCCGCCGATGTCCTCGCTCCGCTGCGGGAGTGGACGGCGCGGGTCGCCGAACGCGACCGGCTGCTCGCGGCCCTGCCGGGCCAGCTGGAACAGGACTGGGCCGCGAGTTGCGACTCGCTGCGCGACGCGGCCCGGGTGCCCGCGTTCCAGCTGGGCCTCGTGCACGCCAACCCGGACATGTTCCTGACCCTGCGCAAGTGGTTCGGCACCGGACGCGCGCCGCAACGCCAGAGCGTCCTGCGCCTGGCGCAGTACCTCGCCCGGTCGGCGGCGAAGACCAGCCCGTACTCCACGTTCACCAGCAGTGGCCTGGCCGCGTGGGGCCGGGCCGACGACATCGTCGAGTGGTCCGGACGACCGGCCGAGGGGCGGCTGGTCGCGGCGACCGCGACCGAGATCAGTGTCGGATCGGTGCACCGGATCGCCCGCGCCCTCTGCGAACGCCCGGAGTTCGTGGGCGGCTGCCGGATCCGGATCAACCCCAGCGCCACGGCCGTCGACGGCGCGCTGGTGTTCCTGGGCCGACGTCCCACGGAGTACGTGCACACCCTCGCGCTCACCCCGACCCTGCGCCGGGTGAGGGAACTGACCACGCCCGAGAGCACGTTGGACGATCTGCGGGGCGGGCTGCGGGCCCTGGCGAGCGACGGGCACCGGGCCGACGTGTTCCTGGGCCGGCTGGTGGCACTGGGCCTGCTGGAGCTGGTCCCGCCGCTCGCCGACCAGACCCCGGACCCGGTCGCCGACCTGCGCGCCTGGCTGCACGAGCACCGGCGGCCCGGCCTGGAGCGGCTGGACCGGACCCTCCAGGGGGTGCACGAGGCACTGGCGACCTACCCGACGATCACCGCGCCCGCCGACCGGGTCGCCGTCCGCGACGCCGTGATCCGCGGCCTGGACACGGCACTGCGCGAGGTGGGCGACCACGCCCACGCGAACAGCCCCAAGCTGGCGCAGGAGTTCGCCCGCTACAGCTTCTACGAGAACGCGGTGTACCCCGGGACGACGGCTGTGCTGGACCGGCGGAGCTGGCAGCCGCTGCTGGACGACCTCGACGCCGTACGCACACTGCTCGGCCTGATCGGGCCCGATCTGCCGTTCAAGCTGACGCTCGGTTCGCTGTTCCAGAGCCGGTACGCGGACGGCGCGGAGGTGCCGCTGCTGGTGTTCTACCGGGACGTGCTGGCCGAGCAGTCCGCCGGAGCCGGATCGGATCCGGCGCCCGCCGGGCCGTCGGCGGCGGCGCACAGCCGGTTCGCCGGCCCGGACAGTCCGGTCGAGGCGGTGCGCGAGCTGTACCGGCTGCGCACCGCGAGCAAGCGGCTGCTGGGCGAGCGGACGCCCGACCGGGACGGCGTGGTCCGGGTCCGTCCCGAGGAGGTGCGCGCGCTCGCCGAGGACTGGCCGGACTGGGTCCGCACTCCGGCGTCGATCGCGGTCTACTGCCAGCTCGCCGAGGCCGCACACGGTCCGGAACTGGTGGTCAACACCATCGGTTGCGGCTTCGGCCGCGGCCGCAACCGGGTACGGCAGATCCTGGACGTACTCGACCTGCGCGCCGGCCAGCCCGCCGAACCCGGGCCGGCCGCGAGCCGCGGCGACGTGCTCTTCGCCGAGTTCGAGGCGGTGGCCCGGTCCGCGGTCAACGTCAGGAAACCGGGTGTCCGGCTGGCCGTCGACTATCCCGGTGTGCGCAGCGTGCGCGAGGCCGACGACCTGCTGCCGGTCAACGACCTGTATGTGCGGCGCGGCGACGACGGGCTGCTCGCGTTGGTGTCCCGGCGGCTCGGCAAGCAGATCTGCCCGGTGCACCCGGGTCTGGGAGCCGACCGGCTGCTGCCGCCCGCCGCCCGCTTCATGCTGGAGGCGTTCGGCGAGTCCCACACCTGGTTCGGCCCGCACACCGAACTGAGGATGACCTCGGACCCGCGCGCGGACAACGGCGTACGCCGTCTGCCCCGGCTGATGGTGGGCAACGTGGTGCTGCGGCGCGCCATGTGGATGACCCGCGCCGACCGGCTGCCCCGGCGGGCCGACGCCGCGACCGACGCGGCCTGGATGCTGCGGATTGCGGGCTGGCTGGCCGAGCACGGCATCCCCGAGCGGTGCTTCGTCACCGTGCTCGACCCGGCCGCCCTGGGCCGGGGCGGGACCGGGCAGGTGCCGAGCAACGACGTCAAACCGAACTACGTGGATTTCGCGAGCACGCTGCTGCTGCTCGGGTTGGAACGCAGGCTCGCCGAGCCGAACGCGATCGTGCAGATCAGCGAGATGGTGCCGGACCCCGGCCACGTCCGCGGCGAGCACGTCGCCGAGTACATCGTGGAACTGAACGAGCCCGGAGTCACCTATGTCTGAGCGCAGTTGGGTCAGCGCCCACCTCTTCCACCACGGCGACCAGGATGCCGCGGTCGTCGGCGTCGTCAGGCCCGCGGCCGAACGGCTGCGCCGCGCCGGACTCGCCGACGGCTTCTTCTTCCTCCGCTACTGGGAGGGCGGCCCGCATCTCCGACTGCGGGTGCTCACCTCGCCGGAGCACGTCCAGGCGGTCCGTTCGGTCATCGAGGAGACGGCCGCGGAGTTCTACCGGACGTCGCCGTCGCGGTCGTCGATGACCGCGCAGGACTACGCGGAGTCCGCGCCCGGCCTGGCCGAGCTGGAGCAGATGACGGACTACGACACGGAGTTGCACCCGGACAACTCGGTCGCGTTCATCGACTACGTGCCGGAGACCGAGGTGTTCGGCACCGGCCGCGCCCTGGAGGCGGTCGAGAAGCAGCTCATGACGGCCAGTGCGCTGGCGGTCGAACTGATCGCCCGGGGCCGCACGCCGGGGCAGCGCGCCATGGACGCCTTCGCCATGCTGGCCGCCAACCGCACCCTGTTCACCGGCATCCTGCCCGAACTCGCCTACCAGACACGGTTCCTGGTCGAGAGCGGCGGCGGGACGGGCCGGCTGCTGGAATCGGCGGAGTTCGAGAAGCACTTCGACGCGAACAAGGCCCACCTGCGCGCCGGCCTGGAGGCGGTGTGGGCGTCGACGCGAGGCGTGGCGCTGCCCGAGGCATCCGTGGCGAGCAGATGGCTGACGACCACGCGGGACCTCAACGACACCCTCGTGGAACTGGAGTTGCTGGGCGAGCTGGACGCCTATCCCACCTTCGAGGCACCGGCCGACGTCCTGGAGCACATCAACCACCTGGTGCCGCAGCTGATCGTGGAGCGCTGCGCGCATCTGATGTGCAACCGGCTCGGCATCAGCCTGGCCCAGGAGTCCCATCTGCGGCTGCTGTTGACCAGAACAGCGTTCGACCTGTGCGCGGTGTGACGCCATGACCGATGAGGCGACGCGCTATCACGAGGACGTCCACACCCCGACCGAGGTCGCGAACCCGGAGTCGTACCCGCCCCGGGTGGTCAAGACCTACCCCGGCGCGCCGCGCCACCCGCTGCCCTGGCCGCCGGAGCGGTCCACGCACCGGCTGGGCCGGATGCTCGCCGACCTCGGCGGCATCACGCGGTCGCAGTGGCTGACCCCGCTGGACATGCTGCCCTTCACCGACAGCTTCGAGACCATCCCGGACGCCGATCCGCTCCAGTGGCTGGTCACCCGGCGGCCGACGCCGTCGGGCGGCGCCCGCTACAGCGCGGAGTGGTACGTGATCGCGGGACCCGACTCCGAGGTGCCCACCGGCGTCTACTACTACGACCCGGCCCGGCACGATCTCGTGCGGCTGCGCGAGGGCGACTACCGCGGCTGGGTCGCGTCCCGGCCGGCCGGGACGGTCCTTGTGCAGACCAACGTGTTCTGGCGGCTGGCCGCCAAGTACGGCGAGATGTACTACCGCCTCGCCTGCCTGGAGGCCGGTATCCAGGTGGCGCAGGCGCTCGTGGTCGCGGGCGACCAGAACGCCACGGCCCGGCTGTGCTTCCCGGACGCCGACGTCACCGACGTACTGGGGCTCGACCCGCGGGAGGAGGGGGCGCACGCCGTGGTCGAACTGCTCCCGCCGGTGCCCGCCGGATACAGCGGTCCCTCGCTGGCCGCGTTCCCGCGCGCGTACGGCGCCCACGCGGCCGTCCTCGCGCAGAGCCGCCCCGGCCCGCGTCCGCTGCCCGCCGCGCCACCGGGAGAGGGCAAGCGGATCGGCCTGCCGCACGCGGCACCGGATCTGGCGGCCGGCACCCGGACCCGGCACGCGACCCTGCGCGGCTTCAACGGCGAGACCATGTCGATCGGCTCGCTGGCCACGATTCTCGCCGCCTACGGGCAGCGGGCACGCTGGGACCTGCCGGCGAACCTGGTCGAGTACTACTGCGTCGTCACCGACGTGACGGGCGTCCCGGCCGGCGCGTACCGCTACCACCCCGACGCCCACGAACTGGAACTCGTCGGCGAGGGCGACCCCCGCCAGCGGCTGCGGGAGGCGGCGCTGGCCGCACTGACCCAGCAGGGCGCCCGCACCGCCAACGTATGGCTGCTGCCGGTCGGCGACGCCGCAGCGGCCGAGGAACGGTTCGGGACCCGCTGGTACCGGGTGCAGCAGGCCGCCGCCGGTGCCGCGCTGCACCGCGCCTGCCTCGCGGGCGCGGCCGTCGACGTGGCGAGCCGGATCCAGAACGACGTGCTCACGCATCTCCTGGACACCTGGTTCGGCCTCGACGGGCGCCGGCGGAGCCTGCTGGTGGCGCAGTTCGGCACGGAACACCCCGGCGGGCTGCGCCCCGAGTTCCGGCTGACGTGGTGAGGGAGAACCGCCGGTGAGCGAGACCGTACTGGGTGACGGCCGACTGGCCGACGCCATCGCCCGGCGGCCACCGTCGATGCTGGTGGTGGCACGCGACAGCTGGGACACCGGCGGCTGGGCCGCGGCCCACGACCGGGGCGAACCCTGGCTGCCGGTGTGGACCGAACTCGACCGGGTCGTGGTCGGCCCGCTCGTACGGCCCGGCGGGCGCGGCTGCGTGTGGTGCCTGCAGAAATGGCGCGCCGGCGCGCCCGAACGCGACCAGTGGACGGAGCGGTTGCGCACGGACGAGCGGATCGCGGCCCGGCCGTCGGACTGGCTGTCCGGGTTCGCCGCCGAGGCCGTGCGCGAACTGCTGCACTCGGGCGTCGCCGAGGACCACTGCTGGTACGTCGGCCTGCGCGACCTGACCCTGACCCGGCACACGTTCCTGCCGGACCCGCTGTGCCCGGTCTGCGGCACGCTGCCCGACGACACGGCCGCCCGTGCCGTCGTCACCCCCCTGCCCCGGCCCAAACCCTCGGTGCGCGCCGACCGGATCGGCCACCTCTCCGAACCCCGGCTCACCGAGCTGTACGTGGACGCCGAGACCGGTGTCGTCGCCCCGCCCAAAGGTCTGCGCGACGCGCTGTTCCCGCTGGCCGAGGCGGTCCTGACCGAGTACGGCTACCGCGGCGAGGCCGGCTTCGGACGCACCCGCGACTTCGCGTCGTGCCGGGCCACCGCGGTGGCCGAGGCACTGGAACGGCTCGGTGGCCAATGGCCCTGGGGCAAGCGGACGACCGTACGCGGCAGTTACGCCGAACTCGCCGCGGACGCCCTCGACCCGCGCTCGCTGGGGCTGTTCCCCGCCGAGCGATATCAGGAGCAGGACTGCCCCTACCAGCCGTTCACCGAGGACGCCGTGGTGTCCTGGGTGTGGGCGTACTCGTTCCGCGAGGCCCGGCCGGTGCTCGTCCCGGAGACCCACGCGTACTACCGCACGACCTGGCAGCCGGGAGCCGGAGCCGCGCCGGACAAGCCCTTCACCTTCGAGATCTCCAACGGCTGCGCGCTCGGCGGCTGCGTCGAGGAGGCGATCCTGCACGGCATCCTGGAGGTCGTCGAACGCGACGCGTTCCTGATGACCTGGTACGCCAGGATGCCCGTCCCGGAGGTGGACCTCGCCCTGGCCCCCGACCCGCGCATCGGTCTCGTCGTCGAACGCGTCGAGCGCACCGGATACCGGCTGCGCGTCTTCGACACGACCCTGACCGAGGCGATCCCCGCGTTCTGGGTGCTGGCGCAGGACACCACCGGCGACGACACCCGGCCGAAGGTCGTCTGCACCAGCGGATCGGCCCTCGACCCGGCCGCCGCCGTCCTCACCGCACTCGGCGAACTGGCGCCCATCGTCGAACAGGAGGCGCGCAGATACCCCGCCGAGGCCGATCGGGCACGGCGGATGACCGCCGACCCCGACCTGGTGCGCGTCATGACCGACCACTCGCTGTGCAATGCCACCCCGGAGGCGTACGACCGCTTCTCCTTCCTCCTCTCCGGCGACCGCCGGATCGGCTGGGACCGCCTCGGCCGCCGCCCCTGGCCCGGCCACACCGACCTGCGCGACGACCTGACCGAGGCCGTCGACCGGATGCTGGCGGGCGGCATGGACGTCGTGGTCGTCGACCAGACCTCGCCGCTGCACGAGGCCGCCGGCCTGGCCTGTGTGAAGGTGATCGCCCCCGGCGCCCTGTCCATGACCTTCGGCCACCGCAACCGGCGCACCACCGGGCTCCCCCGACTGCTCGACGTACCCCACCGGCTCGGCCACGCGCCCCGCCCGCTGACCGACGCCGGCCTCAACCCGCACCCCCACCCGTTCCCATGAGCGGCCACGCCACCACCTTCGGGGTACGGGTAGCCGCCCTGCCCGCGACCGTGCCCGGCCGGCTCGTCGACCGGCGGCTGCGGCAGGCACTGCTCACGGCCGCCGCCACGGCGGCCGAACTGACGGCCGAGGCCGCCGCGCTGTCCGACCGCTGCCACGACGTGATCGGCGCGCCGCACGCCATCGCGGCCAAACCGAAGCTGGTCGCGCTGCGCCGGACCGTGCACCAGCTGCGCGATCCGGCGCGGCTGCTCACCGAACCCTCGGTCACCGGTGCCCTCGGCACCGAACTCGCCACGGACATCGGCGAGTTCGGCCGCAAGCTGACCCGGCACCGGGCCGCGCGCGCCGCGTTGCCGGCCGTGCTGGCCGCGGCGGACCGGGCCGTCGACGCCACGCTGCGCGAGATCGCCGCGGACCCCCGCTTCGACCAGGGCCTCGCGCACGCCAGCCCCACCCTGCGCGAGGTGCTGCGGCGGAGACCCGGACGGCAGGAGCTGACCCGGCTGGCCGTCTACGTCACCCGCGCCGCCGTCAAGACCAGCCCGTTCAGCACGTTCACCGCGAGCGGCCTCGGCCGGTTCGTCCCGGACGGTCCGGCCCTGCGCTGGACCGCCACCGAAACGCCGCGATCGGTCGTCGAACTCGACCTGTCGGCCCTCGCCCCGCTGACCGCCGCGCTGACCGGGCGGACGGTCCGGATCAACCCGAGCGCCCGCCTGGTGGCCGACACCGTCCAGTTCCTCGGCCCGGCACCCGCCGAGGAACTCCTCACCCTGCCACTGACCCCGCCGCTACGGCACTGCCTGCGCGCCGCCACCGCGCAGCCGACGCTCACCGAGCTGGCCGCCGGGATTCCCGCGCCGCCGGAGCAGGCAGCCGGATATGTGCACTCGCTCGTCGCGAGCGGACTGCTCCTCCTCCGGCAGGACCCGGACTCGTACGTCGACGAGCACGGCATCGACCCGCTGGGACAGTTGACGGACCGACTCCCGGAACTGGCCGCGCTCCGGCAGGCACTGCACGCGTACGCGGACGCGGACGGCACCGAGCGGATCGAGCTCGGGCCGACCCTGAGCGGGCGGCTGTCCGCTCTCGGCGTCGACGGCAAGCTGCGGGACGTCGTCACCGAACAGTCCGTCATCCCCGGAGTCGTGGCCGAAGCGGGCCTTCCGGCCTGGCGGGACACCCTGCGCGATCTCACCGTCGCCTGCCGGCTGCTGGCCGTCTTCGACTGCACGCTGCCGTTCCGACTGGCGATCGCCGCGTTCGTCCGGGAACGCTTCGGCTCCGGGACCCGGGTCCCGTTCGACCGGTTCTACGCCGCACTCGTGCGCGACGGCCACGAGGCGATGCGCCTGCACCCCGCCGCGGTCGCCTTCGACATGACCGGGCCGACCGAGACCCTGGCCGCCAGCCCGGTCTCGGAGGTGCGCGCACTCGTCGGCCTGATCGCCGAGGTCCGGGGCGCGCTGCCCGACCGGCGGCGGATCGAGAAGGTGCTCGACACCCTGCCGGACTGGGTACGCCCGCCCGGCTCGGTCGCCGTCTACGCCCAGCACGACGGCGACCGGCTGATCGTCAACGCGGTGAACTCCGGATTCGGCCGGGGACGGGCTCAGGTGCGCCGGCTGCTGCGCCACCTCACGGACGATCCACTCCCCGTCGACACCGCCTACCCGAGCGGGCCGACGTACGCGGAGTTCCCCCATACGCTCGGCACCTCGCTCAACCAGCGCGAACCGACCCTCCCGGACCGGCTCGACCACCCGCCGCCCGCCCGGCTGACCGTCGGCGTCGGCGACGACGGGCTGCCGGCCCTGTACGACAACGGATCGGTCCTCCGGCCCGTCCACTGCGGGCTGTCCTACGAGCGGCAGCTCCCACCGGTGATGGCACTGCTGATCGAGGCCTTCGGCGAGAACCCCATCCTGTTGCGGCCCGACCAGCCGCTGCGGCACGACGCGAGCGCCGGCACCGGGGCGGGCCGGGTGCTGCACGCGCCCCGGCTGACCATCGGACGCGTGGTGCTCCGCCGCGCCACCTGGGTGGCCCAGGCCGGCACACTGCCCCGGCGGGCGGCCGGTCACTCGGACGCGGACTTCCTGTTCACGCTGACGACCTGGCTGGCCCGCCACAACATCCCGCCCCGGTTCTTCGTGTCCGTGCTGCGCCCACGCGCCATCGCGGCCGGCGCGCTCGCGGGCGACCGCACCCGCAAGCCGATGTACGTCGACATCGGCTCACCACCCCTCGTACGCGCCCTGGAGCGACTGACCGGGGATCCGGCCGGCGCGGCCGTGTTCTACGAGGTCGCGCCGGAACCGGAGACGGCGATCGTCGATCACCGGGGTGTGCCGAGAGTGACCGAGTACGTGATCGAGCTCAACTGTCAGGGAGAAGAGACATGACGGAGTCCTCGTGGCGCAGCGTGAACGTCTTCCACCACGACAGCGACCGCACCGACCTGCTGCTCGACGCCGTACGCCCGTTCCTCACCACGGTGGCCCCGGCGGTGTCCAGGGTGTACTACCAGCCACACTGGCGGCGCGGTCCGCACGTCCGCATCCCGATCCGGGCGACTGACGAGGCGTTCGACGCCATCGTCCGGCCGGCCGTCGCCGACGTGCTGGAGGAGTACCTGCGGGCACGTCCGTCCACCGTGGCGCTCGACGAGCGGGCCGCGCACACGCAGCACGTCCGGCTCGCCGAGCAGGAACGCGAACGCGGACCGCTGACCCCCTGGGCGGCCAACAACACCGTCGAGATCGAACCGCACGACCAGCGGCTGCACGTGCTCGGCGGAACGGCCGCGGCGGACCTGCTCGTCGGCTACTACGTCGACACCAACGAGACCGTGTTCGACATCCTCGACTGGGTCCGCGGCGGGGGCTCGAAGATGGCGCTCGCGGTCGATCTGTTCATCGGGGCGGCGAACCGGTTCCTGCCACCGGTGACGTACGGCTATCTGTCCTTCCGCGGTCACGCCGACGCCTTCATGGCGAAGATGCCCGACGGGCTGCGCGCGCGGTTCGACCGGGTCTACGAGGCCAACGCGGACCGCTTCCGGCGACGGGTCGTCGAGATCACCGGCGCCGACGACCACCACGACGTGATCCGGTTCGGCGGGCTCCTCGACACCCTGCTCGGCTACCGCAACCGGGCCAACGAGCTGATCACGTCCGGTGAGTTGGCGCTGAACACCGACGAGAACGGCGATCCGGAGGAGTGGGGGTCGAGCTGGAGCGCCTGGTCGGACCGCAGCCCGTTCCACCGGGTGCTGGGCGGCCACCGGGCGGCGGCGGACCAGCTCGGCGACTGGAACACCTTCCAGCAGTACCGGATCGTCCTCAACTGGCTCTATCTGAACATGTACCGGCTCGGCATCGGCGAGCTGGAACGCAACCTCGTCTGCCATGTGGTCTCCCGGGCCGTCGAGGACGTGCACGGGGTGACCGCGTCGGACCGGATCCAGGACCTGATCAGCTTCGTCGACAACGGCGGCCGGCTGTAGCGGGCTCGCGGCCCGGAACTCGTACGAGAAGGGAGAGAACGGATGAGTGACGCCGTCACCGTCAGCGAACTCGTCAAGCGCTACCACCCGCACGCGCCGGCCGCCGTGGACGGTCTGAGCTTCACGGTCGGCCGGGGCGAGGTCTTCGGCCTGCTCGGCCCGAACGGGGCCGGAAAGTCCACCACCGTCGGTGTGCTGACCACCCGGATGCTGCCGACCTCGGGCCGCTGCCTCCTCTTCGGCACGGACGTCGTGGCCCAGCCGGCCAGGGCCAAGCGGCTGCTCGCGGTCGTACCGCAGCGCCAGAACCTGGACCGTTCCCTCGATGTACGCCAGAACCTGCTCTTCCACGCCCGCTACCACGGCGTCGGCCGGGACGAACGGACCGCCCGCGCCGCCGAGTTGCTCGACCTGATGGGGCTCACCGACCAGGCCGGCCAACGCGTCGAGCGGCTGTCCGGCGGTCAGGCGCAGCGGGTCGTCATCGCGCGGGCGCTGATGCACGCGCCCCGGGTGCTGTTCCTGGACGAGCCGTCGACCGGCCTCGACCCCCAGTCGCGCCTGTTCCTGCACGAGCGCGTCCGCGAACTGCGCGAGCGCGGTGTCACCGTCGTCCTCACCACCCATGACATGGAGGAGGCCGAGAGCCTGGCCGACCGCGTCGGCATCGTCGATCACGGCAGGCTCCTCGCACTGGACACACCGCGGGCCCTGACCGAGACGCTGCGCGGCGGCACCACGATCACCGCGCGGGTGCGCGGTGCGGACGGCGCGGCGGCCGAGAAGATCGTCGCCGCGCTGACGGAGCTGCCGGCGGCCGTCGCCGTCGAGCACGACCCGGCGCCGCCCGGCACGGCGGCCGACGCCGGAGGCGGTGTCGGTCAGTGCTTCCGGGTGCGCACCGACAAGGATCCGTCGGTCCTGCTGCCGGACGTGCTGCGCACCCTCCTGGACCAGGGGGCCGAGCCGGTCGGCGTGTCGATGGCCCGGCCCAGCCTCCAGGACGTCTTCATCAGCCTGACCGGAAGGGAACTGCGGTGAGCGCCCCGACCACTGCCCCGACCGAGACCGCCGGCCCGGGACCGTGGCGGCACGTCCGTCCCGGCACGCGGACCTTCCTCGCGGTGCTGTGGCGTGACGTGTTCACCACGGCCAGGCGGCCGGTCGCGTTCCTCGTGCAGGTGATCGTCCAGCCGCTCCTGTTGTTCTTCGTCTTCGGCAAGGTGCTCGGCGAGGCCGGCTACACGCACGGCGACTTCGGCGCGGCGCTGCTGCCCGGCGTCATGGCGCTCAACGCGCTGCTCGTCTCCCTCCAGAACACCGCGATGCCGCTGATCATGGACTTCTCGTGGTCCGGCGAGATCGAGGACCGGCTGCTCGCACCGCTGCCGGGACCGCTCGTCGCCGTGGCCAAGCTGGTGTTCGGCACGCTGTGCGGCCTGTTCGCCGGGCTCGTCATGGCGCCGCTCGGGTTCCTTGTCCTGGGCACCTCGGGCTGGCCCCTCACCGCCTGGCCGGGCGTGCTGCTCATCCTGCTCCTCGGCTCGGCGACCGGCGCCGGCATCGGACTGGCGCTGGGCACGGTCGTGTCGCCGGAACGCATCAGCATCACGTTCTCCCTGGTCCTCGCCCCGCTGACGTTCACCGGATCCGTCCAGTACCCGTGGTCGTCCCTCGGCCACCTCCGATGGTTCCAGGTGATCTCCGCGATCAACCCGCTGACCTACGTCAGCGAGGGCCTGCGCGCCTCGACCCTGCCCGGCCTCCACTCGATCCCCCTGTGGACGGACACCCTGGTGCTGCTGTTCGCCCTGGCGGTCGCCGCCGCGATCGGCGTCAAGGGCTTCATGTCGCGCGCGCTGGGATAGGGCCTGTCGTCAGAACAACGGCGCGGGGTCGGGTGCCCGTCGGCCTCCTCGTTCGTACGCGGCGACGAGATCCAGTCTCGACCGGCAGCCCGTCTTCGCGAACAGCCTGGTGAGATGGCGCTCCACGCTCTTCTCGCTGAGCCGGATGGCGGCGGCGATCTGTCTGTTGGTCATGCCCTGCTGGACCAGTTCGATGATGCGTGCCTCGACCGCCGCGCTGGAGTGTGAACTCCTCGTGCGCCGCGGCAGGGTCACGCCACGGGTGCGGGCGAGGGACTTCACGTACGTCCGCAGCCGGTTGTCGCCCAGTTGTCGGGCTATCTCGTCGACCGTGCCGAGCCATGGGCGGGTGTCGTCCGCGGTGCGCGCGGCGATCAGGCACGCCGTCGCGAGTTCGGTCCGGTGGCCCCGCGCCCGCAGTGTGGTGGCCGCCGCCCGGGCGGCCGGAAACGAGCCCTGCGCCACCGCGGTCAGCAGGAGTTCGGTGACACCGGGTTCGAGTGCGTCGCAGTGACCGCACCAGGCTCTGGCGGCCTCCTGGGCCGCCGCCAGGGCTTCGCCGTCGCCGAACGCCGTGGCCAGCAACGCCTGCCGGATGATGAGCAGATGCAGTCCCGCGGTGTCACCGGCCTCGGCCGCCCGCACGGCGGCCGTGCAGGCACGCCGCCCGATCGCGAGCGCCGCGTCGGCCTGGCCCCTGCGGCCCAGCAGACCCATCTCGACCCAGCTGCGGAGGGCGGGAAACGCGCCGTGCCGGTCCGGTTCGCCCAACCAGCCCTCGGCGAGGTCGAGTTCGTCCCTGCGTGCGCACATCTCCGCGGCGAGCAGCCGCGCCGACTCGTGGACGGGGGTGGCCGCCGGACAGGTCGCCACCAAGGTGCGCGCACCGGAGAGGGCGCTGTCCCACTGCCCACGCCGGTAGTCGTCGACGATCCGGCGGTACAGCGCGAGCGGGCCGCGCCGGGGCGCGCCGTAGGCCGGTCCGAGGACCGACCCGCACATGCCGACCGGGTCGAACCAGCCGTCGTCCGGATGTGGTGGGGAGGTCACCAGCGGATCGTGCGTGGCGCCCAGGGGCGCCAGGGCTGCCGCCAGTTCCGCGGTGCCGAAGGGCTTGTTCACGCCGAACCAGCGGCCCAGGGTCGGGGCGGCCTGCGCGTCACCGGCAGCCGCGGTCGACGGAATGCCCGTGTGCAGGGCGGCCAGACAGGACGCGGCGGCCAGCGCGCCGGAGACGGCGGCACCGGCCGGGGCCGCCACCGCATCGCCGGAAGCACCGATCGGGCCGGCCACCGCGTCGCCGGGAGCACCGATCGCATCGGCAGCCGCCTCGCCGTAGGCGCCCCGCGCTTCCGCGACCACCTCGCCCAGCCAGTCGTAGCGGCCGATCCGCACCAACTCCCGTACCAGGGACGCCAGTAGGCGTGTGTGGTCGGCGGGGGCGCAGTGCGCGAGCGCCGCTCGGCGCCACCGCGCGGCCAGGGTCGGGTTCACGGGCTGGATCCGGTGGGCCGCGCGTTCCAGCAGGGTCGCCGCGCCGAGGCCGCCGAGGTCCGCGCCGCCCGCCGCGGCCACGTGGTCGGCGAGCGGGAGGAGGTCGTGGCTGCGGTCGCGGGACACGAGGTGCCGGGCGAAGGCCGCGTGCAGCGCGCGCAGCCGGTCCGTGCCGACCACGTCGACCGCGGCCGTGCCGAGTGCCGGACAGGCGAGGGTGAGGGCGCCGTCCGGGGTGCAGCGCAGGACGTCGACGGCGGTGAACTCGTCGACCGCGCGCCCGCACGCGCCCAGCTCACCGTCGACGGCGGCGGCGAAGACGGCGAGGTCGTCCATGCCGAACCACTCGGAGTCCGCGATCAGTGCGAGCAGCCGTAGCCCGAACTCGTGCTTCTGCTCAGCGAGTTGGACAAGCCAGTGGTCGGCCGGGAGGGCGATCGGGGCGTCCGGATCGGCCAGGCACAGGGCGCCGCCGACATGAGTCAACCGGCCCTGGTCGATGAGCAGGTCGCGCAGGGCCAGTGCCGCGCCCGGGTTCCCGGCCAGCGATCCGAGTGCCGCCTGGATCGCCGGCGCCACGGCCGGGTCGAGCTGGTGCCGGGTCGCGGCGGCGATCAGCGCACCGATGTGCTGGTCCTCCAGTGGCCCGAGTTCGACGACATGGCCGGCGGTTTCGCCGATGGCGGTCAGTTCGAGCGCGACGGCTTCCTCGTCGCACGCGACGACCGCGGTGCACCCGGCCCGCAGCGCGGCGGACGCCGTGGTGATGACCGTCGCCGGGGCCGCGTCGACGTCGTCGAACAGGACGACCGCCGCGGCTCCGCCGTGGAAGCTCTCGAACAGCCGCTGGAGCTGGTGGAACAGCCTGCCGCGCGAGGCCGGCGCCTCGTAGGCCGCCGGTGTGCACAGCTGGTTGACGGTGGCCAGCGCGGTCGCGAGCCGGGAACCGCCGATGTCGGCGAAACCCGCGCGGAACGCTCTCAGTACGGCCTGCACACCGAACAGGTCCCAGCTCTCCCCCGATGCCGACGCCGACGCCGAGGTCAGCTCGACGGTGATGCTCCTGATGCCGCGGTCCCGGCACCCGGACGCCACCGCGTCGAGCAGCGCGGTCTTGCCCGCCCCCCGTGGTCCGCGGATCACGATCGGTTCCGGCCTGCCCAAGTGGCCGCTGATTCCCCCGAGTTCCCTCTGTCTGCCCATCAACTCGTGTCGGCTGGTCAAGCCGCGCTCCCGAGACAACGCTCCTCCTCGCCACAACAACTCCACGGAACCTCTACGGTTTCCGATCCCCCTCACATGAGTGCATGGCCGCGTGCCCCGTTCAGCCGAACGCGCGGTCGCTCGGCAAAAATCTGTCAATGAGCTGTGCATATGCCTAGAGGGCGGCCTTGGGTCGGCGAAGAAGTTGACATTTGTCATCTCGGGCCGGTGACGGGACATCACTAACGATCAGCGCTCCCGGACGGGAGTCTGGTCACCATGGGAACAACAGAGGCGGTGCTGACGGCCGAAGGGCTGCGGTACCGGTACGGCGAGACGGTCGCGCTCGACGGCGTGGACCTACGGGTCGACCCGGGAGAGTGCGTCGCGCTGCTCGGGCCGAACGGCGCCGGGAAGTCGACGCTGGTGGCGATCGCGGTCGGGCTGCTCGTGCCGCAGCACGGCACCGTACGCATCCTGGGCGGTGATCCTCGGCGCGCGGCCACCCGCCGGCGGCTTGGCGTGGCGCAGCAGACGCTCGGGTTCCCGAACACCCTGACCGTCAACGAGCTGGTGACCGGGGCCGCCGTGCGCGGCGGGCTGCGGGCGGCGGCTGCCGGTCCGGTCCTGGCGGAACTCGGGCTGACCGAGCTGGGGCCCCGGCGCGTGTCGAAACTCTCCGGCGGTCAGAAGCAGCGGGTGCAGCTGGCGATGGCACTGGTCACCGAGCCGACGCTGCTGGTCCTCGACGAGCCGACCGTCGGCCTCGACACGATGGCCCGGCGGCACTTCTGGCAGATCCTGGCGCACCGCCGCGCCCAGGGCGCCGCCGTGCTCGTGACCACACACCTGATCGAGGAATCGGCCGCCGTCGCCGACCGCGTGGTGGTGCTCGACCGCGGCCGGATTCTGGCGGACGCCCCTCCGCAGGAGCTGGTGTCCCGGCTCCCGGACCGCACGGTGACCGCGAGGACCGGCCTGAGCCAGGCCGAACTGGAGCGGCTGCCGGGCGTGTTGTCGGTCACGCACGAGCACGACCTGGTGAAGATCCAGACCCGCTCGCCCGAGGACCTGCTGCGCGTGCTGCTCGACCGGGACCCGGCACTGTCCGAACTGCGCGTGCAGGACGCGGGCCTGGAGGAAGCCGTGGTCGCTCTGACCGACGACGAGGAAGTGGCCGCCTGATGCTGTTGCCGGGCCACAAGACGAAAGGGCGGCATGCCCACCTGACGGTGCCGCCCGCCCGCCGATCGTTCGCGGTCGCGGAAGCTCCACGAGGTGACATGGCGCCGGATCGAGCCGGACTCGGCTGGGCGGAAGGCTCGTTCGAGGGCCTGCGCGCCGCCGGTGGCGCTGCGCGAGTGCCGGGGTACTCCGGACGACTGCCACTGGGACGCATTCAGGAAAGCAGGGCGGCGTGAGCGGGATGATGCGACGGGTCTTCGGGGTCGAGCTGCGGGACGAACTACGGGCGATCGTGCGGGAACCGACCTCGCTGTTCTTCGGCATCCTCATGCCGGTCGGCTTCTTCGTGCTGTTCAACCTGCTGTACGGGAAGGACACCACCCAGGGTCTCTCGGCCGGCACGGCGATGGTGGCCACGTTCGGCACCTACGGAGTGATCACGGTGGCCGCGCTCCAGCCGGGGATCGGAGTGGCGCAGGACCGGGACCTGGGCTGGCTGCGCATGAAGCGGGTGTCCGCGGTGCCGATCGGCATCAGCCTCGCCGCGAAGGCCACGGCCGCGCTCCTGTACGGGGTCGGCGTGCTGGTGCTCATGGGGGTGGGGGCCGCCGCGTTCGGCACCCTGCACGCCTCGCCCTGGGCACTGCTGCGGGTGGTGCTGGTGCTGCTGCTGGGCAGCATCCCGTTCACGCTGCTCAGCGTGGCGGTCGGGTTCCGGTTCCGCACGGGTGCCGCGATCGCGCTCCTCAACGCGGTGCTGTTCCCCCTGGCGATGCTGTCCGGGCTGTGGATCCCGATCCAGTTCCTGCCCTCGGTCGTACGGAAGATCGCGAAGTTCCTGCCCACGTACCACCTCGCGCAGCTCGGGCTCGCGCAACTGGGCCACGGCACCACCATGATCCACGTACTCGCCCTGCTGCTCACCACGGTGGTTGCGGCCGGCGTCGCCGCGCTGTCCTATCGTCACGCGCGGATATGAGCAGCGTGGTCGCGCACATGGGTACCGTCGCGGGCATGAGTACGGACATGACTACGGACATGGACACCGTCGACGTTTCCGCTTCCGCTGCCGGGTCCGTGGCCGAGCGGCTGCGGACCTGGGAGTGGGTGTACCTCGGCTATCTGCTCTTCGTGCCGGCGCAGCCGTACTTCACACCGGACCGGGCGTGGTGGGAGTGGCCGCTGGCGATCACGGTGTGCGCGGTCACGGTCGTGCTGTACGGGCTGGCGCTGCTGCGGGGTCCGTCCGTGCGGCAGATCTGGACGTCGATCGTGCCGATGGCGGTGCTCGGCGCGCTGGCCACTCCGTTCAACACCAACGCGAGCGTGTTGTTCATCTACGCGGCGGCTTCCGCGGGCAACACGCTGCCGCGGCATGCCGCGCGGCTGTGGTTCGTCGGGCTGACCGCGCTGGACGGTGTCACGGTCCTGGTGTCGCGGGTCCCGATGCCCTACCGGCTGTGGGGTTTCGTACCGCCTCTGGTGCTGATCTGGGTGATCGGGCTGCTCGAACTCCGACAGCGCGACCGGCGGCAGGAGCAGGAGAACGAACGTCTGCGCGCCTCGCAGGTGGAACTGCTGGCGACCATCACGGAACGCGAACGGATCGCGCGTGACCTGCACGACCTGCTCGGGCATTCGCTGACCGCGGTGGTGATGCGCGCGCAGCTGACCAAGGAGCTGGTGCTCGCCGACCCGCGGCGGGCGCGCGCCGAGGCCGAGGAGATCGAACGCAACGCGCGGGAGGCGCTGGCCGCGGTGCGCAGTACGGTCACCGGCTGGCGGCAGACCAACATCCGCGCCGAGCTGGAGGCGGCGCGGCGTGCGCTGGCCGGGTCCGGCGTGACACTGCGGGTGGCCTACGACGACAAGCTGATGCTCCTGGCGGGGACCGAGCACGAGTTGGGGCTGGCGCTGCGGGAGGCGGTGACGAACGTGGCCCGGCACGCGAGGGCCTCCGCCTGTCACATCGGACTGGCCGCGGACGACGAACAGGTGCGGTTGGTGATAGCGGACGACGGGATCGGCGGTCACGCCCCGGAGGGCACCGGGCTGACCGGACTGCGGGAGCGGGTCGCGAAACTCGGCGGCGCGGTGCAGCGCACCGGCTCGGCCGGAACGACGCTGACCATCACGGTGCCGGTCGAGGTGGCCGGATGATCCGGGTGGTGCTGGCCGAGGACCAGGGCATGGTGCTGGGCGCGTTCGCGTCCCTGCTGGATCTGCAGTCGGACATCAGAGTGGTGGCGACCGCGACCAACGGCGACGACGCGCTGGTCGCGGTCCGCGCGCACCGGCCGGACGTGCTGGTCACCGACATCGAGATGCCCGGCCGCACCGGTCTCGAAGTGGCCGCGGAGCTGAACCGACTGGGCGACCCCACAAGGGTGTTGATCGTGACGACGTTCGCGCGCAGCGGCTACCTGCGGCGGGCCGTCGACGCGGGGGTCGCCGGGTACGTGCTCAAGGACGCGCCGATCGGTGAACTGGCGGCGGCCCTGCGCCGGGTGCACGCCGGCGAGCGGGTCGTCGCACCGGAACTGGCGATGGCCGCGTGGGACGCGGCCGATCCGCTGACCGACCGGGAGCGCGAACTGCTGCGGGCGGTCGCGGACGGGGCGAGCAACGCGGAGATCGCGAGCCGGATGTTCCTGGCCGACGGCACCGTACGCAACTATCTGTCCACGGCGATGGCCAAACTCGGTGCCCGCAACCGGACCGAGGCGGCCAGAACCGCCCAGACCCGCGGCTGGCTCTAGAGGCCCCGTCGTGGAAACAGATCCGGGACCTGCCCGGCCGCGCCGGACAGGTCCCAGGTCAGGGTGACGTCCTCAGCCGGCCAGGGCCGGGAGTCGGTCGAGCATCGCGAACCGCGCGTCGTGCAGCGCGAACTGCAGGTCGTGCAGGGGCCGGCCGGTGCCGTGCCAGATCGACAGCGCGTACACGCTGATCGGGTAGTGGACCCAGCGCGGCGGCGCCCACACGGTGCCCCGCACGATGGTGCCCTCTCCGCTCCCGTCGAGACTCGACGGTACGTCGCCCGCCTCGACCAGCAGGTTCCAGCCCTGCTTCGGCACCGCGAACTCCGCCTCCACGAGTTCGCCGCGCAGACTCGCCCGCAGGATCGTGGTCGCCGCGATGTCGAGCGACAGCGCACCGTCCACCAGCACCCGGTCGACGTCGAATCCGGAGTCGGCCAACCAGTCGCACAGATGGTCGACCGCGGCGTTGAGCAGGTCCGCCGTGGCGCGTTCCGTGGAGACGGCACGGCAGAGCATCGCCTGGAAGTGCACCTCCTCGGGCACGACGATCTGGTCGCCGATGACCGTTTTCAGCAACGGCATGTCCACGGCGGCCGGATCCCGATAGGCGACCGCGATGTTGCGGGCGACCGCTCGCAGGAACGGATCCGGGCAGTCGTCGAGCAGGAACGACCGCAGTCGGGTGCACAGTTCGACCATGCGCACACCCGTCGTGGCGTGGATGACCCTGAGTGCGCAGCGCAGCAGGATCTTCTGGAACAACGTCATGGCCACCCGGAACTCCATGCCGTTGACCCATTCCTCGGGGGTCATGGCCTCGTGCGCGACGACGACGTCGGCGACCAGTTCGGGATTGGTGATGTCGCCCGGCATCCAGCGGGTCCTGAGCGCGTGTTCGTCCTTGAAGGACTCCCGCGAGTACTCGGTGTTGTTGAGCAGCAGCAACGGATAGATCACCGGTGAGCCGCCCGCGCTCAGCACCTCTTCGATCCCGTTCAGGTACGAGTCGTACGTTTCACCCGGCAGACCCCAGATCAGGTCGGTGTAGGTGGGCACGTCGAGTTCGCGGAACCGGGTCAGCAGCCTGCGGTAGTGGTCGGTGCGGATGTTGGAGCGGTTGGCGATCTTCAGCACTTCCGCGTCGAAGGACTGCGCGGAGAGCGTGATGGCACCGGTGAGATCGGCGGCGTGCAGCATGCTCGCGATTTCCACGATGCGTTCATTGCTGTTCTTCGCCCAGTTCGTGCTGATGATCAGCCGTTTGTCGTAGCGCTTGCTCAGTTCGACGATGCGCTCGGCGATCTGGCGGTCGCGGGCGAGGATGCCGAAATTGGCGTCCGCGATGAAAAGCGTCGCGTCCGTGGGCATCAGCCGGATCAACCGGTCGAGCTCGGCGAAGATCCGGTCCAGCTCGAACTGGCGCACCTTGGAGTTGGTCGCACCGCCCCAATAGCAGAACGCGCACCGGTACGGGCAGCCCCGGTTGGTCTCGTAGACGATCATGGACGAGCCGGTGATTTCCTCGTCGGAATACACCGGGGTGAGGATCGGCGAGACGATCTGCTCGAGATCGGTTATGCGATCCGCATCCGGATTGGTGACGACGGCACCGTCGGCCCAATAGCTGATTCCGGGAATCGTGGCAAGGTCCCCGTCGGCCAGGTAGCAGTGCAATAGGTCACGGAAACGCAGTTCTCCTTCGCCGTGCACCAGTACGTCGACCCAGGGGGCCTCGGCGAACAGCGGTTCCTGCTGGTGGCTGACGTCGTTGCCGCCGACGACCACTCGGCAGTCGGGCCAGCGCTCCTTCACCTGGCGGGCCAACTCCAGGGACTGCGCGCGATTCCAGAAGAACACGGTCAGCGCGACGACGAACGGTTCGTCCCAGGAGTCGAGCAACTCCGCCGTCGCCTGCTCGCCGCCGCTCTGCTCCCGGACACTGATCCGGAAATCGCAGGCATTGTCAAGGGCCGGGTCGGCGACCGAGGTCGCCTTGAGGTATCCGAGGGTGACGCTGTAACGGACACCATGCATCGCGGTGAACTCTACGAGCTGCACCGGTCTCTTATCCGTGGAGATCATAGCTACACATCCGTACAAAGTCGGGCGCGGTAGATTGTCCGTACACGAAAATGACTCTCCGAGTAGAGCTTGTTGTCCACTTGGTGAGTAAGAATACCTCGTCCCTGATTGTTCGGATGGAGGAGTTCTGCGATGAACATTGAGAAAAGAGAAAGAAGTAGTTCCGATTCGCCCGACGCTCCGGACCGATGTCGATCCGGAACAGCACATTCCCTTTCGGGCCGCGACCAACTGGTACGCGGGATCGTCAATGCCATAACGAACCCCACCGGGCCGAGAGCCGTACTGATACTCGGCACCGGCGGCACCGGCCTGAGCACCGTACTCAAACAGGTGTGCCAGGAATTCGGCGCGGACCGCACCTGGTTCGTCGCCGCGCGGCCGAGGCACCCGCACCCCACTCTCGGCACCGCGCTCAACAGCCTTCGCGCCCTCGACCGGAGCGAGCGGTCCGACCGGCCGGGCACGGTGCTCGCGATCGACGACGCGCAATGGATCGACGCCGGCACGCTCGGTCGGCTGACCTCGCTGGTCCGCGCCTCGTCCGACACAGGTCTGCGCTGTGTGTGCACGGTACGGGTCGACGTCCCGGCCGCCGCCCGTCCCCACCTGGTGTCCGAACTGGTCGCCGACCGACTCGTCGAGGTCGTCTGGCTACGACCGCTCGACGACACCGGGCTCGCCGCGCTGATCGGCGAACGCTCGGGCGCCGAACCCACCGCCGAACTCGTGCGCCACGTGGGCAGACTCACCCGGAACAGACCCAAGGCCGTCGGCATCGCCATCGACGCGCTGACCGCCGCCGACGGCATCCGCGTGGTCGACCTGCGCACCCATCTCGTCCGGCCGGACGCCATACCGACGCTGCGACCCCAGCACCGGCTCCTCCAGGAACTGCGCGGCCTCGGCGTGACCAAGTGGTCGGTAGCAAAGGCGGCGGCGGTGCTCCATCCACTCGGCGACGCCGTGCCGGAACTGGTTGCGGAGGCAACGGGCCTGTCGCATGACGAGGTCACGGACGCCCTCCGCGCCCTGGGCGCGCACGGAATCGTGCGACAGGCACGGGGCGGCGGGCGCTGGATGTTCCGGCTGCCGCTGGTGCAGCGGATCCTGATCGGCCAGACCGGCCCCTACGAACGCCGCCGCCTCGCCCAGGCCGCGGTCACGGCCGTCTGGGCCGGCCGGGCTCACTGCACCGACCCCGACTACCTCGCCGACCAGCAGGCCTGCGCCGGCCGCATGCTCGACGCGCGGCGGGTCAAGGCGGAACTGCTCGCCCACGCGCGCGCGTCGACCCGCCCCGGCACCGGTCCAGCCTCCCGCTCGGGCTCGGGTGCCAACGCCGGCGTCTGGTTACGGGTGGCCGCCGAACTCTCCTCGGACGAGACGGAACGCGTCGGCATCCTCTGGGAATCCGCGCGGTTGTTCGCCGAGCAGGGCAGGACGAGCGAAGGCCTGGCGACCGTCGAATCGCTGCTCAACGACCTCTCCGCTCAACCCGGCCGCGCCCGGTTCCTCATCGACGTCCACCTGGCCCGCATCGCGATGCTGCGCGCCACTGGCAACGATGTCACGCTCAACTGGCTGGCCCGCGGCGAGACGTGGCCCTGGGTACCCGACCCGGTGGTAAGGACCGTGACCAGAGCGGGCGCGTCGTACGCGCTGGGCCAGTGGCAGCAGGTCCGTGACCTCCTCGACGGCATGCCGCGCCACCAGGACGCGGCCCGGCGTGCCGAGGTTCTCGGCTCCCTCGCCGCACTGTGGCAGGGCGAGCCCGAGCGCTTCACCGGCCATCTGTCCGACCCCGACCAGGAGGGCTTCCCGTACACCGGAGCCCTCCTCACCCTGGGAGAACTGACCGAGGCCGAACGCATGCTGGCCCGGGGCGGCGGCCGTCCCGAACAGCTGGCCCTCGCCGACCAGGCCGTACTGGCCGCGCGGCGCGGCGAGGTCACCCGCGCGCTGGCGCTCACCCGCCGCTGCCTCGCACCCGGCGCCACCCCCGGTCCGGACCCGAGCCGGGTCGCCATGATCCAGACCGCGGCGCTGATCCTGCTGGCACGCGGTCAGTTGAGAGGCGCGAGCGAGGTCGTCGACCGCGGTCACGCCGACGGCCGCACCCCGCTGCTTCATCTGCTCGCCGTCCCACAGGCACGCGCCGCGATGGCACTCGGCGAGCACCAGCAGGCGGAGTTCATCCTCGACCGGGCCGTGAAGGACGCGTCGGCCGACGACACGGTGGCCGGCACCGACGAACTCTGGTTCGCGGCCGCACAGCTCGCCACGATGACCGGGGACCAGGACCGGCTCGCCATGTGCCTTCGTGAATCCGAAGGAGTCGCAAGCAAACTGGACACGAACCGTGCGATCACGCACAGCCTGCTCGTCCAGGCCTGCGCCGACCCGCGGTCCGGCTCCGCCGCCCTGCACGCCGCCCGCGCACTGGGCCAGCCGTTCGAACTGGCCATGGCCGTCGAACACCTGGTACGCGTCGGCGCGGCGGACCCACAACTGCTGCGGGAGGCCTACGGCTCACTCGGCCCGGCCGACGCGCTGCTCGTCCGGGCACGGATGCGAACCCTCATGCGCGACCACGGCGTCGCCGTGCCGGACCGCCGAGCCGTCGTCGAGGAGAACGAGCGGCTGCTCGCCGTGCTGGTCGCCCAGGGTTTCGGCAACCAGCAGATCTCGGTACTGCTCGACGTCAGCAGGCGAAGCATCGAATCCCGGCTGACCAGGCTGTTCTCCCGATCCGGGTACCGGTCACGGTTGGAACTGGCCATGGCCATGCTCCGCGATCGACCCGAGTCTCCCGTCGCGGTCAGGGCGAGCTGAGGACCGTCCGGACGTCAGTGGCAGCCGGCCACCCGGTCCGCGACGCGGGCCGGGTGGGACGACTCGGCACACGGCCACAGCCGTTCACGCCGGTCGGCGGCACGGCCGGCATCCGACTGGTCGTCGTCACGCCGAAGACGAGTCGGATGGGTGGTGGCCAAAGGCGATTTCTGAGGCGCCGTCGGCTACTTCAGGTTGAGCGGGTCGCCGGCCGAGGCCTTCAGCGAGGTGGTCGTGGTGCCGGGGAAGTACCAGCGCCAGCTGCCCGCCGAGGTGACGGTCACCTTGGTGCTCAGCTTCCCTACGCCGTCCGTCGTCACGGTCTTGACCGTGCTGTAGTGGGCGGCGCCCTTCTTCCTGAACTGGAGCCTGACCTGCTGCCCGGGGTACCCGTGGTACTTCAGGTCCTCCCAGTTGGCCCGCGACAGCTTGCCGGTGACGGTCACCTTGGCGTTCTTGGCGACCTTCTCGGGTGCGATCACCGCGGTGAGCCGGGCCGCGCGCTTGACCTTGTACAGGGCGATGCGGTCGGAGATCCAGTAGTCACCGTCGTTGGCCTGGACGGTGGCGCTGATCTCCCAGACGCCCGCGGTCTTGTTGCTGTCGCTGTCGCTGTAGTCGGGGATCCATGCCGGCGTGATGCTCATCGTGGCGGTGCAAACCGACGTGGTCGCCGACTTCTTCTTGCAGGACGTACCGGTCCAGTCCACGAAGCCACCGCCGGCGGCGCTGCCCGCGTTGTACGTGCTGACGTGCGAGAGCCCCTTCACCCCCGAGTTGTCCTTGACGGTGATGTCGACGGGGTAGGTGATCGTCCTCGCCGTCCCCACGATGACGTTGCCGCCGCCGTTGACGACGGTCTTCACCACCCGGACATCACCCCGCTCCTCCGCGTGCGCCCCGGTCGCCGTCGTCAGCACCAGGGCCGCGGCCCCGCCGGCCGCGGCCCAGGCCGTTCTGCCTCTCATGATCCTCCCCTTGTCGTGTGTATGCCAGGAGAGGCTATGTGATCAGGGGCGTGCCACTGTGTTCGGTTCCGGACGGCGACGGGTCCGGCAGAACGCCTCCCACGCCGTCGGCGCGATGCTGCACAGCACGACATACAAACCCACCGGCCCCGCCTCCGCGCCACCTCCGGCGAACGTTCAAGGCCTCCCCTCTTCCGGCATTGACGACTACGATGCGCGGGCTCACAGGCGCAGGGCAGGGGGCCCGATGCAGCAGACACTGACACTGCGGTACATCCCGGAGGCCGACGACCTCTTCGACGTGGTGGCCTCTTCCGTCGCGTGGCGACGTCTGCGCAACCGGGCCGTACGCAACGCGGGCGCCTCTCTCCTGCTTCTGTGGGGCTGCCTCCTGTGGCTGGCCGCCGTCAAACCAACGTGGCAGACGCTGCTGCCCGCGCTGTTCTTCGTGACGGTCTTCGCGGTGGCCTTCGTCAACTACGTCCTGAAAGCGTTCGTTTTCTCCTTCCGCTGGGGGCTTCGCCGCAAAGCACGCGCGCACTGGCGCCGTTCACCGACGATGCGGCAGACGCACCACGGAGAGATCGGACCGCACAACCTGACGCTCCGCGTGGAAGGGCGAACCTCCATCTACGACTGGTCCCACTTCGGCGGGTTCCGCGAGTCCGACCGACAGTTCGTCCTCCTCGACCGCTCGGGCAAGGCCTCCGTGGCCGTACCCAAGCGGGCCTTCTCCGACATGGCACTCGTCCCGGTCTGCCGCACACTGCTCACCCAATACCTCGCAGACTCTTCACCAACGCCCCCTGCCGCTACGTCCGCCGACGACCCACCCGCGCCCACGGACGAGCCCGGATCGCAACGCGACCAGAGCTCCTGAGCAGTCCGTGCTCCCCCCGTCGATGACCTTTCCGGTAGCGGCCGGGTCCGCGAGGTGTGCCGCGGTCTCGTCGTAGCGAGCCTGGAGACCGGTCACGAATTCGTCGATGTCCATGCAGCCGTCCGAAACCCGAGGTGGACGACTGAAGGCGCCGGGCCGCCATGAAAGGCGCTGGGCAGCGCGACCTGTGGAGGGTTCAGGTGACAACCAGGCCTCGGCAAGTTCGTCCGCCGGCGCCTCGACCGCATCCAGGGGCAGGGCCGTCAGGTCGGCGCGGCGCCCCACGGCGATACGGCCGGGCCTTCCGGTCATTCCCGCCGCCGGTGCCGCGTGCCCGTGCCGTCGGCCCTCGTGTACGTAGTGTGCGGCGGCTGCGTGGACGCGCCCGCCCCCAGTTCCGCGAAGCGGGGCACCAGGTCGTCCGACGCCGTCTCGATGTGCTCGCCGATGCCGCCCCCGCGTTCGTGGCCCCAGCCCCGGCGCCCACGCCGGTCAGGACGTGTTCGGACGCGGGGTGCGGCGGCGGAACGGGGAACCGGGCCGCCCTCCGTGTCAAGGCCCCCGGGAATCGCGCCAGTTGACGTGAAAGCTCCCGCCGGTCAACGGGCGGCCCCGCGCGACCCGGGTGAAGATGAAGGGATGCGTCACGTACCGGCCCCGGGGAGTCATTGTCGAGGCCTGTGGATGGCCGCTCGACGGATGGACCGTCTTCCCTGTGGGGTCGACGTGTTGAAGCGGATCGAGCAGGGGTGGATCCGTGCCGGCCCGGCGTACACGGCGATGGCCGAGGCAATGGCGGTCGCCTGTCCGGGCCAGGAGATGCGGTACGCCGGCCAAGGCGAGTCCATCCCGTTGTGCGACACCCTCGTATCGCTGTATCCGCTCGCGGAGATCCTGCTGATCGGCGTGAGTGAGCCGCAGGCCCGGATCCACGCCGTCGACGACAGCGTCTCCCCCGGGGAACCGGAGCGGCTGCCGGTCGCGGAGGCACTGTTCCCGTACCACTGCGCGGCCTGCTGAACCGGGCGGCTCGGCTCCCTGGGGGGCTCATGACGTCCGCCGGTTCCGGCCTAGCCGGCCCTGACCCAGGTGGCGCTGAAGTCCCTGCCGTTGCTCAGCGCGCTGACGGTGTCCTTGTTCTGGCCCGCGCCGGTGACCATGACGATCTGCGACGGGTTGGCGTCGGCGAGCGGGGCGGCCTGGACCAGGGCTTCCCGGACGGAGACGGTGCCGAAGTTTGCCAGCGGCTGGATGCAGCCGCTGTCACAGGGAGGCAGCCCCACGATGACCTCGGCGGAACTGGGCGGCGGGCCCGAGGCGGCCACGCCGGACGGGGTCTCCGTCCAGCTCCCGGTGTAGTCCAGGATCCCCATGTCGTAGGAGTTGAAGAAGGCGTTGTAGTGCGACATGGCGGTCAGCTCGTCGCCAGGGTGGACAGGGTGACTGAAGGTGTGCCGCTGATCCGGATAGAACTGGTACCAGGCGTAGTACACCGGGGTACCGTTCGAGCAGTCGGCCTCGGTGCCGATCTCCTCGACCGTGCTGCTGTTGTAGCCGTCCAGGCCCACCCAGACGCTGGAGTACTGACTGCCGGAGGCGCAGCTGACCGCCGGCTGCACCCAGGTGGCCTGGACGAGGCTGTAGGCGCCGGCAGCGGCGTACCCGGACCAGTTGGCGGTTCGCACGGTGGCCGCGCTCGCGGCACCCGCCGAGATCAGCACGGACGCGGCGGCGAGGACGAACGAGGCGAGAAAGATGCACATGCGTCTTAACAATGAGTACTCCCTGGGAGGGACGGAGGGCACGGCGACGGTCGGCTCCCGCCGCCGGATCTGCCATCATTCCGTCCCGACCCCGCGCGCGACTACTCTTCCTCAGGAGCCGTCCGGCTGACCGGGACATCGCCTGCGGGTGTCACGCCGAGTACCTCTCGGTCCGTGCAGTGGCCGCAACTCGACCAGCCTCCTCGGTGTCCTCGTTGAGGGTGACGTACAAGGCGGCGGTCTCCGAAAAAGCCGTGACGGCAGGTCCACTCATGAGGCTCACCTCGGTGGTGGGGGTGGGACAGGACGATCGGTTCGTGCAGCTCCTCCTGATCGCCGGTGATCTTCGCGACGGCCTTGGGCCACTTCGCGCCGTAGGTCTTCTCGAACGCCGCGATCGCCTTCTCGGCGTGCGCGCGGTCCCCGGCGCCGACGATCTCCTGCATCGCCTTGGTCGCGCCCGGTTGAGCGGACTGCGGAAGAGAGTTCGTGACATTTCTGGCCTTGTGAACCCGCACCGCTGATACCGGGCAGCCGGGAACACCCCGGCCAGCGCCTCTGTGGGCTCGCGCAGGCCCTCGGCCAGCGCGATCAGCTCCTTGGTGCCGTCCAGCCGGACGCGGAGCAGGACCAGCACGCACGAGTGCGCCTGCCCGAGCCGGTCTTTGGGATGCACGCCTTCTGCCCACACGTAGACGAAGTCGCGTGCTGACAGGTGCCGTTCCTGGAAGGCGGCGTGGTCGTCCTGCCACTGCTTCGTCAGCCGGGTCACGGTCGCCGCGGACAGGCCCGCCGCTCCGCCGAGGAACTGCTCCGGTGCCGGGACGAAGTCCCCAGTGGACAGGCCGTGCGGAGAGAGCAGGTGCAGCACCTCGGAGATCTTCGGCGACTGGGGCACCAGGGCGGCAGCGTCCTGGAGGAGAACCGCTTGCGCTCCCCGGTGGCCCCGTCCACCCGCCGGTCGTTCACCCGCGGAGCGCGGCGGCGAGCATCCGGGGGGCGCCCTCGCGCACGATCTCGTCGATCGGAGAGCCGGATTCGGTGGAGCCATGGGGGAAGGTTCGCTCTCACCGTTCCTCCCGGGACTGATCCACCGTAGGACAAGCCGGTTGCGACTGCGGCTTCTGCAACACAAGAGCAGGCGGGGTAAAGTCGCGGTTTTGCCATGTGGCGATGCTGTTTGTCATGGTGAGAGGCATGTCATGCTGATATGACATGCGGGCCCCTTCCTCATGTGCTGGCGTCTTCGCCTTCCGGTGCTTGATCTCGCAAGGACCCCGCTTGGACCGTTTTCAGCAACCGTTCCTGCCTGGCGGAACCGGCGGCTCGCAGTCGCCGTTGCGGGGACGGGAAGAGGAGCAGGCCCTCGTCGGCGCGCGGTTCGACGCGCTGCTCCATGGCCATGGCGGCGTCGTCTGCGTGGAAGGCCCTCCGGGCAGCGGCAAGACCCGGTTCCTGGCGGAGGCACAGGCCACCGCGGTGCGCCGTGGGCTCCGGCTGTTTCGCGGGGGTGCGGATCCCGACGGCCAGTTCGTCCCGCTGGGTCCCCTGCTGGAGGGTCTGCTGACGGGCCCGGGGTCGTTGTTCGACGTGGACAGGCTGCGTGATCTCGCGGCGGCGCCCGAGCAGCGGTTCTGGTTGCTGCAGGAGTTGCAGGACCGGCTGGAACAGGCGGCGCTCGAGACCCCGCTGGTGATCACCCTGGATGACGTCCAGTGGCTGGACGACGTGACACTGCTGGCTGTCCGCACGCTTTCGGCCCAGCTGGCTGCCCACGCGATCCTGTGGTTGGTGGCCGTCCGCAGCGGGGCCGAGGCACCGGGCGTGCGCGCGACGCTGGACACGCTGGAACGGGCCGGTGCCCATCGGCTCCGGCTCGCGCCCCTGACCGATGCCGCGGTCGCCCGGATCACCGAGGACGTGCTGGGGGCGGCTCCCGATCCCGGGACGCTGAGTGTCGCCCGGCGCGCCGAGGGTGTGCCCCTGCTCCTGGTGGAACTGCTCCACGGAATGCGCGACGAACACGGGGTGATCGTCGCGAACGACGTGGCGCGGCTGGCGGCCGGCCGTCTACCCGCCAGTTTCCAGGCCTCCGTACGGCAGCGTCTCGGGCGGCTTGCCGAACCGACCCGCGAGGTCGTGCAGACCGCGTCCGCCGTGGGCCGGAGCGTCACCGTCGCACTGCTGGCCGAATTGCTCGGCAGGCAGGCCGCCGCGCTGATCGCGCCGGTGCAGGAAGCCCTCGACTCCGATCTGTTCGTCGAGCGGGACGGTCGTCTGCTGTTCCGCCACGACCTGATCCGCGAGGCCGTCGAAGGGAGTCTGCCGGTGTCCGTACGCCGGGCGCTGCGACGCCATGCCGCCGACGTCCTGCTGGCGCGCGGTGCGCCGGTGACGGAAGCGGCGGCCCTGCTCCTGGACAGCACGGACCCCGGCGATCACGTGGCGGTGCGGTTGCTGCGGACGGCCGCCGCGGAACTCTCGGCGACCGCGCCGACGTCAGCGGTAGAACTCAGCGCCCGGGCACTGGCCCTCACCGCCGGGCAGGGCCCCGAAGGACCGGCGATCGTCGCGGAGACGATGCTCCTCCTGTGGCAGACGGGTCAGGCCGCGCAGGCCAGGGCGCTTGCCGCCTCGGCGCTGCCCGGCAGTCTGGATCCGGACACCGAGGCGCGTGTGCGGCTCGGACTGGCACGTGTGTCCAGCCAGTTCGACTTCACGGAGGCGGTCCACCAGGCTCGTACCGGAGCCGCTCTTCCCGGCATCGACGCATCGCTGCGGGCCGAACTGCTGGCGCTGCGGTGTCTGAACCTGGCCATGGTGGGAGATTTCGAGGCGACCGCCCTGGCAGTGACCGACGCTCTCCACTGTGCGGAGGAGGCTCAGAACAAGACCGCACGGGCCACGGCGATCGCCGTCGACTCGGTCGTGCGGTTCTACCGGATGGACTGGAGTGCGGCGTTCGAGCAGGCCGACCGCGCCGCGACCCTGGCCGCCGAGGTCGGGATCGAGCATTCCCTGTGGGTACCGGAGGCCTTGTGGAAGGCGTTCCTGCTGAACGCGGCGGGCCGCTCGCCCGAGGCTCTCGCCGAGTCCGAAGCCGGAGTTCGCGTCACCCAGCGGCAGGGCCAGGCGGCGGCCACCGGCCTGTGGTTGATGAACCGGTCCCGGGTGCTGCTGGATGCGGGCCGGCTGGAGGACGCGCGGGCCGAGGCTGAGGCCGCGTCCACGATGATGCAGGAACTGGGCATGGGCAACTTCGCCGACGCCACCCTCCTGTACACGCTGGGGCGCGTCGCCGTCTACACCAATGACCGGGAAGCGGCAAGGGCGTACGTGGCCGAGGGCAAGCGGATGCTGGACGACCCGGCGATCCTCGTACGCAACGTCGGCTCCTGGCTGACGGCACTGGTCGCCGACGCCGAAGACCGTCCCCGTCAGGCCATGGAGCTTCTGGACGAGGCGTTCGGCACCTTCGGCCTGGATGGCCCCTCCCTTGCCAGCCCGGACGATCCGGCCGACGCCTCCGTCTTCGTCCGCATGGCGCTACGGGCCGGCGCGCCCGAGCGTGCCGCGACCGCCGTCGCCGTCGCGGAGCGCCGGGCCGCCCTCAACCCGCGGTTCCCGATCCTGTTGGCAGCCGCCGCGCACGCCCGGGGACTGCTCGACAACGACCTCGCATCCCTGCTGCGCGCCGTCGAGCTGTACCGCGGCGTTTCCCGCCTCCTTCCCCGGGCCTCGGCGTTGGAGGACGCCGGACGCAAGCTCGCCGCGACCCGCACCCTCGATGCCGTGCCGTACCTCGACCAGGCGCTCGGCCTGTACACCGAGGCGGGCGCCGAGCGGGAAGCGGCTCGGGTCCGTCGGCGGCTACGAGCAGTGGGGGCACCCCGGCGTCGCGCCACGTCCACGGGGTTCGTGAAGGGGTGGCCGGTGCTGACCGTCTCCGAGGTGGCGGTGATCCGGCTCGTGGCGCAGGGGATGACGAACCGGCAGACCGCGCAGCGCCTCGAGATCTCGCCGCACACCGTGAGCTCGCACCTTCGGCACGCCTTCACCAAACTCGACATCACCTCCCGCGTCGAACTCACGCAGCTGGTGAGGACACGCGAACACTGAGCGTGACCGCTTGGCATCCCACGCACCCTCCAGGAACCGGACGAAAACGTGCGATGCCTCGCCCAGCCCCCGCTGCCAGGATCGGTCCTGCCCGAAGAAAAGGGAGAAGACCATGCCGCCTGACGCATCGGTTCACGATGAGGAAAGCGTCCCCGGACGCGTCTACACGACCGACTCGCTGCCGGTCCAGCACAGACGCGCCTACTGGCGAGAAGCCCTGTCCCGGACGTTCGGCGCCGTCACCATGAACGTCCCCGACGAGGTGTACTCCGGCACGATCCGCACCTCGCCGCTCGGCCGGCTCCAGACCATCACCGTGGACGGCGACTCCCTCTACGCCCTGCGCACGAACAGGCTCGTGGCGCAGGGCCGCGAGGAGGAGTGCGTGGTCGTCAAACTGCTGGACAGGGGCACCGCCAGGCTCACACAGGACGGCCGCGAGGCAGACCTTCGACCGGGTGACATCTTCGTCTACGACATGGCACGCCCCGTCCGGCTGGATCTCCCCCGGTCCTTCCGGACGAAGGCCGTCGTACTGCCACGGGACGTCCTCGGGTTGAGCGAGTCCGACCTGACGCGTATCACGGCGTCCCCGGTCCGTCCCGACTCGCCGCTGGGCGGCCTTCTGTCACCTTTCCTGACCGGGCTCGTGGACACCGCCGCGGCCTACCCTCCGCGCATCGGCGAGCTGATGGCCAGAAATGTCGTGGACCTGCTCAGCGTGCTGGTCGACGAACAGCTCGGCAGGACGATCGCCGACACACGGCGCGCAGACCGGGCACTGCTGCTGCGGATCCAGGCGTTCGTCGATCAACATCTCGCGGACCCCGATCTGGGCCCGAAGGTCATCGCCCGCGTCCACCACATCTCCCTGCGCTACCTGCACAAGCTCTTCGAGAGTGAGGACGTCACCGTGAACCGGTGGATCCAGCGGCGCCGGCTGGAGGGGAGCAGGCGGGAGCTGGCACGACGCGACGCGGCATCCCGCTCCGTCGCCGCCGTGGCCCACCGGTGGGGTTTCACCAGTGCCGCCCATTTCAGCAGGTCGTTCCGGGCCGCCTACGGCATGACTCCCAGCGAATGGCGCGGGGCGCAGAACTCCGTACAGGGAACCCCGGCCGCCACCGGTCCCCCTCCCCCGGAAAAAGCCGAATCCGATTCTTCCCCGAGCCATGTTCCGTGCGTTCTCCGACAAAGTGCACACACTGTCGAATTCTAGGATCAGCGACAGAAGAACAGCTCCTGCATCCTTATTGGGGGACGCAATGAGAAAACCTCTCTCCTCGGTCGTATGCGCGGTGACGGTCCACGTCAGCGTCCCGGACGAACTGCCGGTACCGCTGCCCGCCGAATTGCGCTACGACACGGACGACCCCTACGCCGTGTGTCTTTCCCTCGGCGCACCCCTCGCGCGGCCCGTCGACTGGGTGTTCTCCCGCGCACTGCTCACGGAGGGCCTCCGCACGCCGTCCGGCATCGGAGACGTACTGGTGATACCTCGGCGCGCCGGTGGTCTGCGCACCGTGCGCATCGTCCTGAGGTCCAACTCCGGAGCTGCAGTGATCGAGATCGCGACCCGCCCGGTCGCCGTATTCCTCCGGAAGACCGCCTCTCTGGTGTCACCGGGAACAGAGAGCCGCCACATCGACATGGACCGTGCTCTCACCGAACTCACCGCCGGCAGGGACTGAATGAATTCGGCCGGCACTACGCCGACACCAACACCGACCCGCCCCAACAGCCGGAGACCGAGCAGAGGATCCCCTATGGAAGAGCTGATATCGAAAGACGGCACAAATTCCCTGGGATGTCTGGGGATCACCGCCCTGCGATCCGATGACGGACTTCTCCTTCTCCCCCTCTGGCAGTTGAATCCACGACAGCGTGAATTCCTGCACGTCGCCATTCATGTTCGCGGCCCGATCTCCGTCTTCCATGACGGCGGCGAGGTCTTCCTGAACCCCGGCGACCTCGTCTTCTACGATCCGCACAGGCCCGGCTTCGCCCACTTCGGAGAGCACGTCCGGATGACGGTCATCCGGATTCCCCGTCACTGTCCGGGGATCGCCGAATCCGACCTTCGCCGCATCATGGGTGTGCCACTGAGCTGCCAGGAAGGTGTCCGGACGCTCGTGTCGAACTTCCTGTCCGTGCTCGCCCGCGAAGCGGAATTCCGCCGGACAGACCTCGGTGACCGGCTCGCCCGTAACGCCGCCGATCTCCTCGCCGCGGTCGTCACGGAGTTCGCCGGCGAGCCGGCCGCCGACCCGACGGACGGACGCACCCGGACGCTCAGCCATGTCCGGTCATACGTCGAACTGCATCTGGCCGATCCCGACCTGTCGCCGGAATCGATCGCGTTCGCCCACAACATCTCCGTCCGCTATCTGCACAAGCTCTTCCAGCACGAGGGCACGACAGTGAGTCGGCTGATACGACAGCGTCGGCTCGACGCCTGCCGCCGTGAGCTGGACCGGGCCCGGCATCGCAGGCTCACCGTCGCCGCCGTCGCACATCGCTGGGGGTTCACCAGCCCGTCCCACTTCAGCAAGGCGTTCCGGGACGCCTACGGCATGTCACCCAAGGAATGGCAGGCCCCGGCGTCGTCGGACACGGACACCGTCCTGACAGGACCGACATCGTGGCGTGTCGGCGAGCGGCCCGTCGGCCCGGTTCCGTGACCCGGCCGGTGCTTCGAAGGCGCCGGCGGGGAGGACCGACCGCTGGAGGGGCGACCTGCACAGCCTGCGAGTCGCCACCTGCCGAGAGTGGGGACCACTGACCACGGTCGCCCAGTGCGGGCCGTGGCGGCCGGGCACGCGACGGCGTTCCGCGGGCAGTGACTCGGTAGCCCGGGTGAGTCCCGCCAAGAGGTCGACTACGTCGCCGGACAACAGGCCGGACCGTCCCATCCGGCACCACGACCGGAGAACCCCCTCCCCAAGCCTGCGCTGCCGCACGCGAGTTGAACAGTCCCTCGCGACCCAGTCTCGCGCCGGGGCGTTAGAGACCACTCCTGCGCCCCGGTTGCCAACGCATGTCACACATCGAGTCGCTGAATCCGTCGAGGAGAACGGCATCCCACGACGGGATGCCCAGCTTCCCGCAGAAACGGAGAAACAGTGTTCGCCGCTTACGTCACGGTCACCATCCTCGGCGCGGTCTTCAACGGTGCCGCCGCCGTCACCTACCTGATCGGCCACGAATACCCCAAAACCCAGGCGGACATGAAGGGCATAGCCCGGAAGTGGGTACCGGTGCTGGGCATGCTGCTGGCAGCGGGCACCGTGGGCCTGCTGGTCGGCCTCGCCGTGCCGCTGCTCGGAACCCTGGCCGCCGCCGGTCTTGTGCTGTACTTCATCGGCGCGATCATCGCCCACCTGCGGGTGGGCTCCCGCAACATCGTGGGCGGAATCGTGTTCCTCGCCACCGCCGCGACCGCCCTGGCTCTGGGTCTGGCCGACCACGGCCCCTGGTAGCCCCAGGCCCCGGAGATCCTCCCTGGTTCAGAGGAGCCGGCCCGGTTGTCAGCGGGCAGGAGCGTCCCGAAGGGAGTCTCGTACTCGTCGCCCGACTCGGTCACGGCCACATGACCCGGTTCGGTGCTGGTCACTGCGTCCCGCAGGCGGGCGACGAGTTCGGGCAGGGGCGCCCAAGGAGCGCGGCGGCGGCTTCCGTGGCCTCCAGGCTCCCGCCGGTCCAGTCACCAGCGGCAGCCTCCAGCGCGGCATCCGAGGACGCTCGGACCGCCTCGCCGTGCTCGTTGTGGAGCGACGAATTGACCGGTTGAGGTCACCGCGCGGACCCTCGCAGGAGCCACTGACACGACTCCGGGACCAAATGGCACTGCCGTTCCGAGGCGAGGACTTGGCGAGGCGAGAAGCTCATTCCGCTGTACCCCTCCGGTCCCGCCACCGCAGCGACCATCCGCGCTCCGTCACGATCACAGTCGACACGATCGCGACCAGCACCAGCGCGAGCAACGACAGCCCCAACACCACAGCAGGGGACCACTCCACCAGCTTGGGTACCGTGTTCAGCCCGAACGAGATGCCCAGAGTCACCCACAGCCACGCCGTTCGCCGGACATTGCGCTCCTCGTGCCGCATCCGCAACACGCCCAGCATCACCATCTCCACGCCCGCCGCCAAGCCCACCCAGGACGACACCATGTCGTCCCCCTCCCCCGCCGACAGGCGGCTCAATCCCGGACAGCTGCGCACCACGGCTCTGCACGCCACCGCACTCATCACCGGACTTCGTGGGCCCGAACACCAGCCAGGGCAGAGGGGACAGAAACAGGGCGCGGAGGGCGGCACACGGACCGTAGAGCGTACTGGTCGTCGGCGACGCGAGGCTCGTTCGGCTGCCGCCGGCCGTTCCGCTGAGCGGACCCGTGGGCGACAGTCCGGTGGCGGTGTACCACGCTGGCTGGCCATCGGTCGCCGACTGCCAGGGGGCAGACCCCACGGCGCAGACCACTCGCCATGCAGAGACGCATCACAAGGGGGAGTTATGAGAGAGGCATCGAAGCCGACACGTCGCCACGTGCTCGCCAGAGCGATGGCCGAGCTGCGGAGGTGGGCGGCCCGGGTGGCACGCTCGCCCAAGGCGGTGGTGCTCGTCGTGGCGGCGCTGGTGGCCACCGCCTTCGCCGTGACACCCGCCTACGCGGACGACCCCGGGCTGAACTGCGCGGCCACCGCGACCGCCACCATCTCGGTGACACCGTCCCCCGTGGTCTACGGTCACAGCGCCCTGGTCCAGTGGAGCGCGGACTGCGTGGCCAACACCTCCGAGGACGCGCTGGAGATCAGCGGGCCGGGCTTCAACCCGACGACCACGGTCTTCCCGGTCGGCGGCGGATCGCAGTCGGTCTTCATCAGCCAGACCGGGACCGTCAGCTGGAATGTGACAGTGGTCGACACCTCGTCGGACACCGGATTCAGCAGGAGCCTGGCATCCGTCTCCGCCTCGGTCACCGGCGTCACCACCGTGCCCAACCTGCTGGGCGACACGCAGGCGCAGGCCCGCCAGGCACTTTCAACCGCCGGCTACGTCCTCGGCGGCGTCGGCACCGTCGTCGACTGCGACAACATCAACAGGGTGACCTCGCAGAACCCGAGTGCGGGCACCGTGCTGCTCCCGGGATCCTCCGTCTCGATCACGATCGGCCGGAAGCCCACCCCGCCCGCCCAGTGCCCGTGAACCAGTAGATTCCGCATCACCTTCCTGTGTGCCGGGTCCGCGATGTCCGCGGTCCCGGCACACTCCCGTGCGCGGCTACACGCAGACAGGCCGGTTGGCAGAGGGCTGCGTGACGGCCATCTCCGTCCCACCGGCCTCCCCCGGTCGGCCCGGGTCGTCGCCCGGTCTGCCATGCGCCCACCCGCGTCTTCGACGCGACGTCGAACCAGGCGACGGGGCGCGGAAGTTCCGGTGCGTCGCAAAGGTGGCCCGGTCGGCCGGAGCTTCGGCGCGGGTGACCTCCAGCGGCCAGCACTCTCCATGGCCACGCGCGCCTCCTCCACCTGGCCAACTTCCTTGTGCGACCTGCGATGTTGCGAACCTTCCGAACGGCATGTACTTTCCATTGCGGAAAGTACATGCCGTTCGATGGGGGTTGTCATGAACGACGATGCGCGGGATCTGCAGCGGCTTGAACAGCAACGGACGGCGTTGGCTGAGCGGCTGAAGCTTCCGGGGTGGTACCTGGCCGCGACCGCGGCGGTGATGGCTGCGGTGATGGCCCTGCCGTTCCTGCGGCCACAGCACATCTCCGAGGGGGTGACCCAAGGCTCATGGCTGCTGTTGATCCTGACCCAGATAGGGCTCAGCCGCCTTCTGGTCCGCACCACCGGCGTGAAGTACCGGGGCCGGAACATGACCTACCCGTCGGCCCGGCCCGTCATGTGGGTCACGCTCGCGGTGTCACTGGCATCCGTCGCCGGCGAGCACGTGCTCCTCGGAAGAGGAGATACCGTACTTGCGATCGCGCTGGTCATCGTCGTGGTGGCAGCGGTGGTGGGCATCATGTTGTGGCAGAACTCCGCGATCCGTCACGACATCCGGAAAGGACGAGCGGTATCGCGATGACCAGACCCGAAGGACGCGGGCGACTGGACGAGATCATCCATCCGGTGACCCGGCTGTCGATCTGCGGACTGCTCGCCGCCGGCCCGCAGTGGGTGGAGTTCTCCGTCGTACGGGACACCGTGGGGGTGAGCGATTCGGTCCTGTCCAAGCAGTCCCGGATCCTGGAGGACGCCGGTTACCTCGAAGTCCGCAAGGGCGCGATCGGACGACGTCCACGAACGTGGTTCCGGCTCACCCCCGAGGGCCGCACCGCGTTCACCGAACACCTCACCTGGCTCCAGAACGCCGCTCAACTCACCGCCCGACAGACAGCACCCGCCGACGGAGACCCGGAAAGCTGAACCGGCCGTCGGCGGCCGTACAGTGCGAAACCTCTAGGCAGGAAGCCGAATACGAGCGACTGGATGTCGACTTCGTCCTGTTCTCCACCACCGGCGTCTCCCCCCGGCAACATCGCCACGCAGGCCCAAGGCCACGCTGCGGACTACAGCTACTGGGTCAGCTTCTCGGTTCCCACCCAGCACAGCTCCACAGCACCGTCCGGAATCATCGCCCCCCATGGAGACTGGCTCGCGCAGTGTCCCACAGACGACTCGCCCACCACACAACGGGACATGCCCCACCCCCGCGGTAAGCCGCTCAGAGGACTTCGTGATAATGGCCGGATGCCACAGCCACCGCTCGCCGTGGAACCCGAACCCATAACGGCCGATCCCCCTCATGCCGCGGACCGGCCCCTCCTCACGCAGTCCTGGCTCGATCTGGCCTTCCTCCACTGGGCCGCCGACCCCGCAGATGTCGCCCCGCTGCTGCCGGCCGGTACCCGCCCGGACACCCTGCACGGCACCACGTACGTCGGTCTCGTCGCCTTCCGGATGCACCGCGTCGGATGGTTCCGCCTTCCGGGTGTCCCCTACCTCGGCACCTTCCCGGAGACCAACGTCCGCCTCTACTCGGTGGACGCCCACGGCCGGCGGGGCGTGGTCTTCCGTTCCCTGGACGCGTCCCGTCTGATACCCGTCGCCGTCGGACGGGCTGTGTTCCGCCTGCCGTACATCTGGTCGCGGATGGAGATCCGCCGCGAGGGCACGTCGGTCACGTACACCAGCAAACGACGCTGGCCCGGACCTCGCAGTGCGCGGAGCAGCCTGGCGATACGGATCGGCGAGCGGGTCGAGGATCCGACCGAACTCGAACACTTCCTGACCGCTCGCTGGGGCATGCACAGTGCCTTCTTCGGCCGCTCCCGGTATCTGCCGAACACGCATCCGCGCTGGCCGCTCCACCGTGCCGAGCTTCTGCACTGCGAGGAGAATCTCGTGGCCGCGGCGGGATTGCCCGCACCGGTCGGGGCACCCGTCAGCGTGCTCTACTCCCCCGGAGTCCCGGTCCGGTTCATACGCCCGCCCCGCGCCTCGGCGGGCATCGCCACGCCGTGACCCCGTCCTCGGGCAGGCCGCCCACGATGACCTCGTACCCCTGACCGGACCGCCTCTCATCACCTCACATCACCTCACATCCTGAACTCCTCCGCGAGAGGCGGGTGTTGCGCGAGGGCTGGACACGCGTCCCGTGGGGTGCTGTCATTACCGCACTTTCCGTCGCTGGAAAGGCAGTTGGCGCCGTACCCGCCCCCGCGGCGGTCAGCCCCGCGCACCGGGCCGTCCGCAGCCCCCGGTCCTGTCGGCACGAAGCATGTTCTGCCGTGACACCCCGTCGGCATGGCGCGCTGACAACGATGTCGGACTCTCGTCGCCCATCGAAGGAGCCCCATGCCCCACTCCGAAGACGACGACCCCCCTCCCTTCACCACCGGACTGCCACCCCTGTCCAGACGTGACCTGCTGCGCTGGAGCGCGGTGGCCGCCGCAGGTGCCACGGGAGGCCTCGCCATCGGTGGCTCGCCCGCCCACGCCGCCACCCGCACGGCCGCGGCTTCGACGTTCAGCCCGCTGCGCCCACCCGCCACCCCCCTCGCCGTCCGTTCCCCGTACCTGACCACATGGCTGGCCGGGGACAGCCTCGCCGGCACCTGGCCCACCTTCTGGAACGGCCGGATCACCGCGCTGGCCGGCATCGCCCGGATCGACGGCACGCCCTACGTGTTCCTCGGCGCCCCGGCGCTGCCCGGCGGCCCGACGCTCGGCACGATGACGCAGACGTCGCTGCGGCTCACGGCCACCCGGTCGATCTTCACCCTCACCGGGGGCGGCGTCACGCTGACGGTCACCTTCTTCTCGCCCGTGGACCTCGGCGACCTGCAGCGCCAGTGCGTGCCGCTGAGCTACATCGGCGTCCAGGCCGCCAGCGGCGACGGAGCGAGCCACACCGTCGACGTACACCTCGACGCCTCCGCCGAGTGGGTGCACGGCGACAACTCCACCCAGGTCACCTGGGCCAAGCGGGCGACCGGCAGCATGACCGCGCTGACCTGCCGACCGGCCGCCCCCGGAGTGCCGGCGGAGAACAACGATCAGGCGTCGTGGGGTTCGCTGGTGCTGGCCGCCCCCACCGCGAGCGGGCTGACCTGGCAGATCGGCCAGGACACCGTCGTACGGGCGGCGTCCGCCGCGAACGGGACGCTGGCCGGCACCTCCGACACCGCCCAGCCCCGCGCGATCAACGACCGCTGGCCGGTGCTGGGCCTCCACCAGAACCTGGGCACCGTCACCGCGTCCGCCCCGTCGGCGGTGTTCCAGATCGTCGTGGGCCATGTGCGCACCCCGGCGGTGAGCTATCTCGGCACGAACCTGAACCCGTGGTGGACGCACTACTGGAGTTCGTGGACCGCCATGCTCGACTGGTTCGACAGCGACCGCACCGCCGCCCTGGCCGCCGCCGTCGCCTTCGACAGGGCGATCCACGACGACGCCGCGAACGCCGCGGGCGGCGGTGACACCGGCGAACACTACGCGGCCGTCTGCGCCCTGGCGGTGCGTCAGGCCGTGGCCGGAACGGAACTCGTCGACCGGAACGGCTCGCCGTGGGCGATGCTCAAGGAGATCTCCTCCAACGGCAACTTCTCCACCGTCGACGTCATCTACCCGGCGTCCCCCGCGTACCTGCACCTCTCGCCCGCGTATCTGCGGCTGCTGCTGGAACCGCACTTCGACTACGCGGAGAAGGCGGGCTGGCCGAAGCCGTACGCCGAGCACGACCTCGGCTCCAGCTACCCGAACGCGACCGGGCACCTGGACGGCAACGAGGAGGCCATGCCGATCGAGGAGTCCGCCAACATGCTGATCATGGCGGCGGCGGTGGCCCAGCGCCTTCCGGCGGCCGACGCGGCCTCCTTCGCGACCACGCACTACGCGATCCTCCGCCAGTGGGCCGAGTACCTGGTGGCCAACGCGCTCGACCCGGAGAACCAGAACCAGACCGACGACTTCACCGGCTGGATCGCGCACAGCGCCAACCTCGCGCTCAAGGGCATCATCGGCATCGGCGCGATGAGCGCGGTGGCCAGGGCGGCGTCCGACTCCTCCGACGCGGCGCACTACGCGACGATCGCGCGGGGCTGCATCAGCCGGTGGGTCACCCTGGCCCAGGACTCCTCGGGCACGCACCTGAAGCTCGACTACGACCAGGACGGCACGTGGAGCCTGAAGTACAACGGCTACGCCGACCGCCTGCTGGGACTGGACCTGGTGCCCACCGGGGTGACCGCGCAGGAGGCAGCCTGGTACCTGTCCAAGGCGGGCACGTACGGCGTGCTGCTGGACCCGCGCAACGACTACACCAAGACCGACTGGGAGTTGTGGACCGCGGCCTGGCTGGCCGACCACACCGGCGCCCGCGACATGCTGATCAACGGTGTCTACGGCTTCGCCGACGCGACGCCGTCACGGGTGCCGTTCACCGACTGGTACGTCGTCGCCACCGGCGCCCAGCGGGGCTTCGCCGACCGCCCCGTGATCGGCGGCGCCCTCGCCCTGATGAACGCCCCGGGGGACGGTTCCGTCTCCTGGAAACGTATCCAGAACAAGAACTCCGGCAAGCTGCTCGCCGTCAGCGGCATGTCCCTGGCCGACAGCGCCGAGGTCACCCAGTACGAGGACAACGGCACCGCCGACCACCTGTGGACCGTGGTGGACAACGGCGACGGCACGGTCAAGATCTACAACCGCAACTCCGGCAAGCTGCTCGCCGTCCACGACCAGAGCACCGCCGACGGCGCCCACGTCCAGCAGTACAACGACAACGGCACCCAGGACCACCTCTGGCGCCTCGTCGACAACGGCGACGGCTGGATGAAGATCGTCAACGTGCGCAGCGGCAAGCTCATGGCCGTCGACGGAGCCTCCCAGGCCAACAGCGCCCAGGTGACCCAGTGGAACGACAACGGAACGTCCGACCACCTCTGGCGGCTCGTCTGATACACCTCCACGACTGACATGAGCACACCACATCGGAGACCGGCACCTCACAGATCCACGCCTTTCCCGCCCCACACGGAAATGAAGGAGCGTTCCATGAGAAGCCCGACGAGACTCTGCCTCGGTCTGTCCGCCCTGTTGGCCCTGGGCACCGGAGCCCTGGGTCTGTCACCCGCCGCCGCGTCGCCGTCGCAGCCGACGTCGGCCCAGGCCCTCTCCCCCGGTCTCACCACAGCCCTGCAACGGGACCTCGGACTCACCGCGTCGCAGGCCCGGACCCGGCTCAAGCAGGAAGCCGCCGCCACCAAGCTCGCGCCCCGGGCCGAACGGGCCGCGGGGCAGGCCTTCGGCGGATCCTGGTACGACTCGGCGCACGGCACCCTCGTCGTCGGACTCACCGACACCGCCGGTGCGGCGGCGGACTCCGTACGGTCCACCGGCGCCAGGGTCGTGCGGGTCGCGCACAGCGCACGCGTCCTCGACGCCACGAAGACGGCACTCGACAACGTTGCCAGGACGGACGGCGCCCCCGCGACCGTCCGGAGCTGGCACGTCGACCCCCGCACCAACAGCGTGGTGGCGGACATCCGCAGGGGCGCCGAACACAGCGCCGCCGTAACGGAGTTCCTCGCCCCCGCGCGCAGGACGGGGCTGCTCAGCGTCCACAGCGTCGCCGCGCAGCAGGCGCCCCGGACCTTCGCCGCGGGCACCGTCGGCGGCGACCCCTACTACATCAACGGCAACACCCGCTGCTCCATAGGGTTTTCGGTGGTCGGCGGCTTCGTCAGCGCCGGGCACTGCGGCACGGCCGGCAGCTCCGTGGCCGGCTGGGACGGTTCGGCGATGGGCACCTTCGCCGGCTCGTCCTTCCCGGGCAACGACTACTCGTACATCCGGATCGGCAACGGGTGGTGGACCGTCCCGGTCGTGCTCGGCTGGGGCTCCGTCAGCGACGTCCTCGTCCGCGGCTCCGCGGTGGCACCGGTCGGCTCGTCGATCTGCCGCTCCGGCTCGACGACGCACTGGCACTGCGGCACCGTGCTCACGCAGAACGAGACCGTCAACTACAGCCAGGGCTCGGTCTACGAGCTGACCGGCACCAGCGTCTGCGCCGAACCCGGCGACTCCGGCGGCTCGTTCATCACCGGCGACCAGGCCCAGGGGGTGACCTCCGGCGGCTGGGGCAACTGCACCAGCGGCGGCCAGACCTGGTTCCAGCCGGTCAACGAAATCCTCAACACCTATGGTCTGACGCTCGTAACCGCCTGACTCTCCGCGCCGCCGCGAGACGGCCCGACGTACCCGTGCGATCGGCCGGCAAGCCGCTGCCCCCGACCGGGCACCGGCGTGCCGGCCGATTCGACACCCCGGAACTCACAGGGCACTGCCGCGCTCCTCCGTCACACGCTTCCCACCCACAACATCCGAGGTCAGAGCGTCGCAGGGGTCCTCACCAGGGAGTTCGTCGGAAGTGCTGCGCGGGGTCCGACACCCGCATAGCGTGCGGTGACCCGGACCACTTTCCGCGTTCTCGCGGTCCGCACCTCTTGGGGCCCACGACCCACTAGGAGATCTTGGAATGTCTTCCGACAGCTCCGAGTTACACCCGCTTCAGCACCGGCCCGGGCGGCACGCCTCCTCCGCCCCTCCGATGTGGGCGTCGGCCCCGCAGAGCGACCGCAGGCCAACAGCCTGGACCCGATCGGTGACCGGGCCGCACCGCGATCTGCGTCTGCTGCGCCGGGCCTGCCGTTGGCAGCGACGGGTCGCCACGTTCGCCGCCCTCGGCTACTTCGCCGTCTTCCTCACGCTCACGGTCGAAGTCCCCTCGGTGATGACCCGTCCCGCCCCAGGCGGCCTGCCCACCGGACTGTTCCTCGCCCTGGTGCAACTCCCCGTCACCTGGCTGGCCGTGCTCTTCTACGAGGGCATCGCGCGCCGCTACGTCGACCCCCTCGCCCGCCGGGTGCGCCGTCAGGCGCATCACGCCCGCGACGGTGAGGTGCGGCCGTGACGGACTTCGAGGGCTCGGCGCAGTCCTGGTCGCTCGTCGCGTTCTTCAGTGTCGTGACCCTCACGCTGCTGCTGTGTGTCGTCACCGGCCCCGACCGAGACGACCTGGACGAGTTCTACACCGGCTACCGGTTGCTGTCGCCCCTGCGCAACGGCCTGGCCATCGCCGGTGACTACATCTCCGCGGCCACCGTCCTCACGGTCGGCGGCATCATCGCCTTGTGCGGCTACGACGGCGTCGTACTGGCCCTGAGCACCCTGCTCTCCTTGATGCTGCTGATGTTCCTGCTGGCCGAACCGCTGCATCACACCGGCAGGTTCACGATGGGCGACGTGCTGGCCCGTCGTATGCCCGGCCGCGCGGTACGCATCACCGCGTGCGCGGTCACCCTCGCCGCGCTGGTGCCGATGATGGTCGTGCAACTCGCCGGTGTGGGGCAGCTGCTGGCGTTCGTCCTCGGCTTCTCCGACAGCACGATGCGCACGGGCTGCGTCGTCGGCGCCGGCACGCTGATGATCACGTACGCGGCCATCGGGGGCATGCGCGGCACCGCCCTGATCCAGATCCTCAAGACGGTGATCCTCCTCGGCTCCGGGCTGGTCGTCGCGGCGCTCATCCTGCACACCTTCGGCTGGAGCCCGCAGACCCTGTTCGAGTCCGCCGCGCAGAACAGCGGGGCCGGCCCCCACTACCTGCGCTACGGCCTGCAGTTCGCGGGCGGAAAGCATCCCGCCCTCGACATGGTGAGCACCCAGTGCGCCATCGTGCTGGGCGGTGCCTGCCTGCCGCACGTGACGATGCGGATGTACACCGCAGGCAGCACCCGTCAGGTGCGGCGCGCGATGTCCTGGGCCGTCTCGGCGGTCGCCCTGTTCATGGCGATCATCACCGTCGTCGCCGTCGGCGCGACCGCCCTCATCGGGGGCAAGCAGATCGCCGCCGCGGACCCGCGCGGCAACACCGCCTATCTGCTCGGGGCGCGGGCCGCGTTCGGGACGGATCTCTCCCGCGCGGAGAGCCTGCTGTTCACCACTGTCACCACGGCGATCTTCCTGACCCTGCTGGCGTCCGTGGCCAGTATGACGCTGGCCTGCGCCAACTCCCTGGCCCACGACGTCGTCGCCCGCGCGGGCATGCCGCCCCTGCGGGAAATGGCGCTGGCCCGGCTGGCCGCCCTGGCCGTGGGCATCCCGGTGATCGTGCTGGCGGTCCTCGCCCAGCACCGCAGCCTGCAGCCACTGGCCATCGTCTCCTTCTGCCTGGGCGCCTCGGCCATCGCCCCCGCGCTCGTCTACAGCCTCTTCTGGCGCCGCTACACCCGCGCCGGCCTGCTGTGCACACTCATCGGCGGCAGCCTCAGCGTCCTCGTCCTGATGACCGGCACCAACCTCGTCTCCGGCTCCCCCCAATCGGCCTTCCCCGAAGCCGACTTCAACTGGTTCCCGTTCACCACCACCGCCCTGGTCTCGGTCCCGGCCGGCTTCCTGTGCGGCCTGCTCGGCACCGTCCTGTCGGGAAGAAGGGCGACCGCGCGCGAACGCAACCGCTACGAGGCCATCGAGCCCGTCCTGCTGGCCGGGCCGTCACATCCCCGGAGCGGATGACCTGCGTGGGTGCCACCGGCGGTACGAACCGGGCCGGTGCGAGCCTGCGGGGCGTCCCCTGAGCCCGCCCGGCACACGGCCGCGTCAGCCGGTGGCAAACGCCCCGAGCGTGTCCGGGGAACCGTTGAACCTGTCGTGGTCGCCGACCGTGGCCCCCGACGAGGTGTACTGCCACATCGTGTACGCCGACCAGCCCGCCGGAAGCGCCCCGGGCGAGCTGGCGTACCGGGCCACCCACAGGGGGTTGGTGGTGCCGAAGCCCCGGTAGCCGCCCGTGCAGAGGGTCCACCAACTGGTGGAGGTGTAGATGACCGCGTTGCGGCCGGTTCTCACCCGGTACCGGCTGAGGAAGTCACCGATCCAGGTGACCATCCCGTCGGTGGACTTGCCGTAGCAGGAGTCCCCGTAGGGGTTCCACTCGATGTCGAGGGCGCCGGGCAGGGTGCGGCCGTCGGCGGTCCAGGAACCGCCGTGGTCGACGAAGTAGTCGGCCTGGGCGGTACCGCTGCCGGAGTCCGGGGCGGCGAAGTGGTAGGCCCCACGCACCATGCCGGTGTCGTAGGCGCCCTCGTACTGCCCGCCGAAGTAGGGGTTGCGGTAGGAGGTGCCTTCCGTGGCCTTCGTGTAGGCCCATCGGGTGCCGCTGCTCCACAGGGTGGACCAGGCGACGTCACGCTGGTAGCTGGAGACGTCGACGCCCTCGGTCTGTCCGGCCCGCGTGGCCGGGGGTATCGCATCGGGCGTACCGGCGATTCCGTCGTGGGCCATGACGCCTATGCCCATATAGGCGCTGCCGCGGACGGGTGCGGGTTGGGGCGCGGCGGGCGCGGCCGGCACGCCGGTCGCGGTGAGGAGGAGGCCGGACAGGACCACGGTCAGACGCAGGCGTGAACGGCCGTACCGGGATGATATGGATCTTCGCATGGCATCCATCTGACCCTCGGTCGCGCCGAGTCGCACGTCATGTACCGCCAAAGACACCACAGGTTCTACGCCGACGAGGGCGTCGTCACACCCACGGGCCTCACCGAGGGCGGCTTCCGGCGGTACGACGTGCATGCCATCGCCCGGCTCGAACTCTTGCGCACCCTGCGCGACCGGCCTGAAGGTGCTCACCAGGCGCCACCTGGTCCGAGACATGACCCCGAGCAGCCATCCCGCCGCACTCCGCCTGCGCGTCTCGATGATCTGGGCCGAGGAAAGGACCTCACCCGGACCGCCCGTTGGACACGACCCGATACGTGTCCTGGACCGCTGTGCCCACGGTGTCCGACGGGTGCTCGGACACGTCCGTCTCCTCCGGCTGGCCGGCGCGGCTGCCGTCGCTGTGGCGGCCGATGATCCAGCTCAGCAGCGGGCCCGACATCGCGGTCGTGACGACGGCCATGACGACCATGAGCGAGTACAGGTCCCGGCCGAGGAAGCCCAGTTGCAGGCCCACGTTCAGGACCATGAGTTCGGTCAGGCCGCGGGTGTTCAGCAGCGTCGCGAGCGCGGCGGACTGCCGTACCGGCATCCGGTTGAGGCGCGCGGCGGCGAACGCGCCGGTGAACTTGCCGCCGACAGCCACCAGCACAATGAGTCCCAGCGTGCCCAGCCCGCCCGCGTCCAGCCCGGAGAGGTCGACCTGGAGACCGGCGACCAGGAAGAACACCGGCAGTAACAAAGTGGCGCTCAACTCGCCCAGCCGCTCGTGCACATCGGCGTGCAGCCGTTCAGCGCCGGTGCGCGGCAGGATCACGCCGAAGAGGAACGCGCCGAAGATGTAGTGCAGGCCCACCCACTCGGTGGCGGCGGCCGACAACAACAGACCCACCAGGACACTCGCGAACACGGCCGGGGTGAGCCTCAGCGCGGGGCGGCGGGCCACGAAGCGTCGCAGCAGCGGCCGTACGACGAAGTGCATGCCCAGTACCCAGGGGAAGGCGAGCAGGACGTGCCACTGGCCGGGGTCCGCCGAACCGCTGACGGCGACCACGCCGGCCAGCAGTGTCCAGGCCAGGACGTCGTCGACGCACGCGCAGGCCAGCGCGACCACACCGAGCGGGGAGCGGTCCATGCCCCGGTCGGTGAGGATGCGGGCCAGCACCGGGAACGCCGTGACCGACATGGCGATGCCCATGAACAACATGAACGCCGTCCTGTCACGGGTGCCGTAGTCGTCCATCAGATGCAGCGCGAGCAGCATGCCCAGGCCGAACGGCAGCAGGACGGAACTGAACGACACCGTCGCGGCGAGGCTTCCGCTGCCTCGGATCATCGCGGCGTCCCATTGCAGGCCGACGAGGAACATGAATACGACGACGCCGACCGCGGCCAGAGCACTGAGCAGCGGCCGGATGTCGGCCGGGAACAGGGCGTCGCTGAGCGCCCCGTGGAAGAGGGTCGGCCCCAGCGCGATACCGGCGAGGACCTCGCCGATCACCGCGGGTTGGTTCAGACGCCGGGCGAGCGCACCGAGCAGGCGTGCCAGCAGCACGATGGCGGCGAGACCGAGGAGCAGTGACGCGGTCTGGTGGGTCGTCATGGCGATGGGTCTCCGTAGGGGTGGGGTTCGGCCCGGGAGCAGAACAAGGGTCGCGCCGGGGCACAGCGACAGCGGAGAGCTGGGAGCACGCACGCGGGACAGAGGCAAAAGTCGGCAGTCACTGTGTGCGGTCGGCGGGCTTGCCCGGCCGGTCTGTTCAGCGGTTCGGCGGTTCCGCGGAGCGGATCGACGCGAGGGGGCTGGAGCGGGCACCGGCCGCGTGTGGGTGAGCGCGCACGATCGCGGAATCCACCGACACCCCAGTCCAGTTGAGGTCCTCGCCGTTGCCGACGGGGGGCCGTCCTGCCTCCTTCGGAGCGCGGTGTCAAGGTCGGTCTGGTGCAGACTCGTGTCCACGGTGCCGAACTCACCGAGCCGGCGGGCTTGTTCGCAAGCGGTCGGCTCAGCCTGCGAGTCGCCGAGACGTTTCCGTTCGAGCGGGTCGCAGAAGCGCACACCATGCCGGCCAAGGACAGGATTCGGGATCGCCTTGACGTTCCGGGCAGGCCGCACTTCACATCGTCGCCGCGGGGGCGATACGCATCTGACCGCCAGCGGCCCAACGCATGGTCCGGAGACGGGAGTTACCCCGGCCGCTACCGCGTCCCGGTTTCGTCCGGAGCCGAGGTGAACGCCTCGATGTGATCCTGGGCCCACTGCCTGAAGGACCTGGCCGGGCGACCCGTCACCACACGGACGGTGTCCTCCACCTGGGCCTTGGCACCTTCTCTCTGCCGTTCCGCGCTCGCCAACAGCGCCTCGACGACCGGGGGCGGGCAGCGTCCGCTCAGCGTGGCACGGGCCTCGTCCGTGGTCAGTTCCTCGAAGCGCAGAGGGATGTCGAGCAGGCGGCCGAGCTCGCGGGTCTGGGCGACCGCGGTGAGGGCCTGCGGTCCGGTCAGCGTGTAGGCGCGGCCGGCGTGACCCTCCTCGGTCAGGGCCCGTACCGCGACCTGGGCGACGTCGCGGGGGTCCACACACGCGTTGGGCGACGTTCCGTACAGCGCGCGGACGGTGCGCCCGGAGCGGATACCGGCGGCCCAGGACAGGGAGTTGGACATGAACGCGCGTGGGCGCAGCAGGGTCCATTGCAGGCCGCAGGCGCGCAGCAGTTCCTCGTTGGCGCGCTGCCAACCGGTGATGAGGTCATCGGCCCGGTCGTCGAGGACGGCCGCCGCCGAGAGTTTCACCACCCGTCGTACTCCGGCAGTGCGGGCAGCCGACACGAAGCGGGCGTCGTCGTCGCGGTCGGGGCGGGTGGTGACGAGGAACGCCACGTGCACTCCCCTCAGGGCGCGGGCCAGCGACGGCGGGTCCGTGTAGTCCCCGGCGACCGTTCGGACCCTCGGGAACATCCCTTCGGCCTTCGCCGGATCCCTGGACATGACCCGCACGCACGGGCCGGCGGGGAGGCCGCGGACCACCTCCCGTCCCACCGTCCCGGTGGCTCCCGTCACCAGGATCAGCGGGTCTTCCCTGCGCCCGGTCCGCCACGGCACCCATTGCCTGCCGCCGCCGTACTCGTCCATTCGCCTATACCTCCACGCCCTGTTCCCTTTTGTATCGATTCTTTGTGGATTCTTCAGCTCCTCGCATTCCCGGCCCGCCACCTGGCTGGCGGAATCGCCGGGCGGGGCGGGAGCGGGCCGGGGCGTATGGCATAGCCAGGTCACGATCAAGCTCACGAGTGACGAGGCGCTGGTGTTGTCGCACTGGCTGGAGAAGCTCCAGATGACGGACCTCAGCCAGGTTGTCGACGATCCGGCGGTCTGGGCGCCGATCCATAGGATCGCCGAAACGCTCGACAAGGCGCTTCAAGGGCTGTTCGCATCCGACTATGACGAGCGGCTTGAGGCGGCTCGTCAGAGGCTTCGGCCGGAGGACTGATCGAGCGGCCTGAACTCCTCGGCCGACTGCGGCGGGTTGGCGTTCGTAGAAGGTGACGGCGCGGAGCATCGCGAAGAGGACGTCGGCTCGTCGTCTGGCGAGGCACGGCCTGGGTGTGGTGCTTGCCCTGGCTGATCTGCTTGTCGTAGTAGGTCCGCGATGCCGGGTCGCCCAGGGCAGCGAACACGGAGAGGGAGAAGTCCCGTTTGAGCTGTTTGTTTCCCCGCCGGGAGGGCTGTTCGCCGCGGATCGAGGACCCTGAGCTCCGGGTCGCCGGGGCGAGGCTCGCATAGGCGGCGAGGTGGCCGACGGTCGGGAAGGTGCTGCCGTCGCCGGCCTCGATCAGGATGCGCTTCCGGTCCTGACGCCGATGCCCGACATGGACGTCAGGACCTTCGAAAGAGGGCCTCGGACTCATGATCGGCTTCGAGCCCACCCCTGACGCTTGACCAGCACGGTCGCTGAGTCTTTCGTGTCAGGGCCACTTCAGGGAGTACGCGGACACCAGGACGCTCGCGACTACGGTATCGCCGCCACCTGCCGCAGGACCGTCTTCGCCTGGCTGACCCGGCTACGACACCCGCCGCCGACACTCCGCCAACGGTCACCTCAGCCCCAACGAATACGAACACCGACACCACACCGCTAAACTCACGCTCGCCGCGTGATCAATAACCGCGTGCCCACCTTCACGGGGGAAGGACCGAGTCCCCGGCGGGGTGGTCAAGGCAGGCTTTCTTTCGGAGATCCCGGGTCGCCAGCTGAGAAGAGGTCCGACGTGGTAATCCTGACAGGCAAGGACCCAGGCACGGGCAAGCCCTTAGCCGTCACGGTGCGGCGGGGGGTGATCGCCGCCATCGGACCAGGCCCGGCCCACGAACCGTTCTGGCTCGCGCCCGGCCTCGTCGACCTGCAAATCAACGGTTTCGGCGGTTACGATCTCAACGCCGAGGACACGGCGCCGCAGACCGTTATCGAGCTCACCCGTGCACTGTACCGACATGGCGTGACCACATTCGTGCCGACGCTCGTCACCGCTTCGCATGACCGGATTGCCCATGCCCTGGACGTGATCGCCACCGCGCGACGGTTCGATCCACTCGTCCGGTATTCAATCCCCTACGCCCATCTCGAAGGGCCGCATATCTCTACGCACGACGGCCCGCGCGGCGTGCATGACGCCGCGCAGATTCGTCCGCCCTCGATCGAGGAGTTCTACCGCTGGCAGAAGTCCAGTGGCGGGCTTGTCGGCATGGTCACCCTGTCGCCGCACCATGACCGGGCCCCCGCCTACACGGCCGAGCTAGCCGGCCGAGGTATCCATGTCGCGATTGGGCACACCCACGCCGAACCGGCCCAGATCACCGCAGTCGCCAGTGCCGGAGCCCGGCTCTGCACACACCTCGGTAACGGCGCGCACGCAGCACTCCCTCGTCACCCGAACTATATCTGGACGCAACTCGCCGACGACCGCCTCTCCGCCGGGTTCATCGCCGACGGGCACCACTTGCCGTCCGACACGCTGACCGCAATGATCCGGGCCAAGGGCCTTGGACGTTCGCTGCTGGTGTCCGACGCGGTAGCCCTCGCGGGGATGCCGCCGGGCCGCTATTCGACCCCAGTGGGCGGCTGCGTTGACCTAAGTCCGGAGGGACGGCTTGCACAGACGGGCACACCATTTCTGGCCGGTGCCGCGCGGGGGCTCGCCGACGGAGTTGCGCACGCGGTGGTCTCGGCGCGACTGAACCTAGGCGAGGCTGTCCGGCTCGCCACCAAGAATCCAGGCCGATTCGTCGGCGAACGCGGACATTTACGCGTGGGCGCTTCCGCCGATTTACTGCGCTTCCAATGGTCGCCGGGCAGTTCGACGATCACCCCGAAAACCGTACTTGTCCAGGGCCGGGCGGTCCTCAGCCAGGGTCCCTTGCATGATCGAGGTCTGTCCGGATTCATCCGGTGAGTCCGAGGGCAGCCAGGGGCCTTCGCCAGTCGCGGGCATGGTGCAGAAGATTTTCGATCGTCCAGTGCCCTCTGATCCAGGCGGCGAGCTGGGCGCCGGTAACCGCGCCGGGCGGCAGGTTGGTGATCAGGTGGACGCGCTCGATGGTGAGCTTGCCGCTGGTGAAGTCCTTCCTCCTGCGCACGACGTGCAGGGCCAGGCGGGCATCTGGGTAGCCGAGGTGGACGAAAGCTGCGGCCTTCAGCCGTCGGATCTCCAGGCGGTGATGGGCCCGCGTACGGTCGTAGTTGTCGAGCCTGATCTCACGCCATGGCAGGCGGCGGACCCTGTCGAACAGGCTGGGATGGTTGGCCTTGACCCTGGGCATGCAGTGGGCACCGCGCTCGCGGAGGTAGGTGCCGTGAGCATGCTGGGTGTGCAGCGCGTCGGCGGTGATGACCGCGCCGGTCAGGTCGACGCTGTCCAGCAGGGGCCGGAAGGCGGGGATCTCGTTGCTCTTGTCGGTGACCCGGCGCTGGGCCAGGACGTGTCCGGTGCGGTCCATCGCGGCGAGCAGGGTGACGTGCCCGGTGACGTGGGTGCGCGAGCCGCGCAGGGCCTTGCCGGCGACAGCGATCGCCCGTAGTCCGGGGTCGGCCGGGGTGACGCGGGCGGTGAGGAACGCCGATCGCTCGGTCCAGGGCGTCGCCGTCGAACTGAACGAGCAGACAGCGCAGGGATATGAGGGTGCGGGACGGACACGGTGCCGGAGAGCGGGTCGGTGGGAAGCCGAGAACCCGGCAGGCCCACGCAGGGACGTCGCCGATCCATTCCGTGATCGCGGTGAGCGAGCGGGCACCGGCCAGGACACTCGCCGCGGCCGCGGCGACCAGGGCGGACAACCGGTAGCGGCGGCCACGGACGCCTCGCGGGTCGGGCACCAGATCCAGGAAACCGGACAGCGCGACCACGTCCGCCAGCGGGACCGGCGCGGTAGTCCGGCCCAGTTGGGCCAGCGCGGTGGGCATGGCAGAAAATGCAGGAGCAGGCACGGACTCGCCAGGTGTTCATGGGACTTCGACACTCACATGACCACTGAGACCGCGCCTGCACCGTGTCCGCCCCTGCCCGAACCGGGATATCCCCTCCAAGAACGGGCCAGCACAGCACTCCGGACGAAACGTGATCATGCAACGGCCCCTGGGTCCTCAGCTAACGACTTCTGAGGCGAAATTCTGGCTACGGCCCTGACAGCGCTGGCCCTAGTCTTCGTTGGGAATATTCGGCAGCCAGCAGCATTCTTGCCTTTGATTCGCAACGGTAATGAGGCGACGCCAGGATGCTATGAGCCCAAGTAGAACTCAGCTCGCTCGGACACCGAGTTGAGGTCAACCCCGTACTTTTGGGCTGCGGCCATGTCGCCGGGAAGGTTCCATCTGCCGTCATACCTGGCGCCTCCCGGCAGCGTGCAGCGCCAAAGTGATCCAGCGGTCCGCAGCGATTCCTCGTCCAAGATTGCCCCCTCAAGATCGGCCCAGCTAAGGTCGACGCCGTTCAGACGGCTTCCATTGAATCGCGATCTCCTCAAGATCGCGCCTACGAGTACGCATCCGCGCAGGTCGGCACCCGAGAAATCGCCGCTACTGCACCTGATGTTAGTCAGGTCTCGGCTAGTGAAGTCAAGATTGGTTAGGTTCCTGCCGTCCAAGATACCGTTGTAAAGGACTCCTGAGGTCTTGAGGTCAGCGAGCGCAACGGTGGAAACCTCTCCACCCAGTCGCAGTCGCTCGATCAGGCGCTCCGCGTCCCTCGAGACGGCTTCCTGTTGCTCATCCCGCACCCGCTTGCTCTCAAGTACCCGGTCGACCATCACAAGGAAGATGGCCGCGCTAATAAGGCCTGTGCCGACGCTGCCCAAAAAATCGACTATCACGGCCCAGCCGTCGCCGCTGATCCATTTCCACAGGTCGCGCCAGGCCCAGCTACCTTTGTTGTATCCGGACGAGCGCCATTTGATCAATATGCCAAGTATCCACATCCCGAAGCCAGCTGTTATGCAGAACCCGATGAGCGTAGTGGAGTACAGCTTTCTGGAGAAGAAATTACGCCTCCTTGCCAAGCCATGCCCTCCGCTTCTGCCACGTAGTCCACTGCGGTAAGCACCAATCCCAGACGTTCGACCAACGTGCGGCTCTATTGGTGGAAACTGCCATGTACCAGTCATGGACAAGAGTCACGTCGGCCACCAGGTCATACGCGCGGGCCAGGAGACGTGAGGCAGGCCAGACGGAGCTGCGCAGGTACTCGGACTGGAACTCGAGCAGTTGCTCAGCGTCGCAGTTCCGCGAGAATGCAAATGCCGCGATCGCCAGGTCCAACTCGAGACTCACTGAGCAGAACTTGTCCCAGTCGATGAGGATGATATGGCCGTTCCCGCCCATGATCATGTTGCTTGCCGTCAAGTCTCCGTGGGTCGCCGCGTCCGAATTGTCGAGCAGCTCGCTAAGCAGGCCTTTGCCTGCGGCCCTGACATTCTCCCCGGCCCTAGCAATCTCCTCTCTACCGTCTGCCATTGCGGCCTCCGCTTCGTCCCAGACGTGGTCATAAATCGAGGGACAATGACCATATCCGCGCCGACTGTGCAGCGCTGCGACTATCCGGCCAAGTTCTGCGGCTGCCAATAAGGTGACCGCTAGTTCATCGCCTGGAACCATGGTGTAGCTTGATATCAGGTCACTGCCGGTAACCGAGAAACGAGCTTCCCCTGGGAAGTAGGCGTAGGACTGCGCAATTTCACCAAGCGAGGCAGACAATCGAGTGGCGTGCTCCAACGACAAGGGCGTGCGCCGGTAAATACGGGGGTTTACCCGACCGTTCCGTTTCACGAAGGCACAGTAGATCTCCGCTACAACCCCGCCGGTGACTCTCTCCGCGAGCGAGTTCACCACCTCGTACCCGTCGGCTTGGGCTTCGGCAGCCAGCCAGGCCGGCACTGGCGTAGGCCGCTCAGTCCGCATAGCTTAAGATCGATCCAGAAACGGGAACCGCAATCATTTGTGTGCGAGCCTTCGCTAGACTGTCGAACGAAAGTGCACAGCCGTTGCCGTCCAGGATGCTCACAAGGGCGGGTACAGATGCCTTGAGCCGTACAGCCAGATCGAGCAGCGTGACCTCAGCGCACGCGGTTGCGCTGACGATGCACAATCGCGCTATCTCCCCGAATCGCCCGCACGCAGCGTCCGGGCGAGGGATCTCCCTTGGTGTCCTGAGGAGGCACCCTGAGGCATCCAGGAGTTGAGCGTGAGTTCTCAGCAAGATGCCGACCTGCTCTAGCCTATCCGTGTCCAGCATCCCTGAGGCGCGCAGCGCGTCCACAAGGGCTGGGGGCACTGCGGCGCCGTGACCGCGGTCGACGTTTTCAAGCACCCTGGCCGCAACGGCGGTGACAAGCATTGAATTGATGATATCTCCGGCCGGGATATCGGAAGTCAGGGTGCCGTTCGAGATATGCATCGGTATTTTCCCCGCCAGGACCCTCCTTCGGACAAGCGAATACATATTCGACACCAGCTCGGCCGAGCCTGGGGCACGGGGGCCGATCCGTGCAGACGTCCTAGGGTAGTCTGTCATCAGGAGACTGTATGCGTTAATCTCGGACGCCGAGGGCATTACTACTTTTCTGGTGAACGCGGGGGCCGATAGGTTCGGATAGTCAATCAGGGAATAGCCCATGGGCCTGAGTTTGATCCCGCCATCGCTGTAGCGGTCCGCGCTGTAGAACGCCACGGGGCTGATAGTCTCTCGCACCACGATCGGCCAGATTAGCGGCGTTAGCGCGTACCACGGAAGGTTGACTACCTCGCCGATCTCCCCGGCAAGGTAGAGGTGCAAGGATCCGCTGATCCCGGTGATGTCCTGCGGGGACGCCGTCGTCCACGATCCCGGCCGACCGCTGGCGCTTACACCGAACTCATCATCTTCCCTGGTGCGGAACTCCAGGCAGTGCGCCCGGATGATGTGGCCGCCGCAATTCACATCGAGCGAGCCGTGGTGGATCCTGACCCGGCAGGGGAATCGCCCAGTTGAGCCGGCGACTTCGTCGCGGAGGCGGTAGAACAGCCCAATAGGATTCTTGTAACTGGACCGCTCCCAGGCGGCTGAGTATGAGATGACCTCGATGTCAAAGGCCGGGCTCATAACACGGGCTAGCGCCTCAAGATCATCCTGAACTCCATTGTAACTGCCCCTGGGATCGGCGACCCACAATATCCGGCGTCGCGACGAGGCCGTGGTCTCGTCCAGCCGTGCGAGCCACAGACTCGCCGTCAGGTCGATGGCATCTAGTTTTCGCGAGAACGCTACGAGTGGCATGTTCATTCTGGCGAAGATGCCCCCGTGAGCAAGGATCTCACGAACTCTTTCATCCGCTCGACCTGAGAAACGCCTGCAACCTCGGAACAGTAGTAAGCGAATATCCGATCGAACGCGTCCCGCTCCCAGTGCACCTGGTCCGGATCTGTTACCAGGAGGCCGCTGCCCACCGGTGTCTGTGGCGTCGAGCGGAACGCCGTGATCACTGCGTCGTCTAGGATGACCGGAATATGGAAGATGCCGGTGTCGGCGCACACCATGTGGTTCGAGCCGCTCTGGCCGTATACGGCATCGATACGGCCGATGATCTGCGCGACCAAGACGGGCATGAGCTCTGCCGGGACTAGTTCGCGGACTTTCTCGGCATAGCGCGGACTGTTGCGGAAGATGAGGAACGTCTCGCAGCCAGGAGCGTCCAAACACGTCGCTACTTGCCGGTCCATGTTCGGCTGGTTGGTAGCGCCGTCGCGGAGGTTGAAGTACCAGTCCGGGTGGAGCGGCAGTGGTCCCACGTAGACGCCGCGAAGTGACCTCGTGCCGCGAGCGATCCTGTCTCGGATCGTGGCGAGGTACTCGTCCCTCGTCGCGAGGGATCGGGAGCCGCCCTTCGGGCCGCGATCCGGTTTCAGTAGGCCCCTTATGGTCTTCAGGAGACCGGACCCGATTTCACCTCTGCCGGCCTGGTCTGAATGACTGGCGCAGAGGAGTAACGAGCTCTCCATAGTCGGCCTGCCTCTCGATCCGTCGCGGAACTCGACAACCCGGGAGGGCAAGTCAGCACATCCCGGGAACGGGCAGATGTTGCCCACTAGGCTCGTCAGTCCCGCCAATAGCTCAGCCGGAGGAGCCTCCAAGACCTCGATCCTCATCTAGCCATACCCGCTACGGGAGGGCCTCAGGCATCAGGGCCTCCAACGACCTGGCCGCCACGATCTCAGGAAGGTAGTGACCCGCGCCGGGCACCACCTCGAGCGAGACCCCGCGGTCGACGTCCACGTAGGCTGATACGAGGTCAGGCGCGTTCTCGCGCACGGCGTCCAGGTCAAAGTACTTGTCGCTTGCCCCGTAGATCAGCTTGACGCTGCTGACTGCTCCGAGGGGGTGACTGGGAAGGGGATCGATGCCCGTGAGAATGGGATCCCATGCCTCCATGTCGCCCACTCGGTACGTGTGGGGGTTGCTGGCGGCCAGGCTTTCGAAACTGGCGCGGCCGTCCTCGTCCAAACCGTAGTCCGGGGATTGCCGACTATAGTGCAAGGCGGCGCTCGTAAAGAAAAGCGAATTCAATCCTTGAAGCTCACCGAACCAGCGGAGTGCAGTTATTCCGCCGAATGAGTGCCCAATGAGCGAGATCTTCGTCGGCTCGACATTCAGTGGCCTACTACCTCCCGCCGGGACCAACCCCCCTTCGGAGATCGCCTTGCTGGTCTGGCGGAGAGTGTCACGACAACCATCGGGTGAGAACAGCCCGTCAGAATCGTAGGTTCCGGCCAAGTGCGGCTGGAGGACGGTGACCCCATGCCGGACCAGTTCGGTCGTAAGCGCTGTGGGACCGATGAAGTCCGGCAGGCCGGGCAGGAAAATTGCAAGCGGCCTGTGCAGTGCCCCCCAGGCCCGGTCTACGAAGAGGTCTGCGGCGATAGAGCCATAGCGCAGCCTATATTTCTTCACCGAGAAAGGAATTTCCATTTTCCTCATTCCGTAGAATATGCCGCCGATTTCGACGCCGAGTAGACCTTTCCCGAAATATCCAGCCAGTCAAGAATAGGCCCGACGTCTACAGTAATGCAAGAGTGAGCTATTCCGATCTATGTTCACACGAGTGAAGATCATGGTGCACGACCACGGAGGACCCGAGTCGGCCTGATGAGCACAGGTCGGAGCGTGTGTCGAACTTTTTGAAAGTTCGCGAAGCCGCGTTCACCTGGGGCGAGGGTGGCACGTGCCATGCCGAGTGAAGCTCACTCCTTTGGGTGGCGATCACGTTCTCAGCAAAGGTAGCCAGCCCATCGGACACACGCATGGTTGCACCACAGGAAACCACGAAGCTCCTTGCTCGGCGTGCGTCGACAACACCCGTAACAGTCAAGGAGCTTCGCTGTTGCGGGTCATGACGCCGCCCGATCGGGTCTTACCGATTCGGAAGGCTGCAGTATAGACGGAGAGCGATCGCTTGACTACGCTGCAAGTAGAGTCAAGGGCTCCGGTTGAAGGCAGGTCGACTGGTTTGCCAGCGGCCTGGCGACCTTCTCAAGCTCAGGTGCCAGGGCGGGCTTCAGCGTGGGCGGCGAGGACTGAGGGGGTGGCGATGCGGGTTGCCATGGCGGTCGAGATCCAGGAGGGCTTCGGCTACAACGAGACCCTGGCCATTGCCCGCCTTGCGGATGAGAGCCGCGTCGAAGGCCTCATGCTCGCGGAGCACTACTGCTCGCCAGGAGATCCCCATTCGACAACTGACGCGCCCGACGCGTGGATATACTTGGGTGCGCTCGCCCGAGAGACCGAAAACGTCAAAATTGGCACACTCGTCTCGCCCATCACATTCCGGCATCCGGCTGTTTATGCCAAGATGGCCGCGACTCTAGACCTTGTATCCGGCGGCCGGGCGGAGTTGGGTCTCGGCGCCGGGTGGCTGGGCGCTGAGCACTCAGCGTATGGCTTTCCATTTCCGGACGGGCCGACCCGAGTCTCCATGCTGGCGGAGCAATTGGAGATAATTAACGGCCTATGGGCAACCAGCAGTTTCTCTTTCAAGGGAAATTACTACTCACTCCGCGAGTGCTCGTTCACGCCCAAACGACAGGGGTTCCGGCCGCCTCTCCTTGTTGGCGGCCAGGCATCTTCGCTACGACTCCTGTCGGTGGCTGCCCGCTTCGCCGACGAATACGTTCTCACACGTGGCACGCCTGAGGAATGCCGGTTGGTCAAGCAGGCGCTAGCTGCCAGGTCTGAGAAACGCAGGGCCTTGCCCGACGCTGTTCGTCTCGGCCTCTTTGCACGGCTGGCCCTGCATGACGAGGGAACCGTTTCTCCCTATAAAGGAAAGGAGATTCCCTCGGCATCGGATCACGAATGGATAGTCGGCTCCATGGATGCCGTTCGCAGCAGGCTGCTGCGGTTCAGGGAGGCTGGCGTTGACAGTCTATACATTTCCGTAGAGACCGCCCGTCATGCTGAGGCCGCCGTGGCGATCGCTGAGGTTCTCCATACTCCTGGCGTGCAGTCGGCATCTGGCCCGTAAGCTCCGATGGCCGGCTGCGCGGCCGGTGGGAATCGACCGGCTCAGCCAGCATGTCTTCCAAGATTTGAGGTGAGCGAGGTCGCAACGCTACAGGGTCCCAGGGAGAGCCACGGGCTGGTTGGGGGCGGACACGGATTTGGGATCATAGGTGCGGGGACGGCGGCTTCCTTTCACGCCAGGGCCATTCTGACGCTGCCGAGTGCTCAACTCATGGCAGTCACTGATATTGACGCCATCCGTGCGCAAGGTTTCGCTGATGCGCACGGATGCGCCGCCGAACCTACCCTCGACGATCTTCTGGCCCGCAGGGATATCGACGTGGTATGTGTGTGTGTCCCGAGCGGGCTGCATGCCGAGGTCGGCATTGCGGCTGCCCGAGCTGGCAAGCACCTGGTGCTTGAGAAGCCCATCGATGTCCACCTTGAGGCGGCCGACGGCCTGATCGAGGCAGCCGATGCCGCCGGAGTCCGAATGACCGTCATCTCCCAGCATCGTTTCGATCCTGCCCTCATCAAGCTCCGTCATATGATCGATCATGGCGCATTCGGGCGGCTCCTGCTTGGCCAGGCGAGCACTAAATGGTACCGGAGCCAGAGCTATTACGACAGCGCCGCATGGCGCGGTACCTGGGCGATGGACGGAGGAGCCCTGATGAATCAGGGATTTCACTACGCCGATCTGCTCCTCTGGTGCATGGGGCCAGCGGCGGAGGTCAGCGCGGTGACCGCAACACAGGCTCATTCTATGGAGGCCGAGGATTGCGCACTGGCCATCGTTCGTTTCGAGTCGGGAGCTCTGGGGACGATCACCGCTAGTACCGCAGTGGTCCCAGGCTTTGGCCAACGACTCGAGATCAGTGGCACGAGCGGGACCGTGATTATCGAAGACGGCGATATCATTTATCAGTGGTTTAGCAACGGTGCGCCCGACGGTTTTGAGTCAGCCGATCCCGCCGCGAGTACTGGCGTTTCACTCCCAGGGGTAGCCGCCGACGCGGCTGACCTGAACCCTGCAGCCCACGCGGCGCAGATCGCCGACCTTTTGGCCGCAATTGACGAGGTCCGAGAGCCTCGCGTGACGGGCGCCGACGGACGAGCCACACTTGAACTTGTATGCGCCATCTACGAATCTGCCCTCCAGGGGGCATCGCGCGTCACGTTCCCGGTGCCCCGCACGTGATTACTGGCCTTCTTGGGGTGGCGTCAGGTAGTGGCGGTTCTTGATATCCCTGGGCTATGCCGTTGGTATCTGATATCAGGGTCTTTTGAGAGGTCTCGATGTGGGTGGTTCGCCTGCCGAGTGCGGCGTGTGACGCCTTGTCGGATGTGGCGACCAGCAGCCCCCTGAACGCAGAATATGCCGTCATGCCTGCAACAACTGGCGGCCCTATGGATCTCGTCAAGGAAATCGGGCTGCGTCGAGGATCGGTACCGGGCAGGATGGCGGGGTGTCTGATCTGTTGTGGGATGACGTCAAGTACTTCTTCGACCTTGATGAGATGGGGTCGCTGCCGGACGTGCGTGTCCCTGACGCCTCGGTGGAGGACTGGCAGGCGGTCCTTGACCTGATCAGCGCGAGCGGCTGGAAGTGCCAGTACTCCGAGGGCGAGGTCGTGATGCCGATGCCTCGGGCAGAAGCAGTGTTGTCCCGCCTGGCTGATGCCGAGTGCCCGGAGCTGCGGGTTTGGCCGACAGCCGATGTGCTGGCGATCTTCCGCTTCTATGCGGCGGAGGAGATCGACTTCGACGTTGATCTGCGGGAGCTGCAGGGCCAGGAGCGACTCGACGTGTTCTGCGGCTTCCTGCGGACGATCGGGCGGCGGCTGGGCAAGCCGGTGCTGATGGATCCGGAAGGTGATGGGGGGCATCCGGTGCTCGGGTTCGATGTGGTAGCCGATCGGGTCGTTCTCTTGGCTGAACCGCCGGTCAGCTGATTGCGGACGGCGGCGGCGGTTCGTAGAAGGTGCCGTCGCGGAGCATCGCAACGAGCACGTCGACCCGACGGCGGGCGAGGCAGAGCAGGGCCCGGGTGTGGTGCTTGCCCTGGGCGATTTCCTTGTCGCAGTAGGCCCTTGATGCCGGGTCGGCGAGGGCGGCGAACGCGGACAGGAAGAAGGCCCGCTTCAGCTGTTTGTTGCCGCGTCGGGAGGGCTGTTCACCGCGGATCGAGGATCCCGAACTCCTGGTCGCGGGAGCCAGGCCCGCGTAGGAGGCCAGGTGGGCGGCGGTCGGGAAGCTGGTGCCGTCACCGACGTCGATGAGGACGCGGGCTCCGGTCCTGACTCCGATGCCGGGCATCGAAATCAGGACCTTCGAAAGAGGGTGAGCCTCCAACAGCTCCTCGATTCTCGTGGCGAGGAGCTTGCGCCGGTCAAGGACAGTTTTCAGCTGTCCGGAGAGGCTGGGGACAATAAGCCCGGCCGCCTCCGTGCCGGGGACGACGACCGTCTGTTCGTCCATCGCGGTGAAGACGTCGTCGACCAGACGTTCGGCCATCCGCGGGGCCTTGGCCCATATCAGGCCGACCAGCCTGCGGCGTCCGGCCTTTCTCAACTGGGCCGGAGAGCCGAACTGTTCGAGCGTCAGCAGCACGGCCGGGTGCTGGACGCGCGGGCCCAGGACCCGTTCCGGACTGGGGTGGATCTGGGTGAGCAGACCGCGGAGCCGGTTGGAAATGCGGGGGGCTTCGCCTGCCGGGTCGTCGTCGAAGCCACCGATCATCTCCAGCTCGGCGATGGTTTCGTCTTCGGCATCAATGGCGCGCAGGGTGTGCGGCATCGCGCGGGCGGCGTCCGCGATGACGAACGCGTCGCGGGCGTCGGTCTTCACCTCGCCGGGGTAGAGGTCAGCGATCCGCCGCATCGTCAGGCCGGGCGGACAGGCGACCTTGCAGCCCGCGTCGCGGGCCACGGCCAGCGGCAGAGCTCCGATCGAGGCGGGCTGGTCGACGACCACGAGCACGGTGGCGTGCTTGGCTGCAGCTTGGCGAAGCCCTCGCGCAGTTTCGGTTCGCTGTTGGGCAGCCGCTTGTCGAACGCCTTCCTCCCGACCGGGGTCAGGGCGGTGGCGTGGTGTTCGCCTTTACCGACATCCAGGCCGGGGAAGGCGCCGATTTCGCTGATGTCGATCACGTGCACTCTCCGGTCGTACCCGTCCCGGCCTCACCTACGGCACCAGCTGCCGGCATCCACATGACGAAGCGCCTCCCAAGTCCCAGAAGAACCGGTGGTCATGCCGGTCCCGGAGGCCGGGAACCCCATTGCGGGGCCAAGGAAGACGGTAATGGGGACGGCTCCATTGGATGCTCTGGCTCAACCCGACGGGAGAAACACTCCAGGGGCGCCGGGTGCCTGAACCGCCACGACACCGGGGCCCGTCCCCAATAAAACAGCACGGACGGTTTATCAGAACCGTCCACCTGGGGCAGAGGATGCGCTGTCCGCCTCGCTTTTCACCACATCGTCGGCCCAGCCCGCACTGGGCATACACCGCACAGGCCACACCCGGGCACAACCAACCAGTGTCCAACGGCCGAAGGACACAACCCTGATGTCGAGGCCTGCGGAGAGAGTTCCGCAGCTCACCCCGGCCAGATCACCGATCAACGGCCCGAACTCCCCACCCCCGCACGGGCAATCGGCCGCACGGCTCCTCGGCGAACACGCAGCGCCGTAGACTATACGAACTGGACGGTTTCTTAACGGGCGGACAGTGCACGCGCAACGAAAGAGGTCGGGACATGCCAGAACCCAAGCAGGACCGGGCGATCCGCACCCGCCAGACCATCCTCGTCGCCGCGGCCAGTGTCTTCGAAGAGCGTGGCTACCAGGCCGCGACCATCAGCGAGATCCTCACCACCGCCAACGTCACCAAGGGCGCCCTCTACTTCCACTTCAAGTCGAAGGAACAACTCGCCCAAGGTGTCCTCGCCGGACAGGACCAAGGCCTCACGGTCCCCGACCGCCCCTGCAAGACCCAGGAACTCGTCGACACGAGCATGCTGCACGCCTACCGTCTCCAGACCGACCCCATGGTCCGCGCCGGTGTCCGCCTCACCCTGGATCAACGCGCCGACGGCCTCGACCGCACGGGCCCCTTCCACCGCTGGACGAGCATCGTCACCGACTGTCTCAACAAGGCCCAGAAACAAGGTGAACTCCTCCCTCACGTCAACCCCGCCGAGACCGCCGAAGTCCTCGTCGGCGCGTTCGCCGGCGTCCAGGCGATGTCCCAGGCCACCACCGCCTACCAGAACCTCCCGCACACCATCTCCGTCCTCCTTCGCCACACCCTCCCCTCCATCGTCCACTCCTCCGTGCTCACCTCCCTCGACCTCACCCCTCAGCGCGGCCACACCGTCCACACCGACATGCAGATCCATGCAGAGCAGGCCGCGGCGGTTACCGCGGAGCGGGCCGCCGCGACAGTCAACTGACGGCGGCAGCAACCCCGTTGCGGGACTGCGGCGACGCCAGTGGCCATGTCATGTCTGCGTGGACCTTCAGGCCGTCGCTACCGGGCGCGAAGAGTGAACCGCCGCTCCACCGCACCTCTGTGCGCTCTTCGCCGGATGCCTGTCGCGCAGGACGATGCTCAAGCCACCACGACCGGCGGGCGCGGATGCGCGTGTGCCGGTGATCGGCCGTGGGCCGGTGTGAGGGCTGGTCGTAGACGACACGAGCAAGGAGCGGAAATTGGCTGTGGTGATGTTCATGCGCTGGGCCGGTGTCACCCCCGAGCAGTACAACACCGTGCGGGACGCCGTGGGTTGGGAGGAGACCGCCCCTGTCGGTGGTCAGGTTCATGTGGCGTGGTTCGACACCCAGGGACTCAACGTGACCGACGTCTGGGACTCGGAGCAGGCCTTCCAGACCTTCTTCGCCGAACGGCTCGCACCCGCGGTCGAGAAGGCGGGCATCACCGGCGAACCCGAGAACGAGTTCTGCCCCCTGCACAGGCGTTTCGTCTCCCCCGGCGTCACCGGCGCCGCGTGACCCGGTCATCGGCTCAAGGGCGGCCGCTCTGAAAGGCGCTTGACGCTGGGAGCGGACATCGGGCGAAGTCGGTGCTTCGCCCGATGTCCGCGGGCCGGTTCAGGGATCTCCCGGATTCAGTCGTCAGTCCGGTCGTACGGATCCCTCGCCGCGATCCCGGCCCAAGGAGCCGGGTTCAGGACGGGCACCGGTGAGTTCCGGCTCCAGCCCCTCGCTCAACTCCGCATGCCCACGGCCCGCGTCGGTGCGCCGGGCCTCGAAGGGCCAGGTAGTGAGGGCGACGACGGCGAGGCCCAGGAGCCAGCCGCCCACGACGTCGCTGAACCAGTGGACGCCGAGCGCGATCCGGGTGAAGCCGACGCCGAGTACGGACACGATCGCGGCGCCCCAGCACAGCGCCCCCCAGGGCACGCGGCACCACGGGCAGCAGGACCAGCAGGACCAGCAGGAAGATGGCGAACGAGGTGGTGACGGTCATCGCGTGTCCTGAGGGGAAGGAGAATCCCGGTGCGTGGGCGACCGGGTCCTCCAGGGAGGGTCTGGCCCGCTCGACGACCTTTTTGACCAGCAGCCCCATGAGTCCGCCGGCCACGGCCGTCACACCGGACCAGGCGGCCAGGCGCCAGTCCCTGCGGTACAACAGCCACACGGTCAGCAGCGCTACGGCGGTCCGCAGGCTGACCGGGACCCACATCCGGTCGGACAGGAACCTCAACGTGCTTGTCCACTCCGGGGGTTCGAGCGCGGTCTCGTTCAACCGCCGTGCGGCGCCCGCGTCGAGACGGCGCAGGGGCTGCCAAGGTCCCTCGACCAGGACGAGCAGGAGGCCGAAGGGGACGGCGGCCACGGCGGCGACTGTGGCCGACACGAGCAGGTGGATGCCCAATCTCCGGTCGGCCGTCCGGCGACGGAGGTCGCGAAGGCGTTGGGCCGTGGCGCGGACCACTCTTCACACTCCCGCGTCGGCTTTGATCGGACCCGGTCGCCGTGCCCGCGCGGCCTCCAACTGGGCGGCGAGGGACAGACCCAGGAAGAGGGCGATGGAGGTCAGGTGGGCCCAGAGCAGCAGGGACATGAAGGCGCTGAGCGGGCCGTAGACGGTGTCGAAGGATCCGCTGATGTCCAGGTACAGGCTGAGCAGCCAGGTCAGGGTCGTCCACAGCACGAGGTAGACGGCGGCGCCGAAGGCCAGCCAGGTGTAGCCGGGCTGACGGCGCCGGGGGGAGCGGCGGAAGATCGCGCAGGCCGAGAGGAGGGCGAGGAGCAGGCCGAAGGGCCGGCGGAGGATCTCGCAGACGGTTCTGGCGTTGCCGTCGAGGTGATACACCGTCACCGCTGCGGCGGCCAGGTCACCGCCGGCCACCATCACGATGAACCCGAGGCCGAGCGGGATGCCGGCGCTGAGGGACATCACGAGGCCGCGCAGGTACTTCTGGTGGAGGGGGCGGTCGCGTTCGTTGCCGTAGGTCCGGTTGGCGCCGCGTTCGATCTGGCACGTCGCGGTGGTGACGTTGACCAGGGAGAACAGCAGCCCGAACCCGAGGGCGATCCGGTCGCCGTCGCCCGCGCTGTGGCGGCTGCGGGCCAGGGCGTCGTCGACGACGTCGGCGCTGGGGCCCCGCGCGATGCGGTGGATGGTCAGTTCGGCGAGTCTGCCGATGTTCTCCGTGTGCAGCGGGGTGGAGAGTCCGACGAAGGCGATGGCCGGCGGGATCACCGCCAGCACGTCTGGAGGGCGAGCGCGCGGGAGTGGCTGAAGCCGTCGCCGTAGCGGACCGGACGAAGGAGTCGTGCGGCAGCGGCCGGCGGCCGTAGCGGCGCAGGGACGCCGGTGCCTCGTCGGCCGAGAGGTCGTCGCCGGTCATGTGGCGGGTCTCGGGGACCTTGGTGGCGGTGCCCATTCACTTCTCCCGGGTGGGCAACAGGACGGTCAGCGCGCCGGGCCTGACCTCGGCGGTGAGGCGTCGGCCGCGGGAGACCGGGTCGCCGTCGAGTTCACGCGACTGCGGTACGGCGAAGGTGAGTTCGGTCCGCCGGAAGGTGAAGAACTCGACCGGTACGCCCTTCTTCCCGGCGAGGGTGTCCAGGGTCATGGGCCGCGCGGTGTGCCTGCGGCCTCGTATCAGGACGCCAAGAGCATGTATCCAGCCGCCGGGGCCGCGCGGGTCGAGGATCAGAAGATCGAGCAGTCCGTCGTCGGGTCGGGCCGCCGGGACGAGGGTGAGACCTCCTTGTACGGTGCCGACGTTGGCGAGGAGCACCATGCGGGCCGTGCGGTACAGGACGGGCGTGTCGTCGAGCCGGACCGTCAGCCGCCTCCGGGGTGTGCGCAGGGTGCCGATGGCGGCGAGCCGTTAGGCGGGCCAGCCGACGGCGGACTTGGCACGGTCGTCGGAGTGTTCCAGCATCGCGGCGTCGAGCCCGGCCCCGGACATCGCGGCGAAGTGGGTGGCGGCGAGGCCGTCGCCCTCGATGCGGCCGAGGTCGAGGCGGTGCGGGGTGCCGGACAGTGCGGCGTCCAATGCGGTGGTGGGGGTGAGGGGCAGGCCCAGGTTGCGGGCCAGCAGGTTGCCGGTGCCCCAGGGCACCACGACGAGCGGTACGCCGGTGCCGGCCAGGGCGTCGGCGGCTGCCCTGACGGTTCCGTCGCCGCCGCAGACCACGACCAGGCTCGCTCCGTCACGGACCGCGCCGGCCGCCTGTCCTGTGCCGGGGTCGGCGGCGGTTGTTTCGATGAACTCCGGTGCGCCGTGGCCGTGTTGTCCGAGGATCCGCCGCAGTTTCTCGCGGTCCGCCTCGCCGGTCACGGTGGGATTGAAGATCACGGCGGTGGCGCCGGGCTCGCGCTCCTCGATCTCGACCGTGCGCTCCGTGCGCGGCGCGGGGGCGACGGCCACGGAGGCGTCGGTGAACAGGGCACGGCCGACGATCAGCAGCGACAGGGCGCCGTTGACCATTCCGCCGATCACGTCCGTGGGGTGGTGCATGCCCGGTAGAGGCGGGAGACGCCGACGATCGGCGGCACGAGGAACAGCGGCCCTGCCGGCGGCCACCGCCACGGCCTGCGGACCCGGGACAGCACCTGGACCGCGAGTCCGGCGTAGAGCGCGGTTGGCCGCACCGGTGTGGCCGGAGGTGTAACTGGACGTGGGCGTCGAGGCGGTCCACGTGCGGGCGGGTGCGGTCCACCGACTCGGTGATGGCCAGGAACACCAGTGACTGGAGCAGGACGGCGACGGCGAGGAAGACCGCCTGCCGCCACATCGGCAGCCGGGGCAGGAGCAGCAGCGCCGCGCAGCTCAGCAGGGTGACGGCGATCACCGTGAGGGTGTTGCCCGCCTCCGAGCCGACGTACGACAGGGTGGTGAGCGTGCCGGTCCGGATCCGTACGAAGCCCTCGTTGACGTGGTCCTCGACAGTCAGCGGCCAGACATTGCGGGCCGGGCCCGTGATCAGGAGCCCGAAACCCACCATCAGGGCGGCCTGACAGAGGGTCACTTCGCCGATGCGCGCTGCGGTACCGGCGGTCCCGCGGGGCAGCACAGGCGAGCGGCCAGGCCGGATCGCATCGGGATTCTCCCCGGTCACCCCAACTGCCCTTCCCGGCACGGCGGTCGGCATCGCCGCTTCCACGGGTCGGCGCCTCGCGGCGGTCCACGGTCGGGTGACGTGCGCACCCGATCCATCGCCGTCTGCCCCGGAAGCGGGCGCGCAGACGCCCCTCACGTGGGAATCCATGAGCCAACGCCCCATGCGCGCACGAAAGGTGTCGATGAGGCGCCGGTCGACGGCCCGGGGGACTACGTGGCCTGATGCGGATCCGCAGCCCCTGGAGCCATCAGCCGCACCGTCGCAAACCAGCCAGGCTCCGTCTCTTCACAGCAAACCCATGAGTAACGCGAGTCGCAACTGTTACTTTCCCCTTCAAGATCCCCCCGAACTCCCGTGCCTCCCCCGCTCACACATCCCGTACCGAGGTCTCCATGCCCAACTCCCCCTCCGCCGACCGTGCGAACGGACGTCACCGCAAGAGCGGAGCGCTCAACCCCGCACTCCGCCGCGCCGCCGTCATCGCGGTGACCGCCCCGGTCGCCGGGACGATCCTGTTCGGCACGTCCGCCTTCGCCGCCGACCGGACCGCCGCCAAGACGGCCGCCGCCACGCTCGACCCCGCCGAGCAGAAGATCGCGGACAACCTCGGCACCCGCATCCAGGACACCCGCCTGGGCACCACACTCAGCGGTGTCGTCATCGACGCCCAGACCAACAAGGTCGTCTGGGGCCATGACGCGACCACCGCGCTGATGCCCGCGTCCAACACCAAGCTCGCCACCTCCACCGCCGCGCTGACGGTCCTCGGCCCCGACCACCGCTTCACCACGAAGGTCGTCTACGACGCCGGTACCCTCACCCTGGTGGGCGGCGGGGACCGTACGCTGACCACCGCCGACCTCACGGCGCTGGCCACGACCGCCGTCGCGGGGCTGAAGAACGCGGGCCTGACCTCGGTGAAGGTGCAGGTCGACGACAGTCTCTTCCCCGCGCCGACGCTCGCCGTCGGCTGGAACGACGGCTACTACCCCGACTCCATCGCCCCGGTACGGGCACTGGTGGTCGACGGCCGCCACGTCACGGACACGTCCCTGGACGCCGGTCGGGCCTTCGCCAAGCTCCTCACCCAGCAAGGCGTCACGGTCTCCGGGAGCGTCGCCCACGGCCTCGCGGGCACCGCGGCCGTCCCCGTGGCCCAGCACGACTCCGACGCACTGTCGGTCATCGTGGAGCACATGCTCAAGGTGAGTGACAACGATATCGCCGAGTCTCTGCTGCGGACGACGGCGCTCGCGGCCGGCCGCCCGGCCACCTTCGAGGACGGCACGGCGGTCGTACGCCAGGTCCTCACCCAATACGGCGTGTCCCTGGCCGACTTCGAGATCCACGACGGCAGCGGACTGTCCCGCTCCAACCGCATCCCGGCACAGACCATCGCCGACATCCTCGACCTGGCGGACGACCCCGCCAACAGCCCGACCCTGAAGTACATCGTGGACGGACTGCCCGTCGCGGGTGAGGCGGGCTCGACGCTGGGCCCCGAGTGGGGCCGGTTCGACACCGCGGACTCCCAGTGCGCCGTCGGAAAGGTGAGCGCCAAGACGGGCACGCTGACCGGCGCGATCGCGCTGAGCGGGCTGACGAAGGCCGGGGACGGGGAGTGGAAGATCTTCTCCTTCATCGAGAACAGCTCCACCGCCGACCCGGCCGCCATCAAGGACGCCCTCGACGGCCTCGCCGCGACGGTCAACGGCTGCTGGGCGTAGGTGACCGACGGAACCCACGCTGCTCGGGGCGCGCCGCCCTTCCCCGCAAGGCCGGAGACGGGTACAGCCGTATCGTCGGCCGGTCTCGTCGTCAGGCCGGATCGCTCTGCTTCGCCGCGGCGGCCAGGCTGGGTTGGAGGCGGCGGGCCGCGTTGAGGTGGTCGGCGGTCCAGATGATGCGGACGGCCGTCGCCGTGGCGTGTCCGTCGTCGTCACGGAGGTCGCGGCGCAGGGAGTGGACGAGCCGTGCCTCCACACCGGGGTCGCGGGAGAGCGGGGCGGGCACGGCGGTGTGACGACCGAGGCCGACGGCGAGGTCGCGGTACCAGTCGGCCAGCCTTCCGACGGTGTCGAGCAGGGTGAGCCGGGCCTCGGAACGGTCGGGTTCGATCCGTTCCTCGCCGCCGTTGCGTTGCCACAGTTCCAGTACGGCGTCCGAGGCGAGGCGCAGTCCTACGATCCCGGTGACCAGGGTGGTCATGTCGGACAGCCGCACCGGCTTGGCGCCGCGTTCGGCGAGGTAGCTGCGGAAGGCGTCGTCGAGCCGGCGGGCCGCGGCGGCGGCCTGCCGGCCGGCCTCCAGCGGGGCGTCGGTCGGGATGCAGCCGATGCTGCAGCGGCTGGCCGCGTACTCCACCGCGTCGGCGAGGTAGCGGGCGCTGTCGGTGTACGCCGCCGACAATGCCCGGTCCACGGCGGCTGCGGCGCCCCGGGGCCAGAAGAACAGGCCCACCAGAACGCTCACCGCGCAGCCGAGGGCGATGTCCTCGATCCGCAGCAGCACGATGTGCCAGTCGGGGTCCTGGCCGATGTTGAACAGGATGACCAGGGTGACGGTGAAGGCCGCCTGTCCCGCCGCGAACGAGATGGCGGCGGGGGCGATGCCGGCGACGAGCACGGCGACGGGGAGCAGGAACCAGAGCACGGTGCTGTGGTGCCCGATGAGCTGGAGCAGTCCGGTACCGATGAGCGAACCGGCCAGCGTGCCGCCGAGGGCCCGGAGCGCGTTCTGCCCGGTGTTGAGCGCGTTGGAACGCAGCACCGACAGGGTTCCGAGCAGGATCCAGAACGAGTGCTGGGCACTTGTCAGGTTCGCCAGGGCCACCGCGATACCGAGGCCGACCGCGCCCCGGAGACTGTTGTGCAGCCAGACCGAACGCGGTTCCAGGTGTGCGGCGGCGCGCTCGACGGCGGACGCCAGCGGCTGTGCCAGTGCGCCGGGTTCCGTGCCCAGCAGCCGCTCGGGCCAGCTGCGCCGCTCGGCAGCCGCCGCCAGGTCCACGTTGCCGGCGATCTGGAGGGTGGCGAACCCCAACTCCTGGGCGCGGAACGACAGGTCGAGGGTCTCGATGAAGGCGCGGACCTCCGAGTCCGTGCCCGGTTTCGGCTGTTCCACGGGCAGTCGGTGGGTGGCGCGGAGTTCCATGCCGTCCATGGCCGTACGCAGGTTCACCAGGGCGGTACGGAGGGAGTCGGGCGCGTTGCGCGGGGCGTCGAGGAGGTCGGCCGCCGCGTCCAGGGCCGTTGCCGCGGCACGGCGTACGGCATGCGCGTCGGCGTCGCAGGCCCGGCGGTCCGCGAGCGGGGGGCCGCTGTCGGCCACGATGGCGCTCAGCCAGGTCAGTTCGTCGACCAGCCGGACCAGGGCGCGGGAACCGGCGGACAGACCTGTGGGCCGGTACAGGGTGGCGTCGAAGGCGGTGCGCAGGTCCGCCGCCGCGGCGGCGGCCCGACCGGCGGTGACCTCGCACTGCCGGGTGGTCGGCGCGTCCGGGCCGCCGGCCAGCCACGAGGCGTCGGTACGCAGCTGTGCCGCAGCCGCGCGGCAGACACGGGCGGCGGGCGCGCTGAGCGGGTCCGCGGCGGGCCGGGGCCACAGCAAGGAGATCGCGACCATGGCGACGGCCGCCGCGAGGCCCGCTCCGGCGAGCCGGTCGGGCAGCTGCGACAGCGGGGCGGGCGAGGTCACCGGGAGGATGAAGGCCAGCAGCAGCGCGGTCGAGGCGCCCGCGAGGACGGAGCTGACCACACCCGAGAAGAGCACCAGGAAGCCCACCACGACCATCACCGTGACCGCGAGCCAGGTCGTCCGGGCCACCAGCGTGCCGAGGCAGATGAGCACCGCCCAGGCCACGGCCAGACCCACGTGGGCGCGCAGGCGCTGCACCATGGGGCCGGTGAACTCCACCAGCAGGAGCATCGAGAACGACCCGAACGCCGCGTAGGTCGCCATCGTCGAGGAATGCAGCACCTGGCTGCACAGTGCCAACAGGGCGGGCATCACCAGCGCGGTGCGCGCGGCCCGGCGGGTCGCCACGAGCCCCGGGTCGTGGTCGCGCAACCATGTGCGGATCCGCCCGGGCGGAACGCGCCAGGGTATTTCCATACGCTCGCGCACCTCCTGTCGGCACAGCACCCACATGCCCCGCCGTTCACGAGTATCCGGCATTCCCGGTGCCTGCACAGTGCGCCGTCGCGCAGGGCGGGCACGGGGTTGGGTCCGGTCGCCGGACGGTGGTCTGCGGTGGGGAGGTCACGGTTCGTCCGGTGAGCTTCTTCCGCTGCCGCTGGTTCATGGGCCGAGGTCAGGGTCGGGGCGCGTGGCCGAGCCACTGATGTCCGGCGCCCTTCAGCTCGTACGGCGGCAAGGGCGATGATGGTGGCCATGACCCTCTCGACGGCGTTCACGAAGTTATTCGGGGTGCAACACCCGGTCGCACTGGCACCGATGGGTGGGTCGGCCGGGGGTGCGCTGACCGCGGCCGTCTCCCGCGGTGGCGGACTGGGGCTGCTGGGCAGCGGCGACGGGGATCGTGAGTGGCTGGCCCGCGAGTCGGCCGTCGTCGCCGAGAACACCACGAAGCCGTGGGGCATCGGATTCCTGACCTGGCAGATCGGTGTCGACGCGGTCGAGCGAGCGCTGGAACACAACCCGGTTGCGGTGATGCTGTCGTTCGGGGATCCGAGCCCGTTCGCCGAACGTATCCGCCAGGCCGGGGCAGCGTTGATCATTCAGGTCACTGATCTGGAGGAAGCCGGGCGAGCGGTGGACCTTGGCGCCGACGTCATCGTGGCCCAGGGATCCGAGAGCGGCGGACACGGAGCTCGGCACGGACGCTCCACGCTGCCCTTCGTGCCGGTCGTCGTGGATCTGGCGGCCCCCGTGCCCGTGCTCGCCGCCGGCGGGATCGCGGACGGCCGCGGCCTGGCCGCCGCACTCGCCCTCGGCGCCGCCGGAGCGCTCATCGGCACCCGCTTCCAGGCCACGACGGAAGCCCTGGTCACTCCCTCGACCGCCACCGCGATCGTGCAGGGCCACGGCGGAGACACCGAGCGGAACAGCATCCTCGACATCGCCCGCAGCTCCCGCTGGCCGTCGAAGTACACCGCCCGCACCCTCGGTCACCCCTTCCTCGACGCGTGGCGCGGCCGGGAGACCGAACTCGCCGCCGATCCCCACGCCACCAGACAGGACTACCAACTCGCCCTGTCACGGGGCGACATACCCCCGCTGCCCGTGTGGGCCGGCGAAGCCGTCGACCTCATCGATGACCTGCCGTCGGCGGCCGATCTCGTGAGCAGCATCGCCGCACAGGCCGAAGAGGCGCTCGCCCGCGCGGGAAAGGAGTGACGCGCATGGTGTCCGGTACGGCCGACTCCCGGCGAAGTGGGGCCTTGTCACTGGGATTCAGTGGTGCCGTGGCCGAGTACTACGCGGAGTACCGGCGTGGGTACCCTCCCCAGGTCTTCGACACCCTGGAGGAAGCCTTCGGGCTCTCGCGGGCCGATGTCGTGCTCGACGCGGGGTGTGGCACAGGGCAGCTCGCGGTTCCTTTCGCTTCCCGGGTTCGTTCGGTGGTGGGGGTGGATCCGGAGCCGGACATGTTGCGGCTGGCCCGGCGGACGGCGGAGGCGCAGGGGGTTCGGAACGCGACCTGGGTGCTTGGCGCCGATACCGATATCCCAGCACTGGGCGGGCTGTTGGGAGAGCGGTCGTTGGCGCTGACGGTCATCGGGCAGGCGCTCCACTGGATGCGGCACGACGAACTCTTCCGCGCCGTGGGGCCGTTGTCGCGTGCGGGCGGAGGCATCGCGGTGATTTCCAACGGAACGCCGCTGTGGCTCCAGGACAGTCCATGGTCCCGGGCCCTGCGCGGTTTCCTCGAAGAGTGGTTCGGTACGACGCTCACGGCGACCTGCGGCACCAGCAGCCATGACCGGGTGCGGTATGCGGAGGCACTTCGGTCCGCGGGCTTCGGCGGTGTGCGGGAGTTGTTCGTCGAGTACAGCGACGAGCTGAGCTTCGACCAACTCTTCGGCGGAGTATGCTCCGCGATTCCAGCCGACCGGTTGCCCGGACCGGACGACCGCGCCGCCTTCGCCGAACGTGTCCGGCAAGTGCTCCCCGCGGACGAGCGGTTCACTGAGGATGTGAGGGTAACGATGCTCGTCGGGCAGGTCGGGGACGCGGGTGTCTAGCGGACTGGACCCGATACTCGTGCGTCATTGAGGCCCGTTCGGACACGGATGCCGGTTCACATGAGGGTGCTCGGGCGGACCTTCGTGGTCGTCCAGGCCGGTGAGTACGAGGCTGTCTACGCATCGGAGTTGCCCCGGGCTTGGTCGTGCTCCGTCCCGGCCAGTGGGTAACTTCCCTGCCTGCGGCGGTCCTTGTCCTCGTGCACGGTGGAGATCGTGCCTGGACCAGGAGCGGGCGCCTTCGGGCGAGGACTTGGATCCCCGTTGACTGTCGAACCCGAGCTGTTCGAGTTCCTGCATCGTGCTGCCGTAGCCGTAATCGAGAATCGCGGGGTGCCTGCTGATCCCGTCCAACCAGGGCAGTGGGAATGGTCAATGGTGACACCTCCCAGGGCGGGTTCTCATCGTGTGCCGTCCCCGGTCGGCACACGAGTGGGCCCTCCCGGTAAGGGGCGCTTGCGGGATCGGTCGGCTCGCGCCAGGGCCTCCCGGGCGTGCTTCTCGCCGCCCTTGGTGATCCAGTAGAGGCGGCGGCGTGGGCGCCCGCCCTCCACGTGCCCGGCTGATTCCTCCCAGGCGCTGTTCACCCAGCCGGCCTGCTCCAGCCGAGCCAGAATCGGATAGGTCGTCCCTGACGGCAGTCCCGTCAGCTCGCACAGCTCAAGGCCGTACCACCGCCTGGCGGGCTCCTCCAGCAAAGGGCGCAGCACCAGTTGGGTCTGCAGGGTCGTACGCAGGGTGCCCATACGCGTACTGTCCAGAGCCGCCATACGAGTTGTCCAGAGTGCGTGACGTCACGTGGGCGTGCCGGGCGTCGCCAGTATGGGCCGCGCAGGCGACTGGTCCTTCGCTGTCGAGTAGGGCGATACGGTCGGCACCATCGCGACCGGCTTGGGGGCTGTCTCGGCGGAGGGGGTGGAGGGGGTCGACTTCCTGCTGGTTCCCGGCATCCGCCGTCGATGTTCACCTACTACAGGGACGCGACCACCACCTGGGCGAAGGCCATGCCGCAGTCCTCTCCCCGTGGCAGGCTCCGCGGCATGACGTACTTCTGGGTGAGCGGCCAGGGCGACAAGTACCACGGTTGGGAAGGCTGTTGGGCCCTTGAAGGCGGGCAGGCCTCCGCCGATGCGCAGGAGGGCTACGAGCGGCGCGACGTGACGCGGTACGACAGCGAGGATGCCGCTCGGGCCGCCGCCTTGGAGCACACACGGTGCGAGGCTCGTGGATGCTTCGCCCGGGGGCGCGGTGCAGGACTGGCCGGGCTGTCGGAGCAGGTCCGCAAGGATCTGGACGATCCGAACTGGCCGGCGCGACATGACCTGCCGGCCAAGGACTGAGATCTCAACGCTGTTTGCAGCCGCGGCTTCGACGCAGTTGCCGCCTGCGGCGACTGCGAAGACGAGCACCCGGGCCTCGGCAGCGCGGCGACCGTGACCGTCGGCCTTCAGAGACTGGCGAGCAGGTCGTCGAGCGGTGCCGGGACGCGGCCGGGGTCGAGGGCCCCGGCGAGGACACGGCCGTAGTGGATCTTGCGTCCCTTCTTCGTTCCGAGGAAGCGTCTGAACTGCTGCTGCGGAGCGCGGCCCCGCTGGGCCGGCTGGCGCAGGAAGGTCTTGAGGGCACGCAAGTCGCCCTCCGCGCGGACGAGTTCCTCCACCCGGGTCACGCCCAGCACGCGGATGAGTTCGTCCTCCAGGTCCGCCGCGCAGACGAAGATGCTCTGCTGTTCCGCACCGGCCCGCTCGAATCCGCGGGCGTAGTAGGCGCGTTCCGCCTCGTCGCACAGTCCCGTGAGGCGTAGGCCCAGTCCGGGTGAGCCGAGGAGTCGGGCGTAGTGGGCGACGCTCATCGCGCCGCCGATCGACAGGACGCAGACGCCCTCGGCCGCCAGGTTCCGGCCGCGGTTCTCCGCCAGCGCGTTGACCGCCGCGACGTCGCTCGGGCCTTCGACCAGGACAGCCGTCCGGACCGGCAGTCGCGCTGCCAGCTCGTGCACGGAGCCGCCGGGGCCACCCGTCGTCGCCCATGCCGTGACCGCGTTCCGGAACGCCTCCATGTCAGTCATGGCACGAGTCTCAGCCCGTTCCGGCCGCGCCGCGAGGGAATTTCCGCAGCCGCGGCGGGCGGTCGGCGAGCAGCAGGGCCTCCTCAGTCCTCCCCGGCCCCCAGCACGTACAGCCCCGGAAGGTTCACCACGATCGCCTCCTGCGTGCTGCGCGCGATCACCACCACGGCCTCGTCGGCGGGGTCCGGATTCTCCTCGCGGTGCGGCACGAACGGGGGGACGAAGATGTAGTCCCCGGGGGACGTGCGCAGGCGTACCTCTTCCGGCCGAGGGCCCGTGTCGTCCAGGAACACGAACTCGGGGTGTCCGCTCACCACATAGATCGCGGTCTCGGATTCGCCGTGGTGGTGGTCGGAGGAGGACGTCGAGGGGGCCACGTGGGTCTGGCCCATCCACAGTTTCTCGGAGCCGACCGTCCTGCCGCTCACCGCGGCGAACCTGCGCATGCCGCCGCTCTGTGCGGTGTCGCCGTCGAGGGCGTCCGCGCGGATGTGGTGCAGGCGGGTGCGCAGGGGGGCTGCCGATTGGCCTGCGGCGTCGTGGAGATGGGGGTGGAAACCTTCGCCGGGGGTTGTCAACGGCTCGCTCATGGTGGGGGACGCTAGAGCGGGCCGGAAAAGGGTGTCAAGAGGCGTCCATTGGCCTTCACCTGCGGCAAGGTTCCCGCAATGAATGACGGGAAGTACGTGGTGCCTTCGTATGTGAAGTCGGGGACTCCACTTGCCAGTCAGTTCTGACTCCACTCCATTCCAGAGGCTCCTCACTGTGCAAGTGAGATGTGACTCCACCTGCTGTGTCTGACGGTCGGCCGGGGTGGCTCTGGGTAGCGCCCGTCACCTCCCGCCCACTCCATACCTGGTGGCCGAGCGGCATTATCAGGGCGGCGAAGTCGCAGGTCATGCTGCACTCGACCGTCCCCGATGCCGGCGGCGAGACCTCGCTGTCCGCCCATCCGCGGGCGGTCGGCCGTGGCGTCCGCGTCGCGAACCATCTGCGGGCGGTCAAGTCGGCCCGCTGCAGGCCCTGTTGAACCGGTCCGCGGCCACCCGTGTCGAGGTCGGACGGCGGCCACTGTCGGTCCATGACGAACTGACCGGCACCAGGCCCTCCTCGTTTGACACACCTGGTCACGGATCACTTCTCCCGGGCGCTGGGAGGGCGTACGGCGGTGCTACCAACCCCTTCGGCCGTGAGCCCGGCCCGTCCGGAGCAGGGTCACCAACTCCCGTCGTAGTGAGCGGTCTTCGTCGGTCTCCACCGGGGTGTCGAGCTGGATGATGTCGATGCCGGCCGAACGCAGCCAGTCGATCCGGTCCGCCACGGTGCGGGGCGAACCGACGAAGGCGGCGGCCAGGGAGCGGCGGATGTACGCGGTGATCTCCGCCGGGCCCGGGCCGGGTACCGAACGGCCGCGTTCGCGGTCCCGGTCGAGCTGGACGGCCTCGCTCCAGCGGGAGGTGTGTGCCGCGGTGCTCAGCCGAACGGCGTCGTCGGCGATCCGGCGGGCCCGGGCCTGGGCCTGTTCGTCGGTGCCGGCCAGCACCAGGCCGACGGACCGCCAGATCCGCAGCGACCGTCCGTGCGACGCGGCGGCGGCCCTGACCTCGGCGACGCGCAGGCGGGTCGCGGTCAGGGGCATCGGTGCGATGGCGTACACCTCGGCGTAGCGCGCCGCCAGGTCGAGGCCCTCCGGGGAGGAGCCGCCGAAGGAGACCAACTCCCCACGAGGTGCGGGTCGTAGGCCCGACCGGGCGCCCCGGACGGTGTAGAACTCGCCCTCGAAGGTGAAGTCCTTCTCCTCGGTCAGCGCCCGGTGGAAGACGTCCAGGTACTCGCCCGCCCGCCGGTAGCGCTCCGCCTTGGGCAGCGTGTCGCCGTCGCGCACGACATCGGCGTCGCTCGATCCGACGATCACGTGCGCGGCGGCCCGTCCGCCGGACAGCCGGTCCAGGGTGACGAGCGACCGGGCTGCCGCGGTGGGTGCCGTGGTGCCGATCCGGTGGGCCACGGCGATGCGCAGCCGACTGGTGGCGGCGAGCGCCCAGGACGCGACGATCCAGGGGTCCGGCCAGGAACTCGACTGGGTCACCAGCGCGCTGTCGAGGCCGTCCTCCTCGTTCTCCCGGGCGGTGCGGGCGACATGGCCGGGGTGGGCGTCCCGGTCGCGGGGGTCGGGGGCGAAGCGCAGCGCCTGTCGCTCCCGCGGCGTGTCGCCGAGGACGGGGGCGGCCCTGACGCCGCCGCGTATGTCGAGTTCCATGCCGGAGCCTCCGCAGGTCAGCCGCCGGTGGGTCCGAGGCGGGCCAGGGTGTCGAGCAGCCTGGCCCGGCTGACGAACACGTGGGGCGGCAGTGAGACGTACAGCTGGAGCGTGGTCACGCCGGGGCGGTGGTAGCGCAGGATGCGTTCGCGGCACTCCTCGGGCGAGCCGCTGATGAAGAGACCGTCGACGACTTCGTCCGGCAGGGCCTTCTGCGCCGCCTCGATGCCGCCCGCGGCCCAGCGTTCGTGCGATTCGCGCAGCAACTCGCCGTGTCCCAGCCACTCGTGGAATTTTCGGTAGGGCTCCCGGTTGAGGATCCAGGCGAGGAAGGGGCGGGTGGCGCGGTGGGCGTAGTCGAGGTCCTCGGTGGGGCAGACGAAGACCTTGACGACCAGTTCCTTGCCGGGCGGCTGCGGGCCGACGGCGTCGAGGATCTTCGGTACGTCCTCGGGGAAGAGCAGGTTGGTGATCGCTCCGTCCCCTTCGGTGAAGCCGAGTCGCAGCATGCCGGGCCGCAGTGCGCCGAGAATGACCTTGACCGGGTCGGCCGGTGGATGCGGCAGCCGGTAGCCGGTGATGGAGAAGGTGTCGAAGTCGCCCGCGATGTGTTCGCCGCGCAGCGCCCGGGTCACGAAGCGGAGCACGTCACGGGTCCGCTTGAAGGGGGCGTCGAAGGGGATTCCGTTGATGTCGGTGACGTGCGCGGGGACCGATGCGCCGAGGCCCAACAGCAGTCGCCCTGGCGCGAGTTGGGCCAGCGTGGCGGCGGTCTGGGCGAGGACGGCCGGTCCGCGGGTGTGCACGGGAACGATTCCGGTGGCGATCCGCAGCGTGTCCGACCAGGCGGCGGTGACGGCGAGCGGGGTGAAGGCGTCCGTGCCGCCGCCCTCCGCGCTCCACACGTCGGTGTAGCCGAGGTCGGGCAGGCGTTCCACGAGGAAGCGGTGCCGGTCGATGGTGAGGCCCGGCAGGGGCAGGGTGATGCCCCACTTGGGCGGTTGCCGGTCGTCGGTCATGCGGACGGCCGTCCTTTCGTACGTCGTCGGAGCTGGTCGGTCACTTGTCGTACGTCGTCGGAGCTGGTCGGCCACTTGTCGTACGTCGTGGGGGGGGCTGGTCGGTCACTTGCCGACCCACACGGTGGTCAGGTCCAGGAACCAGGACTGCGGTTGGACGAGTCCGTGGACCGCGGGGGAAAGGGCGCGTGGATTGCGGTCGTTGACCACGAACAGCCAGGGTGCGTCCTGGGTGACCTTGGCGAGCGCCTGCCGGTAGTCGGTCTGTCGGGTGGTCCTGTCGGGTGAGGCGGCGGCCTCCGCGAGAAGTCTGTCGACGGCGGGGTTGCTGTAATGGCCCGTCCAGAAGGGGCTGTTGCTGCCGATGAACAGCGGCAGCAGCGCCTCGGACTGGAAGAGCGTGGTGGACTGGGCGATGGCGTCCGAACCGAGGGCGACCTTGCCCTTGGCCTCGGCGCCGATCAGGGTGGACCAGTCGGTGGTGCGGATGGTCACCTTGATGCCGACGGCGGCCAGGTCGCGCTGCAGGGCCTCGGTGATCGGTACGGGCAGCAGATTGCCGGAACCGCCGGTCGGCACGGTGACGGAGGTGCTGAAGCCGTTCGGGTAGCCGGCCTCGGCGAGCAGCTTCCTGGCCTTGGCGGGGTCGTAGGAGTAGGTGTTGCCCTGGGGGTCGTAGGCAAAGGTGGCGCGCGGGGCGGCCTGGTACGCGGGGTCGGCGGTGCCGTGCAGGAGGTCGTCGGCGATGGCCTTGCGGTTGATGGCGTAGTTGGCGGCCCTGCGCACGTCGGCGTTCTTCCAGGGGCCCTTGGTGGTGTCGAGGATCCAGTACCAGAGGTGGTCGTAGCTGTTGGTGAGGATCTGTGCGCCGTCGGCCTTGAGGCTCGCGAGGTCGTCCGGGTTGGGGTACTCGATCCAGTTGACGGAGCCCGAGCGCAGGGCGGCGGTACGGGCGGCCGGGTCGGGGAGCGCCTTGACGATCAGGCGGTCCAGTTTGGGTGCGCCGCGCCAGTAGTGCTTGTTGGCGACGAGCTCGATCTGCTCGCCGGAGGTCTGGGACTTGAAGGTGAACGGGCCGGTGCCGACGGGGTGTTGGGAGAAGTTCGCGGAGCCCGTCCTGCGTACGGCGGTGGGGCTGGCGATCAGGACGTGGGCGAGGTCTTCGGGGAAATGCCCGTTGGGGGTCTTGGTGACCAACTGGACGTGACCTGAGTCGAGTTGACGGTACGTGACGATGTCTCCGGCGTACTCGCTCGCGGCGGCGCCGAGGACGGTGGTGTAGTAGGCGCTCTTCTTGTTGAGGTAGCGGTCGAGGTTGAAGATCACGGAGTCGGCGTCGAAGCGGGTGCCGTCCTGGAAGGTGACGCCCTTGCGGAGGGTGAAGGTCCAGGTCTTGTGGTCCTGTGCGACCTTCCAGGAGGTGGCGAGGGCGCCGGTGATCTCGGGCGGCGCGTCGGTCTTGGACAGGTCGTAGCGGGTGAGGCCCTCGTACAGCTGGAAGGACACCAGCCGCTTGCCTTCAAAGCCGGCCCCTCCGATGACCGTGTCGGGGTTGGGGAGTCTGCCGGTCGCGCCGATGACGAGGGTGCCGCCGCGCCCGGTGGACGAGCCGGCGGCCTGACCGGCTGAGGACGAACTGCAGCCGACGGCGAGAAGGAGTAGGGCCGCGGACAGTGCGATTCTGATGCGGGGGCGGTGCTTCATGGGGTTCCCGTCGGTTCAGTGGAGCAGGGAGGGTTCGTCGGTGGCCGCGGCCAACAAGGCCTGGGTGTAGGGGTGTTGGGGTGCCGTCCAGATGCTGTCGGCCCGGCCTTCCTCGACGACGCGGCCGTGCCGCAACACCGTCACCCGGTGGGCCAGTTGTCGTACGACGGCAAGGTCGTGCGAGATGAAGAGGTAGGCCAGGCCAAGGCGGTCCTGGAGTTCGGTGAGGAGCTGGAGGACCTGGGCCTGCGTCGTGGGATCGAGGGCCGACGTCGGTTCGTCGCAGATCACGAGCCGGGGCCCGGTGGCGAGCGCGCGGGCGATGGCGACGCGTTGCAGCTGGCCTCCCGACAGTTCGCCGGGGTGGCGGCGGGCGAGCAGTGGATCCAGCCCGACCTGGCGGAACAGCTCGGCCACCACGGCGGGCCGCTCCCGGCGCGGCGTGCCGTGGGTGCGCAGCGCGAAGTTCACGGCTTCCCCGGCCCGCAGGCTCGGATTGAGCGAGCCCCGGGGATGCTGGGGCACGAACTGCAGGCGGGCCCGGACCGCCCGCCCGGCCCGGCCGCGCAGCCGACCGGGGTCGTGCCCGGCGAACCGCACCGTCCCGGCACTGGGCGCGATCAGGCCGAGGGCGAGGCGGGCGAGGGTGGACTTGCCGGAGCCCGACTCGCCCACCAGGCCCAGGGTTTCGCCGGGAGCGACGGTCAGGGTGACGTCGTCGACGGCGACTTGGCCGCGCGGGTAGCGCTTCGTCACATGGTCGAGGATCAGCAGAGGATCCTGGGAGTCGGTCATGGGCTGTCTCCGGGCGATGCGGTGGGCAGTTGTGTTGCCGGGCGGGCGGAACCGGCGACCACCTTCTCGGCCGGCGCCTTCTCGACGATCGGTCCCTCGCGCACGACGGGCACGCGGCCACCGACGCGCCGCGCCGCGGACAGGTCGTGGACAACGAGCGGCACCAACACGGCGATCGACAGAACTCCGAAGACGGTCATGGACGATCCCCCGGCCGTACGGCAAGCACTTCGACGACCGAGCGGTCCGAGCGGCCCAGCACCTTCCCCGCCGGCCCAGCCTCGACGACCCGCCCCACGTGCAAGACAGCCACGCGACCGCCGACACAACACGCCGCGGACAGGTCGCGGGAAACGAGCGGCACCAACACCGCGAGCAGCGGAACCCCGAAAACGGTCATGGACGATCTCCCCGCGGTGCGGCGAGCGCCTCGGCACCAGGGCCGGCCGAGCGGCCCAGCACCTGCCCGGCCGGCCCCGCCTCGACGACCCGCCCCTCGCGCATGACGGCCACCTGACCGCCGATGCGGCGCGCCGCCGTCAGGTCGTGGGTGACGATCAGCAGGGAGATGCCCCGCTCGGTGCGCAGGGTGTCGAAGAGGTCGAGGACGCGGCCTCGGACGAGGGCGTCCAGTGCGGTGGTGGGCTCGTCGGCGATCAGGAGTTCCGGGCCGCACGCCACGGCCAGGGCGATCGCCGCCCGTTGTCTCAGGCCGCCGGACAGCTCGTGCGGGTATGCGCGTGCCACGCGCTCCGGGTCCGTGACGCCGGCCGTGGTGAGCAGGCCGGGGACGGCGGCTCGGGCGGCTCGCCGGTTGGCGGCGGTCCGGTGGCGGAGGAGGACTTCGACGATCTGCGGGCCGATGCGGCGCAGCGGGTCGAGGGCGCCGGTCGGGTCCTGCGGTACGTAGCCGATGCGGCGTCCGCGGATGCGGGACAGCTCGGCCTCGCCGAGCGTCCTCAGGTCGGTGCCGCCGAGCCGGATCCGGCCGGTGAGGTGTGCCTCGCGGCCGGGCAGGCCCAGGACGGCGCGGGCGACCGTGGTCTTGCCGCTGCCGGACTCCCCCAGGAGGACCAGGGCCGCGCCCTCCTCCAGGGTGAGCGACACCTCGTCCACCGCTCGCACCGGGCCGTCGGGCCCGTCGTAACGCACCGACAGGTTCTCGATGTCGAGGATCACCGCGCCCCCTGCGGGAGCCGTGCCGCGCGGTCGCCTACGTGGTGGCGCAGGGCGTCGCCGAGGGTGTTGAAGACCACCGACACGACGAGGACGGTGAGCGCGGGCAGGACCGCGACGTAGGGGTGGGTGAAGATGCTGGGGCGCAACTCGTCGAGCATGGCGCCCCATTCGGCGGCCGGCGGTGAGACGCCGAGGCCGAGGAAGGACAGCCCGGCGGCGTACACGACGGAGAGGCCGACGAGCGAGGACGCGTAGACGAGGACGACCGGTGCGACGACGGGGGCTACTTGGCGCAGGGCGATCGCCGCGCTCCCGGCGCCGCTGACCCGGGCGGCTTCCAGGTATTCGGCGGTGCGGACGCGCTGCACCTCGGTGAAGACCACTCGGGCGACGGCCGGGGTGAGGACGACGGACAGGGCGAGGACGGTGGCGGTGAGACCGGGCCGCAGCAGGGTGGCGACGGCGATGGCCAGCAGGACGCCGGGGAAGGCGTAGAGCACGTCCAGGGTGCGCAGCAGCGCCTGTTCGGTGATCCGGCCGCCGAGTCCGGCGGTGATGCCCAGGACGCTCCCGGCGGTCGTGGCGACCGCCACCGGCAGTAGTCCGCCGGTCAGCGAGGGCCGGGTGGCGAGGATCAGCCTGCTGAGCATGTCGCGGCCCTGGGAGTCGGTGCCGAGCGGATGGCCGGGGCTGCCGGGATCCAGCAGCCGGTGCTGGAGCGACCCGGCGGTGGCGGTGTACGGCGCGAGGAACGGGCCCGCGAGGGCGAGCAGGAGGAGCAGTCCGGCGCAGGCGGCCGGGATCAGCAGGCTCGCGTCGCGGTACAGGGAACGATTCATGCCGTCCTCCGTGCACGGGGGTCGCCGCAGGCGGCCGGGATCAGCAGGCTCGCGTCGCGGTGCGCGGAACGGGTCATGCCGCACTCCGTACGCGGGGGTCGACGAGCGCGTGGGCGGCGTCGACCAGGATGTTGACACCGACGAAGGCCACGGCGACGACCAGTACTCCGCCCTGGACCAGGGGCAGGTCGCGGGCGGTCAGCGCGTCGTAGAGGAGCCGTCCGATGCCGGGCCAGGCGAACAGGGTCTCCACGAAGACCACCCCCTCCAGCAGGTAGGCGAGTTGCAGGCCGCCGATGGTGAGCAGGGCGGGTGACGCGTTGTGCGCGCAGTGGCGCAGGACCGCCGTCCGGCTCAGGCCGCGGGCCCGGAGGCCGTCGGCGAGGTCCGAGGCGAGCGTGGCGGCGAGCGCGGTGCGGAACACCCGGGCGGTGAGGCCGAGCGGCACGAGGGCGGCCGCGGTCGCCGGCAGGACGAGATGCCGCAGCAGGTCCGGTGTGCCGCCGGGGCCGAACACGTCGTGCGTGCCGCCGGCCGGGAGCCACCGCAGCCGTATCGCGAACACGGCGAGGAGCAGCAGGGCCACCGAGTACTGCGGGGCGGACACCGCAAGGGTGCTCAGCGCGCCCGACAGCCGGCCGGTCGCGCCTCGTGGGCGTACGGCGCCGAGTGCGCCCAGCAGGACGCCGCCGGTGACGACGAGGAGGAACGCGCTGCCCGCCAGGATCAGGGTCTGGCCGAGGGCGGGCAACAGCAGTTCCCCGACCGGCCGTTGGGCGGAGATCGAGGTGCCCAGGTCACCGTGTGCGGTGTGCCAGAGCCAGTTGGCGTAGCGCGCGGGCAACGGGCGCCCGGTGCCGAGGCGTTCGGCGAGTCGCTCCCGGGCCTCTGCGGGGGCGCCGGGGCCCAGCAGGGCGGCGACCGGGTCGCCGGGGATCAGGGCGACGGTGGCGTAGACGACGGCGCTCACCCCGAGCAGTGTCGGTGCGGCGAGCAGCAGTCGGCGCAGCAGGAACCGGGTCATTCCGGGGCGCGGTGGTGCGGGGGGCCGGGCATGGGGGTGGTTCCTTCCTCGGCGGGCGAGTTGCGGCGTGAGGAAGGGTGCGGGGCGGGCCGGGGCGGCAACCAGCCAGGCATTCGTGCTGATACCGGAGGTCATAGGATCGCCGGGACCCGGCAGACCGACCTTGACCCGGCACAAATTGGCCAATTACCCTTCCTGTATGGCCCCTTGGCGAACCGACTTCACCCTGGTCGGTATCGGCGGCTCGTGGCACCGCAGGTGCTTCGACGAGATCTGTCGTCCACGCGCACGACGCTGACCGCCCGGCCTGTTCGCCGTCCCGGCAGCGTCCTCCTCAGCCATCCCCGCCGGTCCCGGTCCAGGGCTCGGCGCCGCCGTATCCGAGGGGACCGCGACACGATGCCACGCACCGTCGACGTACCGATCGAACTCCCGGCGCCGCCGCGCCAGCCGGCCGTCCGCAGGGGGCCCGGCACCCTGCGCAGGTCGCCCGGTGCGGCCGCTCTGCACGCCGAGATAGACAATCCGTTGGATCTGATAGCCGGTCACCAGTTGCTGGCCGAGACCGAGCACCGGCGCCCGCAGGCGCCATCGCGGGGCCGGACCGCCTGCGACTGCGGCCACCCCGCGTGCGGGACACCGGCGAGCGGTCCCGCCGCCGGGACCCGGGTGTTCCTGGTGGAGCGGCATCCGGTGGCCAGGGCCGGGCTGCGCAGCGTGCTGTCGACGGTCCCCGGGCTGACCGTGGTGGGCAGCACGGGCGATCCGGCGCACGCCCTGGGCAGCGTGCGGCGGGTGCGGCCCGACGTCATCCTGCTCGGGCAGGGTGACTCCCTCGGCGACGATCTGGCCGCGGTGGTGCGACTGCGCGGTCCGGACGGCGCGCCGGACACGCGCGTGCTGCTGCTGCGCCGGGCCGAGACCACGGCCGAGGCCAACCGGATGCTCCTGGCCGGCGCGAGCGGCTGCTTCCCGCTGGAACTGGCGGAGGACCGGATCATCGGCGCGGTGACACTGGCCGCCGCGGGGGGCTCGGTGTTCCTGCCGGCTCCGCCGGCCGCCCGGGTCCGGGCCGCGAGCGCGGCCGGGCACGCCACCGAGCCGCTGCCCCAGCACTGCGGGCTCACGGACCGCGAACGCGATGTCCTGGCGCAGCTGGCCCAGGGGCTGAGCAACGCGGAGATCGGCCGTGAACTCGCCCTGGCCGAGGCCACGGTGAAGAAACACCTCACGCAGGCCATGCGCAAGACCGGCCAACCGGACCGGCTGCGGGCGGCGTTGTACGCCCATCGGCACGGACTGGCGGGCTGACTCCCGTACGGCCGAAGGCAGGGCGGGCCCCGATCGGGGCCCGCCCTGCGGCGTACCGGGCCCACGGCCGCGGGCGACCTTCGGAGCAGTCCGGGTGCGCCGATGGTCGCCCCCGCCGCATCCCTTCGGGGCTTCTGGGTGATCGGGCCGACGCATAGCGTTGCCGACGACCTGGAACCCGAGGTCAGCACTCCCCCACTGCCGAAGGAGATCCCATGAGCGATGCGCCCGACGCAGGCATCGCACCCGCGGGCGCCGACGTACTGCACGATCCGTACGCGGAACCCCGCACCGAATCCCCCCTGTCCCACTCCCCGTACCGCGGCATGTCCGACGCCGACCGGTCGGCGCTGTGGCAGCAGCGGCTGCACGAGGCCGAGGCGGGCCTGACCCGGCTGCTCGCGGCGCGCGGCGACGAGGTCCACCTCACCGACTGGTTCGCGCTCCAGGCCGAGATCTTCGCCGACCTGCCCGACCCGCTCACCGCCGAACCGCCCGCCTGGCAGCGGGTGTTCTTCCGCGGCCAGGCCCTGATGGAGCGATTCCTGGTGACCCGCTACGGCGAGGAGGTCCTCGCCGACTGGGCGCGCGCCAACGCCGAGATACACCGGCAGGTGGAGCCCGACCACGGCCGGGGCGCCGCCGACCCCATCCACCGGATCGCACGGCAGGCCGAACTGTACGGCTCCACCTACGAGTTCGACGACGCGCCGCCCACCGCCGAGCGGGCCGCGCTGGCCATCACGCACTGCTCCATCTGGGACTACCGCGAGCAGGCGCGCCGCACCGGCGTCCGGATCACCCTCGCCTCCCCGTGCACCTACTGCACCGAAGCACTCTCCGCCAACATCCGCGCGAAGGGCTTCCGGCCCTCGCACCAGTTGCGCAGCGGCCCCACCGGCCACGGCTGCCGCTGGGAGGCCACCGACGAACGGCAGGAGCCCTGATGTGCGGCGTCTCCGGATGGGTCGACTGGGAGACCGATCTGCGCACCCGGCAGCGGACGGTACTGGCCATGGCCGAGACCCTGGCGTGCCGGGGCCCCGACGCCGGCGATGTCTGGCTGTCCCGGCACGCCGCCCTCGGTCACCGCAGGCTCTCCGTCATCGACCTCGAAGGGGGCGCCCAGCCGCTGCCCGACGAGGACACCGACACCGCGCTCAGCTACAACGGCGAGCTGTACAACTACCGTGAGCTGAGGCGGGAGTTGCAGTCCCTGGGACACACCTTCCGCACCCGCTCCGACACCGAGGTCGTGCTGCGGGCCCACCTCCAGTGGGGGCACGACGCACCGCGGCGCTTCAACGGCATCTTCGCGTACGCGCTGTGGGACGGCCGGCGACAGGAACTCCTCCTGGTGCGCGACCACTTGGGCATCAAGCCGCTGTACTGGCACGCCCACCGCGACGGGGTGCTGTTCGGCTCCGAACCCAAGGCGGTGCTCGCCAACCCGCTGTTCCGCGCCGAGTTGGACTCCGAGGGCATCGCGGAACTCTTCGCCCTGCCGGCCGCCCCGACCGCTGGGCACGGCATCTTCCGGGGGCTGCGCGAGCTGCGCCCCGGCCATCTGCTGACCGTCGGCAGGACCATGACGCGTGAACTGCGGTACTGGCACCTCACGTCGGCGCCGCACACCGACGACGCCGCGACCACCCGCGAGCGGGTCCGCGACCTGCTCGCCGACACCGTCGAACGCCAGATGCTCAGCGACGTCCCGCTGTGCACCCTGCTGTCCGGGGGCGTCGACTCCAGCGCGATCACGGCCCTCGCCGCGGCTGCCCGGGAACGGGCCGGGCACTCCAAGGTGACCAGCTTCTCGGTGGACTTCCCCGGCAGTGCCGATCGCGCGCCGGACGCCTGGCGCACCAGCGCCGACGCGCCGTTCGTGCGGGCGGCCGTGGACCACATCGGCACCCTGCACACGTCGGTGGTGGTGCCCGACGACGACCTGCTCGAGGCCCGCGACGCCGTGCTGCGCGCCCGCGACCGGCCCGGCTGGGGCGAGATGGACGCCTCGCTGCACCTGCTCTTCCGCGAGGTGCGACGGCGCTCGACGGTCGCCCTGTCGGGTGAGGCCGCCGACGAGATATTCGGCGGCTACCCCTACTTCCACGATCCCGCGGCGCTGGCCGCCGACACCTTCCCGTGGCTCCACGGCCGTACGACACCCGCCGCCCTGCTGCGGCCCGACGTACGCGCCGACGTGCGTCCCGACGAGTACGCGGCCGAGCAGTACCGCCGCGCTCTCGCCGAAGTGCCGTCGCTGCCCGGCGAGTCGGGCGCCGACCGGCGGATCCGTGAGGTCTTCCATCTGGCGCTGACCCGCTGGCTGCCGCCGCTCCTCGACCGGGCCGACCGGGTCAGCATGTCGGTGGGTCTTGAGCTGCGGGTGCCGTTCTGCGACCACCGGCTCGTGGAGTACGTGTGGAACGTGCCCTGGGCCCTCAAGGCTCCGGGCGGACGCCCCAAGGGGCTGCTGCGCGACGCCGTACGGGATCTGCTGCCGCCGCAGGTCACCGACCGCCCCAAGAGCGGATACCCGTCCACACCCGCCGTCCACTACACCGAGGTGCTGACGGCCCGGGCGCACGAGTTGCTCGCCGATCCGAACGCCCCGGTCTTCGACCTGGTGGACCGGGCCGCCGTCCGTACCGCCCTCGCCGAGGGCCGGCCGCTGCCCAGTCCGCGCACCGCGCCGAACCCCGTGGGCGGCCTCGATCACCTGCTGCAGGTGGACGAATGGCTGCGGGCCTACCGCGTGGGCCTGCGATGAGCGCGCCGGCCCTCGACGCCTTCCGTGAGGCCGCCCGGCGGTGGACGACCGGGGTCGCGGTGCTCACCGCGCGGCACGGCGAGGAGGTGTTCGCGAAGACGGTCTCCTCACTGTGCACGCTGTCGCTGGATCCGCCGTTGGTCAGCGTGGCCGTGGACCGGCGCAGTCCGCTGGTGGGCGCGGTGCGCGCCGACGCGCGGTACGCGGTCTGTGTGCTCGGCGCCCGCCAGGAGGCGCTCGCCCGGCGGTTCGCCGCACCCGGGGCCGGCCGGGCACTGGGCCTGTTCACGGGGGCGCCCCTGCGGATCGCGGCGACCGGGGCGCCGGTCCTGGAGGAGTGTCTGGCCTGGTTCGACTGCCGACTGCACGCCGTGCTGCCCGGGGGCGACCACGCGCTGCTGGTCGGCCGGGTCGTGGCCGCCGGGGACAGCGGGCCGGGCGACCCCCTGCTCTATCACGACCGTACGTTCCGTTCCCTCGCCTCTCTGCCCGCACCGACCCCCACGGGAGTCAGCACATGACCCTGACCGACCCCACCCCCAGGGGCCTGCTCACCGGCGACCGCTACCGCGCGGAGCTGAACGACGGCCGCGAGGTCTATCTCGACGGCAAGCGGGTCAGCGATCCCGTCATGCATCCCGCCTTCCGGCCGGCCGTGGACGAACTGGCGCGGCTGCTGGACCTCCAGCACGAGCCCGCCCACCACGACCTGCTCACCTACAAGGATCCCGAGAGCGGTCGCCGCATCGCGCGCGGTTACCAACCGCCGCGCACCATCGAGGAGTTGCGCCTCCAGCGGCGCAGCGCCGAGTTCTGGCACGCCGAGTCGCTGGGCCAGCACGGCCGTTCTCCGGCCTTCATGTCCTCGATCGCGCTGGGCGTCTACGACTTCCGGCACCAACTGGAGCGCGGTCATGCCGGGTTCGGCGCCAACGCGGAGGCCTGGTACCGGCACTGCGCGGACAACGACCTGGTGCTCTCGCACGCGCTGGGCGATCCGCAGATCGACCGCTCCGCGGACCCGGTCGACGATCCCGACCTCGCGCTGCGGGTGCTCGCCGAGAACGACGAGGGCATCGTCGTACGCGGAGCCAAGCAGCTGACGACTCTGGCGCCGTTCGCGCACGAAGTGCTGGTGTATCTGTCGGCGTCCTTCACCCAGCGTCGCGGTGAGCAGTTCGTGGTGTGGTTCGCGCTGCCGCTCAACACCCCGGGTCTGATCACCCTGTGCCGCGAACCGCTCGGCGACACCCCGTGGGGGCACGCGCATCCGCTCGGCGCCCGCTTCGACGAGCAGGACGCCATGCTGTTCTTCGACGACGTGACCGTGCCGTGGGACCGCGTGTTCCTGCTGCGCGACGGCGCGTTGGCGCGCACCGGGCTCGCCCGGATCAACGCGTGGAGCGCCTACATCGGCCATGTCCGCTACCGGGAGCGGCTGCGCACCCTGCTGGCCACCGCCACCCTGGTGGCCGAGAGCATCGGCGTCGACCAGTTCCGCAACATCCAGGAGGACTTGGGCCGTCTCGCCGGGTACGCGGAGCTGACCGAACTGTTCCTCGACGCCGCCGAGGCCCGCGCCCGGGTCACCGACAGCGGACTCCTCGCCCCCGGCGACACCGCCGCCAGCCGGGTCTGGTCGGCCGAGGTCGCGGGCAGCGCGGTGGAGATCCTCCGCACGATCGGCGCCTCGGGCCTGCTGATGCAGCCCACCGCGAACGACCTCGCCCACCCCCGGCTGCGCCCGCACCTCGACCGCTACATGCGCGGCCGGGGCATCGACGCCGACCACAAGTCCCGCCTGTTCAGGCTCGCCTGGGAACTGACCGGGGACGCCTTCGGACAGCGCCAGCACCTCTACGAGTACGTCCACCGGGGCGACCTGGCCCGCAACCGGATCAACCTCTTCAAGCGCTACGACCAGAGCGGCACCCGGGAGCGCCTGCTGCGGCTGCTCGAGCCGGCCGCCGCCACCGACTCCGCCCAGGAGGCCCGCACATGACCGCGTCCGCCGCCGAGATCCAGGCCCGTACCCTGGCCGGCTACGCCGATGCCAGCAGGCTGCGCCAGGTGCACGACCGGGACTGGGTCCTCGACCAGGTCACCGGCGACCCCCGTGTGCTGCTCGATCTGGGCAGCGGCATCGGCCAGTTGCTCGGGACCGCCCTCGACCGCTTCCCCTCGCTGCGGCGGGCCGTAGGCCTGGAGCGCTCCCCGCACCGGATCGCCGAGGCCACCGAGCGGCTTCGCCCCTACGGGGACCGCGTCGCCCTCCACGAGGCCGACCTCACCGCGCCCCGGACACTCCCCCACCGCCCGGACGTCGTCACCATGACGTCGGTCCTGCACTGGCTGTACCCGGACGAGCGGCGGATCTTCGAGTGGACCCGCGACCACCTCGCGCCCGACGGAGCCTTCCTGCTGACGACCTACCACCCGACACGCGACGAGCACGGCCTGGGCGGCGAGGACGACCTCGTCCGCACGGTCCTGGAAACCCAGCACGCCGATGTACCGGGCCTGTTCGCGGCGCACGGCGTGCTGCCCATAGCGACCCGAACCCGCACGACGGAGGAGCTGAAGCCGCTGCTGGAGCGGTACTTCCGCATCGAGGCGACCCTCGACCGCGACGCGGTGGTGACCGTGGAGAGCGCCGGGCAGTACGAGCACTTCCACGCCGCCACCTTCGGCGACTACTACAGCCGGCTCGTCGCACCCGAGCACCGCGCCGGGTTCTTCCGGGCGGTCGGCGACACCGCGTGGCGACGGCAGGCCGAGACCGGACATGTCAGTCGCATGACGGTACGGCTGTGGCGGCTCGTGGCCGCGTAACCTGGGACGATCCGCACGGCCGAGGAGCCACCCACCATGTCAACTCCCGTTCCCAGCCCGGAACTCGGCGCTTTCCTCCGGGCCCACCGCGAACTGCTGAAGCCCGCCGACGTCGGGCTCAGCGCGACCGCCCGCCGGCGGACACCCGGGCTGCGCCGCGAGGAGGTGGCGTCGCTGTCGGGGGTGGGCCTGGCCTGGTACACCTGGCTGGAGCAGGGGCGGGTGACCGCCTCGCGCCAGGTGCTGGGCGCGGTCGCGCGGGCGCTGCGGCTGGACGCGGCGGGGCTGCGGCACGCGATGCGGCTCGCCGGTTACCACGAGCCGGTCGCGGCGGCGGACGACGGACGCGGCGGACTGGTGACGGCGGTGCAGCCGGTCCTGGACTCCTGGCCCGCCAGTCCGGCCGTACTGCTGGACCGGTACTTCGATCTGCTGGGCTGGAACGCCGCCTGGAGCGCGCTGTGGGGTTCGCCGGAGACCGTCCCGGCGGACCGGCGCAACCTGATGTGGCTGATGGTGGCGGACTCCCGGCTGCGGACGGTGCTGCACGACTGGGAGCCGCTGGCCATGAACGTCTTCCAGCACTTCCGGGCCCAGGCCGGGACCGCGCTGGCCGACGCCCGCACCGGTGAGGTCTATCGCCGGCTGGAGGAGGACGCGCCGCAGCTCCGCCACTGGTGGGGGTGCCACTCGGTGGCGGAGCTGACCGCGCGCACGGTGACCGTGGAGCCCGCGGGAACCGGCCGGATCGAGCTGTCGCTGTCCTCGTTCCACCCGGTGGACGACCCGTCCGCGCTGGTGCTGCTGTTCACTCCGCGCGCGGAGGCGGACCGGGCGCGGATGGCCGGGCTCAGCGAGCGTCCGCTGCGCTCGGTCGCCTCCTCGCACTGACCAGCAGTGCGCCGAGGGCGGCCGACAGGGCGAGGCTCACACCGATGGTGAGCATGCCGGTCGTCACGTCGGCGAAGGCGCCGACGGCCCAGGCGCCCAGGCCCGTACCGGCGTACATCGTCGAGGTCAGCCAGGCGCTGGACGTGGCGCGCAGGGCGGGCGCGACGGTGCCGGCCAGGGTCTGCTGATCGGTGACGAAGGCGCCGCTGGCCACGAACCACAGCGCCACTCCGATCACCGCCACCGGCAGCCCCGGGCCCGCGACGGCGAGGCCGATCCCGGCCGCCAGCAACACGCCCCACAGCGGCAGCAGCGGCGCGGGCGCACCGCCGGCCGCCCGCGCCCGGTCACCCAGCCACCCTCCGGCCGTCGACCCCACCACGCTGCCCGCCCCGACCACCACACCGATCAGGCCCAGTTCGGAGACGCCGAGGTCGAACCGGTGGACGAGTACGGCGCCGAGGAAGGTGTACGCACCGAGATTCGCCGCGTTGAACACCGTGTTGACCAGCAGGGCGTTGCGCAGCGACGGGTCCGCCCACCCCGAGAGCACAGCCTTGACGGCGCCGACGGGAGCGGGCTGCGGCGCGGTCGGCCGGACCTGACGCAGCAGCAGCGGTACGGCCGCCGCGGTGCCGATCGCCAGCGCGAGGAACGCCGATCGCCAGCCCGAGATCCCCGCGAGCAGACCGCCCAGCGGGACGCCGACGACCTGGCCGCACGAGAACAGGGCCATGCCGAGGCCCAGCGCCCGGCCGCGCACCCGGTCCGGCGCGGTCTCCGCGATGTGCGCCCAGATCGCCGGGCCGGCCGACGCGGCCGCCAGTCCGGCGACCGCCCGGGACACCACCAGCAGCGCGAGCCCGGTGGACACCGCGGCGCCGACATTGGACACGACGAACAGCAGGGAACCGGCGACGAGCGCGCGGCGCCGCCCGAACCGGTCGCTCAGCACACCGAGGAACGGCGCGCACACGGCGTACACCAGCACGTACGCCGTGACGCTGGAGGCCGCGGCAGCCTCGCTGACGTCGATGTCCTTGGCGATCGTCGGCAACAGGGGCGAGACCAGGAACGTCTCGGTGCCGAAGAGGAACAGCAGCATGAACACACCGGCGTAGCGCAGCCGGTCGAGCCGGTCGGGGGCGGCGACGTCCGCCGCGTGGGACGGCGCGTCGGGGAGGCTGCTCAAGCGGATCACAACCGTTCGGTCGGGCGAGGAGAGGGGACCGGGTCATCGTCGGCCCCTGGGCGGGGAGCAACCAGACAGGCGATCGTGCTGTGACCACAGCTCACAGGCTGACGGGGCGGACATGGCAGTCGTGTTTCAACTCCCCACGCCACGCTGGTTCTCCGGCACCGGCTGTGGTTCTCTCACTGCATGACCGTGCTCGTGACCCGCCGCCACATCGACCATGTGCGTGTCACCACCACGGCGTGTTCCACCGTGAGCTGACGTCCCGCTCCGCTTCCTCCTCCTTTCCGGACCCCGCTGCCCGCCGCCCTGCCCCGGGGCGGTGCACGGCCCTGCGGTCCCTGATCGACTTCACCCCGCCTCCACGACCCACAGTCAGCTGGACGAGGCCCAGTTGGCGGCGACCGGCACCTCGCCGGGTCTGGTGCGTCTCTCGGTCGGCATCGAGAACCTCGCCGATCTGAAGGCCGACCTGGAGGCCGGGTTCCGCGCGGCCAAGGGCGCGTCCTGAACGCCGTTCCGACACCGTCAGCGGTTCCCCTTCCGCCGGCCTCCGGGGCCTGGCGGGAGGGGGACCCGCCCGGGCGCCGTCAGTGGCACGTCCGGGAGAAGCCCCTCGGACTGGAAGCGGGCGGTGAACTGCCCGGTGTGCGGCTGGCGTTCGAGACCTGGGGACGGCTCGCGCCGGACCGCTCCAACGCCGTACTGGTGCTGCACGCGCTCACCGGCGACAGCCATGTCGCCGGACCGGCCGGGCCGGGGCATCCGACCCCCGGCTGGTGGGACGCGCTCGTCGGGCCCGGTCAAGTCCTGGACACGGACCGCTGGTTCGTTGTCGCGCCGAACGTGCTCGGCGGCTGCCAGGGCAGCACCGGCCCGTCCTCGCGCCGCCCGGACGGGCGGAGTTGGGGCGGGGGCTTCCCGTTCCTGACCCAGCGCGACCAGGTCGCCGTGGAAGCCGGTCTCGCCGATGAACTGGGCGTCGAACGTTGGGCGTTGGTGGTCGGCGGGTCCATGGGCGGGATGCGGGCGCTGGAGTGGGCCGTGACGCATCCGGAGCGGACGGACGCGCTTCTGCTGCTCGCCACCACCGCCGCGGCGAGCGCCGAGCAGATCGCCTGGACGAACATCCAGCTCCACGCCATCCGCTCCGACCCGCACTGGCACGGCGGCGACTACCACGACACCGGCCGGAGCCCCCGTACTGGACTCGGCCTGGCCCGGCGCCTGGCCCATGTCACCTACCGCAGCGAGCCGGAGCTGGCGGTCCGCTTCGGCCGTACGCCACAGGACTCGGAGGATCCGTGGAACGGCGGCCGGTACCAGGTCGAGTCGTATCTCGGCCACCACGCCGCGAAGTTGGTACGCCGTTTCGACGCGGGCAGCTATGTCACCCTCGCCGAGGCGATGAACAGCCACGACATCGGCCGCGACCGCGGTGACACGCGCGCGGCGCTGCGCCGGGTGACCGCGAGGACCCTGGTCGCCGGAGTCGACTCCGACCGGCTCTATCCGCCGTACCAGCAGGCCGAGTTGGCGGCCGGCATCCCCGCCGCGGACCGGCTCCGGCTCATCGAGTCACCCTACGGCCACGACGGGTTCCTGATCGAGACGGAGCAAGTGGCCGCGCTCGTCCGCGAATTGGTCGGCTAGCAAGGCTGCCTCAGCGCCGGCGCCAGGGCAACGCCTCCTGATCGATCCCGGCGTCCTCCTCGCGGTGGAGCGCGGCGTTGATCGCCTCGCCGATCTCCGCGAACTGGCGCACCTGCTCGGGTGTCAGCGCGTCGAAGACAGCCTGTCGTACGGCCTCGACATGGCCGGGTGCGGCGCGTTCCAGGAACTCCCGCCCTTGCGCGGTGAGCACGGCGAGTTGGCTGCGCCGGTTCTCGGGGTCCTGGTGGCGGTCCAGGTAACCGGCCTCCTGCAGGCGGGTCACGGCGTGAGTCAGCCGACTCCGGGTGATCTTGAGGCGCTCGGCCAGCTCCGACATGGTCATGGTGGCCCGCGGAACCGAGGACAGGTGGGCCAGCAGGATGTAGTCGGCGTGCGTCATCCCCGCGTCGCGCCGCAGCTGACGGTTGAGGTGGTCGGAGAGGAGCGTGGAGAACTCGACGTAGGCGAGCCAGGCCCGCATCTCCTCGGCATCCAGCCAGCGTGGCGTCGTGGTCATGGTCGCACTTTAGGCCCAGTCGTTCGCACCACCCGCCACCGTGACGACCACCGTCCGACCGGCCACAACCGCTGGATGGACCAACCGCTCCGACCGACGGTTTCCAGCCACCCCGGGCCGGAGAACTGAGCGGCCCGCACGGGACGTTGCGGCATGTTCCCCACAGGCGGCGTTCTTGACGTGCACGCAACCACTTCGTAACCTGCTGCAACTAATGACGGCAGCAGGCCCAGGACTCGCCCCTCCTATTCAAAGGATGAAGGCATGGGTGTGGTACGTAGGCGCACGGTCATCACGGCACTCGGCGGTACGGTCGCCGCCGCGGCCACCACGGGGACCGCTCGGGCCGAGGAGCCCGGTTCGGTGGCGGACGCGAAGCACAAGGCCGGTCCGTACGAGACGAAGGTCAAAGCCCTGTTGGGCCGGATGACCGTCGAGGAGAAGCTGGGGCAGTTGCAGCAGATGTCTTGGACGGGCGACACCGGCCCCGGCGGCGGGCAGACGGACCAGGCGGAGCAGGCCGCCCGCACGGGCCGCCTCGGGTCCGTGTTCAACATCTATGGGGCGAAGCACACCAACGACCTTCAGCGCCTCGCCGTCGAGGAGTCGCGGCTGGGCATCCCGCTGCTGTTCGGCCTGGACGTCATCCACGGCTTCTGGACCACGTTCCCCATCCCGCTCGCCCAGGCATCCAGCTTCGACCCGGCGGTGACCCGCACGGACGCCGAGGTCTCGGCCGCGGAGGCGCGCTCCAACGGGGTGCGCTGGACCTTCTCCCCGATGATGGACGTCACCCACGAGCCGCGCTGGGGCCGCATCGCGGAGGGCAGCGGCGAAGACCCCTACCTCGCGGCGGCCTTCGCCGCGGCCAAGACCCGCGGCTACCAGGGCGACGGCACCCACCTGGACGCCGACAACCGTCTCGCGGCCTGCGCCAAGCACTTCGTCGCCTACGGAGGCGCGGAAGGCGGCCGTGACTACAACACCGTGGACACCTCCGAGGCCCACCTGCGCAACCACTACCTCCCGCCCTTCAAGGCTGCCCTGGACGCCGGGGTGGCCACCGTCATGGCCTCCTTCAACACCGTCAGCGGCGTCCCCGCCCACGGGAACGGGCACACGCTGACCGACATCCTCAAGGGCGAGTGGGGCTTCGACGGGTTCGTCGTCAGCGACTACACCGGCGTCCAGGAACTGATCGTCCACGGCTTCGCCGCCGACGGGGCCGACGCCGGCCGGCTCGCCCTGAACGCGGGCGTGGACATGGAGATGGTCAGCACCAACCTCGGCGACCACGGCAGACAGCTGCTCAGGAGCGGCCGGATCACGGCCCGCCGTCTCGACGACGCGGTCTCCCGCGTCCTGCGCCTGAAGTTCCGGCTCGGGCTCTTCGACAACCCCTACGTCGACGAGGACGCGGCGATCACGAAGCCGACCCAGCAGGCCCGTGCCGCGGCGCGGGCGACCGCCGCGCGTTCCATGGTGCTGCTGAAGAACGACAAGGGCGCCCTGCCCCTGCACCCGGGGGTCGGCTCCATCGCCGTCGTCGGCCCGTTCGCCAACTCCACGGACCTGCAAGGGACATGGTCCGGACCCGGGGCGGGGCCCTTCCCCGCGGTCACCGTGCTGGCGGGCATCAAGGCGGCAGCCCCCCGGGCCGAGGTCACCTCCGTCACGGGCGTGAACGCGGACGGCACGGACACCTCGGGAATCAAGGACGCGGCAGCGGCGGCCCGGGTGGCCGACGTCACCGTCGTCGTGGTCGGCGAGCCCCCGGCCATGAGCGGCGAGGCCAGCTCGCGCAGCGACATCACCCTGCCGGGGGCGCAGGAGGACCTGATCACCGCGATCGCCGCCACGGGCAAGCCGTTCGTCGTCGTCCTGGTCAACGGGCGTCCCCTCACCATCGGCGGATGGCTGGACTCCGCCCCCGCCGTCCTGGAGGCATGGCACCCCGGCATGGAGGCGGGCAACGCCGTCGCGGACGTGCTGTTCGGCACCGTCAACCCGGGCGGCAAGCTCCCTGTGACCTTCCCCCGCACCGTCGGACAGGTCCCGATCTACTACAACCACGAGAACACCGGTCGCCCCTACGACGCCGGCAACAAATACACGTCCAAGTACCTGGACCTGCCCGACGGACCGCAGTTCCCCTTCGGACACGGCCTGAGCTACACCACGTTCACCATCGGCGACCCCGCTCTGAGCACCCGACGGATCTCTTCCCGCGCCCTGCGCAAGGGCGACACCGTGGAGGTGGCGGTCACCGTGCGCAACACCGGCGGGCGCGCCGGCGACGAGGTCGTCCAGCTCTACCTCCACGATCCGGTGGCGAGCATCGTCCAACCGGTACGCCGACTGCGCGGCTTCCGCAGGGTGAGCCCGGCCCCGGGCAGGAGCACCACCGTCCGCTTCCGCCTCGCCGCCGAGGACCTCGGCTTCTGGACACACGACACCGGCGGACGGTTCGCGCTCGAAACTGGTGACATCGACATCTACGTGGGCAACAGCTCACTCGCGACGGCCAAGGCGACGCTGACGATCGACTGACCGTCCGACGCGGCGACCGCCCCGCCCACAGCCCCGTCGGGCCCAGACCCCCCTTTCGCCCGGCGGGGCCCCTCGCATCAGCCCCTCGCACGGACGGCTCGGCCAACCCCACAGCCCCCGGACGTTCTCGACCTCGGACACCAACCTGACGAGGACGGCGCTACGGTCACTGCCGCCGGAGGCTACTTGACGTGGCGCGCGGGCCGGGTGGCCGTGTACAGCAGGTGTTCCAGGGGCCCGCGCCTGAAGTGGCGGGTCCAGGCGGTGGCCGACAGCAGGGCGGCTGCCATGACTGCGAGCAGTACCGGCAGCCCGGCCATCGTGTCGTCCTCGACGGCAGCCACGTGCCAGACGTCGGTCAGCAGCCAGAGGGCGACGATGTGCAGGACGTAGGCGGTCAGTGCCGTTGTGCCGACCGCGGAGACGGGTGTCGCCACGCGGATGAGGCGAGGCATCCTGTCGGCGACGACCAGGCACGCGGCGACCACCGCAAGGGCGACGCCCGTGTTGCCGAGGATCGAGAAGGTCGTCTGGCTGTGCGGCGCGGCCACGAGGAGCCAGGCGAGCGGGGTGCCGTTCTCGGGTTCGCCGACCGTGTCGGACCACCAGGCCGACGACGCCGGACCGCCGCCCGTGGCCGACGCGATGGTGGTGAGTGCGTGCGGGACGAGGTGCAGGGCCAGCCAGGAGCCTCCGTAGCCGAGGACGGCGAACGCACCGCCGGTCAGTGCGAGCCTCGACCGGGTCCCGGGCCGGGTGAGGTCGAGACGGGTCACCGCCATGCCCGCGATCAGGAACGGCGCCCAGGTCAGGGCCGGGTAGTCACCGGTGAACAGCAGCTCTACGACGCCGTCCGTACCGCTGATCCGGGCCAGCGGGTCCACCTGGACGACGGCGTCCGCCCAGGTGCCCTCTTCGATGAACTTCCTTACGGCGTAGAGGATTTGCGGCAGGACAAGTGCGCCGACGGCGGCGACGAGCGCGAGCGTCGCGGCACGCAGCCGGTGCAGCGGGAGGACGGTCAGGAAGAGCAGGCCGTAGCAGCTGAGGATCACGTCGACCTCGGAGCCCAGGGCGGTCAGCGCGTAGCCGAGCACCATCAGGACGGCGGCGCGGATCACGACCCTGACCGCCGCCTGCCGTCCGGCACGACCGGTCCGGGGCCGGGGACGGCCGGTGATGATGACCAGCGAGAACCCGGCGAGCACCGCGAACAGGGCGGAGGAGCGGCCTCGTGCGGTCTCCAGCAGGAAGCCGACGGGTCCGCCGACCGTGACGTCGGGGCCGACATGGACGGAGAACATGCCGAGGACGGCGAGTCCGCGCGCCAGGTCAATACCGATCAGCCGCCCGGTCGTTGGAGCGTCGGAGGGGACGGTCCGCCGTTCGGGCGACGCGGCTGCCGGCGCGGCCGGCGATGCGTCGTGTGTCATGCCGTCAGGATTCGCGGGCCGCGGGGAACAGCACACCCGGCAACCGTCCGAAGCCGGCCCGCCGACCGGCCGGAACCGCACCGGCCGACCGGACGGTCCCGGCCGACGACAGGCCGGAGCCGAACCGATTCCCGCGGACGGGCGCCGTTCGGCGTGCTACCCCTCGAACGGCGGGCAGTTGAGGAGTGGAGCACACATGATCCGTGTAGTGGTGGTCGACGACGAGGCGCTCGTCCGTACGGGCTTCACCCACATCCTCAACGCCTCCCACGACATCGGAGCCGTGGCGGCGGTGCCCGGCGGCCAAGCCGTCCGCACCGTACGGGAGTTGCGTCCCGACGTCGTCCTGCTCGACATCCGGATGCCCGACGTGGACGGCCTGACCGTCCTGGCCGAGCTGCGCCTGCTGCCGGACCCTCCCGTGGTGGCCGTGCTGACGACGTTCGACACCGACGAGTACGTCGAGGCGGCGCTGCGCTCCGGCGCCGCGGGTTTCCTCCTCAAGGACACCGACCCCGAGCAACTGCCGTATCTGATCCGTACTTTGGCCGACGGGGGAACCGTGCTGTCGTCGCAGGTCATACGGACGGTGGTGGACGGCTTTCTCGACCAGGGCGGGCGCGATCCGTACGCCGTCAGGCTCGTCGACCGGCTGAGCGGGCGCGAGCGTGCCGTCCTCGCGCTGATGGCCGAGGGCCTGTCCAACACCGACATCGGCGACCGGCTCCATCTGAGCACCGGCACCGTCAAAGGCCATGTCAGCGTCGTCTTCGAGAAGTTGCAGGTCGACAACCGTGTGCAGGCCGCGCTGGTCGCCGAACGGGCGGGGCTGCTCCGGCCGCCCGGGGACGGAGCCGTCCGATGAACTCCCCACGCCCGCCGGCCCTGTTGCTGGACGCGCTGCTGGTCTGCGCCGCACTGCTGGACGTGTGGGTCAACGCCGACGGCGAGAACCACCCGGTCGTCGCCTGCGGTCTGCTCGCCGCCCTGGCTCTCACCCTGCGCCGCCACCGGCCGCTTCTCGCCTTCACCCTCACGCTCCCCTCCGCCCTGATCGGCGACGCGGCGTTCGCCACGATGGCCGCGCTCTACACCCTCTCCTCGCTCTGCCGCCACCGCGCCCTGCTCGCGGGCTGCGCGCTGGCCTTCGCCACCGTCGACTTCATGCCCTGGCCCTGGACATCCCTCGATGTCGACCAACTCGCCGAGACCTACAGCCTCGTCCACCTCACCTACACCCTCGCCACAGCCGCCGCTCCCGTCTTCCTCGGCCAACTCGTCCAGGCCCGACGCGAGTTGACGTTTCGGCTCGCGGAGATCTCGGCGGCCCGCGAGCACGAGCAACTGCTCAGCGCCCAGGCGGTACTGGCGAAGGAACGCGCCCAGCTCGCCCGCGAGATGCACGACGTCGTCTCCCACCAGGTGAGCCTCATCGCCGTCACCGCCGGCGCACTCCAGGTCGGCAGCCCGGACGCCGAGGCGAGGGCGGCCGGGGCCACGATCCGCCGGCTCAGCGTGCAGACCCTGGAGGAGCTGCGGCACATGGTCGGCGTCCTGCGCGCCTCCGGCATACGCCCCACCGAACTCACCCCCCAGCCCTCCCTCGCCGACCTGCGCCACCTGATCGGCGCCAGCGGCATCGAGACGGAACTGGAGACCGACCTGCCCGACCGACTCCCGCCCACCCTCCAACGCGCCGTCTACCGCACGGTCCAGGAAGCACTCACCAACGTCCGCAAACACGCCCCCGGCGCCACCGCGACCGTCCGCATCCACCACCGAGACGGCACCCTCCGCACGACCGTCACCAACACCGCCGCCACCCGCCCCGCACTCCCCCTGCCCGGCGCCCACCACGGCCTCGTCGGCCTGCGCCAGCGCGCCGACCTCCTCGGCGGCACCATCACCTCCGGACCGACGACCGACGGCGGCTACGAACTCCGCCTGGAACTGCCGGCCGACGACCCGCCGTGATCTCCTCATGCGCCGGCGCCGTCCCTGGCGCCCAGGTCGTCCCTACGGCGGGCCAGCCTCCGGCCCCACCGCCGGCTCGGTGCCTCGATGTACCTGTGCGTCAGGGTGCACAGCGGCAACAGCACGGTGACGAACGCGATTTCGGCGACGAGATTGTCCTGCCGCCACCGGCCGATCGTGGCGTCGGTCACCGCCAGCAGCACGGGATGCAGCAGATAGAGCGAGTAGCTGATCGTTCCCAGTCCGGTCAGCCGGCGGGGAATCCGGCGGCGGCGCGACACCAGGCCCGTGCCGAAGGTGAGCACCGCCAGAAGGAAGGCCACGATCCAGCCGCGCCGGGTGAACTGGGACCCGTCCTCGTTCCCGTACGCACTCCCCACCGCGCAGGCGACCACGACAGCGGCCGTGCAAGCCGCGTACCGCCAAGTACTCTGACCGTTCTCGGCCCGGTGGACGGCGGTGCCGAGGAACATGACGGCGAGGATCACCAACCCCTCCCACAGGGGCACCGTGCCGTTGAAGCAGACCAGGACCAGCGCCAACGCCCCGCCCAGCACGCCCCCGAACACACGCAGCGCGGATGACCCGGCGCTCGCACAGCCGATGGCGACCACCATGGCGACCGAAGCGAACGTGATCAGGGGGCCGGTGCCGATCGCGCCGGAGAGGGCCGAGGGCGGCAGCACACCCCCTGCCGTCGCACTCACGGCGGCGAGCACGGCCAGGGTGATGGCGACCGCCGCCGACCGCTGGTGGAGGCGGACCGTGAACAGGGCGACGACCAGCAGGTAGAAGGCCATCTCGTACGAGAGCGTCCACAGCACCAGGAGGACGTTGGGCGTCCCCAACAGCTCCTGCAGCAAGGTGACATGGGCGGCGACCACCGCCACAGCACTCCGCTGACCGAACTCGGCGCGAATCTCGGCGTACCCCGCCAGATGGAGAGTCAGAACCGCCGCGACGGCGACCGCCAACAACGGGTACACGCGGAAGACCCGTCCGATCCAGAACGTCCGCACGCACCCCCGGCGTTCAAGCGATGCGGGGATGATGTAGCCGCTCACCAGGAAGAACACCATGACGCCGTACCGGCTGGTGTTGAACTGCGGCATCAACTCCCGCCGAAACGCCGCCATGAAGGCGTACGACGTGTGGTCGAACACCACGACGAGTGCCGCGATACCGCGCAACGCGTCGAGCCAGCCCCACCGTGACGACGGATCGGCCGACATGTCAACTACAGGTGATTGCGCAAACACGAAGAGTGATTTCCCTTGCGATGGCCGACTCGGCGTACCGCGTCCGCGAGTCGAACGTGGCGGACGTGCGCCTCACAGCAGTGCCGCGACGGTTCCTGATGACCTGTCAGGTCCTAGTCGTCCGGCAGGACCACCTTCTTCGGAACGCAGGGTTCGGCTTCGCTCCTGGTCGCGTAGAGTTCGACCGCGCGCGGCCGGGACCGGCCCCTGGTGTTCTCGAAGGCCAGCACGTTGCCCCGGCGCAGTGTGAGTTCCCAGCTGGACTGCACGGGGATGACGGGTACGCGGTTGCCGTGCCGATCCACCCCCACGAGCGGGGTGACGTCGCTGCGCTCGCAGACGTAGCCGCGAGGGAGCAGGTCGATGGTCACCTTGATGCCCCACGGGCGTACTTTCCTCGCGAGTTCGCGCTGGGCCACGACGCCGAGACTCGGGTCGTGGACGGTGAGCGTGACGCTCTCGTCGCCGTGGGGCTCCACCGCGTACGCCTTCGAGGCGGCCGGTGAACCCGGCACGATCACCACGGCGAGCCAGGCTGCCGCACAGGCCGCCACCACGACGGCGATCCGGCGCGGAGTGAAGAGACGGCGCACGGAAGCGTTCTCACCGGCTTCGGCCGCCCCGCCCTCGGCCACCCTGCTCTCGCGCAGCAGGATCTCCCGCTTCAGCTCGACCAGCAGGCGGTCCTCGAACGTCGTCCTCGTGCTCATGCCTCTCTCCCTACGACGTGCGCCAGTGACGCGTCCGACGTCTCCGCTCTCGTGGAGCCCGCCCTCGTGGTCGCGGGGCCCGTCTCCGCGACCGCGGAGTGCGCCTCACCCCGAAGTGCCTTGCGCGCCCGGTGGAGTCGGACCCGGGCGGTGACCTGGCTGATGCCGAGGACGGCCGCCGCCTCGGTGACGGTGAGCTGATCCACCGCGATGAGCTCGATGACGGCCCGCTCACCCTCGGGTAGCCCCGCCAGCGCGGCCAACGCCCGCCGGGCCGGTCTCTCCGCGTCGAGCCTGTCCTCGATGCGGACGATGTCGTCGGCCTCCAGCAACCGCCGTCCGGAGAAGCGCAGATCGCGTGCGGCCTCGCGGGCGACCCTGCGGCGTTCCGACGACACGACGTTGCGTGCGATGCCGTACAGCCAGGCCGTCTCGCTCCCGAGGCGCGGCCGGTAGGAGTGGGCCGAGTCGAGGACGGCCAGGAAGATCTCGGCCGTCAGGTCAGCCGCTGTGTGCGGGTCGTTGACACGCCTCGCCACGAAACGCATCACCGCGTCGACATGGCGCCGGTAGAACTCTTCGAACAGCTGCGGGTCACGTACCGCCGCGGCGGGCCCGCCACCCCGTAACCGTTCCACGCCATCCACCGGCGGCTCCTTCTGGTCTGAGGCTCCACGGTCCTCCTCCTCGTCGTGGGAGGTTCGTGGAGTTCTTCCACGGCACTTCACCTGTTCTTGGACCGGGGCGCGAAAAGCGTTACAGCGCCGCCGCTTCCCCGGCCGGGAGCGGCAGTTCGCGTCCCCCGGATCCTCCGCCGTCCTGCCGCTCCCCGGAATTGAAACCGTTCAATCCACTCGCGCCGACGACCCCGACCGACCCCGCCCGGACCGACCGCGAAGCAGCCTCGTCACAAAAACCCACTGCACAACGATTGACCCCCACCCCACCCGGCTCTACGTTACCCACGCCTCTCCAGTGTGAATCGATTCATCCATTCCGTGCGAGTGAGGAGTCGTAGTGATCAGCAGGAGGAACATTCTCGCGGGTGCGGTCGCCACGGTCGCGGCAGCGACCGTCGACGGCGTACCGGCGATGGCCGCGCCGATGTCCGGGCAGGCCCAGGCAGGGACACAGGCCCAGCGCGACGGACTGCGCGTCACGGCGCCGACCGTGGAGTACGTCCAGCACCCCTTGGGGATCGACGCGCAACGGCCCCGGCTGAGCTGGCCGTTGGCCTCCGACGGGGTGGACGCGCGCCAGAGCGCGTATCAGATCCGGGTCGCCACCACCGCGTCGGGCCTGTCCCGGCCGGACGTCTGGGACAGCGGGAAGGTCGTGTCCGGCGAGTCCGTCCTCGTGTCGTACGGAGGTCCCGGGCTGAAGCCCCGGACGCGCTACCACTGGTCCGTACGCGTGTGGGACGCCGGCGGGCGGGTCTCCGGCTGGAGCGCGCCCTCGTGGTGGGAGACCGGGCTGATGGACGCCGGGCAGTGGAGCGCCGACTGGATCTCCGCACCGGCGGGCCTCGCGGACGCGCCGTCCTTCGAGGGCGGTTCCTGGATCTGGTTCCCCGAGGGCGATCCGACGAACAGCGTTCCGGCGGCCACCCGTTGGTTCCGCGGCACCGCCCGGCTCCCCGACGGGATCACGTCCGCCACGCTCGCCATCACCGCCGACAACGTGTACGCCGTCTCCGTGAACGGGTTCGAGGTGGGCCACACCGACCTCGACACCGACAACGAGGACTGGAAACGCCCGGCGGTGATCGACGTACTGGACCGGGTCCGGACCGGCGACAACGTTATCGCCGTCGCCGCCACCAACGCGACCGTGGGCCCGGCGGGACTCATCGCCGCCCTTGTCGTCCGTACCGCCTCCGGTGAGCAGAAGGTGTTCACCGACGGCTCCTGGAAGGCCACGGACCAGCAACCTGCCGACGGGTGGCGGGAGTCGGGGTTCGACGACGGGGGCTGGCCGGCGGTCCGGGTGGCGGCGGCCTGGGGTGCCGGACCGTGGGGGCGAGTCGTCCCGGTGTCGTACGCCGTCACCCAACTCCGGCGCGAATTCAGCCTCCCCCGCAGGAAGGTGGCCCGTGCCCGCCTCTACACCACGGCGCTCGGCCTGTACGAGGCCCACCTCAACGGCGGCCGGGTCGGCCTCGATCACCTCGCTCCCGGCTGGACGGACTACCGCACGCGCGTCCAGTACCAGACGTACGACGTCACCGCGCAGCTGCGGCCCGGCGTCAATGTCATCGGGGCGTATCTGGCGCCCGGCTGGTACGCCGGCAACGTGGGTATGTTCGGGCCCGGTCAGTACGGCCAACACCCGGCGCTGCTCGCCCAGTTGGAGGTGGAGTACGCGAACGGGACGAGCGAGCGGATCACGTCGGACACCGACTGGCGGGCCTCCTCCGGACCGATCGTCGCCGCCGACCTGCTGAACGGCGAGACGTACGACGCGCGCAAGGACACCCCCGGCTGGGCCTCCCCCGGCTTCGACGACACGGGCTGGCTCGGCGTCCGCGCCGCCGGTGACGTCGGACCCGGTCTGATCGTCGCGCAGGTGGACGGTCCGGTGCGGGTCGAGCGGGAGCTGACGCCGACGAGCGTGACCCAACCCGGGCCCGGTGTCTACGTGTTCGACCTGGGCCAGAACATGGTCGGCTCGGTGCGGCTGCGCGTGGCGGGCGACGCGGGCACGGCCGTCCGGCTCAGACACGCCGAGGTGCTCAACCCCGACGGCACCGTCTACACCACCAACCTGCGGACCGCGGCGGCGACGGACACCTACACCCTCAAGGGCGGCGGGAAGGAGGAGATCTACGAACCGCGCTTCACCTTCCACGGGTTCCGCTACGTCGAGGTCACGGGATTCCCGGGCACTCCCACCGCCGAGGCCGTCACCGGGCGGGTCATGCACACGTCCGCCCCCTTCACCCTCGACTTCGAGACCGACGTTCCGATGCTCAACCAGCTGCACCACAACATCACTTGGGGCCAGCGCGGCAACTTCCTCTCCGTGCCGACCGACACGCCCGCGCGTGACGAGCGCCTGGGATGGACGGGAGACATCAACGTCTTCGCGCCGACGGCCGCGTACACGATGGAGTCGGCCCGCTTCCTGTCCAAGTGGCTCGTCGACCTCCGGGACTCGCGGACCTCGGAGGGCGCGTTCACGGACGTGGCGCCGATCGTCGGCACGGTCGGCAACGGCACGGCCGGCTGGGGCGACGCGGGGGTCACGGTCCCCTGGGCCCTCTACGAGGCGTACGGCGACCGCCAAGTCCTCGCGGACGCCTGGCCGTCCGTGCGGACCTGGCTGACGTACCTGGAGAAGAACAGCGACCGGCTGCTGCGCCCGGCACAGGGGTACGGCGACTGGCTGAACGTCGACGACGAGACCCCCAAGGACGTCATCGCCACCGCGTACTTCGCGCACGCCGCCGACCTCGCGGCCCGCATGGCCGACGCACTCGGCGCGGACTCCGCCCCGTACCGCGATCTCTTCGGACGGATACGGACAGCCTTCCAGGGCGCCTACGTCGCCTCCGACGGCCGTGTCCAAGGCGATACGCAGACGGCCTACGTCCTGGCGCTGTCGATGGACCTCCTGGCGGACGCGTCGCGGAAGCCCGCGGCCGACCGGCTCGTCGCGCTGATCGAGGCCAAGGACTGGCACCTGTCGACAGGCTTCCTCGGCACGCCCCGGCTCCTCCCCGTCCTGACCGACACGGGCCACACCGACGTCGCCTACCGCCTGCTGCAGCAGCGCTCCTTCCCCAGCTGGGGCTACCAGATCGACCGGGGCTCCACCACGATGTGGGAGCGCTGGGACTCCATCCGGCCCGACGGCAGCTTCCAGGATCCGGGCATGAATTCCTTCAACCACTACGCCTACGGCTCGGTGGGGGAATGGATGTACACGAACATCGCCGGCATCTCGGCGGGCGGGCCCGGCTACCGCGAGATCGTCATCCGCCCCCGGCCCGGCGGGGACGTGACCACCGCCGGCGCCACGTTCACCTCGGTCTACGGCCCCGTCTCCACCCGCTGGCGGCAGCGCTCCGGCCGGTTCACGCTGACCTGCACGGTGCCGCCCAACACGACCGCCGAGGTGTGGATCCCGACGTCCGCCCCCGACACGGTGACCCGCACGCACGGGACGTACCTGCGCCAGGAGGACGGTTCCGCCGTCTACCGGGTCGGCTCGGGCACGCACCGCTTCACCACCTGAGCAGGGCGATGCGGCTGCCCGGGACGGTCACCGGCCCGGGGAGCCGAACGCGCGTTTAAGGCAGTTGACTTCATGTCTCGCCCATGCTTCAGTTTCCGCTGAACGGAAATGCAGTTCTCTTTTGCGCGCAACTTGCCTCTCTGAGGGGTGTGGTGTGTCGTGACGTCCTCGTCCGTCAAGGAACAGATCGCCCTGGCCGCGGAGCGGCTGTTCGCCGAGCACGGGCTCGACGGGGCGTCCCTGCGACAGATCAGCGCAGCCGCCGGGAACGGCAACAACACCGCGGTGCAATACCACTTCGGCTCGAAGGACCGTCTGGTCCAGGCGATCTTCGAGTACCGGCTTCGGGATCTCAACGCACGGCGTGACGCACTGGTCGCCGAGCGGCGCCCGAACGACCTCAGGTCCTGGGTGGAGTGTCATCTCGTGCCGGTGCTCGAACAGAGCGAGCGGGAGGGCAGCCGCTACCTGAGTTTCGTGGCGAAGCTCCAGCAGCACGGCCGCCGGGACGTTCTCGCTCGCCTCTCCCCCGAGCTGCTGGCGCCCACCCACCGCTTCCGTTCCCGGGTGGGCGCGCTGCTCCCTGCTGTTCCCGGGCCGCTGCGGGCGCACCGCATCGCCCAGGCGACGGCCTTCAGCGTGCACGTGGGGGCGGAGCGGGAGCAGAGCCGCGCCCGCGACGAGCAGGTGCTCCCGTACGCCGTCCATGCGGGCGATCTCCTCGACGGTGTCGTCGGATTCCTCGCGGCCCCGGTGTCCGCGGCGACGCTGGCCGCACTCGACACGCCGATGCCGTACGAAGCCGCCCTGCCACTCCATCCGTAGTCACGGGAGTTCTCCGGTCCCGGCGAGTCCCGCCAGGGTCACGTACCTCCCAAGTCCCTACAAGGACACGTCCCTTCCAAGGATTGGTCGTTCGATGAGCGTGGATCTGCACGATGCCGTCGCCGTGGTCACCGGCGCGGGCAGCGGGATCGGGCGGGCCGCCGCGCACGCCTTCGCGCGACGCGGTACACGGGTGGTGGTCACCGATCTCGACGCCGAGCGGGCACGCGCCGTGGCCGGCGAACTCGGCGGCCCGGCCGTCGCTGCCCCTTGCGACGTCACCCGTGTCGAGGATCTCGTGGCTGCCCGGGATCTGGCGCTCGACCGGTTCGGACGCGTCGACCTGGTGATGAACAACGTGGGGATCCTGGCCGTCGGCCCCGTCGAGGACATCCCGCTCGACGCATGGCAGCGCGTGATCGACGTGAATCTGCTGGGCGTGGTGCGCAGCAACCTGGTGTTCCTGCCGCTGCTCCTGGAACAGGGCTCGGGGCACGTGGTCAACACCGCCTCCACGGCGGGCCTGTTGCCCTACGGCTTCGACCGGCTGCCGTACACGGCGACGAAGCACGCGCTCGTCGGCCTGTCCGAGGCGCTCGCCCTCTATCTGCGACCGCGCGGTGTCGGGGTCACCTGTCTGTGCCCGGCCGGAGTCGCCACGAACATCGTCGAGCAGATCTCCTTCTACGGAGAACCGGCGCCGCCGCAAGGGCCGGCGTTCCCCGTCGTGGACGCCGAGTCGGTGGGCGAGCTGGTCGCCGACGGCGTCAGCGAGGACCGGTTCCTGCTGCTCACCGCGCCCGAAGCCGCCGACGAACTGCGCGCCCTGGGCGCGGACGTCGACCTGTATCTGTCCCGGTTTGCGTCCCGGCATCCGTCCCGACCGACGCAGGACCCGCACTGAAGAAGGTAGGTCTCCATGAGCAACCCCCTCGACCGTATGCGCCTCGACGGCAAGGTGGCCGTCGTCACCGGTGGCGCCGGAGCCATCGGCCAGGTCTACGCCCGGGCCCTCGCCGAGGCCGGGGCGCGGGTCGTGCTCGGCGACCTCGACGCCGAGGGCGCCGACCGGGCCGCCAAGTCCCTTGCCGCCGACGGGCTGGACGCACTGGGTGTGCCGGTCGACATCACGGATCGCGCCTCGGCCGCCGCCATGGCCGCGCGGGCCTGCGAGGCGTTCGGCGGGATCGACATCCTGGTCAACAACGCGGCGCTGATGGCGGACATCCCGCAGGTGGACCTCCTCGACCTGCCGGTGGAATGGTTCGACCGGGTCATGCGGGTCAATGTGTTCGGCGCGATCGTCTGCGCGGGCGCGGTGAAGCCGTCGATGGTGGAGCGCGGCGGCGGGCGGATCGTCAACCAGGTGTCGGCCGGGGCGTTCATGGGCGGCGGTGTCTACGGCGCGAGCAAGCTGGCACTGGTCAACGTGACGGTGGGGCTGGCCCGTTCGCTGGGCCCGCTGGGCATCAATGTCAACGCGATCGCGCCGGGCCTCGTCGAGAACGAACCCGGGTTCAAGAGCCTGCCCGCCGACCATCCCGCACGCGCCGCGCTCGGCTCCGCGATCCCCGGCAAGAAGCAGGCACCCGCCGAGGACCTGCTCGGCACACTGCTCCTGCTGGCCTCGCCCGCCGGTGAATGGATCAACGGCCAGACGATCAACGTCGACGGCGGCTGGGTCACCCGGCTCTGAGAGCCGTCCGGCGCCGTGCCCGACCCATCGCGGCGCCACGGCCGACCCACTGCGGCGCCACACCCGAACCGGCCCGGCACGGCGAGCGGCTCCCCGGCCCGAGCACGCGAGGTGCTCGCCGTCCCGAGGCACGCCCCCGCCAAGTGCCCGACACCCCCCACGCACCCGCCCCCAGAACCCGTACCAGACGAAGGCGGCTCCGACATGACCACGACCACGACCCCCTCGCCCACGACCGCCGAACTCGGCGTCACCGGCCCCCTCATCGACGGCACCTGGCGCGACAAGACCTCCGTCGGCGCGGTGGACCACGTCAACCCCGCCACGGGCCGCGTCAACGGCTCCGTCCTGCTGAGCGGCCCTCAGGAGGTCGACGAGGCCGTGGCCGCCGCACGGGCCGCCCACCCCGAGTGGCGGGCGATGTCCCCGGCGCTGCGCCGCCGCATCCTCCAGCGGATGGAGGAGCTGATGCTGGAGAACGTCCCGGACCTCGGCCGGCTCACCACCCTGGAGATCGGCGCGCCGCTGACGATGGCGTCGGCGCTCGCCCAGCTGTGCGCCGGCTGGTTCGGCTACTACGCGGGCTGGGCCGACAAGATCGAGGGCCTGACGAGCCCCTCGAACCCGGTCATGGTGCCGGGCCTCGGCTACACCGTCCCCGAGCCGTACGGCGTGGTCGGCATCATCCTCACCTGGAACGGCCCCGTCATGTCGACCGGCATGAAGATCGCCCCGGCGCTCGCGGCGGGCAACTGTGTCGTGGTCAAGTCGCCCGACCTGGCGCCGTTCGCCGTGGCGCGGTTCGGCGAGATCGCCCTGGAGGCAGGGCTGCCGCCCGGCGTCATGCACATCCTGCCGGGTGGTCCGGAGGCCGGTGATCACCTGGTGCGCCACCCGGACGTCGACATGATCTCGTTCACCGGCGGCATTCCCACCGCGCAGAAGATCCTCGAAGCGGCACGCCACACCCTCAAGCCGGTCCTGCTGGAACTCGGTGGCAAGACGCCGAGCGTGGTGTTCCCCGACGCCGACCTCGACGCGGCCGTCGCCGAGACGGTCCGCTCGTGCATGACCCTCGCCGGACAGGGCTGCAACCTCAGTACGCGCCTGCTGGTCCACCGCGACGTCTACGACGAGGTCGTACGGGCCGCCGCGGCGGCGGCCGGCGCGGTGACCGTCGGCGACCCCTTCGCACGGACGACGACGCTCGGCCCGGTGATCGGTCCGGCGGCCAGGGACCGGATCCTCGGGGTGATCGACCAGGCGGCGGCCGGCGGCAGGCTCGTCGCAGGCGGCCACGCCGTCGCCCCGAGCAGCCTTCCGGCCCAGGTCCGGGGCGGCTACTTCGTCGAACCGACCGTCCTGGCCGACGTGGATCCGGGCAGCGAGGTGGCCCGGCACGAGGTGTTCGGCCCCGTGCTCTGTGTCCTCCCCTTCGACTCCGAGGACGAGGCGGTGGAGCTCGCCAACTCCACACCGTACGGACTCGGAGCGGTGCTCTACACGCGCGACGTGACGCGGGTGCAGCGCCTGGTTCCCCGGTTCCAGGCGGGCACGGTGCACGTCAACGGGGCGTCCGGGCAGCCCGCGAGCGCGCCGTTCGGCGGCTACAAGCACAGCGGGCACGGGCGCGAGGGCGGCAAGGAGGGCCTGTTCGAGTTCCTGCAGACCAAGAACGTCTTCATCCGCGCGTGACCGTCAGGAGCCGACGATGAGCAGTTTCCCCGAAGTCATGGCCACTACCGGGCGCGAACTCCCTTCACCGGACACCCCGTTCGGCCGCGCCGCACGCGACTTCCTCTACGGCGAGGTGTGGGCGCGCCCGGGACTGAGCCGGCGCGACCGCCGCTGGGTCACCCTGACCTGTGTGGCCGCCGCCGACTCCCCCGAGCCGATCGAGCAGCACGTGTACGCGGCTCTCGCGAGCGGCGACATCGAGCTGGCCGAGATGCTGGAGTTCGTGCTGCACTTCGCGGTCTACTGCGGCTGGCCCAAGGCGTCGCACGTCGAGGGCGCCGTCGCCCGCCAGTGGGACCGCATCCACCGGGAGCGCGGCGAAGAGACCCCGCCCTGGCCGGAGTTGACGAGCGACACGCTCGGCCCGCAGGACCACGAGAAACGTCTGGAGCGCGGCACGCACGAGTTCGTCGACGTCAATCTCACCCCGGCCCCGCCGCCGAACTCGCCGTACCGGCAGGCGGGCATCCTGGGCTTCGTCTTCGGCCACGTCTGGCAGCGCCCCGGCCTCGGCCGCCGCGAACGCCGGATCGTCACAGTGGCCAGCGTCGCCCTCGACGACTCCCCGGTCCCGCTGCGTACGCACGTCACGTCGGCGCTGCACTCCGGCGACCTCACCAAGGACGAGATGGACGAGATCGTGCTCCAGTTCGCGGCCTACTACGGCTTCGCGAAGGGTGAGGCGCTCGCGGACGCGGTGGAAGCTGCCTGGGCTGCCAGGCCTCAATGACCGTACGCCGTCCGGAAGTTGCGGGCGGCTCGGCCGGACACGGGTGCGGGGCCGACAGTCATGTCGGCCCCGCACCCGTTGTGGTGGTTACTTGAGCATGGCCCCCGCGTCGATGGTCTGCGTGCTGCCCGTGACGTAGCGGCCTTCGTCCGAGGCGAGATAGAGGATGGCGTTGCTGATGTCGCGCGGCTCGACCCAGGGCGTGGGCAGGAGGTGCATTCCCTGCGACACGGCGGCGAAGTCGTCGATGGTGGGGTGCTCCAGGTCCGGGCGGAACATCCGATACGTCTTCTCGTGCATGACCATGGGAGTGTTGACCTGGGTCGGGTGGACCGAGTTGACGCGGATGTTGTGCTCGCCGAGTTCCCAGGCCAGCGTGCGCATGAGGCCCACGACGCCGTGCTTGGCGGCGATGTAGTGCCCGATGTTGGCGTGGGCCCGCAGGCCGCCGACGGAGCTGGTCAGGATGATCGAGCCGCCCCTGCCGCCCGCGATGATGTGCGGGATGGAGACCTTGGCGGTCAGCCACACGCCGGTGAGGTTGACGTCGATCATGTCGCGCCAGGTCTTCTCGTCCATCTCGTGCATCCGCGAGCCCTCGCTGCCGAGTCCCGCGTTGGCGCAGACGATGTCCAGGCGCCCGAACCGTTCCACGCCGTCGGCGACGGCGGCGTCGAGCGCCTGGAGGTCGCGTACGTCGGCCTGCACGGCGTGGATGCGCCGGCCCAGCTTCTGCACCTGCTCGACCGTCTCCTCCAGGTCTTCCGGTGTCGACATCGCGAACGTGACGCCGTCGAGCTGCTTGCACACGTCGACGGCGATGATGTCGGCGCCCTCCTCGGCGAGCCGCACGGCGTGGCTGCGCCCCTGGCCACGCGCCGCTCCCGTGATGAACGCCACTTTGCCTTCTACTCGTCCGGGCATGGAGTACCTCGTTCCTGGTGAAGGTGGAGCACGGTGTTGAGTACGCGGAATCACGTACGGGACGGGTCTGGCCGCGCCGAGGAAGGCGTGTCGGGCGCGCCACGCGCTGAACGACTGTTCAATCAAGATGCTGAACGACTGTTTAACACCCGCGCTTCGCGACCGTCAAGCACAATGACCGCATGACTGCCGCACCTCGCCGAATGGGCACCGAGAACTCCAAGACGCGCCTGCTGCTGCTCGACATCGCGGAGCGGCTGATGCTGGAGGAGGGGTACGCGGCCGTCGGCGTACGGCGGGTGGCGCGTGAGGCCGAGGTGGCCCCGGCGCTGGTCCTGTACTACTTCCGCGCGCTCGACGACCTGTTTCTCGCCGTACTGCGGCGGCGCGCGGAGCAGGAGTTGGAGCGCGTGGTCCGCGCGCTCGACGGCCCACAGCCGCTGCGCACGCTGTGGAAGCTCAACAGCCACCCCGGCAACGCGCTCACCACGGAGTTCACCGCGCTGGCCAATCACCGCAAGTCGATCCGCGCCGAACTCACCGCCCACGCGGAGCGCTACCGGGAGGCCCAGGTCGAGGCCCTCACCCGCAGGCTCGCGGAGACGGGCGTGGAACTGCCGCCCGGGATGTCCCCGGCGGTGCTCCAGATACTCGCCAACGCGCTGGGCAGGACCCTCACGATGGAGACCACCATGGGCATGTCGACCCGGCACGCGGAGACCCGCGCCTTTGTGGAGAACCTTCTCGGCCGGTACGAGAACGGGAGTGCGCCCACGGAGTCCGGCGAGTAGCCTGCCGGTCTCCACCCGGCCCGTTGCCCTTCGGCGGGCGGGCGTTCACCGCAGGACGCAGGCCGACACCCTCCATACCGATCCGGATATACGGCTGCGAAGCCGGTTATCCGCTACAGCATCGTATAGACGGATTTCGTCTTCATATAGGCCTCGATGCCGTCGATCCCGTATTCAGCTCCCCAGCCGGACTGCTTGTGGCCACCAATAGGCAGGGCAGGGTCCCAGACCATCTGACAGTTCAGTGTGACCATCCCCGCATCCAGGCGTTTCGCCAGACGGTGGGCGCGGCCGACGTCGCGTGTCCAGGCGGTCGCCGCCAGGCCGTAGACCGAGTCATTCGCCAGAGCGAGCACTTCGTCATCGTCGTCGAACGGCGTGACCGCGACCACGGGACCGAAGATTTCCTCTTGGACCAGCCGCATGTCGGGCCGCACCTGCGTGAGGACGGTTGGCTCGACGAAGTATCCGGGCCGGTCGCGGCGGTTCCCGCCGGCGACCACTTCGGCGCCGTCCCTCTTGCCCTCCTCGATGTATCCCGTGACACGGTCGAGCTGCTTCTGGCTGACGACGGGGCCGATGTCGATGTTGTCGTCATGGCTGCCGCCCTGGCGCAACGCCCGGGCGATCTGGGCGATGCCGCCGACCACCCGGTCGTAGATTCCGCGCTGCACGTAAACACGCGATCCGCAGATGCAGCCCTGTCCCGAGTGAACGAAGATCCCCATGGCGGCTGCCGGAATGGCCTGCGCCAGGTCGGCGTCATCGTAGATGAGCACCGGTGATTTTCCGCCGAGCTCAAGCATGACCTTCTTCAGGTTGCCGGCCGCCGCATGAACGATCTTCTTGCCCACCTCGGTCGATCCCGTGAAGGAGATTTTGTCGACGTCGGGGTGCTCCGCCAGAGCGGCACCGGCAGTGTGCCCGTAACCGACAACGATGTTGACAACACCATCGGGCACTCCGGCCTGGGCCAGGATCTTCTCCATCACCAGCGCGGAGAGCGGCGTCTGCTCCGCGGGCTTCAACACACAGCTGCAGCCCGCGGCGAGTGCCGGCGCCAGCTTGATGGCCGCAACATGGAAGGGCCCGTTCCACGGTGTGATGAGCCCGACCACGCCGACAGGCTCCTTGAGCGTGTAGCCATGGATCTCCGCGGATTTCCCGGAAAGCCCCCCGGCCATGTTCACATCATGCGCAATGCCGTTGATCTTCGTGCACCAGCCGGCGCAGTAACGGAAGAATTCCGCGGAAGCGAACATGATGTTGCGGGCCTGCGACACGGGCATGCCACCGTTGCGCGCGTCGAGCTCCGCGAGTTCATCGGCGCGCTCCTCGATCAGGTCGGCGACGCGCCACAGGATCCGGGAGCGTTCACTCCCGGTCTTGCCGCGCCACACCCCGGACTCGAACGTCGCACGGGCCCGCGCGACCGCTTCGTCGATCGCGGCCGCACCGCCATCGGCGAATTCGCCGATCTGTTCCCCGACCGATGGATTGAAGATCGGGACCATGTCGGAAGTCCCCGGCCGTTTTCCGATCTCTTCCAACACTGCCGAAAGCGTCATCTCGAAGCCCCTTCAATCTGAACGGACATAGGAACCCGACCTGTGGACCCACGCGGAGTCGATTGCCTCTGCCGGGACGTCAAGGAGGCAGGCACGCACGCATCTTCACGAACAGACCGACACCGCCGACAGTGGCGCATCTCGTCCACCTGCCCGGCGCGGGCCGTGTCGTGATCGGTACCTACTGTCTGTGGAACGAAAGCCGAGACCGTGCTGGACGCGGGACTCACGGTCGGCCACACCACCCGCTGAACAACCGTTCAACAACCGCGCTGTACACTGTTTAGCATGGGCTCTGAAACACCGTCAAGCACAATGACGGCGTGACCGGCCCCCGCCGCATCGGCCCCGAGAATCCCCGAACATGCGGGCGCCCGATGCTCTACCACCGCTGTACCGGTGTCTCCGCCAGGCTCAGTGGCCGGGCGTATGAAGGGTCTTCCCGGTCCCAGCTGCCCTGGATGAATCCGGTCAAGGCGCCAGAGGTGAGGAGTGCGGTGTCGCCGCGGGACGTCCACTCGACGGTGCAGCGTCGCAGAGCGATCCGCCACTGTCCGTTCCGCCGCTCCAGGCGGTCGAGATAGCGGCCGCCGATGAGGTGCACGTCCTTGCCGTCGCGGGCGCGCATCGCGCCGATCACATAGCTCTCGCAGTGCGCCACGTCGCCGTCGATCTCGCAGGTGTGCGTGGTGATGTGGTGCAGGTGGTCGGCGAAGACGGAAGCGTGTGCCTCGTTGGCGTACGCCCCGTACCCGGGGCCGGGCTTCACGACGGGACCGTGCTCGTCCGTACCGTCCTGGTGGTATGCGCTCGCCATCAGTTCCTCGTCGTGCCGGTCGTGGCCGCGTGCATGGTTCATGACGCAGTCGAGTACCGCGAGACGGTCCCTGACGTACCTGAGCTCGCTGCGGAGCTCGGCGAGTTCGTCCTCGACGGACATTTCGTTCCTCCCTGCCTTGTCGGTCAGTCGTGCTTCGGCGGCGTGAGGGGCCACGCCGACCGGAGTTCACGCCTTTTCGGGTGGAAGCGGTGGCAGCGGTGGCAGCCGCCGGGCCGGACCTGCGGATCGGCCACGCCCCGGCCTGCCGGAACCGGGCGGCACAGGTGACGGCCTCGTCGCGGAACGTCTCCGCGCCGCCCGTGTCGATGAAGGCCGCTGGAGGATTCCCCAGGTCGGTGGCAGGGCGTGGGCCACGTAGGGGAATACGTCCGAGCCGCCCCGGGCCTCGCCCGGCAGGGCCGTCCGGCCGCCGCGGTTCGCCTGCCGGCCCACAGGTCGCGGCCTGTCATCCTTAGTGCCGACGGCGTGTCGTTGCGGTCGTCGTGCATCGGGCGGGCCGACATCCGACCGGTCGTGCACGGACCGCCCGGTCGCGGGCGAGCAGGCCCACCGCCGCCCGCGCTGCCACCCTCCACAAGGATGCTGCCGCCCTCCACGAGGATTCCGTCCCGGTCGATGCCCAGCTCCTCGGGTGTGCGCGGCAGACGGCAGCAGCCCCGCGCAGCAGTCCTCGTCGGCCGGGCGGTACGGGTTCTCCGGCGCGAGTCGGCAGTCGACCGAAGGGGGGTGACGGACCGGCATGGTCAGTTCGCCCGCCGGGTTCGGTCGGTGAAGGATGCACGGCTGATGCCTCCAAGCCGGTTCGTCAGGCGGCGAGTTGCCGCAGGAGGCCGCGGGTGCGCTTCAGTGACCCACGTTTGTCCTCGCCGACCGGGACGATGCTCGCGTGGATGTCGGTGGCCCCCGCGTCGAGCAGCCCGCGCAGTTGGGTCTCGACGGATTTCTCGTCACCGACGACGGCGGCATCGGCCGGGCCGTCGGCGCCACCGATCGCCATGATCCGGCGGTAGGCAGGGGAGTTCGCGTACATGACCGAACTCGCCGCCACCGCTTCCCGGGCCTCCTGCTCGTCATCGTGCACGGCCACCGGCAACCCGGCCACGATGCGCGGCGCCGGCCTGCCCGCCGCCTCGGCCGCAGCCGTCAGATGGGGGACGACATGACGCTCGATCGCCGCCGCCGGGGCCATCCACAGCACCACGCCGTCCGCGTACTCGCCCGCCACGCGCAGCAGTCGCGGGGAGAGCGCGGCCAGGAGTACGGGAACGTTCTCGGCACCTCGGACGGTGCCCGCGGGGGCGTGGGCGGTCCATTCCTCGCCCGCGAAGTCGACCGCCTCACCGCGCCGTACGGCGGTGAGAATGCGGAGGTACTCCTCGGTGTTGCGACCGGGCCGGGCGTAGGACATGCCGTACATGCCCTCGACGACGGCCGCGTGCGAAGGGCCGAGCCCCAGGGTGAAACCGGGGCGGCCCATGCCGGTCGCGACCGAGGCCGCTCGCTGCGCCTGGAGCAGCGGGTGGCACGGGTAGGTCTGCAGCACCGCCGTGCCCAGCTCGATGGTCGAGGTCTCCCGTCCCGCCAGCGCCAGCGCGACGAGCGGATCGCCCTGGACGATGCTCGCGTACCAGAGGGAGTGGAAGCCGTCGGCCTCCGCCTGCCGCGCTTGCGCGACGAGTTTCTCCGGCGTCGAGGCGCCGCCGGTCAGTCCGATGCGCATGACGGGTTCACGCTCCTGGTTCTCGGGTCGGGACGGGGATGTGGCCCGCCAGTAGCCGCTCCGGGATCACTGTCCTGAGTTCGTCCAGCGTCCAGGGAGCGCCGTCCTTGGTGACCTCGGCGGCCGTGCTGATCTCGGAGTAGAGGGCGATGCGTCCGCCGGCGGTCACGGTGAACACGGCGCCGTTGATGTACGCGGCTTCGTCGGTGGCGAGATAGGCGAGGAACGGACCCAGTTTCTCCGGCTCCTGGTGGTCCTTCTCCTCCTCGTCGAGCAGCTTCTTCAGGGCGTCGATCTCGGGGCCGCCGACGGCCAGCCGCTGCCGCATCGAGGCACGCCAGTTGATGTGGTTCCGGGACAGGGAGCGCGGGCAGAAGGCGTTGCAGGTGATGCCGCTTCCGTCGAGCTCTCCGGCCACCGCCCGGGTCAACGCGGCGATGCCCGCGCAGGCGGCGCTGTAGGGCGCGAGCATCGGCTTGCCGGGCAGCGCGTCCGACGACGCGTTGAGAATCCGGCCGAACCCCTGCCGTCGCATGATCGGAAGCACATGGTGCATGACGTTGTACGTGCCGGTGAGCTTGGTGTGGGTCTGGAGCAGCCAGTCCTCCGGCGTCACCTTGTGGAAGGGGCCGAAGCCCGAGCCGGCGGCGCCGTTGACGACGATGTCGACCCTGCCCCACTCGTCCATGGCCGTCTGGATCAGGTCCCCGGCCACCTCGAAGTCGCCGGGGTCACCGAAGAACGGGATCGCCTCGCCGCCCTCCGTGATGATGGTGTCCGCGGTCGTACGGGCGTCACCGCTGATCGACGCGATCAGCCGCCGGTCCTCGTCCGTCAGGAGTCTCTCGGTGGCGTCGGCGTCGGACCAGGCCGTCAGGCCGACCGACCCGGGCTTGCGGTTGTTCGTGACGACCTTCGCGCCCTCGCGGGCCAGTCCGATCGCGACGCCCTTGATCGCGCCCATTCCGGAGCCCGTGACCACGGCCACCTTGCCGTCCAGCCGTGTACTCATCCGCTCGCCTCCTCTGACGGGGCCTGCGTGGCCAGGCCGAGCGAGCGGGCGAACCAGCTCACCGTTTCGTAGCAGCCGGCCGCGAAGAGCACGTCCAGGAGCTGGCGCCGGTCGAGTGCGTCCGACAGGGCGTCCCAGGTCGGTTGGGCGACGACACCGTCCTCGACCAGTTCGTCGACGGCCCGCACGAGCGTGCCTTCCAGCGGGTCGGGGAACGTCGCCTCGGGCCCGCACGCGATGCGGGCGGTGTCGGGGTCGGTCAGGCCGGCGGCACGGGCGCCGAAGAGATGGTGGTCCCGGAGATACGCGCAGTCGCGGCGGGCCGCGATCCGCAGGGCGATGATCTCGACCTGCCGGGGGGTCAAGGTGGTGTCGAAGAGGACGTGCCCGTTGAACTCGAAGAAGGCGCGGGCGAGTTGGGGGTGGTGGGCGAAGGAGCCCAGGATGCCGTCGGTCGGCGGGCGGTCTTCCGGCGGGCGCGGTGGCAGGCCGCGTTTCCTGGGGTCCAGCGCGTGCAGGGCCTGGTACATGTCGCCCGGCCAGGAGGCCGGTGGGAGCGGTGCTATCCGGGCGTTCAAGCCGTCTCCTCGCAGATGCTCCGACGGGGATGTTCCGGGGCGGGGGTCGTTCCGGGAAGCGAGTCGTTCCAGGACGGGGGGTCGTTCCAGGACGGGGATTTCCGACGACGGTGACGACGACGGAGAGGTCAGACGATGACCCGGCCGCCGTTCACGCCGACGACCTGGCCGGTGATGAAGCCTGCTTCGTCGCGTGCCAGGTAGGCGCAGGCCGAGGCGATGTCCTCCGGGCGTCCCACCCGGCGTACGGGGGTGCTCTGTACGTGCGACTCGACACCCGCCCCGAGGAATCCGGCTTCCGCGCTGCCCCGCAGGCCGGGTGTGTCGATGAAGCTGGGCGGGACGATGTTGACGGTGATGCCCTTGGGGCCCAGTTCCTGGGCCAGCGACCGGCTGAGCCCGATGACACCGGCCTTGGAGGCGGCGTAGTGCGCCTGCCGGGTGTTTCCGGTCTGTGCGCTGGAGGAGGAGATGTTCACGATCCGCCCCCAGCCGGCCGCGATCATGTCCGGTACGACCGCCTGGCAGCAGTGGAAGGTACCGGCCAGGTTGACGGCCATGACCTGTGCGAAGTCCTCGGCGGAGATGTCGAGGAAGCGCTTGAACGGAGAGATGCCGGCGTTGTTCACCAGGATCGTCACGGGTCCGAGGAGCGAGCGGACTTCGGCGAGGGCCTCGTCGATCCGGCTCCGGTCGGCGACGTCGACGGGCAGACCGACGGCCGTGCCGCCGGCCTCGGTGATCCGTTCCGCGGCTGCCTTGGCGGAATCACCGTCGAGGTCCCATACGGCGACCGCGGCCCCTTCGGCCGCGAGCCGCATCCCCGTCGCCAGGCCGATGCCGGAGCCGGAGCCTGTGACGAGCGCTGTGCGTGGTTCTGACCATGCTGGAAGACCACTCATGCTGAACGACCGTATAAGGCCGTGGTGATCCTGACAAGGGTCGTGCGTACGAGGAGTTACGCCTCGGCGGCGCGGTCACCCGTGCCGGCGTCGAACCGCGACAGCAGCTGTTCCACGAGTGCCCGGGTCTCGGTGTGGCCTTCCGTGATGCCCAGTTCGCCCTCCATCACCAGGCCCCGCGACAGGCAGGCGAGGACGACCAGCAGCGCGGGCAGCGGCACCTCCTGCCCGGTTCGCTCCGGCTGCGCCCAGCGTCGGCTCTCCAGGAGTGCCAGTTGCAGCCGGCGGAACCGCATCGCGTACTCGGCGATCTCGCTCCGGATGCTCTTGCGGTGGTTGGCCAGCGCCATGAACTCTGTGAGCAGCGCCGTTCCCGAAGGTTCGATGCTGAACTCCCACAGCGCGTGCAGTGGTTGCGGAGATTCCAGCACCCGGGCGTGCCTGCTCAGGTTCTTCTCCGCGCCCTGGCGGAAAACGGCGAGGAACAGGTCGTCGAGGGTGGCGAAGTAGTAGTGGACCAACGCGGCCGTCACCCCGGCCTCGCGGCCCACACGGCGCGAACTCACCGCCGCGTAGCCCTCTTCCCGCATCAGGCGCTCGGTCACTTCGATCAGTGTCCTGCGCGTCTCGGAGTTGTCGGTCTCACTGCGGCGTGTGCCACTCACCGTCATCATCTCCTTGACGCTCATGGGGCGTTGTGTTGAACTCCTGTTCAGTGCTGAGCCTAGCGGACCAAGGGCGAGCCATGCCAACCGGTCGACGACAGCGAGGAGCCCGCGATGGACGTCAAGACAGAGACCGGCATCGGAGCGCTGACGGGCCGCCTGGGCGCGAGCCTGTTCCAGCAGGCGTGGGTGGTGTCCGACCTGGAGGCCGGTGAAGAGGCCATGCGCACGGCGCTCGGCTGCGGCGAGTTCACCGAGTTCCGGATGGAACAGAAGTGGACCCTGCGCGGCGAGACCGTCCCGGGCGGACTCGCGCTCGGTTACGCCCGCAGCGGCAACATGCAGATCGAGCTGATGCAGCCGTTGGCGGGTACCAGCATCCAGCACGAGTTCTTCGCCGAACACGGTGCCGGACCACACCACTTCGGGTATCTCGTCGCCGACCTCCACTCTTCTCTGGCCGCGGCCCGGCGCGACGGCTTCGGCGTGGCGATGTCCGGCCGGTTCGGCAGTGTCCGGGTCGCCTTCCTCGACACCTATGCCGAGCTCGGCCTCTATCTGGAACTCATCGAGGACCCCGACGATCTGTACTGGGCCACCCGGGCGTGGCGGGATGCCCGCGATCAGATCCACGTCGCCTGAAGCCGGCCGAAGAGTGGTTGAAGGAGTTCATGCCCGGCCACGGTGAGCGGCGATCCAGTCCGCCACCTGCCGTACGTACTCCCGGTATCCGTCCCGCGCGGCGGCCACGACCCCGGCGACCTCATCGGGTTCCGTGTCCAGGTACAGCTGCACCAGCACGTTGTGCGGACCGTCCGCCGGTGCGAGCGCGGTCGCCAGTTCCGCGTCGATCATCCCGGCCCGCTCCGCCGCGCCGAACGAGGCGGCGGATGTCGGCGGCGGCACCTCGCCCCACACCTCTGAGGACACCTGCCCGTTGATGGCGACGGCGAGGTCGTGCAGGAGCGCCAGGACGCGCTCGACGGCCAGTCCGGTGCCCGGATCGTTCTCCAGGCGCGCGCCGTCCAGCGGTCCGAGAGAGTCGAGTTGTACGACCGACTTGCGCATGGTGATGAGCCGGTGCTCGATCGACGCCCGGTCCACAGCGACCCGCGCCGCCCCCGCACTGGATGTGGTCATCGCCGCATCGTGCCACCCGGGATGCGCGCCGCCGGCCCCCGATTCCGTCTGGTGGGACATCCGGTGGACGACCGCGGGCGGCGGGCGGACAGTCGTTCCCCGTGGTCAACCGGGCCATCCAGAACCAGGGGGTGCCGAGTGCGGTCGTTGAGTGACCTCTTCCGTAACTTCATGCAACTCGGGTACGTGACGGACGACATCGACGCCGCGGCCTCGTTCCTGGAGTCGCGGCTGGGGACGGTCGCGTGCGTCAAGCACTTCAAGTCGTCGCTGGGCGGCGGCCGGCCCCGATCCGGTGCGGGGGATCCGCGCACCCCGTTCGTGGTGGTGGACGGTGAGCCCGCCGACGAGTGGGTCATCGACGTCGCCCTGGTCAACGCCGGTCCGACGAACCTGGAGATCATCCGTCCGGTCGGCGGCAGGGTCGACCTCTATCGCGGCGCCGTCAGGCCCGCGCAACCGGCGACTCTGCATCATCTCGGCTTCCGCGTCGACGACTTCGACGAGGCGTCCGCGGTCGTCGCCGCGAGCGGCAGGACCTGGAAGCAGTTCGGGGACAGCGGTGCCATCCGCTTCGGATACCTCGACATGACGGCCGAGTTGGGGCACTACGTCGAGATCATGGAGCTCGACGAGGAGGCCGCCCAGGGGTTCGCGCACCTTGAGGCGGCGTCGAACGCGGGCCGGGACCAAGCGCACTGAATTCCTTCGGCACGGTCCGCTTCATCACGACCCGGACCGTGTCCAACCGATGCTCGACACTTCACGAGAGGGACCGTCATGAGCGGCGAAGGCACAGCTGATTCCTACGATGTCATCGTCGTCGGCTCGGGTGCGGGGCTCGTCGGCGCGTACGCCGCGGCGTCGCGTGGGCTGCGTACGTTGGTCATCGAGAAGACGGAGTACGTGGGCGGGACGACGGCCTATTCGGGCGCCGGTATCTGGCTCCCCGGCAACGCGGCCGAGGAGCGGGCCGGGGTCGAGGACGGCCCCGACGTCGCCCGCCCCTACCTCGACGCGATCGTCGGCGACGACTCACCGGCGTCGCTGCGGGAGGCATTCCTCCAGGCGGGGCCCGTCCTGATCGACGAGTTGGAGAAGAATCCGCGCTTCGGCCGCTTCTTCTGGCAAGGGGTGCCCGACTACTTCGCCGGACGCCCGGGGAGCCTGCCGCAGGGCCGCACGGTCTTCCCCGAGAACGTCGACCGGTCCGAACTCGGCGATCTGGAACCGCTGGTGCGCAGGCCGCTCTGGACGGAGCGCTGGGGTGTCGATCCCGGCTCGGAGATGATCGGCGGGCAGGCCCTCATCGGCCGTGCGCTGCTCGCGTTCATGGAGACGGGCAACGGGACCGTGCGGACGAACACCGCGTTGCGGAGCCTCGTCGTCGAGGACGGCGCCGTCGTGGGCGTGGAGGCCCTGAGCGAGGGCGAGCCGGTGACGTTCCGCGCCGACCGGGGCGTACTCCTGGCCGCCGGCGGTTACGAGCGGAACGGCGCGCTGCGTGAGCGGTTCCAGCCCGGAGTCACCGACGAGTGGACCCAGGGCTGCGCGGGCAACACCGGCGACGCCCTCACCGCGGGCATCGACATCGGCGCGGCGACCGACCTGCTCGACGAGTCGTGGTTCGCGCCGGGCCTCGTCGTACCCGACACGCGCCCGGTGTTCTACACGTCGGTGTGGAGCGGCATCTGGGTCAACGCCGCCGGGCAGCGCTACCTGAACGAACGTCTCCCCTACGACCGCGCCGGCCACGAGATGCTCAGGGCGCACCGGTCCTCGCACGTGTCGCACCTTCCCACGCACTGGGTGTTCGACCAGCGCCAGCTCGACAACGAGAGGGCCTTCGCCGGGCTGCCGGTCGCGCCGCAGGTTCCCGGCTGGTTCGACGTCGAGAAGTTCCTCGCCGCGGGTGTCCTGAAGCGGGCCGACACCCTTGAGGAACTCGCCGAGTTGCTCGGCCTGCCCGCGGGCGCGCTCACCGAGAGCGTCGAGCGGTTCAACGGGTACGCCCGCAACGGCAAGGACGAGGAGTTCGGCCGCGGCGAGGATCCCTGGGACCTGATGATCACGCACATGGCGGGGGCGCACACCGACGGGCCCAACCCCTGCCTGGGCGTGATCGACAAACCGCCGTTCTACGCGGCCACGATCGTGCTGTCGGACCTGGGGACCAAGGGAGGCCTGCGGACGGACGACCACGCGCGCGTACTGAGGCCCGACGGCTCGGTCATCACCGGCCTGTACGCGTCGGGGAACACGATGGCGCCGATGTCCGGCCGGATCTACCCGGGCGCGGGAGGCCCGGTGGGTTCGTCGATGGCGTTCTCCTACCTCGCCGCCGTCGACATGGCGGGCGAGGACCGCTAGTTCCGGGCGTTCTCAACTCCCTCTCGAAGCACGGCTTTTCGAGAGGGAGTTCGCGTTCACGCGGACTCGGTCGAGTGACCGGGGAAGAGGGACAGCGCGGGGTCCAGGGCGACGGCGGCGTTGTTGACGGCGGTCGCGACCTCCCCGAAGCCGACGGACATCAGGCGGACCTTGCCGGGGTACGCGGTGACGTCACCGGCGGCGTAGATCCGCTCGACCGTCGTGCGCATCCGGGTGTCGACGACGATCGTGCGCCGCTCCAGTGCGACGCCCCAGTCGGCCAGTGGTCCGAGGTTGCTGACGAAGCCGAGGGCGGCCACGACCGCGTCCACCTTCAGCACCCGGGGTTCGTCCTCCCCGTCGACCCGTAGCTGCGCCTGGCGCAGCAGGTCGTCGCCGGTCAGGGTCTCGACCTGCGCGTGGGTGACGATGCCGACTCCGCACGCGTGCAGTTCGCGCACGCTCGCCGCGTGGGCCCTGAAGGTGCCGCGCCGGTGGACGAGGGTCACCGAGCGGGCGATCGGGTGCAGGGCGAGGGCCCAGTCGACCGCGCTGTCCCCGCCGCCGACGACGAGGACGTCCTGGTCCGCGTGCTCGGCCGGGTCCGGGACGAAGTAGCTCAGTCCCCGGCCGAGGAACTCCTCACCGGCCGGGAGGCTCCGCGGGGTGAACGTGCCGATTCCGGCGGTCAGTACGACCGCTCCGGCGTCGACCGCGGTGCCGTCGGAGAGGGTGACCCGGGGACGTCCGTCGGGCGTGTGGGTGAGCTCGACGGCCTGCCGTCCGAGGAGGTAGGTCGGGTCGAAGGCGTCGGCCTGGTCCTTGAGGGCGGTGACGACATCGCGGCCCCGGGTGCCGGGGACGGCGGCGATGTCGCGGATCTCCTTCTCCGGGTAGAGCGCGGTGATCTGGCCGCCGCACTGCGGCAACGCGTCGACCAGCACGGTCCGCAGTCCGCGGAAGCCGGCGCAGTAGGCGCCGTAGAGCCCGATCGGGCCCGCGCCGACGATGAGGATGTCTGTGGTCACGGTCTCGGCCACGGGCCGGCCTCCTGGGGAGATGGGTGGGCGGTACGGGACCGCGACGGGCGCGAGGGCCGAGAGCCCGGCTCGGTGGGTACGGACGGTCGGCGGGGGTCGGCCGGGCGAGTCTAGGGCGGGCCTGACCAGGGGCGTCCGCTCCGGTCCCGGCTGATGGGACGGCCGGTGGACGGTCCGGGACACCGCGGGGAGAGTCGTCCTCACCGCCACCGTGATGACGCGCGGCATTCCGTACACGAGGAGGGCGAGGCCCGTGAGCGATGAAGTGCGGGTGTGGATCGACCAGAAACTGTGCACGGGCGACGGTCTGTGCACCCAATACGCCCCCGATGTCTTCGAGTTCGGCGACGACGGACTGGCCTACGTCAAGAACGCCGCCGACGGTGAACTGCTGACGCCACACGGCGCGCAGGCCGATGTGGCGGACCGGCTGCGCCTGGACGTGATCGACGCCGCCGACGAGTGCCCGGGCAACTGCATCCACGTGGTGCGGCGCGCCGACGGGACCGAGGTCGCCGGCCCCGACGCCGGCTGACATCAGCTTGCGGCCGCCTGGAGCCGTACACGCAGGTCGAGTTGAGGAGTGGTGATCGGTGTCTGCCGTAGTGGAGCCGCGAGTGGACCGTCGAGTCCCCTGGTTCGAGGGCGATGTGCCCGCCGAGAAGGTCCCGGAGAAGTACCGGCTCTCGCGTGCGTTCGTGCCCAAGAGCCGTTATCTGGACCCCGAGTTCCTCAAGCTGGAACTGGAGAAGGTCTTCACGCGGACGTGGCTCATGGCCTGCCGCCTGGAGGAACTGCCGGGCGTCGGCTGTTTCGTGGAGTACGAGATCGGTGGTCATTCGATCCTGATCGTGCGGGAGGGCAAGGACTCGGTCCGGGCCTATTTCAACGCGTGCCGGCATCGCGGTACGCGGCTCGCGCGGGGCCGGGGTCGGGTCGGTTCGCTCATCTGCCCGTTCCACGGCTGGCGTTGGAACCTGGACGGTTCGATCAGGCTGGTGCTGGACCGGGAGGAGTTCGTGCCGCGCTCGGACGACGACCTGGGCCTGGTCCAGGTGCGGGCGGAGCAGTGGGGCGGGTTCGTGTTCATCACCATGGACCCCGACGCGAAACCGCTCCTGGAGTACCTGGACCCGATCCCGCGGATCTTCGCGCCGTTCCAGTTCGAGCACATGCGGTACCGGTGGCACAAGAGCGTGCCGCTGCCGTGCAATTGGAAGACCGCGCTGGACGGATTCCTTGAGGCGTACCACGTGGCGGGCACGCATCCGCAGCTCTACCGCTTCGACAAGTCGAACACGAACATCGCCTCGATGAAGGAACTCGAGAACCGGATGTGGGCGCCCACGACCGTGTACGAGCGGCACGCCCACTATTCGAGTGTCGGCCCGAAGAAGAGGACGGATCCCGGCAATGCCGCCAAGGATCCGACGGACCGGGGCGGCACGGGAGGCATCACCGACGAGCGGCTCGCGGTCGCGTTGAGCGTGCAGTACATCGCCGACGACATGCGGGGCCTGGAGAACGAGCGGAGCTGGCGGGCCGCCGAGGCGCTGAAGACCGCGGATGTGCCGGAGGGGATGACCGCCGGTGAGTACTACCTGCAGCTGTACCGGGAGTTGTCGCTCGCCGAGGGCTACGACTGGCCGGTCGTCACCCCGCAGCAGTGGGCGGAGGCCGGTACGGCGTGGAACGTGTTCCCGAACACGATCCTGCTGCCCAACCAGGGTTCGGTGTTCGGCTACCGGGCACGTCCCGACGGACTCGACCCGGACAGCTGCCTGTTCGAGATCTTCAGCCTGGACCAGGTCCCGGTCGCCGACTACGACAAGAAGCGGGACTTCCAGCCCCAGTTCTTCGAGGACTTCCGCGAGGCGGACCTCGGCGAGATCTTCACCCAGGACCTGCTGAACGCCAAGGAGGTGACCGTGGGCATGCACTCCCCCAGCTTCGACGGCCACCGGCTGAGCGAGGAGCAGGAGATGACCATCTACAACCACCACCGGGTGGCCGACCGGTTCCTCTGGACGGACTGACCCGTCCCCGTCGATCCGTGTCCCGGCCCTCAGGGGCCGGGACCCGACCGCCCGGACGCCCTACCGGCGGACCCACCCGAAGTCGTGCCAGTACGTCTCCAGTTGGGTGACCGGCTTCGGCCAGGTCTCGATGTACGTGACACCCTCGGGCCCCGCCGTCATCGTGTACGGCGTGCCGGCCCGGCTGAGGAAGACGTCCCCCGGGCCGACCCGTACGGTCTGCGGCTCACCCGACTCGTAGTGCTCGATGTGGTACTCGCCCGCGAAGACGAAGAGCATCTCGTCGACGTTGTGGTGGTGCCGGGGCACCGTGAAGTGCGGGCGCACGCGCAGCGGGTTGCGGTTGAAGCGCGGTATGTCGATGGGCTTCGTGGTCACCCACATCGCCCCGTCGAACGTCGCCGCGAAGTCCACGGGCGCGTCCCGGAGCAGGCCGCCGTCGTTCCAGAAGTACTTCGGATGGCCCTGCTGCTCCAGGCCCATGGGAACCCAGTCCGCGTCTTCCACCAGATCACCGAAAGTAAGAGTCACGCGGCGACCGTACGCACGGCCGCCCGCGGTGTCGTCGAGAGGTTCCGCTCATCGGGACGCACCGGCAGGGGTGGCGACGACAACTCCGGTCCCGGCCAACGGGATTCACGTATGACACGCCCCACCTCGGTGCCGAGTATCGGGACATGGGAATCGAGTTCTTCAACCTGCTGTCGGACGAGGGCTGGATCGAGCTGCCGGTCGACCAGTCCGCTCCCACGTATCTGTGGCACGAGGGCGGTCTCCTGGCCGACGCGCCGGTCGACATGGAGCAGACCTTCAAGGGGAACATGTGGTGGTCGACGAAGGTGGACCCGTCGTTCAATCTGAACGGGCTGCGGTGCGCACCGCACTTCGCGGTCCCCCGCCACCATCACAACCTCGACGAGCTGATCATCGTCTTCGGCGGCGCGTTCCACGTCGCCTGGGGCAAGGACGGGGAGGAGGGCGGCCGGACCATCGGTCCGGGCGAGTTCTGGATCAGCGAGGCCGGCACCCCCTATCTCATGACGGCGGGACCCGAGGGCGTCACCTACGTCGAGACCTGGCCGGAGCCGATGGAGAACCTGGAGACGTACTGGCACGACGCGGGCTGGGTCCATCGAGGCCACTGACCGGCACGACTCTAATTTCGGCCCCTCATTCCAGGCGCGATGCCAGATGGGGGGCTGATTACATGGACAAGTCCCGCACGACCCATTCCAGGCTGACTCAATTACGTATACTCTTCTTGCTTGCGGCCACCGCTTGCGGGGATCGGCTGCCCCTCGCCCTTCATCGGAGCGGGGTCCGTCTCATCGCCGGTCGTGGAGTCCTCGGCAAGCCCTCCGCGCACCGGCCGGCATGGTCTGCCGCAGTGCTCGGCCCTCGTGCCGTTCGACCTCCACTCGCGGCTCTCTCTTCACTTTCTCGGACGGCAGCGTCGCCGCACGGCGCCGCCGGTCGCTGATCGCAGCGAGTGCCGGGCACTCGCCGACACGTTGGGACGCAGACATGATCGAGTCGGTCGGACGAACCCTCTCCTCACCCCGGTCGCGCGCGGCGGTCGCGCTGGTGTCGACCACGGTCCTGCTCGCGGGATGCGGCGGCAGCGGGGGTGGTTCGACCACCGCCGCAAGCACGGAGATACCGGCCGCCCTGGCGAGCGCGTTCCCGGGCACGAAAGCCACCGGAGCGCCGGTGAGGATCGGCCTCGTCACCAATGAGGGCGGCTCCGCGATCAGCCAGCCCGAGACCAGGGAATCCGCCCAGGCGGCCATGAAGTACGCCAACGCCAACCTCGGCGGAATCGCGGGCAGGCCGATCGAGTTCGTGATCTGCAAGACGAAGGAAGAGCCGGCGACGGCACGGGACTGCGCGAACCAGATGGTCGAGCAGAAGGTCGACGCGGTGGTCCTGACCAGCAGCGGTCTGGGCGACTCCATGGTGCCGATCGTCACCCGGGCCGGCATTCCCTGGACCACCTCCATCGCCGCCAGCGGCTCCGAGGGCACCACCGCCAACGCCTTCTCCTGGACGGGCGGTTTCCCGACGACCATGACGTCGATGGCCGCGTACGCGAAGGAGAAGGGCTACAAGAAGGTCGCCGCGTTCGTGATCGACGCGCCGGCCGCGGTCAGCGGTGTCGAGGCCATCGGCAAGCCGGTCTTCGCCAGGGCCGGTGTCGGCCTGCAGATCGTGACGATAGCGGCGGGCACACCGGACGCGTCTCCTCAGGTGAGTGCCGCGCTGCGGAACAAGCCCGACGCCGTCGCCGTCGTAGGAGAGTCGACGGTGTGCACCTCCGTGCTCCGGGCGATGGGCACGCTCGGGGCAGGCATCGCGCGGATGAGTGTCCAGTCGTGTGTGGCCCCCGAGGTCGTCGACGCGGTGGGCGCGGGCATGGACGGCCTCCAGGTGTTCAGCAGCTTCGACGTGGCGAGCGACGACATCGAGGCCCAGCTCTACCGCCAGGTAATGAAGGAGTACAGCCCCAGCACACCGACCCAGGGGTACGCGGCGATCGGATACCAGGGCGTCCTTGGTCTCGTACGCGCCCTGCACGGCCTGACGGGCACGGTCTCGTCGAAGACGATCACCGCAGCCCTGCGCTCGGCCAAGAACGTGGTGCTGCCCGCGGGCCACGGCATCACGTTCACCTGTGACTCCAAGGCGGTACCGGGCCTGACGGCCGCGTGCTCCGCGAAGGAGGTCACCGGCACGGTGTCCGACGGCACGTTGGGCAAGATGCGGGTCGTCGATCCCAGTCCGTTGTTCGCGCGGTAGTCACAGCAGCCGGAAGGGACGGTCTCGCCGATGAGCCAGTACGTCGTGTTTCTGTTGCTGGGACTGGGAAGCGGTGCGGTGTTCGGCGCGCTCGCGCTGGCACTGGTGCTGACCTACCGCAGTTCCGGGGTGGTCAACTTCGCCACCGGGGCGATCGCGTTGTACAGCGCGTACACCTACGCGTTCCTGCGCCAGGGCGAGTTGCTGGTGCCGTTGCCGGGCCTGCCGAAGAAGGTCGGGCTCGGCGGACCGCTCGGCCTCTTCCCGGCGGTGGTCATCTCCCTCGCTCTGGCCGCCCTGTTGGGGGTCGTGCTGTACGCGCTGGTCTTCCGGCCGCTGCGGACCGCCCCGCCGGTGGCGAAGGCCGTCGCCTCGATCGGGGTGATGCTGGTGATCCAGGCCGTGCTCGCCGCCGGGGTGGGTACGGGTGCGGTGTCGGTCAGGGCCATCCTGCCCAACGACCCGGTGTCCTGGGGCGGTTCACTCATTCCCGGCGACCGGCTGTGGTTCGCGGCGGTGATCGTCGTGCTGACCGTGGTCCTGGCGCTGGTGTTCCGGCTGACCCGGTTCGGTCTCGCGGCCCGGGCGGCGGCGGAGTCGGAGAAGGGCGCGCTGGTCAGCGGGTTGTCGCCGGAGCGGATCGCGGTGGCGAACTGGGCGCTCAGCTCGGCCGTCGCCGGTCTGTCCGGCATCCTGATCGCGCCGATCGTGCCCCTGGTCCCGGTCTCCTACACGCTGTTCATCGTGCCGGCCCTCGCGGCGGCGCTGGTCGGCAACTTCACCGCGCTGCTGCCGGCCGTGGGAGCGGGTCTGGTCATCGGGATGCTGCAGTCGGAACTGCAGTTCCTGCAGGGCAAGTGGTCGTGGCTGCCCCAGGCCGGTCTGGCCCAACTGGTGCCGCTGGCCGTCATCCTGGTCTACCTCGTGGTCCGGGGACGGCCGCTGCCCACCCGCGGCTCACTGATCCAGCAGGCGTTGGGCCGGGCACCACGGCCCGACCGCGTCCTGGTCCCGGCCGCCGCGAGTACGGTCCTGGGCGTCGTCGTGCTCTTCGCCACCACCGGGAGCATCCGCGCCGCGGTGATCACCTCGCTGACCCTGGCGGTGATCTCGCTGTCGCTGGTGGTCGTCACCGGGTTCGCCGGGCAGGTCTCGCTGGCTCAGCTGACCCTGGCGGGAGTCGGCGCGTTCAGTCTCAGCAGGCTGAGCGTGGAGTGGGGTATCCCCTTTCCGTTCGCCCCGTTGCTCGCGGCTCTGGCGGCGACGGTGATCGGGGTGGTGATCGGGCTTCCCGCGCTGCGGATCCGCGGCCTGCCGGCGGCGGTGGTCACGGTCGCGCTGGCGGTGGCGCTGGAGGCCTTCTGGTTCCGCAACACCCAGCTCAACGGCGGTCTGGGCGGCTCGAAGGTGCCCTCGCCCCGCCTGTTCGGGATCGACCTGGGCATCGGAGCGGGTGCGGACTACCCGCGTATCCCGTTCGCGTTGCTGTGTCTGGTGGTGCTGCTGCTCGTCGGCCTGGGCGTGGCACGGCTGCGCCGCAGCCGCCTCGGCGCCGCGATGCTCGCCGTACGCGCCAACGAACGGTCGGCCGCGGCGGCGGGGATCGACGTGGCCCGTACGAAGATCGTCGCCTTCGCGATCGGGGCGTTCGTCGCCGGGCTCGGGGGCGCGCTGCTGGGCTACCAGCAGACCGTCGCCGACGCCGAGATGTTCACCGCGATCGGCGGTCTCGGCCTGTTCGCGACCGCCTACCTGGCCGGCATCACGTCCCTGTCCGGCGGCCTGGTCGCCGGGGTGATGGGAGCCGGTGGTCTGCTGCCCGTCCTCCTGGACCGGGCCCTGTCCATCGGCGAGTGGTACGACGTGATCATGGGCATCGGTCTCGTCCTCACCGTGATCACGAACCCGGAGGGCGTCGTCGGCCCGGCGCACGAACTGACGGCCCGGCTACGGCGTTTGCGCCACCCCGCCGCCGTCGACACCGCGGACGACCGGGACGCCGAGGTCCTGGCCGGGTCGGCACCGGCCGCCCGACCGCCGGTCCCCGATCCGGGCGAGGTGGTCCTCGCGGTGCGTGATGTGGGGGTGCGCTACGGCGGTGTGGTGGCCGTCGACGCGGTCTCCTTCGATGTGCGCTCGGGCGAGATCGTGGGCGTGATCGGCCCCAACGGCGCCGGGAAGACGACCCTTCTCGACGCGATCAGCGGATACAACCGCAGTACGGGAACAGTCGAGTTCGACGGCCGGGTGATCTCCTCGCTGACACCGCACCAGCGGGGCCGGGCCGGCCTCGGGCGCACCTTCCAGGGCATCGAACTCTACGAGGACCTCAGCGTGGAGGAGAACGTGCTGGTCGGGGAGGCGGCGGCCCGGCACGGCGGCGACCATGTCGGCACCATGCAGGGGCTTGAGCTGCGGAACCGGCTGTTCGAGACGCTGCACCTGAGCCGCTTCCGGGCTCAGCCGGCGCGTGAACTGTCCCAGGGCAGGCGGCAGTTGGTGTCCATTGCGCGCGCCCTTGCCGGTCGGCCCAGGATGCTGCTGCTCGACGAGCCCGCGGCCGGCCTGGACAGCTCCGAGAGCCGCTGGCTGGGCGACCGCCTGCGGGCCGTGCGGGCCGACGGCGTGACGGTCCTGCTCATCGACCACGACATGGGGCTGGTGCTCGACGTGTGCGACCGGATCGTCGTCCTGGACATCGGCAGGGTCATCGCGGACGGAACTCCCGCCGAGATCAAGGCGGATCCACGGGTGGCCACCGCCTACCTCGGCGCGACACCCGTCGATTCGGACCAGGTGCGCGGGGAGGTCGTCCAGTGACCGGGCGGGAACTCCTCACCTGCGAGGGCGTGCGGGCGGGCTACACCAAGGGACGGCCGGTGGTACGCGGCTTCGACCTGAAGCTCCGCCCCGGCGAGGTCACCGCCCTGCTGGGGCCCAACGGGGCCGGTAAGACAACCCTGTTGCTGACCCTCGCCGGGCTGCTGCCGCGCCTCGGCGGGTCCGTGACCCTCGACGGCCGGGAGATCCGTGGCGGACGTGCCCGTGAGGTCGCCCGGCGCGGACTGGTCCTCGTACCCGACGACCGGTCGCTCTTCACCCAGCTCACGGTGCGGGACAACCTGACGCTTGCGCGGCGGCGCCGGGGCAGCACCGTGGACCAGGTGCTGGACTACTTCCCGGCACTGGGCAAACGGCTGAAGGTCGCGGCCGGGATGCTCTCCGGCGGGGAGCAGCAGATGCTGGCCCTGGGCCGGGCCATGATCCAGGACCCCCGGGTGCTGCTCGTCGACGAGTTGAGCATGGGGCTGGCGCCGGTGATCGTCGAGGAGCTCCTGCCGGTCGTACGGCGGATCGCCGAGGACACCGGCACGGCGGTCGTGCTGGTCGAGCAGCATGTCCGGCTGGCCCTCGACGTGGCGGACCGGGCTGTGGTCCTGGTCCACGGGGAACCGGTGTTGAGCGGATCCGCGGCGGGGCTCGCGGCGGACCCCGGCTTGCTGGAGCGTGCCTATCTCGGCGAGCAGGCACCGGAACCCGTCGTCTGACCACGCTCCCGAGTCCCCAATGAGGATACTCATTCTGTCTCTCGGGTACGGAGGGATCGTCATGGGTCTCACGACACGGAAACGGAACGAGGGGTGGAACATACGGAGGTCTTCGGCCCCGTACTGCTGGTGTTCGAGTTCACGACCGAGGACAAGGCGGTAGCCCTGGCCAACAGCACGCCGTACGGGCTCGGCGCCAACATCCAGTCGACGAGTTCCTGCGCTACAAGACCGTGTCGATCATCCAGCCGGAGTGAGGGGGAGGCAGGCCGCGCCGGACCTACGTGTCGGAGCCGAGCCGGCGCGTGCGGTCGCCGGTGAGTACGGCGGTGACGACTTCGGTGCGGGACCGCAGCCCGGTACGGGCGAACAGGCGGGAGAGGCGGTTGGCGACCGCGTCCTCCGTGAGCCGTAGCACCGTGGCGATCTGACGGTTGGTCAGTCCTTCGGCGATCAGCGTGGCGAGCAGGCGCTCGCTCTCGACGGTGGCCTGTTTGCGGCCGGGGACGGTGATCCCGGCCGTGCGCATGGCGGTCCGGGTGTGGAAGCGGTCCAGGGCGGCGCCGCTCCGCCCGAACAGTTCGTAGGCCTCGCGCAGCAGTGCGGGTGGGCCGGCGCCCGCGTCGGCGGCGGCGACGAGGGTCAGCGCCGTCTCGTAGGGCTGGCTGCGCGCGCGTGCCAGTTCCACGGCCTCCCGGAGCCGCTCCCCCGCGATGGCGGGACTGCCCTGCCCTAGCACCCGGGCCGATGCGAGGAGAAATCTCAGCCGTGGCCTTCCCGTGCCCATCCGGTCGGAGACACGTTCCAGGTGTTCCAGACAGGTCGCCGCCTCGGACGTGCGTCCCGTTTCCGCCAGCAACTCCGCGAGGGGAGCCCACAGTTGGTCGGTGCCGGCGAGCTGCCCGTGCGCGTCCGCCGCGTCCAGGCCGCGCCGCAGCGCCTTCTCGGCGCCGGTCGGATCGCCGAGGGTGCGCAGCAGCTCCGCCTCGGCGGCGTCCAGTGAGTACTCCGGTGGGCCCTCCCCCGTGACACGCACGCTGTCGACCACGCGGCGGGCGCTCGTGACGCGGCCCCGGGCGAGCAGGATCGCGGCGGTCCGCGCGGGGATCACGTACTTGTCCAGCGCCGGCGTGTGGAACTGGTTGTTCGCCAGCATCCAGCGGGAGGGCTCCAGCGCCTGGTCCCACTCGCCCCGGAGATGGTGCAGGAGGAACAGGCTGGAGCGGGGCAGTAGTTCGCGCGTGATGCCCTGCGCGGCGAGGAGGGCTTCCGCGGCGTGCAGGTCCCCGCCGTTGAGGAGCTCGTCGGACTTGGCGACGGTCAGCGCGTACGCGTGGTCGGGACCGATGTGCGGCGCTTCCGGGAGGGCCAGGGAGCGTGTGAACCGTTCGGGCCGGCCCAGCGCCAGTTCCGCCGCGTCGCGGAAGCAGGCGATGTTGGCGCGGGCACGGACATCGGTGCTCCAGACGGGTTCCGTCCGGGCCAGGAGGTCCAGCGCTTCGCGCCATCTCGCCAGGAGGCACAGGGCCAGGGCCCGGCCGGTCGTGCCGGCTAGGACGGGCAGCGGCAGTTCGTCCCACCACTGCTCCGTGGCCAGCCGGGACAGTGCCCGCCAGTCCAGGTCGTCGGCCGTCGCCGCCGTGAACAGCGTGGCGGTCTCCTGCAGTTCGAGTCGGCCGAGGATGTCCGGGCGGTCGCGCAGGATCGACTCGGCGATGGTCCGCGCGGTGCGGAAGTCCCCCGCGAAGTAGGCGGCGACGGCGTACCGGTGCAGGGCCGGGACCCGGTCGGCGGGACGCTCGACGAGGTGGCCGGCCGCCCGGCACCACCGCAGCATTCCCCTGCCCTCGGAATCGGGACGCAGACGCTCCCCGGCGGCCGTCAACTCGGCGACCGCGCGGTCCCGGTCGACGAGGAGCCCCGCTTCCGCGATCCGGTCCGCCAGGTAGGCCACCGCGTCGACCTCGTCGAGCCCGACCGTCGGCGGCTTCACCCCGGAGGTGGCCCCCGCCGCATCCGCATCCGCATCCGCATCCGCATCCGCCCACAGTGTCTCCACGGCCAGGGCGGACAGCCGACTGCGTTCCAGCGGCCCGAGCCGCTCCCGTACGGTATGTGCGGCGAGCGGAACGCCGAACGTCCAGCCTTGTGCGGCAGTGCCCTCGGGCCCGGGGAGTTCTTCGACGATCCCGGCGTCATTCAGATCCCGGACGGCGTCGCGGACGGCGTCGGCGGACAGCCCGGCCGACACCACGATCAACTCCACGACCCGGCCGCCGAGAGGCCACAGGACGCTCAGCGCCCCGGCCACCGTGCGACACGGCTCGCCCAACGCGTCCAGCGCCCGCATGAACCGGTCACTGTCGCGCAGCACAGGCGTCGGCGTCCGCACCCCGACGAAGGCGTGCCCGTCCGCCACCCTGATCGCCCCTTGCCGTGCCCACTCGGTGAGCAGAACGTCGACCGCGCCGGGCAGCCCGCGCGTGAGGTCCCGCACCCGCCGGGCCAGCCCGGTGTCGGGGACCGCCCCCAACCGCCGCGCGACCACGGCAGTGATCTCGTCCGGGGCGAGACCGGACAGCACGACCGTGCGGGCCCCCTGAACGCCCGCCAGTTGTCCCACGGTCCGGTCATCCGGCTCCTTCCGGGAGCCGGACATGTTCCCTCCCTCTCCACCAGCGCCGCGCCCCGCGGCCGAGGCCAACAACCGGACACCGGACGGCACCCCCGCGAAGTCGGTCCCGCCGAGCAGGGCCAGCGAGTCGGCGTCCGCGTGCCGGAGATCGTCCACCACCACGACCACGGACGCGGACCGTGCCAGCGCGACGCGCAGCAGTCGTCCCGTCGCCGCCCCGTCCCGTCGCCCGGCCGCCCGCAGCGCCTCGGTGGACCGGCGCTCCTCCAACGCCATGACGAGCCGCAGCGCCAGCAGGAAGGGCCGTGCGCCGTCGCCCGGCACGCACACCACGGCGCGCACGAAAGCCCCCTCGGCACGCAGCCGTTCGGCGACCGTGTGCACGAACACCGTGCGCCCTACGCCCAGTTCGCCCCGGACCAGCACCAGACGTGGCCCGCCCGCGTCCTTCAGCCAGCCGTGGACCTCTTCCAACTCCCGTTCGCGGCCGACGAGGCAGTCGCTCGCTGGCCCCACCCCTGCGGCCGTCCCGCCGCGGGCTGACCAGGGGTTCTCAGAGGGAACAGTCACAGTCCACCGCGCTCTCTTCGACGACATGTGCCGGGCGGGCGGTGACGGGCCCGGGTGTTCCCGGCATCTCCGGTCGGCCATGTGTTCGGTTCTGGTCCCGCGGCCACATTATGATCACACCCCGAACCCGGAAGAGGTGAACGTGCGGGAGTGGGGACCTGTCATCGGCAGGGACGGCGAGATCCGGGAGGTGACGGAGACCCTGCTGTCCACCGGCGCTTCGGCCCGCACCCTCCTGATCCTCGGAGGCCCGGGAACGGGCAAGACCGCTCTGGTGGAACAGGCCCGGCGAGCGGCCACCGAGGAAGGCGCCCACGTCCTACGGCTGCGCTGTCCCGACGGTGCGAGCCCACCCGGTGCCGGGGCCCTGGCCGACGGCGTCCACTCGGTGCTCGCCAAGTTCCACGACCGTCGCAGCCCGGTCCGCGTCGGCGCGGTCCGCCGGATCCGGCTCCAAACGACCGGCCAGGACGGCGAGTTGGCGTTGCTGTCGGTGCTGAGCGAGATCCTCACGGACGCGGCGGCCCACATCCCCTTCGCGGTGGTGGTCGACGACGTGGAACAGATGCCCCAGCCCACAGCTTCCGCCCTCGGCCTGCTGCTGCGCGTCTTCCGCCCGGCCGGGGTGCCGATGGTGCTGGCGGGCCGGCCGATCCCCCCGGGGGACGACGGAGCCTCGCCCCTGACGGCGGCGGCCGACCGGCTGCTCGAACTGCCGCCGCTGCGGCCCTCCGACATCGAGACCCTCGTCGTACGACGGCTCGGCCGCCCGGTCGAACCGGCCCTCGTGACGGCGGTGCTGCGTGCCCTGGGTCCGCTGGCGGGCACCCCCGAGGCCGTGCTGTCGGTGCTCGACGCGATGGAGGAGCACGGTGACTTCCTGGAACTCGACGGCCACATCTGCCTGACCGAACCGGAACGAGCCCTGCGGTTCACCGACGGCATGACGGACCTGAGCCGATTCCGCCGGCCGGGTTCGCCGCCGTACGGCGTCAGCCTGGAGGCGACGGCGGCGGTGGCCCGCGTCGTCGCACACGCCGAAGTACGGCTGGACGATCTGCTCCGGCTGAAGCCGGGCGGCCCCCGGCGGGCCGGTCTCGTCGACCGGTCGCTCACCCCGCTGGTCGAGGACGGGATTCTGACCGTGGACGGGGACGGCCGGATGGCGTTCGCCGTGCCGGCCCTCGCGGCGGCGCTGCGCACACTGCCGACCCCCTTTGACGTGTCGTCGCTGCACGCCCTGATCACCAGGTCGTTGACCGATCGGCTGGGCGCGGAGACCGCGGGCAGCTGCTACCCCCGGCTGGCCGACCATGTGACCGCCGCCGGGGCCGAGTTGGACGACGCCCTCGCGGTGGACGTACTGCTCGCGGCGGCCCGTGCGGACGCCAGGTCGGACTGGCCCCGCTCGGTCCGCGCCTACGCGTCGGCGCTGCGCCGCCTGACACCGTGCGACCCCCGCACGCCCGACGTCCTGCGCGAGTCCGCCGAGTTGAGTCTGCGTCACGCGGACCACGCCGGTGCGCTGGCGCTGGGCGAACCGCTGCTCGCCCACCTGGCCGCGTCGCCCGCCGAGCAGGACCGGGGCCGTCCGGACTTCGTCGCCGGGGTGTGGGCTCTGGCGGCGCTGCACGAGCACTGGTTGCCGTACACCCAGATAGGCGACATCCGGGACCGGGTGGGCGCCGTTGCTCAACTCGCCGAGCTGGCCTGTCCGTTCGGGCTCGTGCCCGTGCCGGCCGGCGCGGGCGGCGGGACGCACCGGCCGTCGACCGACGGACACCGGACGGGATCCGGGCCGCTGCCGTCCGCGCCGGAGCTGCGGCTGCTGGCCGCCGCCGCGGGCAGCCGCGCCGACCTGTCGGCCGCCCTGGACACCCGGCCATCCGGCGCGAACGGCGCACCGGATCTGGACGGTCTGCGGACCGCGGCCGTCCACGCGGACCTGGCCGGTGCCCTGACCGCCGTACTCGGTGACCGCTGCACAGGGGCGGGGCACAGCACCGCCGCGTGGTACCACGCCATGGTCCGCGACTATCTCGAAGGCGACTGGGACCAGGCCCTGGTGTCCGCCCGCCGGATCGAGGCACGCAGCCGGACCCGGGGTACGACGGCGGGCGCCGCGCAGCCGGCCAGGGCACTCGCGGCCGAAATCCTTTGCGTACGGGGCGAGTTGGGGCGCGCGTGGGCTTGGCTGGACCTCGTTCCGGACACCGTGCCGCATCCGCTGGTCGCCTGGGCCAGGCTGGGCCTGCGGTACTGGTCCGGCCAGGTGGAGGAGGCGTTCGAGGGGGCCCTCACGGACGTAGGTCGGGCTCACGGGAAGGGTCTGTACGCGGGAACCGAGAAGGTGCTTCTGCGGTATGTCTCCTTCGCGCTGGTGGCGGACATGCCCCAGGCCATGCCGGAGGCCCTGGCCGAACTGGAGGCGCTGCACGAGGTGGTGGGCTCTCCCACGACACACGAGGCGATGCTCCTCGGCCGCGGTCTGGTGCACGGCGACGCGGACAGCGCGCTGGCCGCCCTGCGGTCGGTGCGACGACGGGGCGACGCCTACCTGGGACTGCTCTGCTGCCTGGCCCTGATGGAGATCGGTGACGAGTCCGAGCAGTGGTTGGCGGAGGCCTCGCGGATCGCGCAGTTGCTGGGGATCGGGCGGGCCACCCGTCACACGCTCGGTCATATGACCCGGCGGCGGACCTTCGGACTGCCGAGGACACGTCCGGCCAAGGAGGAGTTCGGTGAGGAGGACGTCAGGCTGACCACGATGGTCAGCGACGGGGCGACCAACCGGCAGATCGCGGCGCGGCTCGCGTGGAGCGAGAAGACCGTGGAGCGGCGGCTCACCCGGCTCTTCCAGCGCACCGGGTGCCGTTCCCGGGTGGAACTGGCCGCGGCCTGGCTGGACGGCAGCCTCGCCCGCCGCCTCCTGGTACCGGACGGAGCGCCCCGCACGGGTGGGGGTCCCGTGCCGGGCCGGCCGTGACCGAACGGTCAACCGAGTCGGGCCGTGTGGGTGTCGATGAGTACACCGAGTCGGCCGGTCTTCAGGGAGCCGTCGGGCCTCACCTGGAAGTTCCACTCCAGAGCGGGGATGTAGCCGAGCACCAGAAGCGCGTCCGTCCCGCGCAGCGGGGTGTCGCCCCATCGCTCGTTGCGGTACTGGGCCGCGGTCACCACGAAGAGCCGCCGGGCATGGGTCCGGGCGTTCGCGCCCTCGCGGTCCCTGCCCCTGTGCAGGGTCTGCAGGGCCGATTGACCCCGGCCGCCTCCGGGCGACGTGTTCTCTCCTACGGCCAGTGCCTCGCCCCGGGTGGCCGCGGTGTGCAGGCGCGTCGATCGCGCGCCCAGCCCGTCGGTCACCGAGGGAGTGGCCGCCGAGCCCACCAGGACGACGGTGGCGAGGGTACCGACCGGACCGGAGATCAGCTCGAAGATCAGGGCCTGCGCCAGGAGCAGGACATCGTTGTCGTCTCCCGTCAGGGCGATCGGCCCGCTCAGCCGCGAGAGGTCGACCAGTGTCCTTTCACCTCTGTGCAGTCCGAGGGTGACGGTCAGGGAGTACGGATGCGTGGGCCCGCCGCCCCCGTTGCGGGTTCGCCGCAGACTCGCCGTGTCCACCGACCACTCCTTCCCGGAGACGTCCGCGGTCCAGGGCGCCGGTGCTTCCAGGTCCGCCTCGGCGAGCCGCAACGTCAGCCGCTTCCCCGAGTGGACGACGGTGTACACCTCCGGCAGCGGGCGCCCGCCGTGCGGACGCCCCGCGGCCACGGCCCGCAAACCCAGCGCGACCGATTCGAGCGCCTTGCGGTCGGCGCCCGACAGCACCGAACGGCCCTGCCCTGAGGAGGAGTTACGCCTGCGCCGGACCAGCGCGACCCCGAACAGGAGCAGGCCGAGCACCCAGCACAGGGCAATGGACGCGATCATGCGGCCACCTTTGTTGCTAGAAGTTGTCAGAGACGGACACCGGCCCGTGAAGACGCGGGCCGTGGACGTGGAACGCCGACGACGCGGCGGGCCGGCATCCGAAGGGCGTGAGAACGCGCTTCCCCCGGCATCGTCGCGCGCCCGCCGTGTCCGGTGACAGGCGAACCCGCCAACCTTGCCGATCCGTACAGGAGTTGGCGGGATCTCCCGCCCGAGGCCGTCGTGACGTCCGTACCGGGATCGGAGCCGCTCGACCGCTCGCGCCAGATTTCCCTCGGCTATCGGGCGAGGGACCCGTGACACGGATGCGCGGTCTTCGCCGCTGGCAGCATCGTCCTTCCGAACCTCTTGGACGACCTCAGGTGCGAGGTGGGGGGCGCATGCCTCAGCGAGTACCCGGCGAGACCCTGCGCGTGGCGATTCACGCGCCCGCTCCCCCGATCCGCGCCGGACTGGCCGGCTTCGTCGCCATGGAGCCGCGGCTGCGCGAAGTGCCGCGCGACAGGATCCGGGAGGCCCACGCGATCGTGGTCGCCGTGGACGCGACGGACGCCTCCGTCCTGGACCTCCTCCCCAGCCTGTCCGACGAGCCGGACGCGCGCTTCCTGCTGGTCGTGGGCAAGCAGTGGCAGGCCGACGCCCCGGCCGAGCGCCACCCGGGCGTCCGCGCCGTCGTACGGTGGGACTTCTGCAGCCCCGACCTCTTCGTCCGCACGGTGCGCGCCGTGGCCGGCGAGGACCGGAGCGAACCCTCCGCCCCGCCCCCTCCCCCAGCTCGGACACTCGACTCGGTACAGAGGGAACAGGCCCTCGTGGCCTCCCGCGACCGCGCCGCGCTGACCCCGCGCGAGGCGGCCGTGCTGCGCCTGATCGCCGAGGGAAAGCAGTGCGACGAGATCGCGACGGAACTCTCCTATTCCGAGCGCACGGTGCGGTACATCCTCTACGGCGCGATGAAGCGCCTGCGCACCCGCAACCGCGCCCATGCCGTCTCGTACGCCATACGGGCCGGACTGATCTGAGCCGCCGTCGCCCCGCCCGCCGCGACATCGGCCTCCGGCACCGGAGTTGACGGAGGCCACACCGACGAACCTGGGCAGCCACCTCACGCAGCGTCTCCTGCGCCCCGCCACCCCTCACCCGTGATCTGGCCGTCGCGCACGACCTACGGGTGCCGATGCGCGACGGCGCCGTCCCGCCGGCCGACCGCTGGGCCCCGAAGTCCGGCGGCGACGGGCTGCCGACCGTGCTTCTCCGCGCCCCCTACGGCAGGGCAGGCGCCATCGCGGGGCCGATGGTCCGGCCGTTGGCCGAGCGTGGCTTCCAGGCGCTGATCCAGAGCACGCGCGGGACCTTCGGTTCGGGCGGCACCTTCGACCCCCTGCGGCAGGAGCGCGAGAACGGGCTCGACACCCTTGAGTAGGTGATCCAGCAGCCCTGGTTCGGCGAGCCGATGGTGCTGTACGGCATGAGCTACCTCGGCTTCGTCCACTGGGCCGTCGCCGGTCGACTGCCGCCACAGGTAAGGGCGATGGTCCCGGCGGTGTCGGAATCGGCGCTCACGCTGGAGTTCCTCCGCACGGACGGGTTCTCCCTGGAGACACCGTTCGGCTGGGGCGTCATGGTCGACGGCCAGGAACGCCGGTGGGCGATACCGCGCCAACTCCTGGGCGCGAGGCGGGTGCGCCGCGCGATATCAACGCTGCCACGCGCCGAGGCCGACGTCGCCGCGCTGGGCCACCGGTCCGACTACGTCCAGGACGTCCTCGCCCACGACGCCGGTACGCCGCGTTGGACGGCGCTCGACCACAGTCGCCGGGTGGCCGACGTCGCCGTACCGGTGAGCCCGGTCGCCGGCTGGTACGACGTCGTCCTGCCCGGTCAACTCCGCGACCACCAGGCCCTGCGGACGGGCGAACGACAGGCGCGACTCACGGACGGCCCCCGGTCGCACACCTCCAGGGGCGTGACAGTCGCTTGGACACCGGGGGCCGCTCGACGAACGTGTGCGACGGTCTGGTCGGTCTGACCGACGCCGACCGGGTCTCCTGCGCGAGGGTAAGGCTGTGGCCGACGGCGTACCGCTTCCGGCGCGGTCACCGCATCCGGGTCCAGGTGTCCAGCGGGGCGTTCCCGCGCTACGACCGCAATCCGGGCACCGGCGAACCCAGGGCGACCGCCACGACGCTCCGCGCGGCGGACCAGGAGGTGTTCCACGACCCCGGACACCCGTCGGCGGTGCTCCTGCCGGTCCGCTCAACGGAGCGTACGAAACGGCTTGGTTGAGCCGGACCGCGATAAGAGGACTGGACATTGGTGGACCAGACATTAATGCCGCTTCAATCGCGGCGCGATGTCCCGGAATAGGGCATACCCAAGTCCCGGCCGGTCCCGGCGCGCATTTCCGCACCGAGACCGAACCGGCGTCGCGACTACTCAATTGTCATATGCCACTGGACGCTTATACCTCCAGAGCGGCCTCAAGGCGCTTGAGGTTATGCCGCGCCAGTGCCAGATTGCTGCGCTCCCGGTCCAGCGCCAGGTACAGGAAGAGCGAGCCGCGCGCGCTGGCCAGCGGCCTGATCAGGTGGTACTGCCGGCCGAGGGTGATCAGGATGTCCTCGATCTGGTCGTCCACGTTGATGGACTTCAGCGTGCGCTGCTTCGCCCGCACGACCTCGGTGTTGCCCGCCCCCGCGACCTCCAGGTCCAGATGCGGCCCACCGCCCAACGCCCCCAGCGTCATGCCGCTCTCGTAGTCGACCAGGGACACCCCCAGGGCCCCGTCGATAGTCATCGCTTCCTTGAGTGTCGCCTCAATGTTCACGTGGTGCCTCGTTTCCCCTCACGACCCGGCAAGACACGGGATCTCGCCACGAATACGGTCTCAATGCGAACCGTGCGGGTATCAGACAACACCATCTTTGGTCAGAGTTGCGATAGTTGGCAAACAAAGTAGTCTGCTCCCCAGAGTGACTGAAGGGGGGACCTTTGTCATCGCTCGACGCCGCACTTGGCCGCGCCCTGACTACGCCCGGCATCAGCGGAGCCGCACTGGTGGATGCCGTCACGGGCCTTTCCTATGCGGAGCTGGGTGATGTGAGTGCCAGTCAGGACTCCTGCGAAATAGCGGAGATCGCCCGCATCCGCCTCACTCGGGCGGGTGCGTCGGGGGAGTTGGAGAACGTCATCGTGACGACCTCCACCCAGCATCTGGTGACGATCCAACTCGCGCGGCAGGGCGACCCCTTGCTGCTGTGCGCGACCGTCGACCGCGAACTCACCAACCTCACCTGGGCGCTGCGCGAACTGAACCGGCACGCCGACGAGTTGCTGGCATGACGGAAGGCACCAAGGAGCCGCTCCCCGACTCCCGCAACGTTCCCTCCCTGTTGGCGGCCCTCCAGACCCAACAGCGTTCCTGCACCGTGATCGTCACCGGCACCCCGGGTGGCTCGATCCATGTGCGCGACGGCCTGGTGGTCGCCATGGAGACCCCTGGCGCACCCGGTGTCGAGGGCCTGCTGCTGAGGTCGGGCCGGATCGCCGAGGAGGCGTGGGCCGCGGTCCGCGCCGCCGACACCACCCACGAACACCTCGCGGCCGAGCTCGTGCACCGCGGGCTGGTCGGCGCCGGCGAACTCGAGGTCATCAGCCTGAGCGCGCTCTTCGACGCCGCCTTCGCGCTCTCCCTCGCCGTACCCGACAGCTGGGAAGTGACCGACCCCGTACCGACGTTGTACCGCAACACCGGCGTCACCCCCGAGCGACTCCTCGGCGAGGTGTCCCGGCGTGTCAACCTGCTGGCCGGGGAGTCCGGTTCAGTCGCCGCGCTCGCCCGCACCCGCCTTCGGCCGGCGTCCACCGCGCGCATCCCCGGACTCGTCGGCAGGCTTCCCGCCCGCCACCAGGCCGTCCTGACCACCACGGACGGGCGCAGGACGGCGAGGGACATCGCCTTCACTCTCGGCCGAGGTCTCTTCTCCGTCATGATCGACCTACGACTCCTGCTGGACCGCGGTCTCGTCCGACCGCACTCGCCCTCCACGGAGCAGCGGCCGAGCACGGCGCCGCGCAGCGCACCCTCCGCGGCGGCGCCCTCCGCGCTCGACTCCTCGTCGCTCCCGCGGCGCCTCCCGGGCCGGCACTCCGCGCCGGCACAACGGCCCCACGACTGAACACCGCCTGCCCCCGGCCTCGTTCGGACCGGGCTCCCCTCCTGCCTCGTTGTCCCTCCGCCTGCACGCAACAGGAAGAAGACGCCATGAGCGACCCCGTGACCGACCTCCTCATCGCCCTGCGGGACAACGTAATGGGAGTCACCGAGACCACCCTGGCCACCAGCGACGGACTCGTCGTGGCCAGCGACGTGAACAAGACCCATCCCGAATCCATGGCCGCGGTCGCGGCGGCGACCATCGCTCTCGGGCACCGGCTCGCCGATCAGGGCGGCACCGGACACCTGCGCGAGATCAGTGCGCGGTGCAGCACCGGCCATGTGATCGTGACGGCCGTCGGAGAGCGGGCACTCCTCGCCGTCGTGGCGGACGACGGTCTGGACGAGGCGGCGTTCCGCCGTGAGATCCCCGCCATCACCGCGAAGCTGCGCCAGCACCTCGACAACGACGTCTAGGACGTTCAGGACGTCTACGCGGACTCCCGCACGATCACCCGTGCCGGTTCGGAGGCCCTGTCGGCCGCCGGCAGACCCAGCGCGCAGCGTGCGGCACCGCGCCCGACGGCCTCCGCGTCGATGTGCACGGTGGTGAGAGCGGGTGAGAACAGCGCTCCGTGCGGGGTGTCGTCGAACCCGATGACGGCGAGGTCCTCGGGCGCCCGCAGCCCGAGGCGCCGCATCGCGGCCAGCGTGACGAGGGCGAGGTCGTCGTTGTAGGCGAGGACGGCCGTGACGTCCGGGTGTTCGGTACGGAACGCCCGCAGCCGCTCCTCGGCGGTGTCGAGACCGCCGGGCAGGACGAGCGTCGGGCAGTCGGGCAGGCCAGCGGCGTGCGTGGCCTGCCGGACGAGCCGCCCCCGTAGACCGGCCAGAGTCTGGAGTTCGGGGGTGTCCGGCATGACGGTGGCCAGGTGCCGGTGGCCCCGGTCGACCAGATACCGGACCGGTACGTCGGCCTGGGCGGAGAAGACGTCGAGCGGCGTCTCGGCGTCGGAGACGAGGCCGTCCGCGCGGCCCACGTCGCCCAGGTCGATCACGGCCCGCGCGGAGACGGCCTGTGCCACGTCGGACAGGGCCTGCGAGGAGAGATGGCCGTGCAGCACCAGCAAGACGTGCTGGTGCGCGGCGAGTTCGGCGTCCAGGCCCCGGATGTAGCTGCCGAGGCTGCTGCCGGTGGGGACTCCCTCGACGTTCAGCAGGACGATACGGGACGCCCCCTTGCGCAGCGCCTGCGCCGAGCCGTTGGGGACGTAGCCGAGTGTGCGGGCGGCCTGCCGCACCCGTTCCCGTGTCTCCTCGGAGACGTGCCCGGCCGCCCCGTTCAGGACGAAACTCACCGTGGTCTGGGAGACACCACTGGCCCGGGCGACGTCCTTGGCTGTCGCGCGCGGGGACCTGCTCACTGTCTCGCTCCTCGGAACGGGGGCCCGGCGGCCGGGCTTCTGCGTGCGTTCTGATCTGGGGCTTGTGCGGTGCGGGATGCGCTGGATACGGTACCGCAGGCAGGTGGTAATACGATTTACCACGTGCGGCACACGTGCTTCCGACCGGATTCGAGGAGAGCCGCCCATGAAGCTCGACGCGGTCGACCCGGAACTGCGCCGCGCCGTCGCGCGGATACCGCGACTGCCCGTCCGTCGGAAGCGGGCGCGGCGCGTGGTCCGCGCCCTGGTCGTCCGGCGCGGACCGGGCGAGCCGGTCGAGGGCGTCGACGTCCGCGTCCTCGACGAGGGCCGGGGCATACGCGTGTACACGCCCGCCGGTGGCGGCTCGGGGGCGGCACTGCTGTGGGTGCACGGCGGCGGATGCGCCATCGGCGATGTCGTCCAGGACAACGCCTTCTGCGCCACGACAGCCCGCGACCTCGGCATCGTCGTCGTCTCGGCGAACTACCGCCTCGCCCCCGAACACCCCTTCCCGGCCGCGCTCGACGACCTCTGTGCCGCGTGGCGGTGGCTGCGGGAGTCGGCCGGATCCCTCGGGATCGACCGGGCGCGCGTCGCCGTAGGCGGTTCCAGCGCGGGCCCGGGCCTGGCCGCCTGCCTGGCGCAGCGGCTGTACGACGACGGGGGGACGCGACCTGCCGCGCAGTGGCTGTTCTTCCCCATGCTCGACGACCGCACGGCCGCGCGCCACGAACTGGACGGAGTACGGCACCGGGTGTGGGACAACACGGCGAACCGGACCGGTTGGGCCGCCTGCCCCGGCACCGCGCCCGGCGGCCCGCACACCCCCGAGCACGCGGTCGCGTCCCGGCGCGCCGACCTGAGCGGGCTGCCACCGGCCTGGATCGGCGTCGGCGACATCGACCTGCTCGCCGACGAGTGCCGCGCCTGCGCCGGCCTGCTGCGCGAGGCGGGCGTGGACTGTGTGTTCGACCTCGTCCCCGGCGCTCCCCACGGCTTCGAGACCTGGGCCCCCCGACACACGCGTCGCACGGGCGCCGCTGGAGCGCGGCCGTGCCTGGCCGGCCGCACGGGTGACCGGATCGACGGCGACGGTACCCGACGACGCATGAGCCGCCGGCCGCCCGTACAGGTGACCACCCCACAACTCACGGAGCCCACATGATCCGCACGTCCTTCAACGACGGCTGGCAGACCCGCCCCAAGGTCAATCCCTTCGCCGAAATGTCCGGTACGAAGGTGGCGTTCAGGCCGGTGACACTGCCGCACGACGCGATGATCGAGCGGGAGCGTACGGCTCCCGACGGCGAACTCACGATGCAGGGTGGCGCCGAGGCGTACTTCCCGGGCGGGACCTACGAGTACCGCAAGACGTTCGCCGTCCCCGAGGAGCACCGTGGCAAGCGCATCCTCTTCGAGTTCGAGGGTGTCTACCGCGACGCCGTCGTCTTCGTCAACGGGGACTACGCGGGCCAACGCCCCGCCGGCTACTCGCACTTCCACATCGACGCCGACCGTTTCCTGCGCTACGGCGAGGACAACGAGATCCGCGTCGAGGCCCGGACGCATCGTGACTCGCGCTGGTACACCGGCGCCGGTATCTACCGCGACACCTGGATGCTGGTCGGCGAAGTGGTCCGGATCGCGCCCGACGGGGTCCGTGTCACCACCCCGGACATCGACGGCGAGCGGGCAGTGGTCGAGGTCGCGACGAGGGTCGAGAACGACTCGATCGCGATCCGGACGGTCGATGTCGTCACCGAGATCCGCGACGGCGAAGGGACCGTCGTCGCGAGCGACTCCTCCAAGGTCACAGTGTTGCCGGGAGAGCCCGCGACCGTACGCCAACGCCTCTACGTACGGGCCCCGTTGCTGTGGAGTACCGCTTCGCCCGCCCTGTATGCCGCCACCGTGACCCTGAAGGACCTGGACACCGAGACCGTCCCGTTCGGCATCCGGTCACTGCGTCTCGACCCCGAGCACGGGCTGCGGATCAACGACGAGACGGTCAAGCTGCGCGGCGCATGTGTCCACCACGACAACGGGGTTCTGGGCGCCGCCACCTTCGCCCGCGCCGAGGAACGCCGGGTCCAGCTCCTCAAGGACGCCGGGTTCAACGCGCTCCGCATGTCCCATCACCCCATGAGCAAGGCGATGTTGGACGCGTGCGACCGGCTCGGCATGCTCGTCGTGGACGAGGCCTTCGACGTGTGGACGTCCGGCAAGAGCGAGTTCGACTACAGCCTGAACTTCCCCGAGTGGTGGGAGCGCGACATCGAGGCGATGGTCGCCAAGGACTTCAACCACCCCAGCGTCATCATGTACTCGATCGGCAACGAGATCCCGGAGACCGGTACGCCCTCCGGTGCCGCGTGGGGTCGCAGACTCGCCGAGAAGGTCCGCTCGTTGGACCGCACGCGCTACGTCACCAACGCGGTCAACGGCATGCTCGCCGCCATGTCCGAACTGGGCAAGTTGGTGGGGCAGTCACAGGAATCGGCGGAGCGGGCGGCCGGTGAGGGCGAGGAGAAGGGCATCAACACCCTCATGGCCGACGTGGGCGACATGATGAACGCGCTCAGCGCGTCCAGCCTCGTGACCGAGAAGACCGCCGAGTCCTTCGCCGTGCTCGACGTCGCCGGCATGAACTACGCCGAAGCACGCTACGCCCTGGACAAGGACCTCTTCCCCCACCGCGTCATCCTCGGCACCGAGACCTTCCCCACCCGCATCGACGGCAACTGGCGCCTGATCAAGCAACTCGGCCACGTCATCGGCGACTTCACCTGGACCGGCTGGGACTACCTCGGCGAGGTCGGCATCGGCCGCCCGCAGTACCTCACCCCCGAGGGCCCGCGCCCCGAGCACACCGCGCCCTACCCCTACCTCCTCGCGGGCTGCGGCGACCTCGACATCACCGGCCACCGCCGCCCCGCCTCCTACTACCGCGAGATCGTCTTCGGCCTGCGCACCGAGCCCTACATCGCGGTCCGCCGCCCCGAGCACCACGGCAAGACCTGGGCCGGAACACCCTGGTCCTGGAGCGACTCGATCTCCACCTGGACCTGGCCCGGCCACGGGGACCAACCGGTCGCGATCGAGGTCTACGGCGACGCCGACGAGGTCGAACTCCTCCTCAACGGGCGCTCGTTGGGCCGTCGCCCGGTGGGAGAGGACCACCGCTTCCGCACCGAGTTCGACACGACGTACGAACCCGGCGAACTCCTCGCCGTCGCCTACCGCGACGGCGCCGAAACCGGCCGCCACACCCTCCACACGGCGACCGGCCCGATACGGCTCAACGCCGAATCCGACCGCCCGAGCATCACGGCGAACGGCGGCGACCTCGCGTACGTCACCCTCACCCTGACGGACCCGGACGGCACCCCGCACACCGCGGCCGACCGCCCGGTCGCCGTCGAAGTCTCCGGCGCGGGCGCCCTGTCGGGCTTCGGCAGCGCCGACCCGTCCACCGAGGAACGCTTCGACACCACCGAACGCCGTACCTACGAAGGCCGCGCCCTCGCCGTCCTCCGCCCGACCGGCCCCGGCAAGATCCACCTCGTCGCCTCGGCACCGGGGTGCGCGCCGGTGGAAGTCGTCGTCGCCGTGGAGTAGCAGCCCGCTCCCGGGCTGCCTCGACTCAGCCCGGCGCGTCCATCAGCAAGGGCGTGTCGAATGCGCCGGTCCCCGATCGACGTGAGGGTGAAGGCAGCACCTCCACGACTCAGGAGCACCACCGTGACCGTAACGGCGGATCCGGCTCTTCGGGGGACCGGGCACAGGGCGGCACCACATCGAGCCGGTCCGGGTGATCGCCACTCCCCTCGCCACGCACCTGAAGTACCGCTTCACGAAGTGATGCGACCGGCAGGGTCTGATGGACCACCTAGGGGTAGCCAACCCGCGCCCCACCCGGTGGAAGCGGTCACGCAGCCTCCTCCACCGCGATCGGATCGCCCACCCGGACCGTCCCCGCCTCCAGCACGTCCAGGTACACCCCGAGGCACGACAGCCGGCCCAGGTCGAAGACCGGTACGCGGTGCTCGCGGGCGACGGCACGCATGATGCCGGGGTCGGGCGGCAGTTCGTCATGGCCGAGGGTGGGGATCACGCAGCGCGGTGTCGGCACCAGCACCCGGAACAGCGCCTCCCCCACCCGCAGGCGCGACCCCACCCAGGCGTCCTCCGGAAAGCCGGGCCCGCCAAGGGTGTTCACGACCAGGTTCGGGCGGAAGCGGCGCGCGTCGAAGTCCCCGGCGGGGTGGACGGTACGCATCCGGTCCAGGGCGGCCGTGGTGACGAGATGGACCCGGCCGAAGTCGAAGAACGTCCCCGGGGCGACACCGCCGGTCGTGATGCTGTCCCCCGTCGCGTCGACGGTCGCCGACTCCCGCACGGCCTCCGGGACACCGCCCTCGTAGTCGGGTACGGCCCGCTCCAGCCGACTGTGCTCCGGTACGACGGCCGACACGAACACCTGGCGGCCCAGCAGCTTGGACAACTCCCCGTCCAGGTCCGGGTCTTCGACCGGCAGCGCGGTCCCGTCCGGCAGGACGACCCGGACCGCGCCGGAGTCGTCCAGCCGGCTCCGGCAGCGCAGCAACTCGCCCCATTTCCGCGGGTGTTTGGCGCTGCCCACCGCACCCGTCCCGTCGAGGACGGCGTACACCCGGTCCCCCGAGAGCCCTCTCTCCGTGACCGCGGCGGCGATCACGGCCTCACCCGACATCGACTTCACCGGATACCGGTACAGCGCTGCCACAGTCCCCATGGATCAACTATGGCCGCCGGACCGCCGCCACCTCAGCGAATTTCCGAGGCGCCAACCGCCGTCAGAGGGTGAGCAGTTCCTCGTAGAAGCCCCCGAACTCCCGCTCGCGGTCGATGAGATGGACCTCCAGGATCCAGTGGCAGGTGCGGCCCGCCTTGTCGGTGCGGCGGATCGGGGTGTCGTTCTCGGGGGTGATGTACGACTCGACGTGGGCGCCCTCGATCGTCTCGTGGGGGAACTCTCCGACGAGGTGTCCGGCGTGCCAGCCGCCCAGCTCCCAACCCGCCTTGTCGGCAAGGCGGGTGACCTCGGCGTGCAGGCGCCGGCCGGTGATGTCCGGGGTGTTCTGGAAGAAGCGCCGGCCGGCCGCGAACACCGTGGCGAGGTCGTCGCGCAGTCGGTGCTTGACCGGGTCGTCGCCGAGGACGAAGGTCCGGCCGAAGTCGGCCTCGTACTCCTCGAAGATCGGCCCGAAGTCGGCGAACACGATGTCGTCCGCGCCGATCACCCGGTCCGGCGGGTTCTCCTTGTACGGCTTGAGCGTGTTCGGTCCCGAGCGGACGATCCGCTTGTGCCAGTGCCGGGTCGTGCCGAACATCTCGTTCGCCAGGTCGCGGATGCGGTCACTGACCGCCCGTTCCCCCTCGCCGGGCGCCACGAGCCCGCGTTCCTCGATCTCCGCGAAGAGCAGCGTGGCCTTGGCCTGGGCATCGAGCAGGCGTGCGGCCCGCGTGGGTTCGTCATCAGCCATGAGCCGAACCTAGCCAGCTAGATCGTTCCCGGCAACGCGATTCCGTACGGCGGACTCGCTTCACCCCGTGAGCAGGATCAGGGGTACCGGCCGGCCGGGCCGCCAGTCCGGTGCCACGGCCGCGAGGGCGTCCGCGAGGGCCGCGCCGTGCAGGAAGGCGGGACGGTGTCCGCCGACGGGGCGCGCGGTGGCGCCGTCCCAGGTGACCGGGATCAGGCGCGTGCGGCCGGGGGCGGCGCGGATGTCGCCGGTCAGGAGGATGTGCGGCAGGAGTGGCAGTGGTCGTCCGGTGAGGCCGGACAGGAGCGGGGCGAGCAGGGTGTGGGCGGCGGTCAGGGCGGCGTACGGGTTGCCGGGCAGGCCCAGGATCCAGTGGCCGTCCGGGAGTTGGGCCAGCAGTTGCGGATGCCCGGGGCGGCAGGCGACGGCGTCGACCACCCATCGGGCGCCCGTGTCGGCCAGCAGCAGGCGCAGTTGGTCGGTGGGCCCGACGGAGGTGGAGCCGGTCACCACGGTCACGTCCGCGTCGCCGTACGACAGGGTGTGCACGGCCCCGGCCAGGGACCCGCGGGGCCGGTCCGGGACATGGTGGACGGCGACGGTCTCGCCGCCCAGGGTCTCGACGAGGGGTGGCAGCAACGGGCCGAGCGCGTCGCGTACTTGACCGGGTGCGGGGTGGCCGGCGCGGGTCAGTTCGTCGCCGGTGACCAGGAGGCGTACGCGGGGGCGGGGTCGTACGGGAAGGGTGTCGTGGCCGCAGGCGGCGGCCAGGCCGAGCAGCGCGGGGCCGATGCGGGTGCCGGGCGGGGCCAGCGGCGCTCCGGCCGGGGCGTCCTCGGCGGCGCGGCGGATGTGCCTGCCTTGGGCCGGAGCGGGTCCGTGCACGAACGCGCCGGTCCGCTCGGTATGTTCCAGGGGGATCAGCGCTCGCGCACCGGCCGGGACCGGCGCGCCCGTGGAGATCGCGACCGCCTCACCCGCGCCCAGCTGACCGTCCTTCCAGAGGGCACCCGCCCGCACCTCGCCCCTTACCCGCCAGGGGCCGGTCCCGGGGCCGACCGCGTAGCCGTCCATGGCGGCCGTGTCGAACGCCGGCATCGGCCTCGGGGTGCGCAGGGCGTCGGCCAGGGTCAGCCCTGCTGCCCGCGCGAGCGGAACCTGCCGGGCGGGCAGCGGGTTCGGGGCGGCGTGGGCGAGTGCGCGGGCGCTCGCCCACGGCACGTCGCGGCAGGAGGCGGGCGCGGCTGCGGGTGTGAGGACGGTCATGTCCGGCAGCCTCGCGCCGGCGTTTTGCCGTCTGCCGCGCTCCCGGTTGCCGCCGTGGCACGGGCCGCTCACTCGCGCCGCGCCCGGTGCGTGAGGTCAGGGGCTGACGATCAGGCGGACCGCGCCGTGGAACTCCGGCTGCTGTCGAGGGCGGGGTAGCGGACGGCTTCGGCGACCCGGAGTTCGGGGACGTGGTCCATGAGCCACAGCCGGTCCAGTCCGTCGCCGTCGAAGGGCAGGTGTGCGGCGACGCCGTGGATGGCGGGTGCCAGGTGGGCGGGGCGCCGGGCGCGCAGGGCAGGGGACGGTTCGACGGCGAGGACGTGGCGGTCGGGGGGTTCGTGACTGCCCGCGCCCGCACCGACGTTGACGATGGTGCGGGCGTCACCGAGGGCAGCGTGGACCGGGGCGGCGACATCTGGATCACAGGCTGCCACCTCCCGCACGACCGTACCCGCGCGACCCCGACGTACGCGCACACCCCCGACGCGACGACCGTCCGGCGAGAGCCGACGACCCTGTTCGCCGGTTCCTCCGATGTGCCAGGGCGAAGCGAACTCCGAGGTGGCGGATGCGACGGGGTCTGTGACGGGCGCGGCCGGAGAGACTAGCTTGTGGACGCACAGTCATCAACAAATCCGGCAATCCGGACCTTTCTCTGTGAGGCGTTCCGTCATGAGCTTGAGCATCCGCAACCAGATTCCCGGCACCGTCACCGCCGTCACGCCCGGCGCGGTGATGGCGACCGTGAAGGTGCGCCTCGACGGCGGCCAGGACCTCACCGCGGCGATCACGCTGGAGGCCGTGAAGGACCTGGGGCTCACCGAGGGCACGGCCGTCCGCGCCATGATGAAGTCCACCGAGGTCGCGCTCGCCACGAGCCGGGTCGAGGGGCTGTCCATCCGCAACCAGCTGCCCGGCACGGTCAGCGATGTCGCCACCGGAGGAGCGATGGCCGTCGTCAAGGTCACCGTCGACGGGGGCGAGCTGACCGCGGCGATCACCAAGGACGCGGTCGGCGACCTGGGCCTGCGGACCGGTTCGCCGGTGGTGGCGCTGATCAAGTCGACGGAGGTGTCTCTGGCGACGGTCTGACCCGCTCGGGGCCGCCCCGGTCAGACGGTGGTCGGGCGTGGACGCGCGCGGTCGGCGCGGTGGCAGTGGCCACCCGCGTCACGCGCAGGCGCACCGGGACCCGGCCTCCGTCGCGCCGGGTGTGAGCGCCTACGCTGCTCGGGGAAGGTAGCCGTCACCAGGCCACCAGCGAAGAGGGGACGTCCCGCGTGGCAAGCGACCGACAAGACACGGCCGAGGCCGCCGGCGACACGTCCCGCCGTATCCCGCCCGGACAGCGTCATGTGCACGGGTGGCCGGTCTCGCACTACGGGCCCGTCCCCCGTTTCCGCCCCGAGCGCTGGAACCTGCGGGTCCACGGTGCCACCGCCGACGGCGCCGAGCACAGCTGGACGTTCGACGAACTGGCGCCCCTGCCGCACGTCACGGTCGTCGCCGATCTGCACTGCGCGTCGGGCCCGACCTCCACCGACCACGAGTGGTACGGCATCCCCGCCACCGCCGTCCTGGACCTGGTCCCGCCGGCGCCGGCGGTCACGCACGTCATGGCCTGGGCGGAGTACGGCTATTCCGCCAACCTCCGCCTCGCCGACTTCACGGCCCCGCAGACCCTGCTGGCCACCCACCACAACGGCGAGCCCCTCACCGCCGAACACGGCTTCCCGCTGCGCCTGGTGGTCCCGCACCTGTACGGCTACAAGAGCCCCAAGTGGCTGCGCGCCCTCGAGTACCTCACGGAGGACCGGCGCGGCTTCTGGGAGGAGCGCGGCTACCACAACATCGCCGACCCGTGGAAGGAGCAGCGCTACTCCTACCAGGAGCAGGACGACGACGATTCGGGGCAGAACGACTGAGGGTCCGGGATCACTCCTCAGGTCCACAACCCGCCCCGCCACCCGACGATCACGGCACGTAGGCTCGTCTCCATGGTTGCGCATCGCATGGTTGACGTGAACGGTATTCGGCTGCACATCGCCGAGCAGGGCGAGGGCCCCCTGGTGGTTCTCCTGCACGGCTTCCCCGAGTCCTGGCACTCCTGGCATCACCAGTTCGGCCCCCTGGCCGACGCGGGCTTCCGGGTGGTCGCCCCCGACCAGCGCGGGTACGGAAGCAGTGACCATCCGGACGACGTCGAGGCGTACACCATCCTTCACCTGGTCGGCGATGTCGTCGGCCTGATAAAGGAGTTGGGCGAGGAGAAGGCGTACGTCGTCGGGCACGACTGGGGCGCGCCGGTCGCCTGGCACACCGCGCTGCTGCGGCCTGACATGGTGCTCGGGGTGGCCGGTCTGAGTGTGCCGCCGCCGTTCCGGGGGCCGCACCGTCCGCTGGCCATGATGCATGAGCTGTTCGGAGGCCGGTTCTACTGGAACTACTTCGCCCGCCCCGGTGTCGCCGACGCCGAGTTCGCGAGGGACACCCGCACCACGCTCCGCAAGTTCTTCTACTACGCCTCCGCCGCGGCCTCTCCCTCCGGCGAGATCACGCAGCCGATGGTCGACCCCGAGCGAGGCTGGCTCGCGGACATGGAGGACCCCGAGGTGCTGCCGGAGTGGCTCACCGAGGACGATCTGGACGCGCTCACGGAAAGCTTCTCCGGGGGCTTCACCGGTGCCCTCAACTGGTACCGCAACCTCGACCGCAACTGGGACCTGACCGCGGCGTGGGACAACGCGGTGGTCACCCGGCCCTCCCTGTACATCTACGGCGACCGCGATCTCGTCCCCGCCTTTCCCGGCGCCCGCGACATCATCGAGCAGCTGCCGGCCTTGATGCCCCACATGCATCGCAAGCCCGTCGAACTGGCCGACTGCGGACACTGGACCCAGCAGGAACGTCCCGACGAGGTGAACGCGGCGCTCATCGACTTCCTCACGGCGTAGGGGAATCCCGAAACCCGCTCGCCCCGCCCACCCCCACGAGGAGATCCTTCGGGCATGGAGTTTCTCTGCCACCACCGCGACCGGCCCAACTCCCTCGCCCTGCGCGACGAGTTGCTGGAAGAACACTGGTCCTACATGGACCGGTACGCGAAGGAGATGATCGCCCGGGGCCCCACCCTGGCCGACGACGGTGACACCCCCACCGGCAGCGTGCACATCCTCGACCTGCCCGATCCGGCCACCGCCCGCGCGTTCGCCTTCGACGAGCCGAACTACCAGGCCGGTGTCTACCGGGACGTCCTGCTGCGCCGGTGGCGCAACACGCTGGGCCGCACCATGTGGGACTTCCCCGGCGGCCGGACCGGTGGCAACCGGTACCTGGTGATCGGCCTCGGCGCCGAGCGCGACTCTGCGGCAGACCTCGCGGTTCCGCCCGGCCGGGACGAACTCGTCGCGTACGGACCGCTGTTGTCCGACGACGGCGCCACCTGGCTGGGCACGGCGGCGTTGCTCCGCGCACCGGACCCGGAGACGGCACGCGCCGTCCTGACCGAGGACCGGTACGCGGACATCGAGGTGCACAACTGGCAGTTCGGCGGCCGACCCACCTGACGCTACGTCAGGACAGGTGAGAACAGCGCGACTTGGCCGACTCCGGCGGCATCATGACAACCACCGCCGCGGGCCGGCCCGTTACCTGCTCGTGCACATCACCATCTCCAAGACCCCACCCCTCGAACGCGGCCCCCGAAGGCCGTTCGCCGTGTCGGCTCTCCTCGCGACCGTGCTCGCCGCGCTGCCGGCCCGCGTGAACCGACGTCCCCCGGGTAGGAAACCGAGTCGGACGCGGCCGGACGGACGGTCGCTCCTTGTGTGAAGGGACGGTTGGGACATGACGTTGGAGCAGGCCGCCGAGGACGTGGTGGACGCGGTCGTCGTGGACGACGCACGCCTGCTGCTGGTGAACGTGCAGGGCGGCTGGAGCCTGCCGTCCGGTGTCCCCGAACCTGCCGAGACGGCGCAGGCCACCGCCGCGCGCGTGGTGTACGAACTCACCGGTTATCTCGTGGACGGTTCGAGCCTTCTGGAACCCGCGTCGGACGGCGGGGCGGCCGTGGTGTGTCAGCTGTTGAGCGACGACCCGTCGGGAGAAGCGCGGCTCACTGCCGGGCAGCTCCGCTGGGCACCGTTCGCCGAAGCCGTCGCCGTCGGGCTGCCGGAAGCCGTGCGCGCCTACCTGGAGGGCCATATGCCCGTATAGGAACACCGGCTCCCGCGCGTGGCACCACGGGTACCGTGGACGTCACGCCGAACACGCCGAACACGCCGAAAGCCATGAACCTCCGCTTCCGAGACCCCCGGCAGCGCGAGGCCATCGAGGCCGCCGCCAAGCAGGCCGGTGTCAGCCTGCGGGAGTACATCCTCTCGGCGGCCTACGCGCGGGCGACGGCCGTCGAAGAGCGGTTCCTGGAGGGCCCCAAGGAGTCCATGGCGCGCAGCGGCGCGGCTTTCGCCGCCGAGCCCGGTACCGAACAGCGTGCGGCCGAGCGGAACACGCTGTGTGGACTCCGACGCCCGGAGCAAGGGCGCGCCGAGGGAGCGCGACTGGATCACCGCATGAGCCTCGCGAAGCGGCTTCAGGAGGTCGCCTTCCGGATGCGCGCGAGCAGGGTCCGCAGTTGTGCGCGGTCGTCCGCGTCCAGCTCGGCCGTCGCCTCCGCGAGCGCGAGTCCGTCGACCTCCTCCGCCTCGCGATGGCACTCCCGGCCCTTGTCGGTGAGGCGCAGCAGGAACGCGCGCCGGTCCTGCGGATGCCGCAGCCGCTCGACCAGTCCGTCGCGTTCCAGGCTGTCGACGATGCTGGTCGCGGTCCGCGCCGCGACTCCGGTCATCTCGCTCAAGTCCCGCATGCGCAGGGGCTGTTCGGCATGCGCGAGCATCCGCAGGGCGCGCAGCCGGGCGACCGAGGCCCCATTGGCGCGCAGCCGGATCTCCACGAACTGACGCAGCTGGTGCGTCGTCTCGTAGAGCTCGTCGACCAGGATGTCGCTGCTGCCGTGCACTGCCATGCCGTTCCCCGTTCCGCGGTGAGGTCCGATTCTACGAGCACCGGCCGACACCAATGAGCACTCACATAGTGAGTATGCTCAGCATGTGCTGCTGTTCCGACGTCGTCCCGTCCCCCCTGTTTCCCCCGTCTCCCGAATACGCCTCCGACTGCGCCCCGGCCAGCGGCTGGTCGTCCCCGTCATGTGTGTCTGCGTCACGTTCATCGCGATCGTCGACGGAGCGATCACGACCGTCGCGCTTCCCTCCATCGCCCGCCAGTTCGATCTGACCACGGCCGCCCTGGACGGCGTGGTCGTCGTCTACCCGGTCTGCCTGGCCATGGCGATCCCCGCCTCCGCCTGGCTGGTCGAACGGTTCGGCGCCAAACGCGTCCTGCTCACCGCCCTGACCGCGTTCCTCGGCTCGTCGCTGCTGTGCGGCGCGGCGGCCGGCCTCGGTCAGCTCATCGCCTCCCGCGCGGTGCAGGGCCTGTCCGCCGGAGTGCTCTTCCCTGCCGCCGCCTCGCTGCTCTACAGCACCTTCAACTCCTGGGAGCAGGTGCGCATTTCGCGGTACATGATCATCCCGCAGCAGATCGCCCCGGCCGCCGCCCCGGTGCTCGGCGGCCTGCTGGTGGACCACCTCTCCTGGCGTTGGGTGTTCTACGTCAACCTGCCGCTGGGCCTGCCCGCGGTCGTGTTCGGGGCGCTGTTCCTCGCCGAGCACCGCGGGCACCGGCCCGGCCGCTTCGACCTCACCGGGCTTCTGCTGAGCGCGGCGGCCCTCGGCGGGGTGATGTTCGGCGTCTGCGAGGGCCCCAACCGCGGCTGGTCCTCCCCCGCCGTGGTCACCTCCCTCGTCCTCGGCACGTTCCTGCTCATCGCCACCGTCGTCTTCGAACTGCGCACCGCCGAACCGCTGTTGAAGCTCCGCCTGTTCGCGGACCGGCTCTTCCGGGACACCAACCTGATCAATCTGGTGGGCCTGGTGCCGATCCTGGGGGCCATGTACCTCGGCCCGCTCTTCCTCCAGCAGGGGCAGGGCCGTTCGGCGCTCGAATCCGGCACGAGCACCTTCCCCGAGGCCTTCGGTGTCCTGCTGACCGTCCAGATCGCCGGGGTCCTGTACTCCAGGGTCGGCCCCCGGATCATCATCGGCAGCGGCCTGGCCATGGTCAGCGCGGTCCTGCTGCTCCTCGCCACCTGCGACCAGGACACCGGCCTGTGGACCTTCCGCAGCTACATGTTCCTGCTCGGCGTCGGCATGGGCGGCGTCTTCATGCCGACCACGGTCGCCTCGCTGGCCACGCTCTCCCGCAAGGACCTGGCCCAGGCCTCCACGCTCAACACGGTCGTACGGCAGACCGGCGGCGCGTTCGCGCCGGCGGCGGTGACGACGGCCCTGGTCCTGAGCACCCCCACGGCAGCCGCCGCGAATCCGCCCATCACCGCCTACCAGCACGCCTATTTCGCCCTGGCCGCCCTCGCTGCGGTGACCTCCGTCTTCGCCTTCACCCTCCCCGACGGCCCGGCCCGCGCAGCGGCGGCCCGAGGCAGGACCGCGTCGAGCGGGACGGCTCCGCTGCGACGCCGGCACGAGGAGGCGCACTGAGGCCCGAGCCTCAGGGAAGCGCCGGCGAACCCGACCAGGGCGGCGCCGATCAGAAGATGCCCTGCCCCGGCACGAGGATCCCCTTCGGGTCGTACGTCTTCCTCGCCTCGGCGAACCGGCTCCACGCCGGCCCGAAGTGCCGTCTCCAGTCGGCCTGTTGGAAGGGGATCGAACCGACCGGGTACTGGGTGCCACCGGCCGCCGCGACGGTGTCGTACGCGGACCGGTTGGCGCTCAGCAGTCGCCGCACTGTCGCGGTGTCCTCGGGCGGCGTGGTGCGCAGGACCGCGAAGAGGTACGGCACCGGGTCGTCGGGCATGCGCAGCAGCGGGGTGTGGAGGCGCTCACGCAGCAGGGGGTACAGGAGGACGACGCCGGGGCCGAGGTCGGCCGGGGTGAGTGCGTCCAGCAGGGTCGCGGTCACGTCGGCGGTGCTGCGGCCGGGCAGGAGGAGGTTGAGCCACGGGTGGGCGTATGCCCACAGGCCCGCTTCCTTCAGGGCGGCGACGGAGGGGGCGAGCCGGTCGAGGAAGTCGTAGTAGGCGAGGTCAGCGATCTGGACGCCGGAGGCGTTGTGGCGCAGCCCCCGCAGGAGCGTGGCGTCGTCGGGGGTGTCCCCCACGGGCGGTCCGTAGGCGACGGACTCGATGGTGAACCGGTTGAAGGCTCCGGCGGTGTCGGCGCCTACCTGACCCTCCAGGTAGGCGAACCGCCCCTCGGTGGCGAGGAGCCGCTGGTCGCCGAGGAAGGTCTCCAGGTCGTCGTACGGCAGGAGGTAGTGCCGCACGGTCTCCGGGGCCCGCACCAGGCGCAGGGTGGCGCCGACGATCACGGCGCACTGGCCGAGGCCGGCGAGTACGGCGTGGAAGAGGTCGCGGTGGCGGGCCGGGGAGCAGCGGAGCAACTCCCCTGCTCCGGTGACGACTTCGAGTTCCAGGACGTTGTCGACCTGTGCGCCGTGCCGGTGAGTCTGTCCGCCGAGGCCGCCGACGGACAGGGTGCCGCCGACGGAGAGTTCGAGATAGTCGGTGAAGACGGGCGGGGTCAGGCCGTGCGCGAGGGTGGCCCTGGCGACGTCGCTCCACTTCGCGCCCGCACCGACCGTGACCCGCGAACCGTCCGCCCGCACAGGCCCGATGGAGGCGAGCGGCTCGGTCTCGATGACCAGACCGCCCTCGACCTGCGCCTGCCCGTTCGTACCGTGCCCCTGTCCACGCGGGGCCACGCGCAGTCCGTGCGCATTGCAGAACCGGACCATCGCGACGACGTCCCGCACGGAGCCGGGCCGCAGCACCGCGGCCGGACGGCGGTGCACGATGTGCCCGAAGTCGTCGGCGTCGGCGCCGAGTGCGGCGTCGTCGGTGTGGAGCGTCCCGTCCAGGGGCGGGACGCCGCTCAGCGGTCGACCGGTGTCGGTCACCGCCCAGCTACGAGTGAAGGGATCAAAGCCGATGACCACGCCCGAGGCGGCGACCAGGCCGCGCAGAGCAGTGCGTCGAGACGGCGTGCGGGTCATACGGTCCTCCGAGAGCGGCCGGATGCGACGATCAACGGCGGCTCAGTCTAGGCATGTTGGCGTACGGAAGAGGGTTCCGTCCCGGCGAGTTCTCCGACCGGTTTCGCCACGTGCCGTCGCCGCCCGACGTCGCTAGTCGTCGTTTCCGCCGCTGCGGCCCGGTCCCCGGCGCCGCTTCTTCTGGGAGTCGCGCAGCAGTTCGCTCGCGGTGAGTGTCACGGTCGCCACGACGCGGACCCAGCGAGGTCCGCCGCGCTCGGCCCACACCACGCAGGCGCACCCGCCGATGAGGAGCGCCAAGAGGCCCAGCAGCAGCACAACGATCATGTTTCCCACCCCTGGTTCGTACGGTTCCGTGCATCGTACGTTCCTGATGATCTTCTCAGGCTTGGACGAGTTGAATCCGGGTCACCCCTCCCGCATCCACGCCCGAGTACCGAACGACACGCACGCCCGCGAAGCCGCCGCCGCCGCCTCGCTCAACGCCTCGGCGAAGCCTTCCGAGGTCAGCCGGCTCCGTGTCGCGAGGTGATGGGCGAGGACCCCGTGCAGGACGTCCCCCGCGCCCAGCGTGTCCGCCACCTCGACCACGGGTACATCGACCGCGCCTTCGCCGCCCGGGCCCGCCCACACGATGGGGTCCGCTCCCCCGCTGACCGCCGACCAGGAAACCCCGTGCTCGCGCAGGAATCGCAGCGTGTCCGCCGGTGTACTCGCGCCGGGTGGGCGGAAGTCGGCCGAGCAGACGGCCACGTCGATCAACGGCAGCAGGTCCTCTGTGCCGGTCTTCCAACTGCCGCCGTCGAAGAGGGTCGTTCGGCCGACGGCACGCGCGGCACGGGCGGCTGAGACCGCCAACTCCATGTGGTGACCGTCGAGTTCGACGATGTCGCAGGCCGCCACCAGTGCGTCGAGATCACCGGGCGGAGTGAGCCGGTGTCCGGTCGCGTTGGTCGAGGCGACGGCGCGTTCCCCGGTGGACGCGCTCACCAGGACGGAGGAGACGGTGGGCGGGTCGGCAGAGTCGGCTGCCAGGTCGGTGACTTTGACGCCCAGCGCGTCCAGGTCGGCCGCCACCCCAACTCCCAACGGGTGCGCGCCGATTGCGGTGAGGAGTCGCGAAGCACCGCCCAGGTGGCTGAAAGCCACGGCCGCGTTCGCCGCCGGGCCGCCCGCGGCGACCACCTGGTCGCGAGCCGTGAGCTTCTCGTTCGAGCCCGGTGCGTGGTCCACGAGTTGGATGACGTCGAGGGTGCACAGACCGACGAACAGACCTTCAGGACGTCGCCTCTCCACCGGCACCTCCTTGCGCTCTGACCGGCGGCCAGTCTACGAACGCCTGCGAGTCACCGGCTTTCCCGTCGCCCAAGCCGGTCATCCACATGTGGATCCGCTCGATCGCGGCCCGCCGCTGGGCGCCGGTCAGGGCGAAGGCCTCCTCGGCGGCGGGTAGTTGGACGCCCACCTGCTCGGCGTCGAGGAGGAAGTCTCCGGACCGGCCGGGCAGCCGTAGCACCGCGACCTCGACCTCGACGTAGTCGTCATGGGCCTCGCCCTACTGTGCGGCGGCCACAAGGAACATGGAACGGTCGGTCAGGGCCCGCCCCAGCGCCTCTCGGCTCCGATCCCCGCCCGTCACGTCGGCCGGGCGGCGTGCGAGCGTCACCCCTGTCGGGTCACCAGGAGGTGGGCGTGTGCGACGGCTGGGCCGGCTGCTGCGGCGGGAACACGGAGTCGCCGCCGAACAGGGGCGCGGTCACCGGCCCCGAAGTCTGCGCCAGGTCGTCGCCGAGCATCATGTCGGGGTCGAACATGACGATGACGGCGGCCACCAGGAGCACGAGGAGCGGGCCGGCGAGCATGACCAGGAGGAACGCGACCAGGTCGGCGGAGGACTGCGCGGACCCGACGGGGGCCGTGATGTGGACGGAGACCGCGGCCATGCCGGTGTAGTGCATGCCGGTCACGGCCACGCCCATGACGAGGCTCGCGCCCAGGCTCGCCCACAGCGCGTGGATGGAGACCGCCGCCCACAGGGCCGCGGTGGCGGCGCCGATGGCGATCACGACGGAGAGCAGCACGGTCGGGGTGTCGTAGTGGAGGGTGCCGTTCGTGTGGATGGCGGCCATCCCGAGGTAGTGCATGGTCGCGACCCCGAGGCCCGTGACCGCGCCGGCCACGCCCAGGTTCAGCGGCGAACCGCCTCGGTAGCCGACGAGGAACACTCCTACGGCGACCACCGCGATCGCCACGGCGAGGCTCAGGAGCGTCTTCGTCGTGTCGTAGCGGACCAGTGCGCCCTGGACGCTGAAGCCGATCATGGCGATGAAGTGCATGGTCCATATGCCGCAGCCGATCGACACGGCGCCCAGGGCCAGCCAGCGGGCTCTGTGCTGCGGGCGGCGCAGCGAACGGGTCGTGCACCGCAGCCCGAGGGCCGCTCCCAGGCACGCCATCAGATAGGCGGCGACCGGAGTCACGGCGCCGTAGTAGAAGTCGGAGACGGTGGCGGAGGCGGTGACGGTCATCCAGGTTCCCTTCACGTACGTGACGGCGGGCGGCACCGCAGTCGTGGTCGGCCGGCACGGTGACGTGGCGCACGCTCCCGTCGTCCGGGGACCGCGCGGGTTCCGGGCCATGCCGGGCGCGGGCCGGTGCTCGGCCTCCGGTCGGGAGGGGCACGGGGACACGTCGGTGCGCTACGGCAGGGGCGCGCGCGGATGGACCACTCCCGCCCCTGCCGCACGTTCGTACCGGCTCGGCCGGGCGGACCTGTTCGAGCGCGCGGACATCCTGCTGACGGACACAGGACACGGGGAACCGAACGGTCGACTTCAAGCCACCAGGCCGAGTTGTGCATGATTCAATCACGCCACTCACACATTTCCTACACAACCTGGATAGGTGTGAAGAGGTGTTAGCCGAATCGATACTTCACCACGACTGCCCATAAAGCCCACCAGCGTGGGAAGTTCCGATGACGCCCAGCACGATCGCGTTGCTGCGGATGCCGGAGTTGGCGTGATCGGCGAGGCTGGTGCGGAGCCGGGTGAGGTGGAAGAAGCCGGTCAGGTTGACGCCGATGCCCTGCGACGCGCCGGTGATGACGGCGACCCTTGACGGGGGTGTCCATGGCGGCCCTCCGAGTGGTGACGATGTTTTCGGCCACGGCGCCGGGTACCTCGCCGTACCGGTCGCACCTTCAGCACGCGGTGTGACACATCACGCCGACGTCTCCCCCTCCTTCGCCCCGATCCGGTCGCGCAGTTCCTTGAGCGCTGCCACGTAGATCTCCGAGAACGTGGGGAACGGCTGGATCGTGTCCCGCAGCACGTCCAGGGGGACGCGGGCGCGGACGGCGAGGGTCGCCTGTTGCAGCCACTCCCCCGCCTCCGGGCCGAGTGCGTGGGCGCCGGTGAGCACCCGGCCGTCGCTGAGCAGCGTGAGGAACCCGTTGGCGTCGGCGTAGGCGCGGGTGTACGCGGCGGTCTTGGCCACCCCGGAGATCGGGACGGTGGCGCCGAACCGTGCCTCGCTCGCGCCGACCGACGCCGCCTGCGGGTCGGTGTAGACGACGCGGGGTACGGCCGTGTAGTCGGCCTCGCGGGGTTCGCCGAGGATGTTGGCGGCGACGATCTCGCCCTGGTACTTGCCGACGTGGGTCAGCATCCAGAGGCCGGTGGCGTCGCCGACGACCCACAGCCGCTCGGCGGCACGCAGGCGCGAGTCGACGGGAATGCCGTGCTCGTCGGCCTTCACGCCCACCGTGTCCAGGCCGATGTCGTCGACGCGCGGGCGGCGCCCGGTGGCCACGAGGAGACGGTCGCCGCGCAGTTCCCGTCCGTCGTCGAGGGTCAGGACGTAGTCCTCGCCCTCGCGCCCGGCGGCGACCGTCCGCGGGCCGAGCACCAGCTCGACCCCGTCGCGGCGCAGCACCTCGCCGAGCGCCTCGCCCAGCTGCCGGGGCTCGCGGGGCAGGACGTACCGGCCATGGGCTGTGAGGACGACCTCGCCGCCGAGACGGCGTACGGCCTGGGCCATCTCCACGCCGACGGGTCCGGCGCCGAGCACGATCAGCCGGCGCGGGACCGCCTTCATGCCCGTGACCTCGCGGTTGGTCCACACACCGGTCAGCCCGGACAGGCCCGGGACCGGGGGCATCACGGGCGACGCTCCCGTGGCCACGACGACATGTTCGGCGGTGTGGCGGGCCCCGGCCACCTCCACGACACCCGGTCCCGCCAGGCGGCCGGTGCCGCGCAGCAGGTCGATGCCGTTGTCGGCCAGCCAGCGTTCCTGTCCGGCGTCGGAGTAGTCCGAGACCATGAAGTCCCGCCAGGCCAGGGCCTGTTCGACGTCGACCTGGGCGCCGGCCGCGGCTTCTCGTGCCCCGTGCACGGCCTCGCCGGGGCGCAGCAGCGTCTTCGACGGGATGCACGCCCAGTACGAGCACTCCCCGCCGACCAGCTCGCGCTCCACCAGCGCGACCCGCAGACCGCCGTCGGCCAGGGCGCCGGCGCAGTGTTCACCGGGCGATCCGCCGCCGATCACGATGACGTCGTAGTCGTACGCGCTGTCGTCGTTGCGGCTCATCCGTCCGTCCTCCTCGCCTGCGGCCACGACGCCCGGTCACTGACCTGACCCGGACGGTGCGGCCCTTCAGGGCACCGCCCGCCGGGCCGACGTACTCACGACGGCAGCTCGGTGCCTGCCTGCTCGTTCACCATGTACCGCGCGTACCAGTCGGGCCAGTCCGGGTCCTCCGCGCCGGTGCGCGCCTCGTGCTCGCCGTGGGCCGCGGCGGCGCGGCGCAGTGCGCTCGCCAGGTCCTCGGCCGAGGCGAACGTCGTGGCCGCCGGGTCCAGGCGGCCCGGCAGCCGGGTGGTGATCTCCTGGAGGAGCCAGCCGTTGCCGTCCGGGTCGCTGAACGACAGGAACGATCCGTAGCTGCTGCGCTGCGGATCGGGACCGGGCACCCGGGCGTCGGTCCCGCCGTGGTGGAAGACTCCGCCCTCGTCGTGGAACACGTCGCTCGGGTCGGCGCCGACCCGCTTGAGTTCGTCGTGGGCGGCGTCGATGTCGTCCACGATCAGGTGCAGGCCCTGCGCCGAGCCCGGTGTCTGGGCGGTGACCGAGGTGCCGAAGATGACCGAGGCCGGTGAGCCCGGCGGGGTCACCTGGACGACGCGGAAGTTCTCGCCGGTGGCGACGTCGGCGTCGAGCCGCCAGCCCAGCGCCGTGTAGAAGTCCTTGGCCCGGTCCACGTCCCCGACCGGCACCACGACGACCTCGAGCTTCATGTCCATGGGGTGTGCCTCCGTTCTCGGACGAACTGCCGACTCCACCAGACTGGCCCCTCCGGCCGCGATGCGCGCCGGGGAGTCTCACGCGTTCCCGAAATCAGAGACGGTCGGCGTCCAGGACGGCCCGCGCGAACGCCTCCGGGGCCTCCTGCGGCACGTTGTGTCCGATGCCGTCGAGGGCGCGGTGGTCGTACGGGCCGGTGAACTTGGCGCGGTACGCGCTCCCGTCGCCCGCCGGGGTGAAGGGATCCAGCTCGCCGTCGAGGGTGATCGTGGGGACGGAGACGGCAGGCCCCGCGGCGAGTCTGGCCTCGATGCCGTCGTGGCGCGGGTCCCCCTCGGCGAGGCCCAGCCGCCAGCGGTAGTTGTGGATGACGATGCTCACGTAGTCCGGGTTCTCGAAGGCCTTCGCGGTGCGGTCGAAGGTGGCGTCGTCGAAGTGCCAGGTCGGGGAGACGTTGCGCCAGATCAGCTTGGCGAAGTCGTGCCCGTACTGGGCCAGACCCGACTCCCCGCGTTCGGTGGCGAAGTAGTACTGGTACCACCACGCCAACTCGGCGGCCGGGGGCAGCGGTTGCTTGTTCCTCTCCCGGTTGGTGATGAGGTACCCGGTGACCGAGACCAGCGCCTTGCAGCGCCGGGGCCACAGTGCCGCGATGATGTCGGCCGTCCGCGCTCCCCAGTCGAAGCCGCCGAGCAGCGCCTTCTCGATCCGCAGCGCGTCCATCAGGGCGATGATGTCCAGGGCGACCACCGCCTGCTGCCCGTTGCGGAAGGTCTTCGCCGACCGGAACGTCGTGGTGCCGTAGCCCCGCAGGTAGGGGACGATCACCCGGTATCCCTCGGCGGCCAGCAGCGGCGCGACGTCGACATAGCTGTGGATGTCGTACGGCCATCCGTGCAGCAGGACGACGACCGGGCCCTTCGCCGGACCGACCTCCGCGTAACCGACGTCCAGCTCACCGGCCTTGACCTGCTTCAGCGACTCGAAGGACGTACGGCCCGTCACCCGCCCGGCAGTTGACGCCTCCGTTCCGGAGGGAACGGCGGACGCGGCGGACGCGGCCGACGAGTTGAACCATCCCGCCAGGGTCGCGGCCGCGGTCCCCACTCCCAGGGTCCTGCCGAGAGTTCGCCTGTTGATCATGTGAACCGTCCTGCCTGTAGGGGTGCTGGAGTGCCGCCCGCCGGAGGGCAGCCCCGTTCAGGTTCCGCCGCCGGTCGGCCCGGGCGCCACGACCAGATTCCTCGTATGTGGGAGGTCCGGCCTCTCATATTCCCCGGACATGCCCCACCCGTGCGCCCCGCCATCGTGCAACTCCCTTTGAGGACAAGGGAGTTGCACGACAGTCACGCGCCCACGTACGCCGCCAGATGCTCCCCCGTGAGCGTCGAACGCGCGTCGACCAGCTCGGCCGGTGTCCCCTCGAAGACGATCCTTCCGCCGTCGTGACCGGCGCCGGGGCCGAGGTCGATGATCCAGTCGGCGTGGGCCATGACCGCCTGGTGGTGTTCCACGACGATGACCGACTTCCCGGAGTCGACCAACCGGTCGAGCAGGCCGAGGAGTTGCTCGACATCGGCGAGGTGGAGGCCGGCGGTGGGCTCGTCGAGGACGTAGACGCCGCCCTTGTCGGACATGTGGGTGGCCAGCTTGAGGCGCTGGCGTTCGCCGCCGGAGAGGGTGGTGAGGGGCTGGCCGAGGCTGAGGTAGCCGAGGCCCACGTCCGCGAGGCGGGTCAGGATCTTGTGCGCGGCCGGTGTCGCCGCCTCGCCCGTGCCGAAGAACTCCTCCGCCTCGGTCACCGACATCGCGAGCACCTCGCTGATGTCCCGGCCGCCGAAGCGGTACTCCAGCACCGACGCGTCGAACCGCTTCCCCTCGCACTCCTCGCAGGTCGTGGCCACGCCCGCCATCATCGCCAGGTCGGTGTAGATGACGCCGGCGCCGTTGCAGGTGGGGCAGGCGCCCTCGGAGTTCGCGCTGAACAGGGCCGGCTTCACGCCGTTGGCCTTGGCGAAGGCCTTGCGGATCGGTTCGAGGAGTCCGGTGTACGTCGCCGGGTTGCTCCGGCGTGAGCCGCGGATGGCGCCCTGGTCGACCGACACCACGTTCTCGCCGGCCGGGACCGACCCGTGCACCAGCGAACTCTTCCCGGAACCGGCGACACCGGTGATGACGGCGAGCACCCCGAGCGGGATGTCGACGTCGACGTCCTGGAGGTTGTTGGTCGCGGCGCCCCGGATCTCCAGCGTGCCGGTGGGCTTCCGCGTCGACTCCTTGAGCTTGGCCCGGTCGTCGAAGTGCCGGCCGGTGATGGTGCCGCCGGTGCGCAGTCCCTCGACGGTGCCCTCGAAGCAGACGGTGCCGCCCGCCGTACCAGCGCCCGGACCGAGGTCGACGACGTGGTCGGCGATCGCGATGGTCTCCGGCTTGTGCTCGACGACGAGCACGGTGTTGCCCTTGTCGCGCAGGCGCAGCAGCAGGTCGTTCATGCGCTGGATGTCGTGCGGGTGCAGCCCGATGGTCGGCTCGTCGAAGACGTACGTCACGTCGGTGAGCGAGGAGCCGAGGTGGCGGATCATCTTGACGCGCTGTGCCTCACCGCCCGACAGCGTGCCGGCCGGCCGGTTGAGCGAGAGATAGCCGAGACCGATCTCGACGAACGAGTCGAGGGCCTGCCGCAACGCGGTGAGCAGCGGCGCGACCGACGGTTCGTCGAGGCCGCGGACCCACTCGGCCAGGTCGCTGATCTGCATCGCGCAGGCGTCGGCGATGCTGATGCCCCTGACCTTCGACGAGCGGGCACCCTCGTTCAGCCGGGTGCCGTCGCAGTCGGGGCAGGTGGTGAAGGTGACCGCGCGGTCCACGAACTCGCGGATGTGCGGCTGCATGCCCTCCCGGTCCTTGGCGAGCATCGACTTCTGGATGCGCGGGATCAGACCCTCGTAGGTCATGTTGATGCCCGCGATCTTCATCCGGGTCGGCTCGCGGTGGAGGAAGTCCTGGAGTTCCTTCTTGGTGAACGTGCGGATCGGCTTGTCCGGGTCGAAGAAGCCCGACTCGCTGTAGAGCCGGGAGTTCCAGCCGCCGCCCGTGTAGCCGGGCACGGTGATCGCGCCCTCGGAGAGCGACTTCGAGTCGTCGTAGAGCTGTGTGAGGTCGAGGTCGGTCACCGAGCCCCGGCCCTCGCAGCGCGGGCACATGCCGCCGGTGATGCTGAAGCTGCGGCGCTCCTTCACCTTCTGTCCACCGCGTTCCATGGTGACCGCGCCCGCGCCGCTGATCGAGGCGACGTTGAAGGAGAACGCCTTGGGCGAGCCGAGGAACGGCTTGCCGAGCCGGCTGAAGAGGATGCGCAGCATGGCGTTGGCGTCGGTGGCGGTGCCGACCGTGGAGCGAGGGTCGGCGCCCAGCCGCTGCTGGTCGACGATGATCGCGGTCGTCAGTCCGTCGAGGACGTCGACCTCGGGCCGGGCGAGCGTCGGCATGAAGCCCTGCACGAAGGCGCTGTACGTCTCGTTGATCAGCCGCTGCGACTCCGCGGCGATCGTGTCGAACACGAGCGAGCTCTTGCCCGAGCCGGAGACACCGGTGAACACCGTCAGCCGACGCTTCGGGATCTCGATACTGACGTCCTTGAGATTGTTCTCGCGCGCCCCGTGCACGCGGATCAGGTCGTGGCTGTCGGCAGCGTGCGGCGCGGATGCCCGCGTGTCCGTCCTCGTGGCCTCGCTCATCGTGCCTTCCCTCCGTTTGCGCCGGGCCGCCGAGAGTCGCTCGGCGGTCATCGCCCGGCTCGATCTAACCAAGCTTCGAGCGGTACGTCCGCTTCCGGCGTCGATGCGCGGTGACGTCCATGGCAGTCACGCTAGGGGCGGCGCGTGGCCTCGCGCTTCTCGAATCCTGACCGGTCCGGTCGCCTCCTGCCGTGGTGCCCGTGCCGTACGTGGTGCAGGTGACGGCCCAGCGCCACCACGGCCAGGGCGGCGACCAGACCCGTCACACCCCGCCAGCCGAACCGGTCGTACGTCCGCACGCCGAGCCAGGAACCCGCGCTGCCGCCGAGGAACGCGCAGGTCATGTACGCGGTGTTGATACGGGCCCGGGCCTCGGGCCGTAGCGCGAAGATGCGGGCCTGGTTGGCGACCTGGCCGGACTGGACGGCCACGTCGAGCAGCAGCATGCCGGTGGCCAGGGCCAGCAGGCCGGTCGTGCCGCCCCTGTAGGCGGGGACGAGCACCGCCGCCGAGGCGATCGTGCCGAGCACGGCGAGGAGGCTGACCGTGTCGGGGCCACGGCGGTCGGCGAGGCGGCCGGCGAGCGGGGTGCTGAACATGCTGGCGGCGCCGACCAGTCCGAGGAGCCCCACCGCCTGGGCACCCATGGCGTACGTCGGTCCGGTGACGAGCAGGGTGAGGGTGGTCCAGGCGGCGCTGAAGCCCGCGAAGACGGCGGCCTGGTAGAGGCAGGAGCGGCGGAGGGCGGGTTCGGTGCGCAGGAGGTGCAGCGGCGCGGCTATCAGGGACGGGTAACTGTGCCGCGTGGACGGCGTGGTGTCCGGGACGACCCGGGAGAGGATCGCGGCCAGGGCCAGGAAGACCACCGCGGCGACGAGGTACGGCGCCCGCCAGCCGAGCCGCTCGCCGAGGGTGCCGCTGAAGGTGCGGGCCAGGAGGATGCCGCCGATGAGGCCGCTGAGGAGGGTGCCGGTGACGGCTCCACGGCGTTCGGCGGGGACGAGTCCGGCGGTCATCGGGATGATGATCTGGGGCACGACGGTCGTCACTCCGGTGACCGCGCTCGCGGCGACCAGCAGGGGCAGCGACGGCGCGGCGCTCGCGGCGAGGAGTCCGGCGGCGGTGAGCGTGAGCAGGGTGACGATCAGGGGGCGGTGCGGGAGCCGGTCGCCGAGGGGGACGAGGAGGAAGATGCCGGCCGCGTACCCGAATTGGGCCGCCGTGACGACGAGGGCGGCCGAGCCGGTGGAGACGTCCAGGTCGGCGGCGACGAGCGAACTGATCGCCTGCGGGAAGTAGATGGTCGAGACGCCCACACCGCAGGCGAGGGACAGGACGAGGATCACCCAGCGGGGCACGGACACACCTCACGTGAGAACCAGTTTGACTGGTTCGGGCGACGGTAGCAGGCCGGTCGACGTCATGGCACCGCTTAAACCGGTTCTACGGGGCTAGGCTGGAGCCGTGCCACCGACTCCCCGCTTCCGCCAGGGCGCCGGCCGCCCCTGCCTGGATTTCATCCGTACCCTGCGCCATCGCGGTTCGCCCGACGCGGTGGAGGAACTCCCGGACGCCGGGGCGCTGTTGGCGTGGGTCAGGCAGTGCGGCCCCCGCATCCCCGCCGGGGGGAGCGCCGATGCCGCTCACGCACGCGCCCTGCGCGAGGCCGTCCACGCCCTCATCGCCGCCGCCCGGGCCGGCCGGACCCCCGACGCGCACTCCGTCGACCGGGTCAACGCGGCAGCCGCACACCCCGTCCCCGTGCCGCACCTGGACCCCACCGGGCATCTTGTCTGGCAGGCCGACGACCCTGTCCGGGCCACCCTCGCCCTCGTCGCCCGCGATGCCCTGGACCTCGTGACCTCCCCGTCGCTCACCCGCCTCCGCCACTGCGCGGGCCCGACCTGCGGAGCCCTGTTCCTGGACATCTCCCGCCCCGGAAACCGCCGTTGGTGCTCCATGGGCACCTGCGGGAACCGGGCCAAGAAGGAGACGCTGCGCGGCAGGAAGGACAGCGGGGGCGTGCGACCTAGGTGATGTCGGTCGGCGTGGAGGGACGGCGGGCGTATGCGGTGGGGGTCTGCCCGTACCGCTTCTTGAAGGCCCGCGTGAAGTGGCTGCTGTCGGCGAAGTGCCAGTAGGCGGCGAGTTCGGAGACGTTCGGTCGGCCGCGCGGGGCGGTGAGGGCGAGTCGGGCTTCCTCCAGCCGCCGGTGCCGGATGTACGCGGTCACCGACTCCCCGACGGCGGCGAAGGCCCGCTGCAAGGTCCGCAGGGAGACGTTGAGTTCATGTGCCAGCGTCGCCGGGGAGAGTTCGGGCTCGGCGAGACGGCTGTTGGCGAGGTTCTTCGCGGCCTGGGTGAGCGCGGGGGCCAGCAGGGGTTCCACGTCGTCGAACCGACGCAGGGCCACCGCCTTCGCCAGTTCGATCAGGGTGCTGTGCGCGGCTTGTACACCGGCCGGGCCGAGGGCGGTCAACGTCCCCTGGACCATGGCCATATGGGCCGTCAGCAGCCGCGTCTCGACCGAGTCCGCCGGGCCGGTGACGATCCGGTTCCCGAGCAGTGGTCTGAGCAGCGCGGCGGGCAGGAAGAGGATCTGCGCCGAGGTGTTCGGCGCCGTCTCGAAGGCCGACGGCGGCCCGAAGTGCCGCAGGAGGATCTGTCCGGCCGCCACGGTGTGCCGGCTGTGACCGCGCCTGTCTCCCAACGTCCACGCACCGCGCCGCACCACGTAGATCCGCACCTGGTCCTCATGGCCGCGCGGGGTGGCCGCGGCCCGGACTGCGGAGATGCCGTGGAGATCGGTGATCGCCACGTCGTGCACCTTGGTGCCCCGGCTCCTGACCCGGAAGTGACCGGTGGTGTCCGGGCTGAAGACCGGCAGCCGGAACCCGCCGCCGAGTTGCGTCTCCCACTGGTGCCGGAAGGCGTCGAATCCTCGCGGTGCGGCGTCCGGACGGGTGGAGTCCAGCAAGAACGCCCCACGCGACGCCTCGGCCCCCGCTCCCGTGCTCATCACCTTCCGGTCTCCCTCGCGCGCATTGCCCCAACTGCGGCTCGTGGCACGGATGTTCCGCGCGCACGCCGCTGCGGCTCAAGTGTGCGCTGTGCCAAGTTCCTTGGGCTACGACGGTAGGCACGTACCGGGACGGTTCGGAGCCCCGGTGGTGCGCGAGACGAGAAACCTGTGACATCACCCACGCCTCCCCATCCCCCGATCCTCTCGGTGCACGACCTTCAGCCGCAACTCTCCAACTTGCGCTCGTACTGGCTCGGTTGGGACGCCGACAAGGCGGCGGACAGCGACATGCCCATCTGTCGGACGGGACTTCCGCACGCGTTGTTGAACGGTGTGCTGGGATGTCGCGGTCGGTCGTTGGACGATGCCCTGTCCCTGGCCCGCAAGCGGCTGGAGGGTACACCGCATCTGTGGTGGGCGGGCGACGACAGCGGTGCTGGTCCGGCGGAGCAACTGGTGGCCCGCGGCGGAACTCTCACCTCCACACTGCCCGTGATGGCCGTCGATCTCAGGAAGGTGGCCGACGCCACCGTGCCCGGCCTGGAGATCGCACCCGTCGTCGACCGCCCCGGGTTGGCCGACTACGTGGCCACGTACTCGGAGGTGTTGGGGATCCCGCGCGACGCGGTGCCGTCGGTCGTCGACGCCGAAGTGAACCACAACACCGCCCGCTCCCACGTCCTCCGATTCATCGGCCGCGTGGACGGACGGGCCGTAGGAACCGCCCGGTTGTCGATGAGTCACGGCGTCGCCGGTATCTACTGGGTCGCCACTCCGGAGGCCTACCGCAAGCGTGCAATCGCCGGTGCGCTGAGGACGGCGGCGCTTCTCGCGGGGCGTGAACGCGGCCTGCGCGTCGGGACCTTGCAGGCGAGCGGGCGCGGGGAGTCCCTGTACCGCGAACTCGGGTTCGAGACGGTGGGCCACGTGCACCATCTGGAGGTTCAGTACGACGGGTGACCGGGCAGTCCGAGGGTGCGGCGGGCACGTGCGGGGAGTTCCCCGAGGTGGGTGTCGAATGCCTTCCGGTGCTCGGCGCACACGCGGACGCCTGCGAAGTGGGCCGGTGCGGGCGTGAATTGGGACGGGTATACGCAGTCGAAGCAGGTAGGTCCGGCGTTCTCGAGGATCGCGGCGAAACCGGGGAACAGGACTCGGCCCTGGTTCGCGAGGATGTCCCGGTAGTGGTTGTTGTCCTGCGCGGTCGGGCTGAGCCGGTACCAGAGTTTGACGTTCTTGCGGGCCTGGTCGACGGTCCGGGCTGTTTCGGGATTTCCGAGAGTGAGGCTGTCCTCCACGTAGCGATAGCGGCGCATCGTCATATGGATGGGACCGGCTATGTTGCGGAGAAAGTTGACGACGGGAGTCCGCTCCGGGGTGTCGGCCCAGTGGGCGTCGATATTCCAGAGCGTGTCGCGACAGGTGCGGTAGGTGTGTTGACGCAGGTCGGGGTCGGCGTAGGCGAAGGTGTTGCAGATTTCGCCCTCGGCGCGGTGTTTGTGGTAGGCCACCGCGTCGTACATGGCGTCGCAGATCTCCGTCAGGATCTGGTTCTGCTCTTCGGTCAGCCAGGCATCTTCTATGTCGTTGCAGGCGAGGGCGGCGGCGATGAAGAGGCGGGCCTGGGCGTCGCAGTCGCGGATCCGGAACCACTGGGCGGGGCTGTGGGCGATCGCCGCCGCGTAACGGCCGAGGAGTTCGGCGTTCCCCTGCGGGGAGGACTTTTCGGCGGTGATCAGGAGGGAGGAGTAGTACTCGCGGGCCATGTCCCCGTGGACGGCGGTTCCGGCGAAGAGCGTCGACAGGAGTTCGCCGGTGTCGTAGCCCGCGATGACCGGAGATTTCAGGGGAGAGATGTGTTCGCCCCTGAACTCCGCCACGGCGGAAATGGCGGTGAGGCGCGCGAGGGCGATGTACCGCGCACGGTTCGTATGGGCGGGAATGATCGTGCGCACGTATTCCCAGGCACAGGCGAGTGCTTCATCGGCCTGCCGCGGAGTGAGGCCTTCGGGTGCGAAGGTGCCCCTGAGGTCGGCGGGAAAATGCCAGGTGTCATGGGTCATGGGGGCCTTCACTGGCGAGCAATTTCGGGTAGCGACTTTCTGGGGATCACTGTCCATGAAGGGGACAGACCCAGCGCGATTCAATCAGCGGTCGGCCGCACGGCACATACTCCCGTGATGCGGATCCATACGCGTTCGTACACGATCGCCCTTCGTCGCGCCCGGGAGGGCGAGAGGAGTTGTTCACCTCCCTGCAACCGGCTTTTGGATCCACATACTTAGAGTGTGGATCCCCGCAATCGATCCCTTGGACGCGACCCCCTGAACACAATCCCCTGCGTCCCCCGCACTCCCGGAACGGATCACGCATGCACCTTCCGCCCCACCCGCACCCCTCATGACACACCACGGCGTACGAAGGATCGTGCCCCTGCTGCTGGGCTGGGAGGAACTCCCCAAGTCCGTTTCCGTGCACGGCGCCCCGTACGAGGAGCGGCTGCGTGAACCCGTGCCGGCCGTCCTCCTGGAGTGCGACGGCGGCTGGCTGTTGCTCGACACCGGGTTCAACACGGCACTGATCCGGGACCCGGCGCTGCGCCGTCGCTTCTACGGCTCCCCCAACTACCGGCCGATCCTGCCCGGTCCGGGCGAGCCCCTGGAGGAGGCCCTGGACGCGGCCGGCATCGCGATGGACGCGATCCACGCGGTGGCCGTCAGTCATCTGCACGCCGACCACGCGGGCGGGCTCAAGCACTTCGCGGGCCGGGTGCCGGTGCACGTACAGCGCGAGGAGTTGACCTACGGCCTCTCCGCCCGGCCGGAGGTGGAGCGCCACTCCATCTTCCGCGTCGACTTCGACGACCCACGTATCGACTGGCGACAGGCAGACGGCGACACGGAGATCGCCCCCGGTGTGACCGCCGTACTGACGGCCGGGCACACCCCCGGACACCAGAGTTTCGTCGTGGACCTCGCGGACGGCGGCGGCTTCGTGTTCGCCTTCGACGCCGCCGACCTCACCGAGAACATCGAGCACGAGCGCCCGATCGGCGCCTCGATCGGTGTCGATCCGGAGCGCACGGTGGAGCCCATCCGCCGCCTCAAGCGCATCGCCGCGGAACGCGGTTACGAACTCGTCCCCGGTCATGACCCCGTGGTCTGGCCGGAGTTGATCCGCCGCGGGGGCGTGCCGGGCGCGTAGCCGGTAGTGGCCGGATCGCGCCCTCGGCCTGGTTCACACGCCTTTAACACCCGGGACACGAGAGGGACTCTGTGGCCCGTGAACATGTTTTTGGATCCAATCTCGACACTTTGAGATCCATTATTCGAGGATCGGTGCCCAAGGAGGCCCACATGCCGGACCAGTCAGCTGGATCGTCCTCACCCGGCTCCGCCCCGTCGACGGCGTCGCGCCGCACCATGCTCCGGGGCGCGGGGCTCCTCGGAGTGGGCGTCGGCTTCGGGCTCCCCGCTCTGCTCAGTGCCTGCGGTGCCGCGGCCGACGACGCCAAGGGGAGCGGCAGGGGCGGCACGCTGACCCTCGCCATCGACGCGACCAGCGCGGTCAACGACCCGTCGTTCTATACCTCGTTGGGCGACTGGATGGCCGTCGACTGCATCTGTCGCGGCCTGACGTTCATCTCCTTCGAGACCAACGAGCCCACCCCCGACCTGGCCAAGAGCTGGACGATCTCCGACGACCAGCTCACCTACACGTTCGCGCTGCGCGAGGGCGTCAAGTTCCACGACGGTACGACGCTCACCTCGGCGGACGTCCTGGCCAGCCTGGGCCGGCAGTTCGACGAGAAGGACAAGACGCTGCCCAAGGGCGCCACCCGCCCGCTCTCCGACCTGGGCGCGAACGTCGCCTCGCTGACCGCCCCGGACGACCTCACCGTCAAGATGGTCCTGAAGAAGCCGGACCGGACCGCCCTCGGCCAGCTGTCCGACATCGGTGGCCGCATCATCTCCAAGGCCGCGCTGAAGAAGTACGGCGCGAACATCGGCAAGCACCTCGTCGGCACCGGCCCGTTCGCGTTCTCCGCCGCCACCTCCGGCCAGTCCATCACCCTCACGGCCTTCGACGACTTCCGCCTCGGCAGACCGCCCGTCGACCGGCTGGTGCTGCGCCAGGTCCAGGATCCGTCGACCATCGTCAGCTCCCTGCTCAGCGGCGACATCTCGGCCACCCAGTTCACCCCGTACTCCGCCGCCGCCCAGCTGCGCAAGGACGACTCGGTGACCGTCTACAAGACGCCGTACAACGCCAACGCCATCCTGATGATCGACGCCCGCCGCGTCCCCGAGCTCAAGGTCCGCCAGGCCATCAACCTCGCCATCGACCGCAAGGCCATCCTCGACCAGGCCTTCTACGGCGTCGGCGCGCTGCCCGGGGGCTACGCGATCCCGCCCGCGCAGAGCGGCTACGACACCAGTCTGGCCGACCTCTCCACCCAGGACACCGCCAAGGCGAAGAAGCTCGTCGCCGAGGCCGGCGCCGGCGGCCGGCGTATCAAGCTCATGGCGGCCAGCGACTCCTGGCACCCGAAGGCAGCGCAGATCGTCGCCCAGAACCTGACCGACGTCGGCTTCAAGGTGGTCACCACCTCCGTCGACCCGGCCACCTACTTCACCCGGCTCCTCGACGGCAAGGACGACTACCACGATCTGATGATCTGGGAGCGCAACACCTACGTCCCGGACGCCAACGACATGGTCGGCGCCATGGCCAGCCCCACCGGCCTCTACGGCGCGACGATCACCGGCATGGACACGCTCAAGGGCACCGCCTCGCTCGCCGCCGACCTGGAGACGGCCAAGAACCTGCCCCTCGGCGCGCGGCGCACGGCCGCCTACACGAAGATCCAGCGCCGGTGGGCGGAGGACTACATGGTGCTGTCGATGCTGGCCTGCTTCGCCAACCTCGTGGTCAGTGGCTCCCACGTGAAGCACATGAACACCGCCGCGCTGGCCAACCACCGTTGTTACATGGAGAAAGCCAGTGTCTGAGACGACGGCCGCTCCAGCGCCCGTGGCGACCGCACGGCCCCCCACTCCCCCCGCCTCGCCGGCCGGGCGGACCGTCCTCGCTGCCTGGCGTCGGCGCCGGCTGGCGCGGTCCTGGCCGGCCGTGCTGTCCTGGCTCGTCCTGATCGCGCTGGTGCTGGTGGCCCTCGTGGGACCGCTGTTCGTCCAGGCGGACCCGCTGCGTCAGACGTCGTCGGCGCTGCTCCCCCTGGGCTCGTCCGGCCATCTGTTCGGCACGGACGACCTCGGCCGCGACGAACTGGCCCGACTCGTGCACGGCGCCCGCCCGTTGCCGCTGGTGGCGTTCGCGGCGACCGCGCTCGCGGCCGTCGCCGGCACCGGGATCGGGCTCGTCGCCGGGTATGCGGGCGGTGTCGTCGAGCAGGTCCTGATGCGGATCGTGGACCTCGCGCTCGCCTTCCCGTCCATCCTGCTCGTCATCCTCCTCGTGGCGGCCGCAGGACCGGGCACGGTCAGTCTGGTGTTCGGCATCGGAGTGTCCCTGGCACCCGGTCTGGCCCGGCTGGCCCGTGCCCTGACCGCCCGCGAGGCGGCCCGTGACTATGTCGTCGCCTGCAAGTTGGGCGGCACCCGCACCCCACGCATCCTCGCCCGCGAACTCCTCCCGAACATCGCCGGACCGATGCTCGCCCAGGTCGTCATGACGCTGTCGATCGCGGCCGGTTTCGCCGCCGGTCTGTCCTACCTCGGCCTGGGCATCCAACCGCCGCAACCCGACTGGGGATACATGGTCCAGGCGGGCCAGGAGTTCCTCTACACGGCACCCCGACTGGTCGTCCTGCCCGCGACGTTCACGCTGCTGTTCGTCGTCGCCTGCAACTTCGTCGGCGACGACCTGCGCGACGCACTCGACGTACGGGGGCCGGCGTGACCACCGCGCTCCTCTCCGTCCACAGGCCCAAGTGGGCAGCGGGAACAGCCCTGTTGGTCCTACGACGCCTCGCGGTCGTCCCCGTCGTCCTGCTCGCCCTCGCCAGCCTGGTGTTCCTCGCGATGCGCCTGCTTCCCGGCTCACCGGCGACCTCGCTCGCGGCCGGCGGCAACACTCTGTCCGCGTCCGACCTGGCGGCCAACGAAGCGCGCGTCAACAAGGCACTCGGCCTGGACCGACCCCTCCTCGCCCAATACGGCAGCTTCCTCAACGACTTGGTCCACCTACGGCTCGGCACCTCCTTCTACGGCTCCAACAGCGTCCTCGGCCTGCTCGGCGACGCCCTCCCCGCCACGATCGAGCTGACGCTCGCGGCGATGACGATCGCGGTGCTGCTCGGTGTCGTCACGGGGGTCATCGCCGCGCTGCGCAAGGGGAGTTGGATCGACCACTCGACCCGGGCCGTGGCCACGGTGAGTTTCTCGCTGCCCTGGTTCGCGCTCGGCGTGCTCGGCATCGTCGTGTTCGGCGTGTGGCTGCGCTGGCTCCCGGTCCTGGGCCGGCTGCCCAGCTCGCTCGACTACAACCCGACCACCAACTTCGTCCTCCTCGACGCGATTCTCCAGAACCGCCCCGAGCTGGTGTGGCCCTGGATCCAGCATCTGATCCTGCCCGCCGTCACGTTGGCGCTGTCGATGGCCGGGTTCATCACCCGCATCGTGCGCGCCTCCGTCCTGGAGGTCCTCGACGACGACTTCGTGCGGACCGCTCGCATGAAGGGGCTGAGCGAGGGCGTGGTGATCCGCCACCACGTGCTGCGCAACTCCTGGCTGCCCATCGTGACCGTCCTCGGCCTCCAGTTCGGCTCCCTGCTGGGCGGTTCGGTGATCACCGAGACGGTCTTCTCCTACGCCGGGGTCGGCCGCCTGCTCGTGCAAGGCGTCCTGCAACGCGACTACCCCGTCGTTCAGGGCGCCGCCCTCGCCATCGCCCTCCTCTTCACCCTGGTCAACCACGCGGTGGACCTGCTCTACACGGTCCTCGACCCGCGGCTACGGAAAGGATGACCCGCATGGACATCGTGCTGGTCCACGGTGCCGGCGGACGGCCGACGACCTGGTCGGCGGTCGAGCCCCTGTTGGCCGCCCACGGCCACCGGCTGTTCACCGTCACCAACCCGATGACCTCCCTGGAGGACGACATCGCCAACACGGCGGCCGTGCTGGAGGAGACGACGGGACCGGTGCTGCTGGCCGGGCACTCCTACGGCGGAGCGGTCATCAGCAACGTCGGCCGTGATCCTCGGGTCAAGGGGCTTGTCTACATAGCCGCGTTCGGGCCGGACGAGGGCGAGACGGTCAGCGGGATCGTCGAGCGGTACGAGGAGGCGGAGATCTCCAAGTACATGCGGCGCGGTCCCAACGGCGAGTGGAAGTCCGAGACCAGCGAGGAGTTCTGGGCCGAGATAGGTCCCGATCTCTCGCCCGAGCAACGGGCCGTCGTGGAGGCGGAGGGGCGCAAGGCGGAGAACCTCATCTTCACACAACCGACCGGTGCACCGGCCTGGCGCACGCTGCCCAGTTGGTATCTGGTCGCCGACGACGACCGCACACTGCGCCCGGAGATCCAGAACGACATGGCGGCCCGGATGAAGGCGACCGTCGAGCATGTGCCGGGCAGTCACTACACGACCCTGGTGTGGCCCGAGCGCGTCGCCGACCTGATCCACACGGCGGCCCTGGCCGTGGGCGAGGGTTCATGACGTCCGCGCCCGTGCTCGAAGTCCGCGACCTGCGCGTCCAGTTCGACGTTCCGGCGGGCCGGCTGCCCGCCGTGGACGGTGTGGAACTGACCCTGCGGCAGGGCGAAGTCCTCGCGCTGGTGGGCGAGTCGGGGTCCGGGAAGTCCGCCCTGTCGATGAGCCTGGTCGGCCTGAACCGCGGTCCCCGCACCCGCATCAGCGGCGAGGCGGTCTTCAAGGGCCAGGACCTTGTCGCCGCGTCGGAGCGGGAGTTGCGCGGTGTGCGCGGCAAGGACATCGCGGTGGTCTTCCAGGACGCGCTGGCCGCGCTCAACCCGTTGCACCGGGCGGGCGCCCAGGTCTCGGAGATGATCCGCGCCCACCGTGAGGTGACGCGGGGTCAGGCGATGGACCGAGCGGTCGAGTTGCTCGGCGAGGTCGGCATCGCCGGCCCGGACCGCACGGCACGCGCCTACCCGCACCAGCTCTCGGGGGGCATGCGCCAACGCGTGATGATCGCCATGGGCCTGGCCAACGACCCCGCCGTCCTGATCGCCGACGAACCCACCACCGCGCTCGACGTCACGATCCAGGCCCAGGTCCTGGCCGTCCTCAAGCGCGTCCACGGCACCTCCGTGCTGCTGATCACCCACGACCTGGGCGTCGTCGCCGAGGTCGCCGACCGGGTGGCGGTGATGTACGCGGGCCGGATCATGGAACAGGGGCTGCGCGAGGAGGTCCTGTTCCACCCGCAACACCCCTACACGATGGGGTTGTTGGGCTCGGTCCCACCGATCGACGGTCCTGTCGTACGACGGCTGCCGACCATCGCGGGCAGCCCGCTGACCGGGGTGGACCGGCCGTCCGGCTGCGCGTTCGCGCCCCGGTGCCCCTTCGTCCACGACGCGTGTGCCGAGCGGCCCGTGCTGCGGCAGCGGCACGGCGAGGACGGTCACCTGGACGCCTGTGTGCTGCCCTCCCCCGTCCGTGCCACGGCCCGTTCCCTGGGAGGCATCGCATGACCGCCGCGCTCATCCGGGCCCGCGAGTTGCGTGTCGAGTACCCGGGCCGGGCGGGTGGCCGGGTCAGGGCGCTGCGGGACGTCGACCTCGACATCCTCCAGGGCGAGACCCTCGGTCTGGTCGGCGAGTCGGGCTGCGGCAAGTCCACGCTCGGCCGGGCGCTGTTGCGGGTCATCGAACCCGCCTCGGGCCGCATCGAGTTCGACGGCACCGACCTCACCCGGCTGCGCGGTCGCCAACTGCGCCGCACCCGGGCCGAGTTGCAGATGGTCTTCCAGGACCCTTTCGGCTCGCTGAACCCGCGCCGCCGGATCGCGGACATCGTCGCCGAACCCCTCCTCCGAGCACGCGCCGCCACCCGCGCCGAGGCGGCGAAGACGGTGGCCGAACTGCTCGACCTGGTCGGCCTCGGCGCGGAGGCCGGCGGGCGCAGGCCGCACGAGTTCTCCGGCGGTCAGCGCCAACGCATCGGCATCGCGCGGGCGTTGGCGTCGTCACCGCAGTTCGTGGTGGCCGACGAGGCCGTGTCGGCGCTGGACGTGTCGATCCAGGCCCAGGTGCTGAACCTGCTGTCGGACCTGGTCCGCGACCGGGGTCTGACGATGCTGTTCATCTCGCACGACCTGGGCGTCGTACGGCACATCGCCGACCGGATCGCGGTCATGTATCTCGGCCAGATCATCGAAGTCGCCTCCCGCGACGCCTTCTTCGCCGCCCCCGCGCACCCCTACAGCCGGGCGCTGCTGTCCTCCGTCCCCGTGCTACGGCCCGGAGCGACCCGTGAACAGGAGGTGCTGGAGGGCGAGTTGCCCGATCCGGCGAATCCGCCCGAGGGCTGTCTGTTCCGCACCCGGTGCCCCATCGCCACGGAGCAGTGCCGCACCAGCGCGCCCGAGCTGCGCGAGATCGCGCCGGGCCGCAGTGTGCGCTGCCATCTGCCCCTGGTCTCAAGCGAGCACCAAGTCGCGAGTAGCGAGTAGCGAGTAAGGACGAACCGCTTTGATCATCGACGCGTACAACACCACTCAGGACGTCCGCGGCCGTTCCGACTACCTCACCGGTGCCCGCAAGGGCCAGGCCCCGCCGCCGTACACGCCCTTCGAGCCGCGGCGCATCCTCGACCGGATGGACGCGGCGGGGGTGGACATGGCGATGGTGTGCTCGCTCGCGCAGCGCATCGAGAACGACTTCATCGCCTCGCTGGTGGCCTCCTACCCGGACCGGTTCTTCGGCTTCGGGCAGGTGCTGCCGCAGGCCGACGACGCGCTCGACGAGATCGACCGGATGGCCGACGCGGGTCTGGTGGGGCTGAAGCTGCACCCGAGTCTGCACGGCTACCACGTCGCCGACCACGGGTTGTTGGACCCGGTGTTCGAGGCGTGTGCGCGGCGCGGGCTGCTGGTGCTGATCAACGCTCTCGACGACGCGTTCTGCGCACCGCTGTCGATCGAGGAGATCGCGCGGGACCACCCCCAAGTCCCCACGATCATCGCCCACATGGGGGCGGTGTGGAACGTCCCGGAGGCGATCATCGTGGCCGAGCGGCAGCCGCACGTGTATCTGGAGACGTCGGCGACGCTGATGAGCGACGTCAAGCGTGCCTACGCGCGGCTCGGGCCCGAGAAGATCCTGATGGGCAGTGAGTGGCCCGGCTCCGACTTCGACCTGGAGCGTATGAAGATCGCGAAGGCGGTCGAGGACGAGAAGGACCGGGCGCTGGTCGAGGGCGGCAACATGGCCCGGCTGCTGGGGCTGACGGTATGAGTGCCGTGGGGGTGCGGCCCGTGTCCGTACCGGCGTCGATGGACGAGGACGACGTCGAACTCCTCGCCACCGCACAGCACTTGCTGGCCCGGGTGTGGCAGTCGGGCCGTCACGAGGTCGCGACCGCGCTCCGTACCGCGGACGGCCGGGTCCACACCGGAGTCCATGTGGAGGGCTCCTGCCGGCGCAGTTCGATCTGCGCGGAGGGGGTGGCCATGGGCACGGCCCGGGGCGCCCTGCCGGCCGGTGCGGAGTTGAGCATCACGTCGGTGGTGTCGGTGCAGATCAAGCCGGCGGGCTGGTTCCGGATCATCGCCCCGTGCGGGGTGTGCCGCGAACTGATCAGCGACTACTGCCCGGACGCCACCGTGTGGGTCACCACGGTCGACGACGACAAGCCCGTCCCGTTGCGCGCCCTGGACCTGCTGCCCGAGAAGAGCCGACGCCGATGGTGAACGCCATCGGTCCCGAGGAGAGGAGAGCCATGTCGTCCGTCTTCGTCACCGGTCCGTCCGGACGAACCGTCCCCACCGGGCTCGATGTCCCCGAACTCGCCGCGCGGTTGGGCGGGTCCGGATCGCCGGTGCTGTGGGAGGAGTTTACCTGGCCGGAGGCGGAGTCCACGGCCGCCGTCCAGGACGCCGTCATCATCCCCGTCGGCGCCACCGAGCAGCACGGCCCCCATCTCCCCCTCGCCGTGGACACCCGGATCTGCGAGGCGGTCGCCCTCGGGGTCTCCGCGCTGACCGGCGTACCCGTCGTCCCGCCCCTGAGCTTCGGGGTGTCCGCGTCCCACGGTGACTTCGCCGGGACGGTGGCGCTGCGGCCGGAGACCATGATCGCCGTCGTCGAGGACGTCATCGACTCGCTGTACGCCTCCGGAGTACGGCAGTTCATCCTGCTCAACGGGCACATCTGGAACAACGGCGCGCTCGACGTGTCGGCCGAGAAGCTGAGGGTCCGTCATCGGGACGCCCGGGTGCGGGCGTTGGGGTACGTGACGATGTACCCGGGTCCCGAGGTCGACGGACACGTCACCTATGGCCGGGCGTTGATGCACGCCAACTTCTTCGAGACGTCCGTGATGCTGCACCTCGCACCCGAGCTGGTCCGGATGGATCGGGCCACCTCCCATGTCGACGTCGACTCGTTCTGGGACTACCGCATGGACCAGGTCAGCGAGACCGGGGTCTGGGGCAGGGACGTGACCGACGCCGATCCCCAGCACGGCGAGGCGGAGTTCGACCGCTGCGTCCTGACCACAGCCCGGGCGGTGTCCACGGCGGTGCGCGAACCGTGGCCCGACCCCACTCACCGACCCGGACGGCAGGCGTGAAGTCCCGCACGGCAGGCGTGAAGGAGAACACCGTGGACCCCAGCATCGTGATCCCCCGGCTGCCGGACTGCGAGCCCATGCTCATCGGCGGCGAGTGGACCACCGGCACCGCGACGGAACGCGTCCCGGTGCTCGACCCCGCCACCCAGGAGCAGCTCACCACGGTCGTCCAGGCGGGCTCCGCCGAGGTGTCCGCGGCGGTCGAGGCCGCCAACGCCGCGCACCGGGACCGCCGTTGGCGCGGGCTGCCGCCCCGGCAGCGCCGTGACGTTCTCCTGCGTCTCGCCGACCTGGTGGAGCGCGACGCCGAGAAGCTGGCGGTGCTGGACACCCTGGACAACGGCAAGGCCATCGAACGCGCCCGTGGTGATGTGGAGTTGGGCCTGCAGGCCATCCGGCACTTCGCGGGAACGCCGACCCGCCTGGCGGGAACCGTGCACGCGGCCGGCCCCGACCGGCATGTGTACAGCGTCCGCGAGCCGGTCGGTGTGGTGGCCGCCGTACTGCCGTGGAACTTCCCCTTCATGATCGCCGCCTGGAAGCTCGCCCCCGCCCTGGCCGCCGGCTGCACGGTCGTCGTCAAACCGGCCGAGCAGACCCCGCTCACCGCACTGCGGCTGGCCGCGCTCTGCCTGGAGGCGGGAGTGCCCGAGGGCGTGGTCAACGTCCTTACGGGCGACGGGCGTACGGGTGCGGAACTGGTCGCCCATCCCGGTGTCGCCAAGGTGTCCTTCACCGGGTCCACCGAGGTCGGACGGCACATCATGGCCGCGGCGGCACCGTCGTTGAAGCGGCTCACGCTCGAACTCGGCGGCAAGTCACCCAACATCGTCTTCGCCGACGCCGATCTCGACGCCGGCGTACCGAACGCCGTGCGCGCGGTGTTCGGGCACTCCGGGCAGATGTGCACGGCGGGCAGCAGGCTGCTGGTGGAGCGCACGATCGCCAAGGAGTTCCTGGACCGGCTGGTACCGGCCGTGGAGGCGCTGCGGATCGGCCCGGGGCTCGCGGGCGGCATCAACATCGGTCCTCTGGTGTCGCAGGAGCAGTACGACCGCGTCACCGGCTATGTCGCACTGGGCCGCGCGGAGGGCGCCGGGGTGGCCGTGGGCGGTGAATCACTGCCGGGGCCGGGGTGGTTCGTGCCGCCGACGGTGTTCACCGAGGTCACCCCCGACATGCGGATCGCGCGGGAGGAGATCTTCGGCCCGGTCGCCACGATCCTGCCCTTCGACAGCGAGGAGGAGGCGATCGCCCTGGCCAACGACAGCGAATACGGGCTCGCCGCCGGCGTGTGGACCGGCAGTCTGGCCCGCGCCCACCGCACCGCCGCCGCGCTGGAGGCCGGGACCGTGTGGGTCAACACGTACAACGAGTTCGACCCCGCCGTGGCCTTCGGCGGGATGAAGCAGTCCGGCCTCGGCAGGGACCTCGGCGACGCCGCCGTCGACGGGTTCACCGAGCTCAAGAGCGTGACGATCGCCCTGTGAGCGCGCCCGTGACGGCCGGGACGGCCGCCTCGCCCCCGAATCCCCCGCCCCCGCACACCCTGAACGTCGCGGCCGAACGCGCCCGCACCCCCGGCTCGTTCACCGGCCACCACTTCAACTCCGCGGGTGCGGCCCTGCTCGCCAACGGCACCGTCGAGGCGGTCATCGACCATCTCCGCGCGGAGAGCCTGTCGGGCGGCTACGAGGCCGCGAAACACGCGGCTCCCGCCCTGGAGGCCGTCTACGCGCGTACCGCCGAACTCCTGGGCGCCCGGCTGGAGGAGGTCGCCCTCGTCGAGAGCGCGACGGCCGGCTGGCAGCGTGCCGTGTCGGCGCTGCGACTGCGCCCCGGCGACCGGGTGCTGGCCGCCCGCTCCAGCTACGTCAGCAGCGCGTTGCATCTGCTGTCGGTCGAACGCGACCACGGTGTCCTGGTCGAGTTGCTGCCCAACGGGCCCGACGGATCAGTGGACTTGGAGGCGTTGGAGGCGGCGCTGCGCGCGGGACCCGCCGCGCTGGTGACGGCCGCCCATGTACCGACCTCCTCGGGACTGGTCGAACCCGTCGCCGCGATAGGCGTGTTGGCCGGCGGCCACGGAGTGCCCTTCCTCCTGGACGCGACCCAGTCACTCGGCCAACTGCCGGTGGACATGGGCGCCATCGGCTGCGACCTCCTCATCGGCACCGGCCGCAAGTTCCTGCGCGGCCCGCGCGGCACCGGCCTGCTCGCGGTCCGCCGCCCGCTCCTCGACCGGCTCGCCCCCGAGGCACCGGACGTCCGGGGCGCCCGGTGGACGGCCGAACGCAGCTGGGAACTGGTGCCGGACGCCAAGCGGTTCGAGTTGTGGGAGGCCGCGCACGCCTTGCGCCTGGGGCTGGGTGCCGCGTTGGCCGACCTCAGCGGGCTCGGCATCGACACCGTCGCCCGGCACCTGGCCACCCTCGCGGCCTCGCTGCGGGAACGCCTTTCCGCATTGCCGGGTGTCCACGTCACCGACCCTCCGGCTGCGGGCGGTGCCATCGTCACCTTCGTGGTCGACGGGATGGACGCCTCCGATGTTCAGCGTCAACTCGCTTATCGCCGGGTGCATTTGATCGCGGTGCCGGCCGGCCACGGGCGGTGGGACATGGATCACCGGGGACTGACCAAGGTGGTCCGGGCCTCGGTCCACGTCTACAACGACGAGGACGATCTGGACGCGCTGGTCGAGGCGGTGCGGGAGATCGTGTGCCTCGATGGGCGCGGCACGGGGTCGCGTACGGGCCGGTCGGACACGAGGGCGGAGGCGGGCGCCGGGGTCGAGCCCGCAGAGCCCGCGCCGGCACTCTCGGCTCATCCGAACACGACCGGTCCCGAGCCTGACGGCTCGCAGGAACTGCCGCCGGGCACGGGGCGCACGGCACCCGCCCAGTCGCCCTCGGCAGCACTGATCGCACCCACGGCCGAGGACCGGCGCCCCGCTCCCGCTCCGCACACCCCGCGTTCCACCCCCCGTCGCCACGACGCCATCGTGGTCGGCCTGGGCGTACACGGCAGCGCCACCCTGCGTCACCTGGCCGCGCGCGGTCTCGACGTCCTGGGCCTCGAACAGTTCGCCCTGGGCCACGACTTGGGTTCCTCACACGGGGAGACCAGGATGATCCGCCGCGCCTACCCCCACCCCGACTGGGACGCCCTGGTCGACACCGCCTACCAGGCCTGGACCGAGCTGGAGGGCGCTTCGAAAGCCCAACTCCTGGACATCACCGGCGGGTTGTACGCGGCACCGAACGACCGCCCCGATCCCCTGCGCGGCCCCGGCTGCCGGCAGGTCGACGCCGAAGAGGCCGCACGGATCTTCCCGGGGCTGCGACTCCCCGCCGGATTCACCGCGGTGCACGACCCGCGAGCCGGGATCATCGACGCACAGGAGACACTCCGCGCCCAACTGACCCTGGCCGAACGGTCTGGAGCGCACATCGAGGACCACTCCCCCGTCCTCGGCTGGGAACCGGACGGCGACGATGTCGTGGTCCGCACCGCCGAGGGCGTCCTGCGCACCCGCCGCCTGGTCCTGTGCACCGGCCCTTGGACGGCGGCCCAAGTCCCGTCCCTCGCACCCCACCTGACGGTGACTCGTATCGTCAACGCCTATTTCGCCGCCGACCCGGCGGGCCCGCTCGGCCCTTCCGGCCTCGGCAGTTTCTCCGTCGATCTGCCGCAAGGCCTGCTGTACGGGTTCCCCGCGACCGACGGCCGCGGCCTCAAGGCGGGACTGGACAGCGGCCCGGCCTGGGACCCACGGGCACCACGCCCCCACGCCACCGACGACGAACTCGCCCTCCTCGCCGAGGCGGTGGCCCAGGTGCTGCCCGGCGCCGGCCCGGTGACCGAGAGCCTGACGTGTCTCTACACGATGACGGCCGACCGGCGTTTCCTGGTCGGCGAAGTGCCGGGTGTGCCGCAGGTGTTGGTCGTGTCGGCGTGTTCGGGGCACGGGTTCAAGTTCGGCCCGGCGATCGGCGAGGCGCTGGCCGACCTCGTGTGCGGAATCGCCCGCCCGGACCTGGACTTTCTGTCTCCGGCCCGGCTGTTTCCCGGCGGGACCCCGTGAGGGGCCGCGCGGGGTCGGAAAGGGCCCGCTCAGCCATGGAAGACGGTCTGCGACCGGCGCTCGTACCAGGCCGTCAGATGCTCGCCGGAGCTGATGACGTGCTCGCGCATCAACTCGTCGGCCCGGTCGGCGTCGTGGGCGGCCAACGCGTCGATGACGGCCTGGTGCTGACGGATGTTCAGCTGTCGATGGCGTTCGTCGCCGGCGAGGGCGAGCGAGGAGACGTTGCGTGGGAAGCTCTCGTTGATCCGGTCGATCATCCGGGTCAGCCAGGGATTGTCGGCCGCTTCGCAGATGACCGTGTGGAAACAGTCGTTGGCGGCGGTGGTCGTGAGATTGCCCGCGCCCCTCGCCTCACCGGCGGCTCCCGTCACGGCCTCGCACAGGACGGCGTTGTGCTCGCGGAGCGCGGCGAGCCCGCGTTCCGTGATGCGGGAGGCGGCACGCCGGGCGGCCATGCCCTCCAGTTCGGCGCGCACCTCGTACGCCTGGCGGACCTCCCAGGGCGCGGGCACCCGGACCACCGCGCCGCGGTTCGGCTGCATCTCGATCAGCCCGCCGTTCTGCAGCTGACGCAGTGCCTCGCGCACCGGTGTGCGGCTGACTCCGAACTCGGTGGCCAGCGCCGCCTGGCGCAGCGGTTTGCCGATCGCCAGCTCGCCGTTCATGATCCGCGCGCGGATGCGGGCCGCGATGTCGTCGACGAGGGGACTCTCGTCAGTCTGGGGCGTCATCGGAGTCGGTCAAACCCTTCTCGGGGGCGGTCGGGGGGGTGCGCGGTGGTTGAGCAGTTTCCCACGCGGCCGAGGGCGACCTCAGCCACTCGACAGTCGCTCATTTTTGGATCCATTTCAATGATATCCGCATCCAATAGGAGGGCCGCATGAATCTGGACTTCGCCAAGGCGATCGACGTGTCCGTTCCCATCCATCCCGGCATGCTCCACTGGGGCCGACGCCCCGAAATGGAGATCGTCGAATCCCGAACGGCCGGCGATCCCTCCAACGTGAGCCGCTGGCGCATCGGCGCCCACACCGGCACCCACATCGACGCTCCGGCCCACTTCATCGACGGCGGCAGGACGGTCGACCGGCTCGACCTGACCGCTCTCAACGGAACCGCGCGGGTCCTCGACCTCACCCACGTCAAGGAACAGATCACCGCCGCCGACCTCGACGCGGCCGGCCTCGGCACCGAGGAACGCGTGCTGCTGCGCACCAGCAACTCCGAGGGCGTCCTGCGCAGTCCGTGGAAGGCCCGGCAGTGGGTCGGGCTGGCCCCCGACGGGGCGGAACGACTCATCGAGGCCGGGGTGCGCACCGCGGGCATCGACTACCTGAGCATCGAGGCGGTCGCCTACACCACCCACTGGGAGACCCACCAACTCCTGTGCGCCGCCGAGGTGTTGATCCTGGAAGTGGTCGATCTGCTGCACACCCCGGCCGGGGTCTACGACATGCTCTCCCTCCCCCTGCCCCTTCAGGGCGCCGAGGCCGCACCCTCCCGCACCGTGCTCCTCCCGAGGGACGAGGCGTGAGTGCCGCCTCCCGGCTGATCCTGGCCGCACCGCACCCGGCGGCACTGGCGGCGGCCCGGCGTGCGGCGGCGCGGGGCGGCAACGCCGTGGACGCGGCGCTGGCGGCAGCCGCCGCGCTCACCGTCGTCTACCCCCACCAGTGTTCCCTGGGCGGCGACTTGATCGCCCTCGTCCACGCCCCCGGCGGCTCGGTACGCGCGGTGATCTCGGCGGGGGCCGCCGCACAGGCCGTAGACGTCGAAGCGCTCCGCGCCGCCGACCGGCGGATGCCCGCGCAGGGTCCGCAGACGGTGACCGTGCCCGGCGTGGTGGCGGGCTGGACCGCGCTCGCCGAAGCCCATGGCACACCCGGTGCCCTTGCCGCCGCGCTTCGGGACGCCGCGGAACTGGCCCAGGACGGGGCCGGCGTATCGGCGGGTCTGGCGCGCGCCATCCGTGAGCGGGCCCCGCAGATCGCCGCGGACCCCGGGCTCACCGCCCTGCTGACCGGCCGCGACGGCACACCGCTCGACGAGGGCGACCCGCTCCCCCAGCCCCGGCTGGCCTCCGTACTCCGAACCCTCGCCGACGACCCGTCGTCCTTCTACCGGGGCGCGGTCGCCGAGGCGCTGGCGGACGGACTGCGCAGGGCCGGAAGCCCTCTCACCGCGAGCGATCTCGCGGCCCATCGGGCGGAGAACAGCGAGCCGTTGACGCTCGACCTGGCCGGAACCCGTTGGTGGACCGCGCCGCCGCCGAGTCAGGGGGCGAGTCTGCTGGCCGTACTGGAGACCGCCGCGTCGGTGGCGAAGCTGCCCGAGCGGGAGCGCACCGGCGTGCTGGCCGCCCGCTGTCAGGACGCGTCCGCAGCGCGTGACCTGTTGCTGGGCGATCCGCGCGGCGCATCGGCGATCGACCTGGACGGGCTCCTGCGCCCGGCTCCGCTCGCCGGTGCGCGAGTGCCCGAGCCGTCCTTCCGGCCCGCCGGGGACACCGTCGCGATCACCGCCGTAGACGATTCGGGGCTGGCCGTCTCCCTGATCCAGAGCGTCTACCAGACCTTCGGCTCCGGCATCTGCGAACCGGAGACCGGCATCGTGCTGCACAACCGGGGCTCGGCGTTCAGCCTGCTGCCCGGCCACCCCGCCCTCATCGGCCCCGGACTGCGGCCTCCGCACACCCTCTGCCCGGTGCTCGGCCGGTCGGCCGAGCTGCTGCTCTCGGCCGGTTGCCAGGGCGGCCGGGCGCAGCCGCAGATCCTTGCCCAGACGGTGCCCGATCTGATGGATCCGGCCGCCGATCCGGCCGTAGTCCTCGACCGGCCGCGCTGGGTGATCGGCGCCCGCGACATCGGACACGAGACGCAGACATTGCTGGCCGAACCCGGGTCCGTTCCGGCGGACGCGTTCCCGGCAGTGCTTCCGGTCGTCCTCTCGCCGGGCCGTACCGATCTGGCCGGTCACACCCAGGCCGTACGACTGTCCGCCGGCGGTCGGCTGGACGGCGCCTCCGATCCCCGCGCCGACGGCGGCACCATCTTGGAAGGAAACCCGCTGTGAGCACTCTCGCCCCCGAGCCCGTACCGGCCGACGCACCACATCCGCTGGACCCTCTCACCGTCACCGAACTCGCCACCGCCGTACAGGTGTTGAGGGCCGACACCCGAGTCCCCGACGACGCCCGGTTCTGGGGTGTGGCACTGGACGAGGACCACGCCCGCCGCGCTGCCCCCGGGGATGCCCGGCGCGCCCGCGCGGTCGTGTTCTCGCCGTCCGCGCGCCATGCCTTCGAGGTCGATCTCGAACTCGGCGACAAGCCGCAGACCACCGCCTGGCGGGAGTTGGACGTCCGCAGCCCGGGGTGTTCCTCCGAGGAGGCCCGGCAGGCCGCTGCCGCCTGCCGCGCCGACCCGCGCTTCCGGGAGGCGCTCGCGCTGCGCGGTATCCACGACGTGTCGCTGGTGATGGTGGACCCGGAGTCGATCGGCGGCTTCGAGCCGCCCGAGTACGCGGGCCGCCGGCTGACCTGGGGCAGTGTCTGGCATCGCACCGACGAGGACGACAACGGCTACGCGCGCCCGGTGCAGGGGGTCGTGCCGATCATCGACATGGAGACCATGGAGGTCCTGCACATCGAGGACCACGGGGTGGTGCCACTGTCGGAGGAGTCCGGCGTCTTCGCGGCCGGGACGGTGGCCGGGCGACCGGGGCTCAGGCCGCTTGAGGTCGTTCAGCCGGAGGGGCCGAGCTTCGGCGTCACCGGGCAGCGGATCGACTGGCAGGGGTGGTCGGTGCGGGTCGGCTTCAGTCATCGTGAGGGGCTCGTGCTGCACGACCTCGCCTTCGCCGCGGCCGGGAAGGGCCCTCGGCAGGTGATCCGGCGTGCGGCCGTCAACGAGATGTACGTCCCGTACTTCGACACGGCCTCCACCCAGTACCGCAAGAACTTCTTCGACTGGGGCGAGTACGGCGCGGGCCCGCTCACCAACTCCCTTGCCCTGGGCTGTGATTGCCTCGGCGTCATCCAGTACTTCGACGCGGCGGTGCTCGGCGGCGACGGTGTGCCCCGGCTCATCCCCAACGCCGTCTGTGTGCACGAGGAGGACGACGGCATCCTCTGGAAGCACCACGACGGCCGCACCGGCCGTACGGAGGTGCGCCGTTCGCGCCGGCTGATCATCTCGGCGTTCGCCACCGTGGCCAACTACGACTACGGCTTCTACTGGTCGCTGTACCAGGACGGTTCGGTGATGCTGGAGATCAAGATGACCGGCATCCTCTCCGCCACCGGCGTCGAGGAGGACGAGCCGACCCCGTACGCGCGCCGGGTCGCGCCGAACGTCGCGGTCACCAACCACCAGCACTTCTTCAGTGTTCGCCTCGACATGGCGGTGGACGGCGATCCCAACCGGCTGGTGGAGGTCACCGCCGAGCACGAGCCCGACCCGGCGCTCGACCCGTACGGCAACGCGGCCCGGACCGTGCTGCGTCCGATCCTCAGCGAGTCGGACGGCGCCCGGCGCACCGACCCGTCCCGCGCGCTGCACTGGCGGGTGGAGAGCACCGAGTCCCGCAACCGGATGGGCGAACCGACCGCGTACCGCGTGCACTTGGAGAACACGGCGGTGCTGCCGGTGCGCGAGGACAGCGTGTGCGCCCGCCGAGCCCCGTTCGTGGGGCGGCAGTTGTGGGCGACGGCCTACGACCCCGAGCGGCGGTTCGTCGGCGGCGAGTACCCGAACCAGGCCGAGCCGGGCGCGGACGGCGTCCACAAGTGGCAGGAGGAGAACCGGTCGTTGGACGGCACCGACCTGGTGCTGTGGGCCACGGTCGGCTCGCACCACTTCCCGCGTCCCGAGGAGTGGCCGGTGATGCCGGTGGCCAAGGCGAGGCTACGGCTGGAGCCCGACGGCTTCTTCGACCGCAACCCGGCCCTGGACGTGCCCGCCCCCGTCTCCTGCCACACGCCGAGCCCTACGGCCCCGGACCACTGCTGCGGCTGACCGCGCCCCTTCCCCCGAAAGGCGTCCCATGCGCGAGGAAGAGAACACCCGGCTCACCCGGACCGGGCCCGGCACCCCGGCCGGTGAATGGATGCGCCGCTACTGGCAGCCGATCGCCCTCAGCGAGGAACTCGACGGCGTACGGCCCCTGGTGGCCCCCAAGGTGATGGGCCAGGACCTGGTCCTGTTCCGCGACGAGGACGGCCAACTCGGGCTCGTCGACCGGGGCTGCCCGCACCGGGGCGCCGACCTGGCGCTCGGCCGGCTGGAGGACGGCGGACTGCGCTGCTGCTTCCACGGCTGGCTGTTCGCCCGCGACGGCTCCTGCCTCGACACACCCGCCGAGCCCGTCGACAGCCCGCTCAAGTCCCGTGTTCGACTGGGCAGTTACCCGGTCCGTGAGATCAACGGCATCATCTGGGGCTATCTGGGCCCCGGCGAACCGCCCCAACTCCCCGCCCTGGACTGCTTCCAGGCACCCTCGGACCACGCCTTCGCCTGGAAAGGGCTGCTGGAGTGCAACTGGCTCCAGGCCCTCGAAGTCGGCATCGACCCCGCCCACGCCTCCTACCTCCACCGCTTCTTCCAGGACGAGGACCCCGCCGACAGCTACGGCAGACAGTTCCGCGCCGCCTCCCAGGGCACCGACCTCCCGATGACGAAGATCCTGCGCGAGTACGGCCGCCCCGACATCGACGCCGTCCGCACCCCGTACGGCATCCGCATCACCGCCCGGCGCACACTCGACGGAACGGACACCCAGGGCCTGCCCATGGACAGCAGCCGTACCCATGTCCGCATCACCCACCAGGTGTTCCCGCACGCCTTCCACATCCCGCTCGACGCGGAGACGGCGATCACCCAGTGGCATGTGTCGATCGACGACAACTCCAGTTACTGGTATGCCCTGTTCACCAGTGTGGGCGGCCCGGTGGACCAGGCGGAGATGCGCCGCCAGCGGGTCGGCGCGGTCACCCTGCCCGACTACCGGCCGCGCTTCGGCCGCGCGAACGGCTACGGCTACGACCCGGTGGAGCAGCGCACGACGACGTACACCGGGCTCGGCTTCGACATCAACGTGCACGACCAGTGGGCGGTGGAGGGGCAGGGGTCCGTCCAGGACCGGACCCGTGAGCATCTGGGCCGCTCCGACAAGGCGATCGTGATGTACCGGCGGATGCTCGGGGAGGCCGTCACCGCGGTGGAGCGCGGCGAGGATCCGCCGCTCGTGCTGCCGGCCGAGGAGGCGGGGCGGCTGTACGGGCCGGTCGCTCTGGACGGGATCGGGCCCACCGAGGGCTGGCTGGAGCACTGGACCGCCGTCACCGACAAGCAGCGCGCCGACAGCAGTTGGGCGCAGCCGCTGGGAACGGACGGCTGAGCGGCGTGGGATTCATCGAACGGCACGGCCTGTGGAACCCCGAACAGGCCGCCGCCGCACAGGAGATACAGGCACGTGCAGAGAGTGGCGGGATGACAGTGGTACGGCTGGTCTTCGCCGACCAGCACGGTCTGCTGCGCGGCAAGACCGTCACCACAGGCGAACTGCCCAACGTGCTGCGCGACGGCACCGGCATCGCCTCGTCCCTGCTTGCCAAGGACACGTCCGGGCGGACCGTGTTCCCCCTTTTCACCAAGGAGACGCCGCTCGGGCTGCCCGAACTGCGGGGCGCCGCCGACATGGTGATGGTGCCGGACCCGCTGACCTTCCGGATGCTGCCGTGGTCGCCGGGCACGGGCTGGCTGCTGTGCGACCTGCGCTTCACCTCGGGCGCGCCGGTCCCGCTGTGCACGCGCGGGCTGCTGCGTTCGGTCCTCGACCAGGCCGACGGACTGACGTACCGCACCGGTCTGGAGGTGGAGTTCCATCTCTTCCGGCTCGACGATCCGCGTCTGGGCCCCGGCGACCAGGGCCAGCCCGGTGCCGCGCCCGAGGTCGGCATGCTGAACCACGGTTACCAGTACCTCAGCGAGCTGCGGTACGACGAACTCGACCCCATCCTCGACGTCCTGCGCGCGAACATCGAGGGCCTTGGACTGCCGTTGCGCAGCCTGGAGGTCGAATTCGGCCCGAGCCAGGTCGAGTTGACCCTCCAGCCCGCCGACGGCCTGGGCACCGCTGACGCGATGGTGCTGCTGCGGAGCGCGGTGAAACAGGTCGCCGCCCGCCACGGCCATCACGCCACCTTCATGTGCCGACCTCATCTGCCGGGCGTCTTCTCCAGCGGCTGGCATCTGCACCAGAGCATGCTGCGGGACGGCGTGGGTGTCTTCGCGCCGGAGAGCGGCGAACTCGGCGCGTCCGGGCCGCCGTTGTCGCCGTACGGGACCGCCTTTCTGGGTGGGTTGCTGCGGCACGCGCGGGCCACGAGCGCGTTCTCGACACCGACTCTCAATGGTTTCAAGCGCTTTCGCTCGCTGTCGTTGGCGCCGGACCGTGCGGTGTGGGGGCGGGACAATCGGGGGGCGATGGTGCGGGTGCTGGGTGACGGGCCTTCGTCCACCCGGCTGGAGAACCGGATCGGGGAGCCGGCCGCCAACCCCTACCTCTACCTCGCCTCCCAACTCGCCGCCGGACTGGAGGGCGTGGCAGGTGGCCTGGAACCCGGGCCGGCCGCCGACGAGCCCTACGCCGCACGCGCCGAGCCGCTCCCCCGCTCACTGGACGAGGCCCTGGACGCGCTGGAGTCCGACCGCATGCTCGCCGACCGGCTCGGCAAGGACTTCGTGGCGTACTACACGAGCATCAAGCGGGCCGAGATCACCCGCTTCGGCCAAGAGGTGACCGACTGGGAACAGCGGGAGTACTTCCGTGTCTTCTGACCTCGCCTCCCCCGGAGCGACGACCGAACGGCTCCTGGTCCGGCAGGCCCGCTGGGTCGCCCGTGATGTGGTGGAACTACGGCTGACCAGGGCCGCCGGCGGAGCCCTGCCGGCGTGGGAGCCCGGCGCGCACATAAAGTTGACCCTGCCCTCGGGGCTGCGCCGGGCCTACTCGCTGTGCGGGGACGTGGCGGACACCGAGGCGTGGACGGTCGCCGTGCACCGCGCGCCCGAGGGCCGGGGCGGCTCCCGGGAGATCCATGAAACCGCCCTGGTGGGGCGGGAGTTGGAGGTACGCGGACCCGTCAACCGCTTCCCGCTGGTACCGGCGGAGGGCTATCTGCTGCTGGCCGGCGGCATCGGCGTCACCCCGCTGCTGCCGATGGCCCGCGAACTCACCGCGCGCGGACTGCCCTGGCGACTGGTCCTGGGCGCCCGCGACCGTACTCGGCTCGTGTACGCCGAGGAGTTGGTGGCGTTGGGCGGGGGCCGGGTGCTGCTCGTACCGCAGGACGAGGCGGGCCTGCCGCACCTGGCCGCCGAACTCGCCGCAGCTCCGCCCACGCATGCCGTCTACGCCTGCGGCCCGCAGCCGATGCTCGACGCGGTGACGGCTCTGTGCCGTACGGCCGACCCGGCGCGGGCACTGCATCTGGAACGCTTCACCGCGACCGACGACGCCCACACCGATCGACTCAGGTCGTCTGGAGGGGAGTTCGAGGTGGTGCTGACCCGTTCGGGTCTGCGGCTGACCGTGCCCGCCGACCGTTCCGTGCTGGACGTCGTACGGGAGAAGCTCCCGGACGTGCCGTACTCCTGCGAGGAGGGCTACTGCGGCAGTTGCGAGACGCCGGTCACGGCCGGGCTCCCGGACCATCGCGACACGGTGATCGACCCGTCCGAACGTCCCGGCGCCACCACGATGATGATCTGCGTGAGCCGCTGCGGCTCCCCGGTGCTGGAGCTGGATCTCTAGCTGCGGGCCGGGCATAGCGCTCGGCCTCCGTGTCGACAGGGAGCCGGAACCGCGCCCGCTACGTCAACGGCCGTTGCCCGATGCGGTCGTTGAGGCGGGTGCGGAGGGGATCGTCGTCGGGCAGGCCGAGTTCGGTGGTCAGGGCGAGTGCGCGGGCCCAGACCTCGTCGGCGGCGTCGGGCTGTCCGGCGCTGTGGTGGCTGTCGCCGAGGCAGAGCAGGCAGGCGACTTCACTGTGCCGTTCCCCGGTCGCGTGGAACCGCCGGGCCGCCTGCCGGTAGTGGTCGACCGCCTGCTGGTATTGGCCCAGTTGATGGTGGATGTAGCCCAGGCTGTCGGAGATGTGGGCCTGCCCGGCCAGGTCTCCGGCCGCCCGCGCGAGTTCGAGAGCCTGCTCGCAGTGTGCCAGCGCGCGGAGGTGGTCGCCGAGGTGCGCCTGCCGCCAGCCGATGTGGTTCAACGCCGCGGCCTGTCCTGCCCGGTCGCCCGCCGCCCGGTAGTGCTGCAGACTCAGGTAGGCGTGTTCCAGCACCAGTTCGGAGTTCCAGTGGACCGCCGACATCCGCGAGAGGTGCTGATGGGTTCGGGCCTGGCCCGCGTCGCTGCCCAGCGCGGCGAAGAGTTCGAGCGCGCGCAGATAGTGCTCCCGGGCCGGTTCCGGGCACCTCAACCGGTCCAGGGCCAGGCCCAGACCGCGGTGGGCGCCCGCCCGGCCGGCCAGGGATGCCTCTCGTTCGGCGGCCATCAGCGCGCTGTGCGCGGCGGTCAGCAACGCCTGCCAGTACCCGTGCCGGTCCAGGAAGGTGGTCAACACGCTGACCAGCCGCCACACATGACCGTCGAAGCCGGGCTGCGGCTGCCGCACGATCTCCAGCAGCACCGGATGCTCGGCGACGAACCAGGCCACCGCCCGGCCGTAGTCCTCTGGTTCCACCGCGTTCGCCCCCGGACTGGGCGCGGGCACCTCCACGGGGTTGGGCTGCGGGGTCACCAGCACGTCGGCGGCCCGCGCCGAGTGCAGGTAGTGGTCCATCATCCGGTGGAGCGCCGCCCGTCGTTCCCACTCGTCGTCGTACGCGGTCACGAGTTCCCCGGCGTACACCCGCAGCAGGTCGTGGAAGGCGTAACGCCCCGGAACGTGCTCCACCAGCAGGTGTCCGCCGGTCAGTTCGGCGAGCAGCGCGCGGACGCGGTCCGGTTCCAGCCCGGCCAGGGCGGCCGCCGCGCGCTGGTCCAGGTCCGGCCCGGGGTGCAGCGCCAGCAGCCGGAACAGCCGGGCCGCGGGTCGGCTGAGCGCGCTGTAGGACCACGAGAACACCGCCCGTACCTGGCTGGCCTCCTCACCCCCGTCCAGCGCGTCCAACCGGCCGCCCGCCACCCGCAGTTGCTCCGCGAGTGTCCTCAGGGGCTGTCGCGGATGGGCGGCGGCGCGTGCCGACACCACGGCCAGGGCAAGGGGCAGTCCCGCGCACCAGGTGACGACGTCCGCGACCGCTTCCGGTTCGGCCGCGACCCGGTCCACCCCCAGCCGCTCCGCCAGTACGTCCCGTGCGGCGTCCGGCGTGAGCGGGTCCACCGCGAGCAGATGGGCGCCCTCCGTGGCGGCCAGCCCGGTCAGCCGGTTCCGGCTGGTCACCAGCGCCATGCAGCCGACCGCGCCCGGCAGCAGCGGGCGGACCTGTTCCTCGTCCCGTGCGTTGTCGAGTACGACCATCATCCGGCGCCCCGCCAACAGGCTCCGGTACAGGCCGACTTGGGCCTCCAGGCCCGGCGGCACCCGCTCCGGCCGTACCCCGAGGGCGTCCAGGAACCCTCGCACCGCTTCGGTCGGGGGCATCACCGATCCCTGTGGATCGAACCCGCGCAGGTTCACGTACAACTGCCCGTCGGGGAAGGCGTGTTCCACTCGGCGCGCCCAGTGCACCGCGAGCGCGGTCTTGCCCACCCCCGCCATGCCCGACACCGCCGAGATCACCACGGCGGCGGACTCGCCCTCGGCCGAGGCGAGGATCGCCGCGAGTCTGGCCAGTTCGTCGTCTCGGCCGGTGAATCCCCGTACTGCCATGGGGAGTTGGGCGGGATGCTCGGTCTGTCGTACCACCGCCGTCAGCTCGGGACGCGGGGCCGACGCGGAGCGGTGGCCGCGCAGGATCGACTGGTGCAACTGACGCAGCGCCGATCCCGTGTCCGTGCCCAGCTCCTCCGCCAGCCGTTTCCGTACGGTGGCGTAGCAGTCCAGGGCCTCGGCGCTGCGGCCGGTCTCGTGCAGGGCCCGCATCAGCGCCTCGGCGAGGGGTTCCGCGAGCGGGTACTCGCCGAGGAGGCCGGTCAACGGGCCGATGAGGGAGGCGGGTTCGCCGTGACGCAACTCCGCGCGGGCCCAGCCGACGGCCGCGTCCTGGTGCTGGCGCCGCCAGGCTTCCCTCATCCGGGCCGCCCACTCGCCGTTCAGGCCGGACAGCGGCTCCCCGCGCCACAGACCCAGTGCCTCGCGCAGCAGCCGCGCCCGCTCCGGGCCGGCGGGCCCCGCCGCCCGCGCCTGGTCGACCAACTGCCGGAACCGGTACACGTCCACCTGGTCCGGACGGGCCTCCAGGAGATATCCGCCCGAGCGACGCACCAGGCACAAGGGTTCCCGCGCGGACTCGGCACCCTGCTCGCACACCCGCCGGATCCGGGCGACATGGGCGTGCACGGCACCGCGCGCGCCGTCCGGCGCACGCGGGCCCCAGACCCGCTCGATGACCACGTCGACCGCGACGGGCCGGCCGACGTCCACGGCCAACGCGGCCATCACGGTGCGGCGTTGGGGCGGGCCCACCTCCACCGCGTTTCCCCCCACCGACAGTTCCACGGGCCCGAGCAACTGCACCTCCACCATTCCTCCACCTCCCCTCCTGGAAGACTCCTCCTTTTTCTCGCGAACGCGTGTGCGGCGCGACAAGGCTTCGACAAGGTTTCCAGCCACACACCGGTGCGAATCTGCTGGGGAACGGACGGACTCTGACCGGGGTCCGTCCCGGCACGACGGAAGGGCCGTCGCCTGGCGGCTGCGCAACAGGCAAAACGGGGGCGAGACGTGTGATCACACAAGGAGTGATGGCACCTGAGACACGGGTGCCGGTACAGCGGCCGGAGGCGTTACCGGCCGCCGCCGCGGGGAACGCGGGAGGACGGAGCGTGCTCGAAGGCGCGTTCGCGCTGTTGGAGGCGGTGGAGCGGACCGTGGAGGCCGGGCCGACAAGGCTGGCGGCCGACTGCGGGCTGCCCAAGACCACCGCGTACCGGCTGCTGGAACAACTGGCGGACCTGGGCGCGGTCGAACGGAGCGGAGGAAGTTATCGGGTGGGCCCGCGGATGTTCCTCCTCGGGCGGGCCTGGCAGCCGCATCCCCGGCTGCGCGCCGTCGCACGCGAGCCGATGCGGCGGCTGGCCCAGGTCACGGGCACGACGGTGGGGATCGCCGTGCTGTGGAAGGGCGAGACGCTGATGGTGGAGTGGTGTCCGGACGACGCCGAACGACCCGATCCGCTTCAGACCCGAATGACCTGGCCGTGGTTCACCGCGGCGGGCAAGGTGCTCGTGGCCATGTCCGCACCGGCACCACTGCTGGGCCCGCTTCCGGCGTCCTGGTCGCGCGACGCCGCGGCGATACGGCAGCGGGGCGCCGCGTTCGACCGCGAGGAAGTGGTGACCGGGGTGTGCTGCGCGGCGGTTCCACTGCGCGGACCACGCGGTACTCCCGTGGCGGCCCTGTGCGTCCTCACGGACCCCGCCCACCACTTGGAACGGCTCGCGGAAACAGCCCGCCGGACCGGCCTGGTGATCAGCGCGGGGTTGCGGGGGCGGTGACGGGGGCGGGGCCGGCGGTAGGGGTGGGTGCTCGGGCGGGGGCGAGTATCCGCCTTGCCGGCGGCCCCGGATGCTGGCGCCGCGAATGTGACACTTCCTACCGGGAGTGTCACATTCGCGGAACTGGGACCCTGCCGCCCGTCGATCCGCCCACAGCATCCGCGAACCGGCCCCACGGACCCCCCTCGCCCTTCCGGCCCCCATCCGCCCTTGCCCGAGGCGAACCGCCGCGAAAACCCTGCGCTCCCCGTCGATCTCCGTCGTACGCTGACGGCCGCTGTCTGCCGAGGGAGGACACATGGGGATCCGAAGCCTGACCCGCACCGAAGCCGAGCGTCGGGCCGAGCTGGTGGTGGTCGAGCGGTACGACGTGGACGTCGATCTGACCGCGCTGCCGGACGGGCCGGAGGTGCGCTGTGTCTCCACGGTGGTGTTCACCTGTCGAGAGCCGGGCGCGGAGACCTTCGTGGACTGTGCGGCACAGGTGGTGAGCGCCACGCTGAACGGCGTCGCCCTCGCCCCCGGCGAGGAGGGGCGGATCCAACTCCCCGGCGTCGCCGCCCACAACGTGCTGCGCGTGGAGAGTGTCCAGGCCGACACCACCACCGGCGAGGGCGTGCACAGGGCGACGGACCCCGCCGACGGCGAGGTGTACGTATGGATGAGTTTCGAACCGGACGAGGCCCGCTTCGTGTGGGCGTGCTTCGACCAGCCGGACCTCAAGGCCCCGCACGCCTTCACCGTCACGGCCCCGGCCGCCTGGACAGTCACCAGCAACTCCGGAGACGCGCGCGTCGAGGAGTCGGACGCGGCCCGCCGCTGGACCTTCCCGGACACCCCGCCCCTGTCGACGTACAACACGGTCATCAACGCGGGCCCCTTCCACGAGGTACGCCGCGAGGCCGACGGCCACAACCTGGGCCTGTACGCCCGCCGTTCGCTCGCCGAGGTCCTCGACCGCGACGCCGACGAGATCTTCACCCTCACCCGTCAGGGCCTCGCGTTCTACGCCCGGGCCTTCGCGATGCCGTTCCCGCAGCGCCGCTACGACCAGGTGTTCATGCCGGAGTTCGGCGGGGCGATGGAGAACTACGGCTGTGTGACCTGGTCGGACGCCTTCCTGCGGCGGGCCGCGCCGACTCCCGCCGAACACGGCCTGCTGGCAAGGGTGTTGCTGCACGAGATGGCGCACATGTGGTTCGGCAACATCGTCACCATGCGCTGGTGGGACGACCTCTGGCTGAACGAGGCGTTCGCGGAGTTCGCCTGCCACTGGGCCGCCGAGCAGGCCACCCGGCACACCGACGCGTGGGCGAGCCATCTGATGATCGGCAAGATCAGCGCGTACCTGTCCGACCAGGGGCCCGCCTCGCATCCGATCCACCAGCCCATCCACGACGTCGCGCAGGCCGCGTCGATCTTCGACAACATCACCTATCCCAAGGGCGCGTCCGTCCTCCAGCAGCTCAAGACGTACGTCGGCGAAGAGCACTTCAGGAACGGCATGGCCGCCTACTTCTCCCGCCACGCGTGGCGCAACACCACGCTCCAGGACCTGATCGACGCCCTGTCCGAGGCCAGTGGCCGCGACCTGGACACCTGGCGCACGGCCTGGTTGGGGACGGCGGGGACCGACCGTTTCTCCCTGGAGCGCGACGGCGACACGGTCACGCTGGTGGCCGACGGCGACCCGCGTCCGCAGGTGCTGGCGGTGGGCGCGTACGCCAGGAACGGCGACGCGCTCGAACGCCGGGCGCTGGTGCGGGTCGAGGTGACGCAGACCCGGACCCCGGTGACCGACCTCCCGTCGGCGGACGTCCTGCTGATCAACGACGACGACCTGACCTTCGCCACGACCCGCCCGGATCCCGCGAGCAGGGACGAACTCTTCCGTACGGCGGCGCAGTTGCCCACGGCGATTTCCCGGGGCGTGGCCGCGGCGACCGTGTGGGACATGCTGACGACCGGCGAGGCCACGGCGGCGGAGGCCGGGCGGTGCCTCACCTCGGTACTGGCGGCCGAGACGTCCGACGCGGTGATCGAGCCGTATCTGACCCTCGCCGCGGACATCGCGGAACTGTGGGCGCCGGCCGACGAGCGGGCCGCGTTGTCGGCGGCGGTGGCGGCGACCTGCCGGCGCATCGCCGCGGACCCCGGGCGCCGGCAGGTCGCGCTGCGCGGGCTGGGCCGTACCGCGACGACCGCGGACGATCTCGCCTGGCTCCGCGAACAGGCCGGTGACGACGTGGACTTGAGCTGGCGTGCGCTGGTCCGTGCGGCGGAGCTGGGTGGCGACATCGCCTCGGAGTCCGACCGCCTGCTCGCGCGCGACCCGGACCCCGACGCCTGGCTGCGTGCCCTCACGGTACGAGCGGCCCTGCCGGACGCCGCCACCAAGGCGGAGGTTTGGCAGCAGCTGGTCGTGGACCGCACCGTCCCCATCAACTCGTTCGGTCTGGTCGCGGCGGCCTTCTGGCGTCCCGGCCAGGACACGCTGCTGGCCCCCTACGCCGAGCGCTATCTGGAGGCGATCCCGAAGCTGCACCAGGGCGGCATGATCCTGGCGATGAGCCACACCCACCGCCTGTTCCCGGTGCACGCCATCGACCCGGACTACATCGAACGGGCCCGGCAGGCGTCCCAGGAGGCCGTGCCGGTGGTCCGCACCACGCTCCTGGAGCGTTCGGACGAGGTGAGCCGTATGCTCCGCGCGCGCACTGCAAGGGCCTGACCTTATGTCCTTCAACGCCCCAGCCGGTCGGCCAGGCAGGCGAGATACAGGGCCATGGCCGTCCGGTACTCCCGCAGCGGGCGGCCGGTGATCTGCTCGATCTTCTGCATCCGGTAGACGACGGTGTTGCGGTGGATGTGCAGGGCCTCGGCGGTGCGGACCAGGTTGAACCCGCTCTCGCACCAGGCGGTGACCGTGTCGCGCAGTGCCGGCCAGTCCGGCTGGGCGCGCAGCTCGGTGGCGGTGAGTTCCAGCAGCCGGTTGCGGGCGGACTGGCTCACCGCCGTCACCATCTGGTGGACGCGCAGGTCGGTGACCAGGTGGACGGGTGCGGCCTCCGCGAACCGGGCGCCGAGGCGCAGCGCGTCGCACGCGTCCTGGTAGGAGTCGTGCAGGCCGCCCACGGAGGTCGCCGCCTCACCGATGCCGGCGCGCGCCGCGAGGCCGTCCTGGGCGGCGATGAGATCGGTGACCCGTCGGCAGTCGGCGGCGAGGGAGGCCGTGGAGCGTCCTGCGGGCAGGCGGTGCAGGACGCCGATCCAGCCGGGCGCGGTGGACGCGACGATGTCCTGCGGGTCGGCGAAGAACTCCCCCACGGTGCGCAGGAGTTCGGAGCGGACCAGGGCCATGTCCCGGGTCCGGGCGCTGCCCTGGCGGCGGGGCGCCGGGTGGGGCACGGTCACCTCGAAGGCCACCGCGACACGTTGTAGGCGCAGGTCGTAGCCGAGTTCGGCGGCGCGGAACACGAGGAAGTCGCCCTCGACGACGTGAGGGTCGTAGGACGCGATGTCGGCGAGGAGTTTCTCGGCGGCCCGTTCGGCGAGGAGCCGGGAGCGCAGCATCACGGACTCGCGGAGCAGGATCTCCGTCTGGCGTTTGACGAGCAGGCCGAAGCGGCGCACCTGGGCGGGTGTGCCGGTGATGCCGACCGTGCCGACGGCCTGCCCGTTGGCGATCAGGGGGAGGGTGACTCCCGGGCGTACGCCGCGTAGTTGCTGTGCCTGGGACGCGCTGTGCGTGGCCGGTTCCTTCGTGCGGACGACGTCCACGGACGCCTCGTGGAAGCTGCCGACACGGCTGCTGTCGCCGCTGCCGATGACGATCCCCTCGGCGTCCGTGATCAGCACGTTGAAGCCGATGACGGCGGAGGTGTCCCCGGCGATCTCCTGGGCGAGTGACGGGCTGAGCACGGGGTTTCCTCCCGTCGCGGGCGAGCCGGATTGGACGCACCGTACAGCGGAGCGCACGAATCCGGCCACAACTTCGTACGAAGTGGACGGTGACGGAGGACCGGCCGGTGCCTAGCGTATGGGCCCCATCACTCCCCCGCCGAGGGCACAACGCGGTGAACGGCGGGTCCCTTCAGTACCGATACGGAAGGCCCGTGCCGATGATCCGTGTGCGCTCGCTCGTCGTGGCGTTGTCCGCGACGCTGCTGTTGTCCACCGTCGCCGCCTGTGGTTCGGGCGGCGACGACGCCCCGAAGAACGTCTCCGCGAAGACCGCCGCGCTGGGCACGCTCACGCCCGGCGTCCTCAAGGTCGCCGTCCAGCCGTACGCGCCCTACACCACCGTGCGGGGCGGGAAGATCGTCGGCCTCGACGGCGACATCCTCACCTACGTCGCGAAGAAGCTGGGCCTCCGGATCAAGCCGCAGGTGACCGACTTCGCCGGCATGCTCGCCGGGGTCCAGTCCCGCCGGGTGGACATCACCGTCGGCGGGGTCGCCTGGTCCGCCGACCGGCAGAAACAGGGGCTGTTCACCGATCCGCCCTACTACTCGCCCCCGGCGATGGCCGTCCGCAGCGGCAAGACGTACAAGACGGTCGCCGACCTCAAGGGCCTGGACCTCGGCACCGTCGACGGCTACGTCTGGGCCAAGTCGATCCAGTCCGTACCCGGCGCCAGGCTGCACGCCTACCCGGACGCCACCGGTGTGTTCGACGATCTCGGCGCCGGCCGCATCGACGTCGGCTTCCTGGACCCGCTGATCATCATCGCGGCGCAGAAGCAGCGCCCGGACCTGAAGATCGCCACGGAGTACCTGACCTCGCCGACCGCCGCCGAGGTCAGGGCGAAGCCCGCCTACCAGTACTTCGAGCAGTACCAGACGGGCTTCTATCTCCCCAAGCAGGCAGGCAGGTTGGAGCGGGCGGTCTCCGCCCAGATCGACGCGATGTACCAGAACGGCGAGTTGGCGAAACTCGTCACGAAGTACGGCGGAGATCCCGTGCAGTTCCTCAAGCCCGCCGCCGCTGTCGCCGCCGCACGCCGCGGTGTGGACCGGCCGGGCGACTGGACTCCGCCGTCCATCGGAAAGTGAGGGGCTGACATGTCCGGTCTCTTCCAAGTCCCCTGGTCCGACTACCGGTCCGACCTGATCGCCGCTCTCTGGCGCACCGTCTCGTACACGGTGGTCAGCTTCACCGGCGCGGTCGTGCTCGGCCTGGTCGTGGCACTGCTGAGGCTCAGCAAGGCCTGGCCCGCACGCGCCCTGGCCGCCGTCTACACGGAGATCTTCAAGAACGTCCCGCTCCTCGCGATCATCTTCCTCACCTACTTCGGCCTGGCCTCGGCGGGCATCCGGCTCGACGTGTTCACCGCCGGTTGTCTCAGCCTGGTCGTCTTCTACGCCGCCTATCTGTCCGAGATCTTCCGGTCGGCGATCAGCGGGGTGCACGACGGGCAGACCGAGGCCGGTGAGGCGCTGGGCCTGGGCAGGGTGGGGATCTTCGTCCACATCGTGCTGCCGCAGGCGGTCCGGCAGGCGCTGGCCGGCACCAACACCATGCTCGTCGACCTGCTGAAGTCCACCTCGCTGCTGGTCACGGTGTCCGCCGCCGAGCTGATGTCGGAGGGGCGGCTGATCACGTCCTCGACGTTCCGGGCGCTGGAGGTGTACCTGGTCATCTCGGCCATCTACTTCGCCCTGTGCTACCCCCTCTCCCAACTCCTTCTGCTGCTGGAGCGCAAGGTCCGGGCAGGCGTCCCCCTGTCCCCCTGGCGACGACGCCGGGTGCGTACGGCCCGAACGCTGCTTGCCGCCGACCTCGGCGTGGGAGCCGATGTGAAGGAGCCGGCCGTATGACCGAGCCCGTCACCACGGCGAAGACAGCCCCAACTGCCCACACCGACGCGGTCGTTCGGATCGAGGGACTGAGCAAGTCCTTCGACGGCCGGCTCGTGCTCGACGAGGTGGGTCTCGCGGTCGGGCGCGGCCGGATCGTCAGCGTCATCGGGCAGAGCGGCGGCGGCAAGACGACCCTGATGCGCTGCGTGAACCTGCTGGAGCGGCCCGACCGGGGCACGGTCGAGGTCGCCGGGGAAGTGGTGCACCGCGACGGCCGCACCGTCTGCCGCGACCTGCCCGCGCTGCGCCGCACGGTCGGCATGGTGTTCCAGCGCTTCAACCTCTTCCCGCATCTCACGGCCGTGGAGAACATCGTGGTCGCCCAACGCAAGGCCGGTGTACCGGAGTTGGAGGCGCTGGAGCGGACCGTCGCCCTGTTGCGCCGGGTGGGGGTGGCCCATCGCGGTCTCGCCCTGCCCGACCGGCTCTCCGGCGGCGAGCAGCAACGCGTCGCCATCGCCCGCGCGTTGGCGCTCCGGCCCGAGGTGCTGCTCTTCGACGAACCCACCTCGTCCCTCGACCCGGAGGCCACCCGCGAGGTGCTGAGCGTGATGCGCGAACTGGCCGCCGACGGCATGACGATGCTGCTGGTCACCCACGAACTCCCCTTCGCCCGCGAGGTGTCCGACCACGTCGTCTTCGTCGACGGCGGCCGGATCGTGGAGGAGGGCCGGCCACAGCAGGTCATCGACCACCCCCAACAGGCCCGCACCCGTGAGTTCCTCGCCTCCTACGGATCGACGTCATGACCGGGCACGGCGGTCCGGTCGTCGTGGTCGGCGGCGGTGTCGTAGGACTGTGCACGGCCTACTACCTGGCCGAGGCGGGCCTGGAGGTGGAGATCGTCGAGCGGCGCGCTCTGGGTTCCGGGGCGTCCCGGGGCAACGCGGGCTGGGTCTGCCTCAGCCATTCGACACCGGTCCCGGCCCCCGGTGTGGTGCGCTACGCGCTCCGCTCCCTGGGCCGCCCGGACTCGCCCCTGTATCTACGGCCCCTGCCCGACCCGGCGTTCGTACGGTGGCTGTGGCGGTTCTGGCGCAGCAGCACCCCGGCCGCGTTCCGGCGCGGCTACACGGCGATCGCCGAGCTGAACCGGACCACGTTCGACCTCTTCGACGGGTTGCGCGCGGCCGGTGTCGAGACCAGCCTGACCCGGCCCGGGATGGTGCACGCGTTCCTCTCCCCCGCCGAGGCCCGCCACCATCTCGCCGTCCAGCGGCAGATGGCGCACGGCCGCTATCCGATGCCGGACGACGTGGTCACCGGCGACGAGGCCCGCCTCCTCGACCCGGCACTCTCCGCCCGGGTCCGCGCGGCCTATCTCGTCGAGGGCGAGGGCGTGGTCGATCCGGAGGCGTTCGCCCGTGCGCTGGGCGAGGCCCTCGCCGCGTCCGGGGTGAAGATCCACGAGAACACGGAGGCCACCGGGTTCCGCGCCGAGGGGAACCGCGTCACCGCGCTGCGCACCGCGACGGGCGAGATTCCCTGCTCGGCCGTGGTCATCGCGGCCGGCATGCGCTCCTCGCACCTGCTCGGCTCGCTGGGGCATCCGCTGCCCTTGCAGGCGGGGAAGGGGTACAGCTTCTCGGTCGACCTGGATCCGGCACCCCGGCACACGCTGTACTTCGGCGAGCGCAGGGCCGTAGCCTCGCCGATCGGGCCCACCACACGCATCGGCGGCACGATGGAGCTGAGCGGCAACAACAACCGGCTCGACTGGCGCCGTGTCGTCGCCGTCGCGCTCGCCAGCCGGCACTACCTGGGCCGCTGGTTCGACGACCCGGACGATCTGGTGAGCCTGATCCGCGATCCCTGGGTCGGCGGGCGGCCCTTCCTGCCCGACGGACTCCCGGTCGTCGACCGCGTCCCCGGGCACGACAACGCGTTCGCGGCGACCGGGCACGGCATGCTCGGCGTCACGCTGGGCCCGGTCACCGGCCGCACCCTCGCCGACTATGTCCGCACGGGGCGCCGACCCGACGTCCTCACGCCGTTCCGCTTCAACAGGGGCCCTTGGGGCGGAGGTTCAACCGGTCGGTGACGTCGGCTCGGGCCGGGGCTCGGGCCGTTCCGGGTGCGGAGAGGAGGGCTGTACGCGCAGCGGGCGGGCCGCCCAGGCGGGCAGGTGCCAGTTCCAGCCGCCGAACAGGGAGACGAGGGACGGGACGAGCAGCATCCGCACGATGGTCGCGTCCAGCAGGATGCCGATGCCGAGGCCGGTCGCCAGGGTCTTGAGGTCGGTACCCGGTCCCGAGGCCAGTGCGGCGAAGGCGAGGAAGAGGATGAGTGCGGCGCTGGTGACGAGTCGGCCGGTGCGGCCGATACCCTCGACGACCGCCTCGTCGGTCGAGTGGCCGGCGTCGTACTCCTCCCGGATGCGGGAGAGGATGAACACCTCGTAGTCCATGGACAGGCCGAACAGGAACGCGAAGACCATGATCGGGATCCAGAAGGTGACGGCCCCGGTGGCGGCGATGCCGAAGACCGCGTGGGAGCCGTGACCGTCCTGCCAGAAGATCACCATCAGGCCCAGGGTCGCCGCCAGTGAGATCAGGTTCAGCAGCACCGCCTTCAGCGGCAGCAGCAGCGAGCGGAAGGCGCGCACGAGCAGGATGTACGTCAGCAGCGCGATGATCGTGAGCATCAGCGGGAAGTTGCCGTAGACGGCGTGCAGGAAGTCGATCTGTGCCGCGCCGACGCCCGCGACGCCGACAGCTCCGGGCAGGTGCTCGGTGGCGGTCTTGACCCGTCTGACGACGTCGACGCTCTTCGAGTTGACCGTCTCGGTGTCCGGGATGACGACGACGATGCTCTGTCCGCCCCGGTTTCCGGCGGGCCCGGTCGGCACGAACACGCTGCTCACGCCGTCGACCTTGGCCAGTGCGGCGGCGACGGGTTTCGCCTGGTCGGTGCTGACCAGGACCTCCATCGGGGTCAGCGCGCCGGTCGGGACGCCGCCGCGCTCCAGGGTCTGGAGGGTCTCGTAGGCCGGGCCGTTCTTGGCCAGCGACTCCGAGGAGGCGAGGCCGATCTTGATGCCGAGGAAGACGCCGACGAGGGCCGCGAGCGCGGCCAGGGCGGCGCCGGCCGCGATCCAGCGGCGCCGTACGACGGCGGTGGTCCAGCGGATCCAGAACCGGCTCGCCCGGTTCTCGTGCCGGATCTTCGGCCAGTCGACCTTGGGTCCGATGCCGCCCAGGATCGCGGGGGTCAGGGTGAGCGTCGTCAGCACGCTCGCGAGGGGGATGAGCGCACCGCCGTAGCCCATGCTTCTCAGGAACGGGACGGGCAGGACCACCAGGGAGAGCAGGCCGATGGCGACCGTGACCCCGCTGAACACGATCGCGTGCCCGGCGTGCTCCATCGCGACCACGACCGCGTCGTGGTTGTCCCGGCCGCGGTCGCGCTCCTCGCGCCAGCGGGTGACGAACAGCAGCGAGTAGTCGATCGCGACGCCCAGGCCGATGAGGGCGACCAGGAACTGCACGATGAACGACACGTCGGTCGCGTAGGTGAGCGGCAGCAGCATCACGAAGGTCGCGAGGATCGACACCGCGGCCACCAGCAGCGGCAGCAGCGCCAGGAAGGAGGCGAACACGAAGGCCAGGACGGCGAGTGCGCCGACGGCGCCCAGGAGCGTCTCGCCGAGTACCCCGGGCCCGCCGCCGTTGTTACCGCCCGAGGCCAGGGTGTCCTCGCCCGTCACCCCGATCGCCGCGCCCGCCGGCATCGCCTGCTGCGCCGCCGCCCGGATCGGGTCGGTCAGCAGCTTCTGGCCGGGTGACGGGTTGAAGCGGTAGAACACCAGCCCGTAGGCGGTACGGTCGTCCTTCGTCCGGAACGCCTTGTCGCCGGTGTTCGCCTCGTCGATCACCCGCAGGCCCGGTGCCGCCGCGCCGACGGCCGTGAACACCTTCCCGACGTCCGTCTCGTGACCGGTGACCGTCTGCCCGGCCGGGAGAGTGACCGAGACCAGATAGGGATTCGTGTCACCGCCGCTGCCGAAGGCCTTCTCGATCTTGTGCGCCGTCACGGTGCCGGGCTGGCCAGGCAGCGAGAAGTCGATCGTCAGCCGGTCCGTGGTCCGGCCGGCCAGCGCGATGCCGGCGATCAGCACCAGGCCCCAGAACGCCACCACCATTTTGCGATGCCGCAGAACGAATTCGGCCCACCGTCGCATGCCGGACCTTCCCCGGTTCGTAGGTTGCACGAGCCTAGCCCGCCGCCCCGTTCCTCCGCTATCGGGATAATCCATCCGGTTTGACGGGATCCGGAAGCACAGAATCCGCGTTCGCGCCCCTCGGGAAGAGAGCGCGGTACAGGACTGTTTAGCCTGTCGGTACCGGATCATCACCGGACTCCTGAGGACGGAGCAGTCAAGGTGAACGACGCGTCGAAGACCGGCATACGCCAGGTGACGGAAGCCCCGGCTCCGACGCCCGACGAGCTGGCGCGGGTACGGCGGCACCGGCGCCACACCCTGGAACTGCTCATCGTCTGCGCCGTGGGACTCGTCCCGTGGACGGTCCTGCTGGCGTTCACGCTGCCTGCCCAGTACGAGGTCCACCAGTGGCGTGTGACGTGGGTCGGGTTCGACGTCCTGCTCGTATGCGCGATGGCGTGCACCGTGCTGTTCGGCTGGCGGCGGCATCGTGCCGTCATCGTGGCGGCCCTCGCCGCGGCGGTCCTGTTGGTCTGCGACGCGTGGTTCGACGTCTCGCTCGCCATCGGTACCTCGGACGTGTGGTTCGCTGCGGCGCTCGCGGTCTTCGCCGAACTGCCGCTGGCGTACTACCTGATCCACCGGGTGCTGGGGATGATCTCGCTCGCGCAGTGGCCGTCGGCGAAGCCCGCCACCGCCGACTCCGGCGACGCGTAGCCGCCTCCGCGCTTCAGGCGCGGTGAGGTTTTCGCAACTCCCCTTTGTTCCCGATGACTTCGTTCGGAAAACCGCAGGGCTGAAGTTGGTCGCCATGGAGAGCGGCGAGGTGGCAAGACCTCGGCGCGCGGCATGGAGGATGTCATGCCCGAGATGTATTTCGATGTGCGCCGGCCCGACGGTCTGATCCAGCGCTGCTGTTCCCCCTCCACGACAGTCGAGGACTACTTCGCCCCGGGGGCCGCATACGAGCTCGCCGAATTCGTCGAGCGCAGCCGTACTGCCCTCGGTATCGCCGGAGAGCGGGTACGGGAGAAGTTCGGCTTCTTCTGCACCGGCGCCTCCGAGCAACTCGCGCGCAGAGAACGGACCGCCGCCGCGTACGGCGACATCAGCGGGGCCGTGGTCACGGTCGAAGCCCGCACCGGCGCCGACGGGAGCCCGCGATGAGCCCGGCGACACGACTGACCGGCCATCACTGCTCCGTCGCCGTGGTGGGAGGTGGCCAGGCGGGACTCTCCGTCAGCCACGAACTCCGCGAACGCGGTATCGACCACGTCGTCGTCGAGGCGCACCGGGTCGGACACGAGTGGCGCGAGCGCCGCTGGGACTCCTTCTGCCTGGTGACCCCCAACTGGCAGTGCAGGCTGCCCGGTTACCCCTACAAGGGGGACGATCCCGACGGATTCATGGTCCGCGACGACATCGTGCGGTACCTGGAGGGCTATGTCGCCCACTTCCGGCCCCCGTTGGTGGAGGGCGTGACGGTCACCAGGCTGCGACGATCTCCGAGCGGAGTCTTCGAACTCTCCACCACCCAGGGGGACTTCACCGCCGACCAGGTGGTGGTCGCGACTGGCCCGTACCACACGCCCTCCCTTCCCCCGATGGCCCAACGCCTGCCCGGCTCCGTCACCCAGGTCCACTCCTCCCGCTACCGCAACGCCGACCGACTCCCCCCGGGCGCCGTCCTGGTGGTCGGCACCGGCCAGTCCGGCTGCCAGATAGCCGAGGACCTGCATCTCGCCGGACGCCAGGTGCATCTGGCCGTCGGCAGCGCGCCGCGCGTGGCCCGCTTCTACCGCGGCCGTGACTGTGTGGCCTGGCTCGACGAAATGGGCCACTACGCGAAGAGCATCGACGACTTCGACGACGCCGGCGCGGTCCGGATGCGCGTCAACCACTACGTCACCGGACGCGACGGAGGCCGCGACATCGACCTGCGCGCCTTCGCCCGCGACGGTATGCGGCTGTACGGGCGGCTGACCGAAGTCAGCGGTACGGCAGTGGAGTTCGCCGACGACCTCAAGGTGAACCTCGACCACGCGGACGCCGTGGCGGAGGGCATCAAGGACGCCATCGACGCCCACATCACGGCCCAGGGCGTTCCCGCGCCGGACGAGCCCCGCTACCTGCCCGTGTGGGAGCCGGACCACCAGCCGCGCGAACTCGACCTGGAGCAGGCCGGCATCACGTCCGTTGTCTGGTCGACCGGGTTCCGTCGCGACCACCGCTGGATGGAGGCTCCGGTCTTCGACGGCCGCGGCTATCCGATGCACTGGCGCGGCGCCACCAGTGTCCCCGGCCTGTACTTCCTGGGCCTGCCCTGGCAGCACTCGTGGGGCTCGGGACGCTTCGAAGCGGTGGGCAGGGACGCGGAGTTCCTCGCGAACCACATCGACGCCTCGCGCCGCCTGGCCGACGTGTGCGGCACCCTCACCGGCGCACCCACCGACCTCGCCTCCGCCCTCCCGATCGGCTGAGGAACCCGCGACCATGGTCTACGACGCACACCGCCACATCGGTGTCCTGCCCGCCTACCCCTTCTACGGCGGCCCGCCGGTCAACCCCGACACCACCGCCCGCGCCACCGTCAAGCAACTCGTCGCGGACCTGGACGCGGAGGGCACCGAACGCGCCCTGGTCATCCCCAACTACGGCGTGCCCGACCCCGCGATCGCCTTCTCCTTCAACGAGTTGGCGATCGAGGCCGCCCAGACCGACGACCGCATCCGGGCCGGACTCTGGGTCTCCCCGCGCCCCGAGGACAAGCAACGCACCGCGCAAGCACTGGAGTTGGCGGGCGAGCGGGGCGTGAAGGCGCTCAAGCTGAGCTTCCTGCTCGGCGGGCGCCCCACCGACCCGGCCTGCCGCCCCCACCTGGACCGTATCTTCGCCGAGGCGGCCCGGCACGGGCTCGTGGTCCACGTCCACACCTCCCCCGGCGCCGCCTCCGACATCGACGAGGTCGGCCACCTGGTCGACTGGTACGCCGACCAAGTACCCGTCCATCTCGTGCACTTCGGTGGCGGGATGAGCGGCCACATCAAGCTCGCCGGCTCCCGGTTCTTCGACTGGATCACCGCCGGCAAGCACGTCTACACCGACCTCTCCTGGGCCATCGGTTTCACTCCCCGCTGGCTGGCCCGGGAGATCGAGCGCCGCGGCATCGGCCACGACCGGGTGCTCTTCGCCAGCGACCAGCCGTGGGGCGACTTCACGGGCGAGTACGCCCGCCTCGCCGAAGCGACCGGCGGCGGCGAACTCGGCGACCTGGTCTTCAAGGACACCTTCGCCGCGCTCTACGACTGACCGACCTCCCCTCCCAAGTCCCGGTACGTACAAGGAGACAGCCATGTCCGAAACCGTCGAACTCAGCGAGATCGAGCAGCAGTCCCTCAACGAGATCCCCCACCCGTCCCTCCCCGAGGGCACCAGCATCTATGGCTCCACGAAGGTGTTCCCCGACTACAAGGCCGAGGACGGCGAGACCTACTTCACGCTCGTCCACGGCATCGCCCACGAGTCCTCGGTCTCCTTCGTCGCCGTCCTCCAGGCGACCCGCGCGCTGCGCAAGGGCTTCGAGACGGCCATCTACTTCTACGGCCCCGGCTCCCTCAACTGCCTTGCCACGCGCGGCTTCCCGACCACCGGCACCTCGGCCTTCCCCGGCGAGCACAACATCAACAACCAGCTCAAGACGTTCATCGCCGAGGGCGGAAAGGTCTTCTGCTGCCGCTTCGGCCTGTCCCTGCACGGCGCCCGCGAGGAGGACCTCATCGAGGGCGTCATCCCGACCCACCCGCTGGACGTCCAGGACGCGCTGATCCACTACGCGCGCAAGGGCGCCATCATCAACTCCACCTACCAGCTGTAAGGGGGCCGCTGTGAGCGTTGGCACCGAATCGACGAGCAGGGCGGTGGATGTGCGCATCCTGACCCGCGCCGAACTCGCCCTGCACGGCGTCGCGTTGGACGCCCCCGTACGGCGGCCCGACGGCGCGGGTCCGAGCGGCGACGGTCACGTCCTCGTCGACGGTGCCAACGCCGCACTGCCCACCAACCCGGCCAGCCCCTACCGCGTGCGCGACGGCAGGGTGTGGCTCGGCGACCAGGACACCGGCCTCGCCCTGACCGCCGTGAGCCGCCCCAAGTTCTACGACCTCACCACCGCCGACGGCATCCCCTACGAGCACATCGCCCGCCTTCACGGCGCCGACGTCCTCGCCACCACCGTCGTGCAGACCTGCATCCGCTACGCCGAGTCCGACCGCTGCCGCTTCTGCACCATCGAGGAGTCCCTGCGCTCGGGCGCGGCGGTAGCCGCCAAGACCCCGGCGCAGCTCGCCGAAGTCGCCGAAGCGGCGGTGCGGTTGGACGGTGTCCGGCAGATGGTCATGACCACGGGCACGACGACCGGCCCCGACCGGGGCGCGCGCAGTCTCGTCCGCTCCGTGCGCGCCGTCCTCCAAGCGGTCCCCGGCCTGCCGATCCAGGTGCAGTGCGAACCGCCCGGCGACCTCGCCTGGATCCGCGCACTGCACGACGCCGGCGCCACCGCGATCGGCATCCATGTCGAGTCCCTCGACGAGAAGGTACGGCGGCGCTGGATGCCGGGAAAGTCGACCGTCCCCATGGCCGAGTACGAGGCCGCCTGGGACGAGGCGGTGCGGGTCTTCGGACCGAACCGCGTCTCCACCTATCTCCTCGTCGGACTCGGCGAGAACCCGGACGAACTCATCACGGGTGCGGGCGAGTTGATCGACCGGGGGGTGTACCCGTTCGTCGTCCCGTTCCGCCCGATGGCCGGCACGCTCGCCGCCCGCGACGGCGTCCCGGCGCCGAGTGCCGAACTCCTGACGTACGTCACCGAGGGCGTCGCGGCCCGGCTGCGCGCGGCCGGGATGAGCGGCGCCGACCAGAAGGCGGGCTGCGCGGCGTGCGGCGCGTGCAGCGTGCTGCAGTCGGCGGGCGGGTGACGTCCATGTATCTCGACGGCTCCACCACGCCGCCTGCGCCAGAAGGTCCGGTTGACGTCCTGGCGCTGTTGGGCGACCGGAGCACCCTCGCCCGCCGTCCCCCGTTCCACATCGAACAGGCCGCCGACAGCATGGAGTTGGCAGCCTACCGACGGCTGCGCACCGAGACCTTCGTCCACGAACAGAGGCTCTTCACCGGCGACGACGTCGACGACCGTGACGCCGACGCCCGTACCGTCGTACTGGTCGCCCGGGCCCCGGACGGCACGGTGATCGGCGGGGTGCGGCTGGGCCCGGTCGACGACGGCCCCGACCTCGGCTGGTGGCAGGGCGGTCGGCTGGTCGTGGCCAAGCGGGCCCGAGGCCCGCACGGAGTCGGCGCGGCACTGGTCCGGGCGGCCTGCGCCCGCGCCGAGGCGGAGGGTGTCCTGCGGTTCGACGCGACCGTGCAGGCCCGCAACGAGGTGCTCTTCCGGCGGCTCGGCTGGCAGTCGGTGCGCGGCACGGAAGTCGCCGGCACGCCACACGTCCTGATGCGCTGGCCCATCGGACGAGTCGCGGCCCAAGTCGCCGCCACCAAGTCCGCGTTGGGCTCCCTGCTCGCCGCGCTGCCGGCACCGCCCGGCTTCGTCGGCGACGACGGCGCGCCCGTCCCCGGCACCGATGTGATCGCCGCGTGCGACGCGATCGTCCCGTCGATGGTCGAGCGGGATCCGGAGTGGGCGGGTTGGTGCGCGGTCCTGGTGAACGTCAACGACCTTGCCGCGATGGGCGCTTCACCCGTCGGGCTGTTGGACGCGGTGGGCGCCCGCGATGCGACGCATGCCGCGCTGGTCCTCGCCGGACTGACCCGAGCGGCGCGGGCCTACGGCGTCCCGGTGCTCGGCGGCCACACCCAACTCGGCGTCCCGGCAGCCCTGTCGGTGACCGCGCTCGGCCGCACCGACCGGCCCGTGCCCGGCGGCGGTGGACGCCCCGGACACGCCGTGCGGCTCACGGCCGACCTCGGCGGCGGCTGGCGCGCGGGCTACCGGGGCCGCCAGTGGGACTCGACCACCCGTCGTCGTACGGACGAACTGCGCACGATGACAAGGGCGGTGGCCGCCGCACGACCGGCTGCCGCGAAGGACGTGTCGATGGCCGGGATCGCCGGGACGCTGGGAATGCTCGCCGAGGCGAGTGGCTGCGGGGCGGTGCTCGACATCGCCGAAGTGCCACGTCCGACGAACGCCTCCATGGGTGACTGGCTGACCTGCTTCCCGGGCTTCGGGATGCTCACCGCCGACGAGCCCGACGCGCCACCGCTGCCGGCGGGGCCCGCAACCGGCTCTGTGTGCGGGGAGTTGACCGTCGGACAAGGGGTCGGCCTGCGCTGGCCCGACGGAGAGATCACCGAGGCGGTCACCTCCGCGGTGACCGGGATGGGGACGGCATGAGCACGCTGCGGATGGCGGCCGTGGCCGCCGAGTTCGGCCGCGACCTGGAAGAGGACTTCGCGGTCGCCGAGCGGCTGATCAAGGAGGCCGGGGAACAGGGTGTACGGCTCCTCGCGCTGCCGGAGGCGTGCCTGGGCGGCTATCTGCTCAGCCTGGACGACGACAGCGACCTGGACGAGGGCCCGCCCGCGCTCGCCCTCGACGGCCCGGAGATCCGCCGACTGGCCACGCTGGCCGGGGAGTTGACGGTCGTCGCGGGCTACTGCGAGGCGGGGACGGACGGTCGGCAGTACAACAGCGTCGTCTGCGTCACCGGCGACGGCGTCCTCGGCAACCACCGCAAGGTCCACCAGCCCCTCAGCGAGGACGCCAGCTACGCCTCCGGCGACCGCTTCCACGCCTTCGACACACCGGTCGGCCGGATCGGCATGATGATCTGCTACGACAAGGCGTTCCCCGAGTCGGCGCGGGCACTGGCCCTGGACGGCGCCGAGATCGGGGTGTGCGTGTCGGCGTGGCCGGGTGCGCGCACCAACGCCAGTGCGGACCTGGAGAAGGACCGCTGGAAGCGGCGTTTCGACCTGTTCGACCGGGCCCGCGCGCTGGAGAACCAGATCGTGTGGCTGTCCGCGAACCAGGCGGGCACGTTCGGGTCGCTACGCTTCGTCGGGAGTGCCAAGGTCGTCGACCCGGGCGGCGAGATCCTCGCCGACACGGGCGTGACCTCCGGCATCGCCGTCGCCGAACTCGACGTCGCACAGGCCCTGGAGACCGCCCGCAGGTCGATGGGACACCTGCGCGACCGGCGGCCCGAGACCTATGGACCAGCCCCGGGAGCAGTCACCGCATGAGCACCGTCCGGATCGCGGCCGCGGCCGCCCACTTCGGCCGCGACCTGGAGTTCGACCTGGCCCGCGTCGCCAAACTCATCGACGACGCCCGCGGCCAGGGCGCCGGACTGCTGGTCCTGCCCGACGCCACCCTCGGCGGCTACCTCGCCGACCTGCGCCACCCCGACCCCCAGACCCTGCCCCCGGCCCTCAAGCCGGACGACCCGCTGATCCTCCAAGTCGCCCGCCTGGCAGCCGAGATGGTGGTGTGCGTCGGCTACTGCGAGGACGGCGGGACCGAGCGCTACAACGCGGCGGTCTGCGTCAGCGGCGACGGCATCCTGGGCCGGCACCGCAAGGTCCATCTCCCGGCGGGCGAGGTCGCCGCGTACGCGGCGGGCGACCGCTTCGACGCCTTCGACACCCCGGTCGGCCGCCTCGGCATGCTCATCGACTACGACAAGACCTTCCCCGAGTCGGCCCGTTCACTGGCCCTGGACGGCGCCGAGATCCTCGCCTGCCTGTCCGCCTGGCCCACCAGCATCACCAACCGCGCCCCCCGCATGGCCCAGGACCGCCAGGCCCGCCTCTTCGACCTCTACGACCAGTCCCGCGCCGCCGAGAACCAGGTCGTCCTCGCCTCCTCCAACCAGACCGGCGCCATGGGCGGCATGCGCTTCCTCGGCCAGGCCAAGGTCGTCGGCCCCGGCGGCGACATCCTCGCCCGCACCTGGTCCAAGGCCGGGCTCGCCGTCGCCGAGATCGACGTCGCCGCCGAGACCGACCGGGCCCGCCGCGTCCTGCGCCACCTCGACGAACGCCGCCCCGACGCCTACCGGGAGTCCCGTACGTGAAGATCGCCCTGCTCAGCTACTCCACCAAGCCGCGCGGCGGGGTCGTCCACACCCTCGCCCTCGCGGAGGCCCTCGCGGCACTGGGCGAGGACGTCACGGTGTGGTCGCTGGGCCGGGGCGGCGACGCCGGCTTCTTCCGTCCCGTGGACCCGGCGGTCCGCGTCCAGATCGTGCCGTTCCCCGACGGCCCGCCCGAGGAGACGGTCGGCGCACGCATCCTGCGCTCCATCGCCACCCTCCGCACAGCCTTCGACCCCACGCCCTACGACGTCGTCCACGCCCAGGACTGCATCAGCGCCAACGCGGCCGGCCGCTGCGTCCGCACGGTCCACCACCTCGACCACTTCACCACCCCCGAACTGGCCGCCTGCCACGAACGGGCGATCGTCGAGCCGTACGCGCACCTCTGCGTGTCGGAAACGGTCGCGCGCGAACTGGCCGAGGGCTGGCGCATCGAGGCGCGGGTCATTCCCAACGGCGTGGCATACGACCGCTTCGCCGCCACCGACCCGGCCGCGCGGGCGAGTTGGCGCACCCGCCTCGGCCCGTACGTCCTCACCGTCGGCGGCATCGAACCCCGCAAGGGCTCACTGGACCTGCTGGAGGCCTACGCCCTGCTGCGTGTCGCCCGCCCAGAGGTACGGCTGGTGATCGCGGGCGGCGAGACGCTCTTCGACTACCGTGACTACCGGGCGAGTTGGGAGTCGCGGGCCGCCGAACTCGCCGTAGAACCGGTGGTGTTGGGGCAGGTCGGAGAGGACGAGCTGCCGTCTCTCGTCGCGGCGGCGGACGTGTTCGCCTTCCCGTCGCGCAAGGAGGGGTTCGGGCTCGCCGCGATGGAGGCGCTGGCGGCGGGGGTCCCGCTGGTCGTGCGGGATCTGCCCGTGCTGCGTGAGGTGTTCGGCTCCGCGGCGCGTTTCGCCGCCACGCCCGAGGACCTGGCCGCCCAACTCGGCCACGCCCTCGCGACGCAGGACCCGGCCCGCGCGACCGCCGGACGTGCCCTCGCCGCCCACCACACCTGGGACGCCGCCGCCCGCAGCCACCTCGACTTCTACCGCTCCCTGAACTCCCCTGCCTGAGCGAGAGCGTTGACACTGCGTGCGATCCGCGTCACGGTGAGGTCCCCGTCGTGCCCGGAGGTCGTCCATGGCTCCGTTATCAGCGCCACCGTCCGATGCCGGCCTCGTCGAACGCGTACGGGAGTTGCAACCCCTCCTCCGCGAAACGGCGTTACACACCGAGCAGGAGAGGCGGGTGACGGCCGAGGTGGTGTCCGCGCTGACGGACGCCGGGGTCTACCGCATGAACGTCCCACGCCGGTACGGCGGTTACCAGAGCCGGCTGCGCACACAGGTCGAGGTGGTGAGCGAGATCGCCGCCGGGTGCGGTTCGACCGCCTTCATGGCGCTGATCCAGGCCGGCTGTTCCTACATCGCCGCGCTCTTCCCGGACGAGGCCCAGGACGAAATCTTCAGCAGCCCGGACATTCGGGTCGGCGGCACGCTCATCCCGGACGCGGTCGCGGTGGCGACGGAGGGCGGGTACGTCGTCAACGGCACCTCGGGTTTCGCCACCGGCTGCCAGAACGCCGACTGGCACCTCCTCACGGCCAGGGTCGAGTCGGAGGGCGGCCCGCCCGAGGTGGTGTGGACCGCCGTACCGATGTCCGATCTGGAGATCCTCGACGACTGGTTCGTCTCGGGACTGGCCGGCAGCGGCAGCAACAGCGTCGTCGCGCGGGACGTGTTCGTGCCCGCGCACCGCGTCCTGCCCGTCGGGCCTCTGCTGAGTGGCGACTTCCCCTCCAAGGCCAACGCGGACGACCCCTTCTACCGGATGCCGGTCCTGATGCTGTTCTGCGCCTGGACGGCGCCGAACGCGCTGGGCCTGGCACGGGCGGCCCTCGCGGAGTTCACCGAGCGGATCCACCGGCGGGGCATCACGTACACCTTCCACGAGCGGCAGTACGAGGCGGGCGTCACGCATCTCCAGGCCGCCGAGGCGGCGATGAAGATCTCCTGCGCCGAGTTGCTGACCGCCGAGTTCGTCGCCCGGATCGAGGCCGCGGCGGCGAGCGGCGAACCGTACACACAGGCGGACCGGGCCAGGATCCGCGCGCAGAGCGGCTATACGACGAAGCTGTGCAAGGAGGCCGTGGACCTGATCGCGTCCGCGTCAGGGGCGTCCTCCCTCCACCGCGACGTCCCCGTCCAGCGCGCGGTACGCGACCTGCACGCCCTCAGCCTGCACTCCTTCGTCAACCCCAGCACCAACCTGGAGATCTACGGCCGGGTCCTCGCCGGACTCGACGCGGGCACGCCCTTCCTCTGACCGGGCCGACGGCTCATCCCAGGGATGCCAGCCACGCCTCGGTGTCGGCGGGGCGGGCGAACCGGTGGCTGGTGAGCGGAGCGAAGCGGGGATCGCGGCTACGGAGCTCGATCTCGCGGCGCCGATGCGCGTGCTGGGACCAGGCCCACCAGGCCGGGTGTTCCCGGCTCAACCAGCCCGCCCAGGTCTCCCTGTTGCCGCCGAAGAGACGCTCCCGGGTGACCGTGCGCCGGAGCGAGCGGCGCAGGACGCGCGGCATGATCACGCGTCTCGTGTAGTCCAGCCAGAGCACCGTGTCGGCCTTCTCCCAGAGCAGGTCACGGACTTCGGGATAGCCCAACGAGTCGATGATCCAGTGGGGTTCGGCCGTGAGACGCAGAAGGTCGTCGGTCAGGCCTTCGTTGACGGCCCAGTTGGGGCCGGTGAAGTACAGGGCGTCCATCTCGTGGTACGGCACGCCGAGCCGCTCGCCCACGGCCCTGGCGAGCGTGGACTTGCCCGCGCCCGTTGCTCCGACCACCAGGATCCGCTCCATCCACGCAGCCTAACTATGATGTGCCGGGCCCGCCGATCATTGACAGGAGCCCCGCCATGAGCGACCAGCAGCCCGCCCACGCCTCCTTGGACGGGCTGGTGACGGGGGACGCGTTCGGCGACGGCTGGTTCACGCGGTCCGACGAGTCCGCCGAGGAGTTGTGGGCCGCGCGGGACCTGCGGCCCGTGCCGTGGTTGTGGACGGACGACTCGGCCATGGCGTTCGTCCTGTTCGCGCATCTGGTGCAGCACGGGGAGGTCCAACCCGACGGGCTGGCACGGGAGTTCGCCGCCGAGTACGAGCGGGAGCCCGGGCGCAAGTACGGCCCGTCCATGCACAGTGTGCTGCGGCGCATCGGCGAGGGTGAGCACTGGCAGGCGGTCACCACCGCCCAGTTCGGCGGACAGGGCTCCTACGGCAACGGCGCCGCGATGCGGGTCGCCCCGCTGGGCGCCTGGTTCCGGGACGATGTCGCGGTGGCCGCCGAGCAGGCCCGGCTGTCCGCGCTGGCCACCCACGCCCACCCGGAGGCCGTCGCGGGGGCGGTGGCCGTGGCGGTCGCCGCCGCGTTGGCGGCCACCGGTGCGGGTCAAGTGGCCGTGCCGCGCGCCGAGTTCCTCAAGGAGGTCGCCGCGCACGTGCCGGACACCGACGTCGGCTCCGGTCTGCTGGTCGCCGCGAACTTCTCCGAGCGGACGTCGGTACGGCACGCGGCGTCCGTACTCGGATCGGGGACACTGATCTCGGCCCCTGACACCGTGCCGTTCGCCCTGTGGTCCGCCGCGGGGCACCTGGACGACCTGCCCGAGGCGTTGTGGCAGACCGTCGCCGGGTGGGGCGACCGGGACACCACCTGCGCGATCGTGGGAGGTGTCGTCGCGGCCCGCACCGGCACGGGCGACATCCCGTCCGCCTGGCGGGAGGCCCGTGAGGCGATCCCCGACTGGAGCGGCTGGGACGCGCGTTCCGGCTCGGGTGCGCCGATCATGAGGCCCGCGCCCGCTTCGGGGCGCGGGTAGACACCCAGGTCGATGTCCGCGATGCGCATGTCCCCGGGAGATGCGCAATTCGCGGAACCGGCACCTCTCCGGAAAGCAGGCGCCCGCTACCGGGCGGGACCGGCCACCGCCGGTGACGCCTCCCGGACCACCGAGACGAGTCGCTCCCGCACCAGCTCCATGCACAGCCGCATGTTCTTGTCCGCGATGTCGTTGTCGGGCATACGGCAGGCGAACTGCAGCCCCTCGTGGACCCGGGTCACCCAGGCGCACACCTGGTCGCCGTACGACACCCGGATCAGTCCGTACGCCTTCAGCTCCTGCCAGCGTTCCGAACCGGGAAGGGCGCGTGAGTCGACGTAGGAGACGATCGAGTACAGGTCGGGGGACGTGGGCCTGAAGTCGGCGCCCAGCAGGCGCAGTACGCGGGCGATGGGCATGCGGGCGTGCGGGCGGTTCTCGCGGAGGGTGGCGCGGACCATGCGGAGGGCGTGGTCGAAGTCCGTGGCGTGCTGGACGGGGATCTCGATCGGCGCGCCGCCCACGTACCAGCCGACCGAGTCGGCCCAGCGGGACTTGGCCCGGGTGTGGAAGGGGACGACGGTGCGGTACACGTCGAGGCCGCTGATCTCGCGGACGGCGAGGGCGACGGCCGCGAGGACGCCGACGAGGCTGCCGCCGTACGGGCGGCAGTACGCCTCGAAGGCCGCCGCGTCCGTGTCGTCGACGAGCATCTCCTGGAGGAACTTCTGTGTGGGCAGCGGTCCTTGGGGGTCGAGGCCGAGGTCGACGGGGAAGTTCGGCAGTCTGCCGTCGCAGCGGGCGATGAACTCGCGCCAACGAGACACGACGGTGTGCGTGTCGTCGATCTGGTCGGCATCCGTGCGCTCGCCCGCGCAGAAGTCGATGTAGCTGGCGACGGGCGCCGACTCGACCGCCTTCCCGGCGAGGCCCGCCGCGTACAGTTCGTGGACCTCGCCGGCGATGCGATGGAGCGAGTAGGCGTCGACGTTGCTGTGGTCGAACGCCAGGTAGACGCTGGTGCCGTCGCTCCGTACGACCGCGGCGAAGAGGAAGTTGGGCCAGGTGAGCGCGTCCGCCGTGACATCGAAACGGTCCTGCAGGTACCGGGTCAGCGTCACCGCGTCCGCGAACTCCCCGACGTCCTCGCGGTGCAGGGCCACCGCGTCGGCGTCCAGGGTGAAGCGGCGCATCTCGTCACCGGCCCACCGGAAGCCGCTGCGCAGCGTCTCGTGCCGGAGCATCCAGGCCCGCAACGCGCCCTGGAGCACGTCGAGTTCGATGGGCCCTGGCATGTCGAAGGCGGTACCGAGCCAGGTCGGCACGAACAGCCCGTCCTCGCGCACCGAACGCGCCGTACGGATATGGGACTCCTGCACGTACGCCGGTGGCCGCACATCGTCGGGGAGGGCCCGCGCCGTCCCCACGGCCGTCGGGTGCAGCGTCCACTCGACGAGTCGTCCGGGTCGGATCTCGCACCGCTGAAGGTCGGTCATGCGCACAGGGCTCTCCGTTCGCCTGCCCACGGGAGGCCGCCGGGCACCACTGTCGATCCACGCCTCCATGCCGCTCGGGCACCGCTCACTGCATGGGAGATCAACGACCGGACATTCCGAAAGCAACGCTGTGAACAGGCTTGCTGATCAGTTCATTTCAGCCGGTGCGTCGCAGCCGTGCCGAGAGATGGTGTTGCAGCGGCTCCCCGACGGCTTCCAGGTCGTGGGTGAAGGCGAGCGTGGCGTCGTCGGTCAGGGTGTAGCGGCGGCGGGTGGCGGTGACCTTCTTGGCGGTGGGGGTGAGGGCGACCTCGTGGGTGGAGAGGTCGACCGTGTCTCCGGTGGCGCGGCCGACGAGGATCTCCGCGATGCCGGTGGGCTGGGTGATGAGCGCCTCGATCCGGCCGTCGGGCTGCAGTCGCCACCAGCCGCTCTCGCGGGCCGCCGGGCGCAGCGGTTCGCCGTCGGCGTCGAGGATCCAGGCTCGGGCCTCGTAGTGCAGGAAGGGGCGGCCGTCGTGGGTGAAGGTCACGTCCTGGGCGTAGGTGAAGTCACCGGCGAGTGTGGGGTATTCGCCCTCGCCCCGGCCGTGCCAGTGGCCCAGGAGGGCGAGTACAGGGGTGAGCAGCGGGTGGGGGACGGGGAGCTCTTCCGGGTGGTGGGCGTCGGGGTACGGGTGCGACGGTACGGGGTTGGACACGGGGGGCGCTCCTGGGGTCGATGAGGATGTCGGGGCGCAGCCTAAGCGCTCCGCTCGAAGTGCCCCGATATGCCGTCGTTCCCGTGACTCGCCGTCGTGGCTGGCCGCACAGTTGACCCGAAATCTGCCGGCTACGAAGTTTTTGCTAACTCGCGGGAACCCCATGAACCGCCCCCCACCTGCCCGAAGTCCCCTTTGTCCACCCGTACTCACGGCAGGTAATCCCGAGTTCACCGGGCTTCTCTTCCTCCGCGTTCTACGCGCGTGGTGTCATGCACCTGCCCGCCACCCCCCACGTGGGCATCAACTCGACTAGGAGTCACACATGTTGAGGACGTTCCTCGGCCGCGCGGGTGTCGCGCTGGCAGCCGGCGCCACCCTCTTCGTCACAGCGGTCCCCGCCAACGCCGCGACCTACACCGCGTTCGCCTTCTCGCAGACCACCAGCGAGCCGACGATCTACGACTTCATCAACTCGGCCACCACCTCCCTCGACATGACCATGTACGAGCTGGAGGACACCACCGCCGTCAACGACCTGATAGCGCTGGAGAACAAGGGCGTCACCGTGCGGGTGGTCCTGGACAACGCGCACCAGTCCGCCAACAGCTCGGCGTACACGGCGCTGACGAACGCGGGCGTGGGCGTGGTGTGGTCGCCGTCCAGCTTCGTCTACACCCACCAGAAGACGATCACGGTGGACGCCACCAAGTCCCTTGTCCTGACCGGCAATCTGACCTCGCAGTACTACACGACCGGCCGCGACTACGGCGTCTTCACCGACGACACCCGTGACGTCGCCGCGATCGAGAAGGTCTTCAACGCGGACTACGCCGGCACCTCGATCACCCCGACGGACGGCGACCACCTGCTCTGGTCCCCCACCGACTCCCGCAGCCGTCTGCTCACCGTGATCAACGCGGCCACCACGACGCTCGACGTCGAGGAACTGGAGTTCAGCGACAGCACGGTGGTCAACGCGATCGTCGCCCGAGCGAAGGCGGGCGTGACCGTACGGGTGGTGCTGGAGACCCCGTCGAGCTACTCCAGCCAGGTGTCCGCGATCAAGGCGGCCGGCGGCACGGTCGTCGGGTACTCCGACCCCAACGGCTTCTACATCCACGCCAAGGCCATGGTCGCCGACTACGGTCTGTCCACCCAGGAGGTGGAGGCGGGTTCGATGAACATCAGCAGCAACTCGCTCTCCAACAACCGGGAGTTGGGCATCATCCTCACCGGCACCGGGGTGGCCCAGTCCGTCGCCACCACCATCGAGACCACGTTCAAGAGCGACTACGCGGGCGGTACCGCCGCCTAGGACCTGCCGGCGGACCCGTCGGCCGACTCCGAGGTCGGGGGCCTCGGAGTCGGCCGCACGGCGCGCAGGACGCGGCCGAGTTCGGTGATGCGACGCAGGCGAGTGCGCACGCTGTCGGGGTGGACGTACAGCCCCTCGGCGGCCTTCTCTGCGAATCCACCGCAGTCGAACCAGATGTCCAACGTTGTCCAGCAGCAGGGCGCGTTCGTCCGCCGGCAGGGCCTCGACCGGACCGAGGACCCTGGCGGCGACGCGGGCCACGACATCGGGTGCGCCCGCTGTCGCGACCACGACCGGCGAGTCGCCGAAGACGGTCACGGCACCGCTGCCCGTAACGCGACCTTGGCGAAGCGCAGGGCGTCAGCGGTGCGGTTCAGATCGACGGAAGCGGTTGGCCGACCGGCGCCGCGTGGTGGCCCGCCCGGTCGGAGGCTCCCACGAGGTCGAAGGCGGTCCGCGCCGAGAGCAGCATCGTGCGGGAACGGGCGGCCTGCCGGCGGCGGCGCGGCCACTGTCCGTACGCGCGCTCCGTCGGGCGAGCACCGGCCTCGGGCGAAGAACGAGGCGACACCCTCGTATGGGGAAGGTGCCCAGGTTCCAGCTCACCCAACGTACTGTTCGGGCACGGTCTGCCGACCGTGGTCCTCGGCGTCGTCTCCGTCGCCCGGCCCGGCATCACGGCTCTCGTCCTCACCCTCTGGATCGCCGCCTGGGCGGTCTTCGGCCTGTTCAGCCTCGTCTACGGCGTCTCGGCGGTCTTCGCCTCGTCCGAGGAGCGGCGCCACCGCATCCACACGAACCCGCGCGAGCCGGTTCGCACCTGGGAGTGCGACCACTTCACCTTTCACGTACCGCCCTGCCGGTGGAGGTCCCGCAGCACGGCGATCTCGGCCCCGTGGTGCAGTACTTCCTGGTTGACCCACCACACGATGTCGATGAACGGTTCCTCCGCGTCGCTGCCGTGCGGATACGTGCAGTACCCCACGGTGTCGAGCGCGGCGTCGTCGACGCTCAGCAGTGCCTTCCGCCAGGCGCCGGCAGCGGCGTCGAAGGCATCGACCGCGCCAACGGCGTCGCCGACGACGGGGTGGTCGTCGCGGGTCAGCGTGCGGTCGCCGGCCGTGTGGTCGGCGCGGAGGGTCAGCATCTCGGTGAGATGGCTCAGGCGCCACGCGACGGTGGTGAAGGGCGGGGGCCAGGGATGCGGGTACGGTGCCGCGTCGCGTCCCCAATCGCCCTGTCCCGCCAGGTGGGTTGCCCGCGATCCCGGCCCGTCCGCGCGCCGTCGCACCGACCAGCAGTCCGGCACCGGCTCCCAGAAGTACTCCGCGTCGGTCATGGGCCCCACCCGGGTGTCCGTGCCGTCGCCGCTGTCCATGACGGGCCCGGTCATCCGGCTCGAGAGGCGCTCGCACGCGAAGTCGAACTGGTCGAGCAGCGGTGCCAGACGGGGTGGGATCACTGGGCACTCCTGAGGCGAGCCGTCGGTCGTCGATCCGGCAACCTAACAGCGTCTCCGTCGAGTCGCCCTTCATTTACTGGGTGCGGGCGCGCAGTCGGCGCAGCATACGGGGGTCCTCGAAGCCGACCGTCCGGGCGGCGGTGTCGATCGTCGCGCCGTGGCTGATGAGGTGCTCGGCGCGTTCGAGGCGCAGGGTCTGCTGGTAGCGCAGTGGGGTGAGTCCGGTGGCCCGGGTGAAGAGGCGGGTGAGGGTGCGTTCGCTGACGCCGACGGCCGAGGCGAGCACGGGCAGGGGCAGGGCTTCGTCGAAGCGGGTGTCGATGAGGTCCTGGGCGCGGTGCACCGTGTCGTCCAGGTGGGAGCGGTGCCGGAGCATCGCGCTGGACTGCGGTTCGTGTCCGTTGCGGCGGGCGTAGACGACCATGTCCCGGGCGATCTGGGCGGCCACGGCGGGGCCGTGCCGGGTGGCGACGATGTGCAGGGCGAGGTCGATGCCGCTGGCGATGCCGGCCGAGGTGATGACCCGGTCGTCGGTGGTGAACAGGACGTCTCTGACGACCGTCGCTTTCGGGTGGCGCAGGGCGAGTTCGTCCTGGACGTCGTGGTGGGTGGTGCAGTGGCGGCCGTCGAGGAGTCCGGCCCGGCCGAGTGCGTCGGCTCCGGCGCAGACGCTGGCCACCGTTCCTCCGCGCGCGTGGTGGTCCCGGAGTGCCTGCAACGCCGTAGCGCCGACGACGGGTCCGTGGGCGAGCCGGGGCGCACGCCAGCCGGGCACCACGATCAGGTCCTCGGGGCCGAGCGCGGGCCAGTCGGGAACGGCCGCCAGCGGCAGCCCCTGGGCGCTGGTGACCTGGGGCTGCTCGGCGACGTAGGAGAGCGTGTAGGGGTGCCCGAAGTCGGCCGCCGTGGAGAAGACCTGCGCGGGGCCGGCCAGGTCCAGCAGGTGGACTCCGGGTACCAGGAAGAAGACGACGTGGCTCACGATCCGGTCATCATGCCCGATGTGCGGCGGCGGCTTCCAGTTCGTCGACCGTCGCGATGGTGGCGAAGCGGCCGGAGAGAGCGTACTCGGTGCGCCTGATGATCTCGTCAGCGGGGAGGGTGCGGGGGTCGGCCAGGAGTTCGGCGACGGTCTGGTCGGCGGGGGCGTCGCGGTGCGGGATGGGGTTCGTCGCGGTCGCGTCGGTGACGAAGGTGACCTGGTAGCCGAAGTCGCTCGCGACCCGGGTGGTGGTCTCGACGCACTGTTCGGTGCGGATGCCGCAGATGGTGAGCTCGCGCACGCCGTGTTCGGTGAGGAGTTGTTGCAGGTTGGTGGTGGTGAAGGCGTTGTGCGAGGTCTTGTGGAGCAGCGGCTCGCCCTCCGCGCGCTCCAACTCGTCCATCAGCCGGACGTGGCCGAGGGCCGGGTCGAAGACGTCGCCGCTGCCGGGCTCGGAGTGGAGCACCCACACGACCAGGTCGCCGGCCAGGCGGGCGAGCTGCACCAGGCGGTCGGCCTGCTCGGCGATCTTCGGGTCGGAGATGGTCTCCCACAGCGGGCGGGCGCGGAAGGATTCCTGGACATCGATGACGATCAGTGCTCGGGTCATGTCCCCAGACTGCGCCGTGCGGGCGGGGTGGCGACAGGCCGCATCGGGTCCGGTACCGGACGGATCCGGTCACCGGTGACGCGGCCTGTCGCCGTCCCGGCTACCTCAGCTCGACGAGCAGGTCGCCGCCCTCCACCTGCTGGATGCGGTTGATGGCGAGGCGCGCCACCCGGCCGGCCTTGGGCGCGGTGATCGCCGCCTCCATCTTCATGGCCTCGATGGTGGCGACGGTGACTCCGGCCTCCACCTCGTCGCCCTCCTCGACCGCGAGGGTGACCACGCCCGCGAACGGGGCGGCCACATGGCCGGAGTTGGTCCGGTCGGCCTTCTCGGTGACGGGGATGTCGGAGGCTGCTGCCGCGTCGCGCACCTGGACCGGGCGGAGTTGGCCGTTCAGGGCGGACAGCACGGTACGCATCCCGCGTTCGTCGGCCTCGCCGACGGCCTCCAGCTCGATGAGGAGACGGACGCCGGGTTCCAGGTCGACCGTGTACTCCTTGCCGGGGCGGATGCCGTAGAAGAAGTCCTTGCTGTCCAGGAGGCTGGTGTCGCCGTAGGTCTGGCGGTGGGTCTCGTACTCGCGGGTCGGGCCGGGGAAGAGCAGGCGGTTGAGGGTGGCGCGGCGGTCCTTGTCGAGGGCCGTGCGGTCCTCGGGGGTGAGTTCCTGTACGGGCTTGGGGGCGGCGCGGCCCTGGAGTGCCTTGGTGCGGAACGGTTCGGGCCAGCCGCCGGGCGGGGTGCCCAACTCGCCGCGCAGGAAGCCGATCACGGAGTCGGGGATGTCGTAGCGGTCGGGGGACGACTCGAAGTCGGCGGGGCTGACACCGGCGCCGACCAGGTGCAGGGCGAGGTCGCCGACGACCTTCGACGACGGGGTGACCTTCACCAGGTGGCCGAGGATGCGGTCGGCGGCGGCGTACATCGCCTCGATGTCCTCGAAGCGGTCGCCGAGACCGAGCGCGATGGCCTGGGTGCGCAGGTTGGAGAGCTGGCCGCCGGGGATCTCGTGGTGGTAGACGCGGCCGGTCGGCGAGGCGAGGCCCGCCTCGAAGGGGGCGTAGATCTTGCGGACGCTCTCCCAGTACGGCTCCAGGTCGCCGACGGCCTGGAGGTCGAGGCCGGTGGGGCGGTCCGTGTAGTCGGTCGCGGCGACGATCGCCGACAGGGACGGCTGCGAGGTCGTGCCCGCCATGGAGGCCACCGCGCCGTCGACGGCGTCCGCGCCGGCCTGGATCGCGGCGAGGTAGGTGGCGAGCTGACCGCCCGCCGTGTCGTGGGTGTGGAGGTGCACCGGCAGGCCGAACTCCCGGCGCAGCGCGGACACGAGCGTCGCGGCGGCGGGTGCGCGCAGCAGACCCGCCATGTCCTTCACCGCGAGGACGTGGGCGCCCGCCTCGACGATCTGCTCGGCCAGGCGGAGATAGTAATCGAGCGTGTAGAGGCGCTCGCCCGGGTCGGACAGGTCCGAGGTGTAGCAGAGGGCGACCTCGGCGATCGACGTTCCGGTCGCGCGTACGGCGTCGATGGCCGGGCGCATCTGTCCTACGTCGTTCAGCGCGTCGAAGATGCGGAAGATGTCGATGCCGGTGGCGGCGGCCTCCTGGACGAAGGCGTCGGTCACCTGGGTCGGATACGGCGTGTAGCCCACGGTGTTGCGCCCTCGCAGCAGCATCTGGAGGCAGATGTTGGGGACGGCCTCGCGCAGGGCGGCGAGACGGTCCCAGGGGTCCTCGGCGAGGAAGCGGAGCGCGACGTCGTAGGTGGCGCCGCCCCAGCACTCCAGGGAGAGCAGTTGGGGCACGGTGTGGGCCACGACCGGGGCGACCGCGAGGAGGTCCTTGGTGCGGACGCGGGTGGCGAGGAGCGACTGGTGGGCGTCGCGGAAGGTGGTGTCGGTGACGCCGATCGTGGGTGATTCGCGCAGATGGCGGGCGAAGCCCTCGGGGCCGAGTTCGGCGAGCAACTGCCGTGAACCGGCCGGGGGTTCGCCGGCCGGGATCGGCGGCAGCTTGGTGGTGGGGTCGATCAGGTCGGGGCGTTCGCCGTGCGGCTTGTTGACCGTGACGTCGGCGAGGTAGGTGAGCAACTTGGTGCCGCGGTCGGCGGAGTGACGGGCCGTCAGCAGGTGCGGGCGCTGCTCGATGAACGACGTGGTGATGCGTCCCGCCTGGAAGTCCGGGTCGTCCAACACCGCCTGGAGGAACGGGATGTTGGTGGCCACACCGCGGATACGGAACTCCGCGACGGCTCGCCGCGCGCGGTTGACGGCGGTGGTGAAGTCCCGGCCCCGGCAGGTGAGTTTGACCAGCATCGAGTCGAAGTGCGCGCTGATCTCCGTACCGGCGTGGGTGGTTCCGCCGTCGAGCCGGATGCCTGAGCCGCCGGGCGAACGGTAGGCGCTGATGCGGCCGGTGTCCGGGCGGAAGCCGTTGGCGGGGTCCTCGGTGGTGATACGGCACTGGAGGGCCGCGCCGTGCAGGGTGACCGTCTCCTGGGAGAGACCGAGGTCGGCGAGGGTCTCCCCGGAGGCGATCCGCAACTGTGCCTGGACGAGGTCGACATCGGTCACCTCCTCGGTCACCGTGTGCTCGACCTGGATGCGCGGGTTCATCTCGATGAAGACGTGGTTGCCGTGCGGGTCGAGGAGGAACTCGACGGTGCCCGCGTTGCGGTAGCCGATCTCGCGGGCGAAGCGGACGGCGTCGGCGCAGATCCGGTCGCGCAGTTCGGGGTCGAGGTTGGGCGCGGGGGCCAGCTCGACGACCTTCTGGTGCCGGCGTTGCAGTGAACAGTCGCGTTCGAAGAGGTGGATGACGTTGCCCTCGCCGTCGGCGAGGATCTGTACCTCGATGTGCCGGGGGTCGACGACGGCCTTCTCCAGGAACACCGTGGCGTCACCGAACGCGGACATCGCCTCGCGGGCGGCAGCCTCGATGGACTCGCGCAGGGTCGCGGGGTCCTCGACGCGGCGCATACCGCGCCCGCCGCCGCCGGCGACCGCCTTCACGAACACCGGGAAGCCGATCTCCTCGGCGGCGCGCACCAGTTCGTCGACGTCCGTGGAGGGCGCCGAGGAGCCGAGCACCGGTACGCCGGCCGCGCGGGCGGCGGCGATCGCCGTGGCCTTGTTGCCGGTCATCTCCAGGATGTGGGCGCTGGGACCGACGAAGGTGATGCCCGCCTCCTCGCAGGCGCGGGCGAGTTCGGGGTTCTCGGAGAGGAACCCGTAGCCCGGGTACACCGCGTCCGCTCCCGCGCGCTGGGCGGCCCGGACGATCTCCTCGACCGAGAGGTAGGCGCGGACCGGATGCCCGGGCTGACCGATCTCGTAGGCCTCGTCGGCCTTGAGCCGGTGCAGCGAATTGCGGTCCTCGTGCGGGAAGACCGCGACCGTTCGCGCGCCCAGCTCATAGCCGGCGCGGAACGCCCTAATCGCGATCTCTCCACGGTTGGCGACCAGCACCTTGCGGAACATTCCCGATCCCTTCAGCCTGCCGGTGACGTGCACCATGGTGTCGGCGTCACCCCTATAACGCCATGTGAGCCGGGACACTAGTCGCAAACGTGTCGCGCGACGCGCTCCACAGGGCCGACGGTAAAGAAATCGTATGGTCTAGTCCAAAGTGAGCCTTGGTCCAGTCCAATCCATTGACGTGGTCGCGACACCGCCAGAAGCTGGGAGCCTCCCCCACTCCCACCGGAGGCACAACGTGACACGTCTTCGCGCATGTCTCGGCGCGGCAGCCACCGTGACGCTCGCCGCCGCGGGCACGACCGCGCTGGTCGCCACCAGCGCCCAGGGCGCGACCAGCGCCGCCACCGCGCTGAGCAACCGCTGGTACGCCGCGGCCCCCTATCTGATGCCGACGGACAACAACCCGCCGGACGCGGGCACCATCATGGACGCCACCGGCCTCAAGGCCTTCCAGCTCGCCTTCGTCCTCGCCCCCAACGGCGGTGGCTGCACCCCCACTTGGGGCGGCACCTCACCGGTCTCCTCGGACACCGCCGTCCAGTCGGTCATCAACACCATCCGCGCCAAGGGCGGCGACGTCTCCGTCTCCATCGGCGGCTACGGCGGCACCAAGCTCGGCCAGGTCTGCGCCGACCCGGCGTCGACCGCGGCGGCGTACCAGCAGGTCATCACCAAGTACGGCCTGCACGCGATCGACTTCGACCTGGAGGAGCCGGAGTACGAGAACACCGCGGCCGTCCACAACGAGATCGGCGCGGCCAAGATCCTCCAGCAGAACAACGCGGGCCTCTACGTCTCGGTGACGACCGCCGGTACGGCGGACGGCACCGGCTGGTTCGGCAAGCAGATGCTGCTGGAGGCCAAGTCGCAGGCGTTCACGCCGAACAACTTCTCCATCATGCCGTTCGACGGCGGCTTCAGCGGCGCCGCCTCGCAGACCAGCGCACTCACCAACTTCAACTCCCTCCTCCAGTCCACGTTCGGCTGGGACCAGGCGACCGCGTACGCCCACGAGGGCTTCTCGGGGATGAACGGGCGCAGCGACACCGGCGAGTACTTCACCCAGGCCGACTTCCAGACGGTCCTGAACTACGCCACCGGCCACAACATGGACCGCTTCACGTTCTGGTCCCTCAACCGCGACCGGCAGTGCAGCCCGGTCGACAACGGCGGTACCACGTCCGGGACTTGCTCAAGCGTCGCGCAGAACGCGTGGGACTTCGCGAAGTACTCGGTGCAGTTCGCGGGCGTCACCCCGCCGACCTCGACGCCCACACCGACCCCCACTCCCACGCCCACGACGTGCAAGACGGCGTGGAGTTCCACGGCCGTCTACACGCAGGGCAACGAGGTGTCGTACGGCAACCACAACTGGGTGGCCAAGTGGTGGACCCAGAACGAGGTGCCCGGTGCCTCCCAGTGGGGCCCCTGGCAGGACGAGGGCGCCTGCTGATCCGGCGGGATCAATAGGAGGTGGGTTGCGACGTCAAGTAGGCCTTGAGGAAGGCGTACTTGGCGTCGCTGTCCGCCGCCGGGAGCGTGGCGAAACGGTCGCCGAGTTCCATCGTCTGCGGGGTGCCGGTGTCCAGAGCGGGCCAGGTGGTCAGGCTGCCGCCGTTGGGGTTGCCGGTGGCCGCGAAGTTCGCCACGTACGAGGCGGTGGTGTCGGCGATGTCGTAGTCGCGCCCCGTCCACGGCCGGTCGGTGTTGTAGAGGAAGCCCAGCAGGTAGTAGACGTCGGCGCCGTCGAAGGCACCCGAACTGCCGGTCCCGACAACGGGATTGGTGGCGTCGTGGCCCGGCGGGACCCGGGTCCAGAAGTAGGTGTGGACCGGGCCGCGGTTGCCGGCGGTGTCCTCGAACTGGCCGCCCCACAGGAAGGTCGACACGCGTGCCTCGTCCCGCGCGTAGGCGTTGTACTGCGTGACCGCCTCGGCGTCGGTGGTCGCCGGGTAGAGGCCGAGGTAGGTGTCCGTCAGCCCGACCGGCCCGAACCGGCTCTCGGCGTACGCCTGGTACTCGGCCAGTGTGGGTGAAGCACTGTTCCCGTCCCGGCAGTTGCCGGTGAGGACCGGTACGTCGAGCTCCGCCCCGGACTCCATGGCCGCGGTGTACGTACTCGGCAGGACATAGCCGTCGAGGACGTCTCCGAAGTCCGTGGCGTCGGCCGGCGCGTCGTCGGCATAGGTCTTCGCGACGATCTCGTCGGCGGACAGCCCCCGCAGATCGGCGAGGGACGAGGCGCCCAAGTAGGCGGCGAAAGCGGTGCCGTTGGCCTCGGCGGCTGCCAATGTACGATATTTGCAGGGCGGTTGGCCGAGTGCCGGGTCCTTGGTGTAGCGCGTGCCGGACGGCAGCAGGGCGCGGTGGAACAGGCCGCGGGCCGACTGCGAGGCCATCAGGATGTCGACGAGGTTGGCGCCGTTCTGCCAGCCGCCGAGCGTCACCCGGTCCGGGTCGCCGCCGAACGCGGCGATGTTCCGCGCCACCCACTCCAGGGCCGCCACGACGTCCAGGGCGCCCCAGTTGCCGGAGGCGGAGTGCCCGGACTCGGCGCTCAGGTCGGGGTGAGCGAGGTCGGCGAAGGGGCCGACGCGGTGGTTGACGCTCACGAACACGACGCCCTTGTTCGCCAGCAGTGCCCCGTTGTACATCTCCTGCCCGGCCCACACGGCGCTGTCCCAGCCGCCCGGAAGCCAGACGAGGACCGGTCTGCTCTCGCCCGAAGTGGCCGCGCCGGTCCAGATGTTGAGGTTGAGGCAGTCCTCGCTCAGCTCGGGCACCTGGTCGCTCGGGATGCCCGTGACGGGCTGGGGGCAGGCCGGTCCCCAGCTGTCCGCCTCTCGGATGCCGTCCCAGGACGGGGCCGGCTGGGGCACCCGCCAGCGGTTGTCGCCGGCGGTGGTGTCCGCGTAGGGGATGCCCTTGTAGACGACGACGCCTTTCAACCCGCCCTGGGCACCCGTCACTTGGCCGGACTCCGTGGTGACGGGGTCGTCGGCGCTCCGGCTGGTGCGTCGGTCGGCGGCCGACGCGACACCGGAGTTCAGGCCGACGGCGAGCACGGTGGCGGCGGTACCGGTGAGAAAGGCGCGGCGACGGAGGTCTCGCGAGTCCACAGGGGCTCCCTGTCGAGTGGGGGGACGGGTGAGTCGCCCCATGCTCAGCCGGTCACCGGAGCGCGGCAAGCGGAACGGCGGGACTGACAGACTCGACAGTTTCGACAGCTGTTCGACAGCCCAACTCCCGTGCTAGCGAAGGATGTTGACCGCTCGCGCGACGACCAGGACGACGATCGACACGGAGACCGAGGACTGGCCCATCATCAGCATCTTGGCCCAGCGGGAGAGCGGCATCACGTCGGTCGGACTGAAGGCGGTGGAGTTGGTGAAGGACAGGTACAGGTAGTCCAGGAACGCCGGTTCCCAGTCCGGTGGCGCGGTCTCCGGGCTCTGCATCTGGACGAAGAGGAAGTCGGCGTACTGGTGGTTGCCCATGACCCGTGCCAGGGGCCCGCCGCGGTCCCACTCCCAGTACCAGAGGGCGAACACGATGATGTTCGTCAGCCAGATGCCCCCGCCGGTCAGCAGCAGCGGCCCGGCGTCCAGCCCCTCGGTGCCCCTGACCAGGCCCACCACCAGCCGGGCCGCCGCCCAGCTGTTGGCCAGGCTGATCACGCCCGTCAGGACGAGACTCGGCCAGCGCAGCCACCGCGTGCCGGGCTCGATCCGCCGGGGATTGGCGACGAACAGACCGACCATCAGGGCGAGTTCCAGGACCGGCAGCAGCCAGTACGGCTGAAAGGCGAGCCGGTGCGGCAGCATCAGCTGGAGTGCGACCGCCACCAGGATGACGGCCGACACCGCCCACCGCGTCTCGCCACGCGTCACCTGCCGCCACGCGGGCACCACATCGTGCCCGCTGTCCTCCAGCAGCCGCTCGATCCTGGCCAAGCGGCTCTCGGAGTCGCCCCTACCGTCCGTACCGTCCGTCATGGCACCGATTGTCGCCGGTCCGGGGGCGATCCGGTGACGCGCCCCACCCTGGAGGCCCTCGGATGTTCCGGCCGGTCGCGGTTGCCCGCCACGGGCCGACCAAGGCGGCTCAGCCGGTGCCGAAGCTGGTCGTGCTGTAGGCGCACTCCGTGTAGATGTAGCCCGACCTGAGCTTGGCGGTGTCGGAGGCGGGGGTGGCGCTGGAGCTGTCGGGGCGGTGCACGAAATACGTGGTTCCGGTCGGCAGACTGATCGTCTTCTGCGGGTAGTTCTTGCCGGAGCTGCACGGCTTGAACCCCCTCAACAGGGTGGTGGTGAAGGAGTACGTCGTGCAGCTTCCGCAGCCCTTGAGCGTGAAGCTTCCGGTCACCGGTCCGGTGTAGAGGACCGTGATGTCGTCCGGGCTGTCGTTCTTGACGGTGACGGAGATGCTGCCGCCGGACGCGGTCGTCGGCAGCCTCTTGCCCGCGGCGGGGACTGTCTGGGCCACCTCGGCGGCGATCGCGATCTTCTTGGCCCGGGCGCGGTTCTTGTCGTGCGTGTTCTTCTTCACGAAGTCGTTCATCGTGGTGAGCGCCGAGTCGAAGTCGCCGTCCCTGTACTGCGAGACACCGCACTGGTAGGCACCGGCGTCGGCCTGGCCGCCGGCCCGCTGGGCGTCCGCGGTGAGTGCGCTCGCCACGTCCGTCTGTCCGCCCTGGAGGCTCCCGATCTGGGTGGAGAGACTCCGCAACTGCTCGACCGCCGCGCACGGTTGACTGCCGCGCACGCCCTGTACCGCCCTGCTCACCGCGGACTTGACGGCCGGTTCGACCTGACCCGCCTGGGACGACTGCGGGAACGTGGCCAGCAGATCCGCGAAGTTTGTCGGCCAGTCCGGGCCCTGGGCGGCCAGCCCGGTCGACGCGCACTCGTACAGGGAGGTGGCCAGCCGATCGTCCGGCCAGGTGGTCAGCGAGCCCAACTGCTTCTTGCCGATGGTGCCGGGAACGGTCCGCAGATACTTCAACGGGGGTATCGCGTCACAGTAGTTCTTCTGCGTGTAGGCACCGGCGACCGTCGTGTAGAACGTCTTCAGCCGGTCCGGCACCCGGTCGGCCGCCCGCGAACCGGAGTGCGCGGTGCTGAGGTCGTCGTACGCGACCAGCGCCTGGCGGTAGTGGGGTTCGGCCGCGGAGAACGGCAACCTCCCGGAGTCCGCGACGAGTTGGTCGGCCTTCTCCAGCCGGTCGAGGAGCATCTGCTGGGTCGCCTCGTCACGCGCGTTGTCGTACAGCACGACTCCCCCGGCCGGTACGGCGAGCAGCACCAGGCCCAGCAGGACCGCGAGAGGCAGCGGCGCGGGCCAGGCGAGTCGGGTGCGCAGGCCCACCGACGCGCCGTGGACGGCGGCGAACACGAGGAACACGACGTACAGGGTGACGAGGACACCGGAGACGCCGTCCGGGTCGGCGGGCAGGGCGACCAGCAGCAGGACGACGGTCGCGACCCAGCACAGCGCCATCAGCAGCCGGCGGCGCACCAGAGCGTAACCGAGCCCGAGACCACTGAGGTTGAGGAGGCCGACCGCGACGGATCTCAGTCGGTCCGGCGGAGCGGGCGGTGGGGACGCCGGCATCGGTGGCACGACGAACCCCTGGACAGAGCCGTACTGGTCCTCGGACATGATGCTCCCCCCGGTCAACTGCTCCCCCGTTACCGCGACTTGTCAGTGTACGGTCGGGTTCGCCACGGCGACAGTGGGAACGTCACGGCACCTCCCCTCGCCCGCGCGGAGAGCGCGCCCTGATCAGGGGGCGATGTCCATGCGCTGGGTGCCGATGACCGACAGCAGCCGCAGGGCGCCCTCGGACGGTGAGCCGGGGACGGTGGTGTAGATGACGACCCGCTGGTCCCGGTCGGTGATGTCGAGGACGTCGCAGTTGACGGTGACCGGGCCGACCAGCGGGTGCTGGAAGGTCTTGCGGAAGGTGGGCGCGGCGGCCACGTCGTGGGAGTTCCACAACTCGGTGAACTCCTCGCTCCCGGCCAGGAGTTCGGCCACCAGCTCGATCAGTTCCGGGGCGTCGGGGTAGCGGGCCGCGGCGGCGCGCAGGTCCTGGGCAGCGCGGCGCCCGAACTCGTCCGCGTCCGAGACCCCGTACAGCCGTCGCCCCTCCGGGTGCGGCCCGAGGAACACCCGGCGCAGCAGGTTGCGGTCGCGTCGCGGCACGGCCGAGAAGTCCTCCATGAGGGCGGCGGCCAGGTCGTTCCAGGCGATCACCTCGTGCGTCGCGGAGACCACGATCGCGGCGGCCTGCGGCAGCCGGTGCACCAGGTCCAGGATGCTCTGCCGCACCTCCCGCGAGGGCCCGGGCGGCGGCCCCGGCGGAACGCCCGCCAGGTGGTGGAGGTGGTCGCGCTCGGCGTCCGCCAGCCGCAGGGCACGGGCGAGCCCGGCCAGTACCTCGCGCGACGGGTGCGGGCCGCGGGCCTGCTCCAGCCGGGTGTAGTACTCGGTCGAGATGAACGCCAGCTGCGCCACCTCCTCGCGGCGCAGTCCCGGAGTACGGCGGCGCGGTCCCGCCGGCAGCCCCACCTCGGCGGGGGTGATCCGCTCACGCCTGCTGCGCAGGAAGTCGCCCAGTTCTCGTCGATCCACACCCCCAGTGTGTACGGGAGCCGGCCGCTCCAGCCAGGTACCGCCGGTGCCTGGATGAGCCCCGCGGACCGGCGCAGGCTTGCTGCCATGAACAACACACCCACTTCTCCCTCCCTCGGCCTGCTGGCCGGCAAGGTCGCGTTCGTCACCGGAGCCGGGCGCGGAATCGGCGCGGCGGCGGCACGGCTGTTCGCCCGCGAAGGCGCCGTCGTGCTGCTCGCGGCCCGCACGGAAGCCCAGCTGAAGACGGTCACCGAAGAGATCCGGGAGGCCGGCGGCACCGCGGACCACGTCGTGTGCGACCTGGCCGACGCGGCCGGCGTGCGCGCGGCCGTCGACCGCACCGTCGACCTGTACGGCCGCCTCGACGTGGCCTTCAACAACGGCGCGGCGATCCAACGCCCCGGCCCGATGGACGAGTTGCCGGAGAGCGACTTCGACCACCTCTACGACGTGAACCTCAAGGGCGTCTGGGTCGCCATGGTCGCCCAGATCGCCGCCATCCGGGCCACCGCCGGAACCGGCGCCATCGTCAACAACTCGTCCGTCGGCAGCCTCATGGGCAACCCCGAACTGCCCGCCTACGGCGCGATGAAGCGGGCGGTCAACAGCCTCACGGAGTCGGCCGCCGTCACTTACGGCCCGGAGGGCATCCGCGTCAACGCCATCGCCCCCGGCAACACCCTCACCGAGATGATCCGCACTTGGGAAGCGGACTCCCCCGGTCTCCAGGAGCGGCTCACGGCGCACACCCCGCTGCGCCGCGCGGCCGACCCCGACGAGATCGCCCAGGCGGCGGCCTGGCTGCTCAGCGACCGCGCCTCCTTCGTGACCGGCACGGTCCTGCGGGTCGACGGCGGCGCGCGGACCTGAGCGTATGCCGCGCTAGACAGCGGGCTCCCGGCGGTTGTGGCGGCGGATGACCAGCCACGTTATCCAGCCGACGCCGATGATGAACCCGAAGCTGATGATCCGGTAGAGCACGACCGTCGCGATCGCGGTACTGGTCGCGACACCGCCCGTGACCAGCCCGAGGATCAGCGCGCTGTCGATAAGGCCGAGGCCGCCCGGGATGATCGTGAGCGTCCCGGCGGCCATGCCCGCGCAGAAGGCGAGCAGCAGTTGGGCGCTGCTGATCTGCGTGTCGCTGATGGCGTGGAAGCACAGCCACAGACACCCCGCGTCGAGCAGCCAGTTCAGCACGGCGAACACAGCCGCCGCGACGGCGTGCCGGGGTTCGAGCCGGGCGGTGCGGAGTTGCTCGACGAAGCCCCGGATGCGGTCGAGGCCCTGGGTCTCGGGAAGGTGCCGCAGCCGGTTGACCCGGGCCAGCGCGGCGCGGGTGGCCGGTTCGACCTTCTCGGGGTGCCGGGTGATGCGCCGGATGCCGACGGTGAGCAGCAGCACGGCCAGGCCGAGGGTGACGAGGCTGTGCCACTGCAGACTGCCGTCGGAGGCGATCGCGGAGATCGCGGTGACGACGGCCAGGGCCGCCGCCGAGAGCATGCCGGACAGCGCGATGCACCAGGAGGCGACGGCGGGTGTGGCCCCGAAGCGGCGCATCTGCTGGTAGTTGAAGTGGGTGGAGAAGGCAGGACCGCCGGGCAGGGTGACGCTCAGCGAGTGGGCGGCGTAGGCCAGGGCGACATGCCGTTGGATCGGCACGACCACCCCGGCCGAGCGCAGCAGCCGTCGCTGCATGCGCGCGTAGCAGCCCATGGCGGCCACCTCGGCGACGAGCGCGACGGCGAACCAGTTCAGCCGGGGTGCGCGCAACTGCGACAGCGCCGCCGCCAACGACGGCCATCCCAGGACCAGTTCGGTGGTGAACAGCGCGAGCAGGACCGTGATCACCACCGGCCGCAGCCAGCGTCGGGGGTGACGCGGCGTCGCGTCGGCCGGTTCGGGTGTGGTGGCGGTGGTGTCCGGAGCGTGCACAGGCAGGACCGTCGATTTCGTGAAGTGAGCTTCAACCGTCCGAGATTCCGGCACCGCTCGACGCGGGGACGGTGTTCTCCGAGCGGACGAGGGAGCGGGCGCCGAGGCGGAACCGCACCAGTTTATCCACGATGGTCCGACCGACCGGAGTGTGCCCCCGGATGCTGATGTCCTGGTGGGTGCCGGGCTCCCGGGTCGCCTCGCCGACGACGACGGGTTGTTCGTCCGGCGCGTCCCCGACGCGGGAGGCGTGGGAGCGGGGTTCTAGACGGAGTCGGCGTGCTCCTTGTCCCGGCTGGTCTCGGTCGCCTTCGGCTCGGGCTCCTCGGTGGAGCGGCGGCCGGGCAGGACGGCGAGGACGATCAGTGTGCCGGCGGCCATGATGATCCCGCCGACGAGGCTGGTCTGCGCGACACCGTGCGCGAAGGCCTCGTGGACGGCGTCGACCAGTGCCTGTGCCTGCCGCGGTCCGGCGGAGGGCGTCTTCGCGATCTGCTGGGCGACCGCCAGGCCGCCGCCGACGGAGTCCTTGGCGGTGTCCAGCGCGGCGGCGGGGAGGTGTCCGCCGACCAGGTCGGTCAGCTTGTCCTTGTAGGTGGCGCCCAGCAGCGAGCCGAGGATGGCGATACCGAGGGAGCCACCCAGTTCGAGTGCGGTGTCGTTGGCGCCGCCGCCGACGCCCAGCTCGTTCTCCGGGAAGGAGCTCATGATCGTGTCCGTGGCCGGGGACACGCTCAGCCCGATCGCGAAGCCCAGCAGCATCATCGTCGGCAGGAAGTCGCCGTAGGTGGAGGCCTTGTCGACCTGGGTGAGCAGGAAGACGCCCACGGTGCCGATCACCATGCCGGCCACGACCATCGGCTTCCTCCCGAGCTTGGGGGTCAGCCGCCCGGTGACCGCGGCGCCGAGGAACACGGCACCGGCCAGCGGCAGCAGTCGTACGCCGGTCTCCAGCGCGTCGTAGCCGAGGACGAACTGCAGGAACTGCGTGGCGTAGTAGATCGAGCCGAAGGTGCCGAAGAAGAAGAACAGCACGGCCGTCATCGAGCCGCTGAAGGAGCGCTCGGCGAACTTGCGGACGTCGAGCATGGGGTGCGGGTGGCGCAGCTCCCAGGCCACGAAGGCGGGAAAGCCCACGGCGGCGACGACGGCAGCGGTGACCGGACCCGCGCCCCAGCCGAAGTGCGGGCCCTCGATGATCGCGTAGACCAGGCTGCCGACGGAGACGATCGAGAGCAGACCGCCCACGTAGTCGATGCGGCCCATCTTCTCGGCCTTGGACGGCGGTACGAGGACCAGGGCGCCGACCACCGCGACGAGGGCGATGGGGACGTTGATCAGGAATGTGGATCCCCAGGCGTGGTCCTTCAGGAGCCGGCCCGCGACCAGCGGGCCGACGGCGATGGCGAGGCCCGAGGTCGCGGTCCAGGCCGTGATGGCCCGCGCCCGCTCACGCTTCGGGAAGATCGCGACCAGCAGGGACAGCGTCGCCGGCATGACCACCGCCGCGCCCACCCCCATGACCGCGCGGGCCGCGATGACCAGCCCGGTCTCGTGCACCAGGCTGCCCATGACCGATCCGCCGGCGAAGATCACCAGGCCGGTGACGAGCGCGCCACGACGGCTGTACTTGTCGCCGATCGAGCCGAGCACGAGCATCAGCGCGGCGTACGGGACGGTGTAGCCGTCGATGACCCACTGCAGATCACTGCTGCTCAGGCCCAGGTCCGTGGTCATGTCCGGGGCGGCCACGATCAGCGAGGTGTTCGCCATGACCACGATCAGCAGGCTCAGACAGAGCACGATCAGGGCGGGCCGGCGCCGGGCGTACGGCCCGGCCGTCCTGTCGACGGGTGTGGTGACGACGAGCGGCATCGGAGGCTCCTAGCGGGGACATTAATTGCTCACTGATGTGCAGGCTATTTTATTGCCCATCGATGTGCAACTATGCCGCAACGGATCAGCCCCTCCCGGAGGTGTCGAGGTGACCAGCCGCAGCAGCATCAAGGCGCACGTCACCCACGCCCGCATCCTGGAGGCGGCCCGGCGGGAACTGGGCCGCGACCCCGACAGCAGCCTCGGCGACATCGCGGAGGCCGCGGGCGTGGCGCGTCACACCATCTACGGGCACTTCGCCGGCCGGGCCGCCGTCGTCGACGACCTCGTGGCGGACGCCGGGGAGGCGGTACGGCGGGCGAGCGCGGCCGTCGCCCGCGCGCCGACGCAGGATCCCGTGACCGCTCTGGCCCGCTTCGTCCTCACCCTGTGGCCGGTCGGCGACCGCTACCGCACGCTCATCACCCTCGCCCACCGCGACCTGGGCCCCGACCGGGTCGGCAGGCTGCTCGGCCCGGCCCGTGACACGGTCGCCGGAATCCTCACCCGCGGCCGGCACCAGGGCGTGTTCCACACCGTCGTACCGCCGTACCCGCTCGGCAGAGCCCTGGAGGCACACCTGCTGGCGCTGCTGGACAGCGTCGACTCCGGCCTCTGGACCGACGACGGCACGGCCGCCGCCACCGCGGCCCTGATCACCGCGGGCGTCAGCAGCGACCTCGCGACCGCCACGGTCCAGCACCTGCGCGTCGACACCGGGCAGCCCCAGTCATCCCGTTGAGGAGAGACCCATGCAGCAACACCCGTACGGATAGAGCGACTTCGGCGACTTCGATGCCGACGCCGCATACCCGCACGACGAGCCCTACGACTCGCCCCCGCCCCGGCGGAACCGGCAACCGGTCGCCGTAGCCGTCGGCGCGCTGCTCGCGTTGGTCCTCGTTCCGGTCGTCGTCGACCGTGTCGCGACGGCCCAGGTGGAGTCGCGTACGGCCAAGGCGTTCCAGGAGGGCATGCACACTCCCTCGGTACCGGAGGTCCATGTGCGAGGCTTCCCCGTGCTGACCCAGCTGGCCTCCGGGACCCTGCGGCGCGTGGACATCACCGCGCACGACATACCGGCGAGCGACCTCACCGGTCCGCTGCCGGTGAGTGAACTCTCCCTGCGGCCGGCCGGGGTGAGGAGGTCCGACGACGACACGAAGGCCCTGGCCCGCTCGGCGGACGCGACGGCCCTGCTGACCTGCACGCACGTGTCCGACGCCCTGGGCCTTGAGATCTCCCGGGGTGCCCGTCCCGACCAGGTCCGCGCGACCGTCCTCCTGCCGCCCGGCGACGACGTCACCGTGGCGGCGAACGTGTCGGTGCTGTCCGGCAACCGCATCGCCTTCAAGAACCTCCAGGTCACGGGCGGTCTGCTGCCCGAGGTCGGGCGAGTGGCGCTCAGCAGGGTCTTCGAGCGGCCGATCCAGTTGCGGAACATCCCGCACGGCCTGCGACTGCGTTCGGTCACCACGACCGAACACGGCCTCGGCGCCCGGCTGTCGGGCGAGTCGGTCACCTTCCGGTCCGACGAAGCCCCGCGGAACGACTCGGTGCGCAGCGAGGTGGCGCGGGGCAACTCGCCGTACGGGAACGCCGTTTGAGGCTCAGTCCTCCGCTGCGGCCCGCGCGGACCTCTCGGCCTCCGCCGGTGCGACCTCGTCCACCACGACACGGGCCTGCTTCTCCGGTACACCGGCCGCGATGAGCGAGGCGACCGCCGCGTGGGTCCCGTCGTCCTCCAGCTCCCCGGAGTTGACCTCTTCGAGCAGGGCGATCGTCATGCCTTCCAGACCGGCGCTCAGCACGGCCGGCGGCAGTTGTGTGTGGAAGACGCCGTCGCGCTGTCCTCGGTCCAGGATGGCGGTGGCGGCGCGGCGGGCCGGTGCCAGGATCTCGGTCACGCGCTCCTGTCCCAGGTCACGGCGGGCCAGTGCCAGGAGGAGCCGGTAGCGGTCTCCTACGGTCCACATCGACAGCACGAAGCGCGCGAACGACCGGTCGGCCGACTCCGTCCCCGATTCCGGCGGCGCCGGGTCGGCGGGCAGCGCGCCCCGCAGGGCCTCCGACGCTTCCTCGGCCAGCGCCTCCAGCAGGGCCTCCCGGCCGGGGAAGTGTCCGAACAGGGTGCGTCGCACCACGCCGGACGCGCGGGCGAGTTCCTCCAGGGTGATGTCCGGGTTCCGGCCGAGTTCCCGGCGGGCCGTGGCCAGGATGCGTTCCCGGTTGGAGCGCGCGTTGCGTCGCTGGGGGACACGGGCCAGGGGCTTGGTCACGGACAACCTCGGTGAAGTGCGGGGGCTACGGAGCCGGGGCGAGCGGTGTGTCCAGTTTGGCACGGGCCCTCTGCCCCACGGCATCGCGGCGTCGCAGACGGCAGCTGATCTCCATGCCGTCCTCGACCGGGAAGGTGACGCTCTGGTAGCCGTTGACGGGGTCGCGGACATGGTCCAGGTACGGCTGGAGGCTGTCGAGGTCGACGTCGTCGGCCACCACGAGGGTTCCCGGCGCGAGGCGCGGCTCCAGCAGGCGCAGTACGGGCAGGCACAGGTCCTTCCAGCCGTCGAGGAGGACGCAGTCGGCGCCGCCGTCGAGGTCGGCGAGGGTGTCGAGGGCGTCGCCCGCCAGCACGGTGATCAGATCGTCCAGGCCGGCCTCCGCCAAGGCGTGCCCGGCTGCCGCGATCTTGTCCTTGCTCAACTCCGTGGTGATCACCCGGCCCGTGCCGTTGTCGCGGACTGCGGCGGCCAGATGCAGGGTGGAGATGCCGAAGGACATACCGAACTCGACGACGGTGGCCGGGCGGGTGGCGCGGACCAGGCTGTAGAGCAGCCGGCCACCCTCGGCGGAGATCGGCATGTAAACCTCGGCCAGCGCGTCGGCCCGCTGCTGGGGCGCGCACGGGATCCCGCAGCAGCTCGCACGACATGCCGGAATCGGCGCTCGCCGCCCGATGTCCGTCAGGGCTCAGTAATAGGCGCGAAGGTAGCGATCGAGACGGGACCGGGCCTTGTGCACGCTCAGCCCGAGCGCCTTGCCGAGGGCCTCCTCCGACACGTCGTCGGCCTGCGCCCCGTACGCGGCCTCCTTGCCGACCCGGGCCGCCATGCGCTCCAGCATGGCCACCGCCTTGAGCGCGGCCACCGGCGCCGTCTCCGCGAGCGCGCCGAGGCGTTCCTCCAACTGCTCCATCAGATCGGAGAGTTCCTCCGGCAACGGCACCGTACGGCGCTCGACCGCGAGGATGTGCTCCCACCAGTCGTCGTACGCGTCGGACGTGTCCAGGTCGTCCAGGTCGTGGTCCTCCACCTGGCTCCAGTCGATGGAATGACCGTCCCCGCGCCAACCGCACGCGCAGGAGGCCCGCCAGGCCGCCGCCTTCGGCCGGCCCAACCAGCCGTTGTAGGCCCACCACTCACGTGTCTCGAAGCCACAACTTCCGCTGCCCACGTCCAGATACACCGGTTTCGGCTCACTGCCGTCGGCGAGGACCGCCCCGACGATGCCCTCGTGGGACTCCCCGAACTCCTCACTCTTCCACGCCACAACTCCCCCTTCCGACAACCCCGCGACGGCCGGGGGGGCCCCCCCGGGGGGGGGGCGGCCCCCGGGCGGCGGGGGGGCCGCACCGGCCAACCGGGGGGGGGGGTTGACCCCCCACGCCCGCGTGGTGGGGGGGGAACG
>NZ_JBIVNL010000008.1:0-260985 GCF_044753545.1 Streptomyces sp. NPDC088350 | reverse complement strand
CCCCGCCCGTCGGTGGCGGGGGTGGCCCCCCCCAACCCCCCCCCCCCCCCCCCCCACACCCCCCCCCCCCCCCCCCCCCGCGCGGGCGGGCCCCCCCCGGGGGGGGCCCCCCCGGCCACGGTACGAGGGTGCCGCAGAACGGACATCCGGGGTGGGTGAATGCACCCAACAGGCCGGATTGTTGGGCGGATACGGCCCGTCAGGCGACCGCGGGGCCGAGCAGCCCCGCGCGAAGGCGGCGGAGCATACGGCTGATGAGCCGGGACACATGCATCTGGGAGATGCCGAGTTCCTCGCCGATCTCGGCCTGGGTGCGCTCCTCGACGAAGCGCATGTGGATGAGCTGCCGCTCGCGCTCGTCGAGTTGGGCGATCAGCGGGGCCAGCGAGCTGAGGTCGTCGACCAGTTCCATCCCCGGGTCGTCCTCGCCGATGACGTCTGCCAGCACCGTCTCGCCCTCGGCACCGGCGTCCGAGCTGAGCGCCGCGTCGAGCGAGGAGGAGGTGTAGCCGTTGGACGCCTTGCGGGCCTCGATGACCTCTTCCTCGGTCAGGCACATCAGCTCGGACAGCTCACGCGTGGTCGGCGTACGACCGAGGCGGGACCGGAGTTCCTCGGTGGCCTTGGCCAGCTCGACGCGGGCCTCCTGCAGTCGGCGCGGTACGTGGACGGCCCAACTGGTGTCGCGGAAGAAGCGCTTGATCTCGCCGACGATGTAGGGGACGGCGAACGACGTGAACTCCACCTGCCGGGAGAGCTCGAAGCGGTCGATGGCCTTGATGAGTCCGATCGTGCCGACCTGGACGATGTCCTCCATCTCGTTGTTGCTGCGGCTGCGGAAGCGCGCCGCCGCGTAGCGCACGAGGGAGAGGTTCATCTCGATCAGGGTGTTGCGCACGTACTGGAACTCGTGGGTGCCCTCCTCCAGGGAGGCCAGCCGGTCGAAGAACTGGCGCGACAGTTCACGCGCGTCCTTCGGGCTCACCTTCGACGGCTCCGCGATCAACGGGAGAGCCTCCTCGGCCGCCACCCGCAGTCCTGCCGTGCCCGGTGCCTCCGCTGCCGTCACGGCTGCCATATCGCCCACCCCATTCGTCCGAACGAACTACCGACATGAGCCCCCTGCCCCGCTTCCCGCGACCCATTCCCCCTCCTCGGGTCAAATCCCGCCGGCTCACGCGTCCTTGCGGCCGACCCCCGCGTAGACCCAGTACTCCGACGGGTTCTCCGGGATCTCGTCCCCCGGGTCCGGGCGCCACAGCGGGACGTAGGTCAGGCCGGGCGTGACGAGGTCGAAGCCGTCGAACAGGCCGAGGATCTCCTCGTAGGAGCGGGCGGTCACCGGTGAGGTGGCCTTCGAGCGGTACAGCTGGCCCACGGCCGCGGCGGTGTCGGGGCGGTCCTGGTTGGTGGCGTGGCTCAGGGCCAGCCAGCTGCCGTCGGGCAGTGCGTCGCGGAAGGCGGCGACGATGCCGGCCGGGTCCTCGGCGGGCGTGACGAAGTGCAGGATCGTGATCATCAGTACGGCGACGGGTTGGTCGAAGTCGATCAACTTCCGTACCTGCGGGGAGGACAGGACCTCGGTCGGGCGCCGGATGTCGCCGTCGACGATGCCCGCGTCCGGGTTGCCGGCGAGGAGGGAGGCGCTGTGGGCCACGGCGACCGGGTCGTTGTCCACGTAGACGACGCGTGCTCCGGGGCTGGCCGCCTGCGCGACCTCGTGGACGTTGCCCTGGGTGGGGATGCCCGAGCCGAGGTCGATGAACTGGCGTACCCCGGAGTCGGCCAGGAAGCGCACGGCCCGGCCGAGGAAGTCGCGGTTGGCCCGGGCCAGGGTGCGTACCTGGGGGTCGATGGCCGTGAACGCCGCCACCGCCTCGCGGTCTATGGCGAAATTGTGCTCACCGCCGAGCATGGCGTCGTACATTCGGGCAACACTCGCCTTGCCGGGATCGATCCCCTGCGGCAGACCTCCATCGACCGGCACGGCAACTCCCCTTCACCCAAAGATCCTTGACGCGTCATCATATAGTTGATGAACGCACGGCAGACCGCTTGCCCCCACGCCACGCGGCCGGTCCCCCACCCGGAAAGGCACGACCCTGCGGAACGAACCGCGACGTCACCACGGTGACGCACCCGCCGCCGGGCCCCCACGCCGCAGGCAGGCCTTCGCCCCCGCCGCGGACGTGATCGGCTCGGAGCTCGATCTGCGGCTGACGGGCAGCCATGTCGTGCACGCGCTGACGCCCGGGTTCTGCGACGCGGCGTCGGTGTATCTGCTGGAGCGGTGGGTTCTTGAGGAGAACGCGTATCCCGCCGTGGATCCGCCGCAGATCGAGGCGCGGAGGCTGGCGGTGCGGGTGGGCGCTGAGGCGCCCGAGAGCTGGGACGGTGTGCTGCCGGTCGGTGAGGTGGTCGTCTTCCCTCGCGAGACCCCGTACGCCCGCGCCCTCGCCACCGGGCACACGCAGGTCCTCGACGGAGTGGACAAGCACACCTCGGAGCGGCTGCTGGCCTCGGCGGGCGGGGACGCGAAGCGCATAGACGATCTGCTCGGGACGGCGTCCTTCCTTGTCGTGCCGCTCCAACTGCGCGGCGCCACCGTCGGGTTCATCGCCTGCACGCGCGGCCCGGACCGGCACCCGTTCCTGCCCGGCGAGGCCGTGGCCGCGGAGTCGCTGGCGGCCCGGACCAGCGTGGCCCTGGACAACGCGCGGCGCTACGAACGCGAGCGCCGCACCGCACTGGCCATCCGCAACAGCCTCCTCCCGGACCCTGCGCAGGCGTTCACCGGCTGCCGTATCGCCCACGGGTATCTCCCGGCCGGACAGGGCAACATCATCGGCGGCGACTGGTTCGACGTTCTGCCGCGCCCCGGCGGCCGGGTCGGTCTGGTCGTCGGCGACGCGATGGGCCACGGCCCCGAATCCGCCGTCGCCATGATCCAGTTGCGCACGGCGGTGCGCACCCTGGCCCGGCTCGACATGGAGCCGGCCGAACTCATGCGCCGCCTGGACGAGTTGGCCTACGACACCCCGGGCGCGTCCTTCGCGACCTGCATGTACGCCGAGTGGGACGCGACATCGCACTCCTGCACGCTGGTCGGCGCCGGCCACCCGCCCCCGCTGCTGCGCGGCCCGGACGGACCGGCCGCGCCGGTCACCCTCGCCGGGCCCGGGCTGCCCCTGGGACTCGGCACGGGCAACTACGAGGCCACGGTGCTGAAGGTCTCCGAACCGTCGCTGCTCCTGCTGTACAGCGACGGGCTGGTCGAGTCCCGGCACACGGACATCGACCAGGAGATCGCCGGCCTGGCCCGGGCCCTCGACACGGCCGCCGCCGAGCCCGCGCCGAACGGCGGCCCGGACGCGTTCGCCTCGCTGTGCGAGCGGCTGCTGCGGGCCCCGTCCGCGGCGCCCGGGGCCGACGACCGCACCCTGCTGCTCGCCGAGTTGACGCCCGCGACCACCTGAACAGGCCGCGGGCGTCCTCACCCCTCCATTCAACCGGCTTCAGCAACCGAGGGACAGAGTGGCCCACACGGCTTTCCCGCCGGTGAGCGCCGACCGGTCGACCCCCCAGGTGTCCGCGACCGCCTGCACGATGAACAGGCCGCGTCCGCTCTCGTCGTCGGCGCACGGCGTGCAGTCGGGCAGGCTGGTGCCCGCGTAGTCGTGGTCGTGCACCTCGATGCGCAGACTGCGGTCGGCGATCAGGCCGATCCCGCACAGGAGCCGTGTGCTGGGCGTGTGGCACACCCCGTTGGTGGCCAGCTCCGAGACGAGCAGCACCGCGTCGTCGCGCACCGCTTCGGGCACGCGCCACTCGGTCAGCCGCGCGCCCATGGCGTGCCGGGCGACCCGGACGCCGGAGCGGTGCGCCGGGAGTTCCAGCCAGTGCGCCAGATCCGGGCTGGCGACGTCTAAAAGCTGCGGGGAGGGAGTCGTGTGGGGGGACACGGTGGTTCGCCTTCCATCGGGGGCGGACGCAGGCGGGGAGCCGCACGAGGTCAGCAACTGGCCGACCGGACCTGGGGTGTTCCGGCGAGCGGCCTGGATCGCTCACGCAAGTAACTATGCCCATAGCTCAGTTCAAGCTGCAACCGACTCCCTGATAATTTCAGATCGGCGGTTTCCGTCTGGCGACATCATCAAGTCGCTGTCAGACTGGTACTGGTGACATTCCCTCAGGAGGTTGGGCGTGAGCGAAGCTCGTTCGGGCACCGGCACCGGTGCACCCACGGTTCTCCGCATGATCCTCGGCCGGCGGCTGCAGGAGCGGCGCCAGGGTGCCGGCGTGTCCCTGGAGGACGCCGCCAGGGCCCTGCGGGTGAAGTCCCTCACCATCCGCCGGCTGGAGAAGGCCGAGGTCGGCCTCAAGCCCCTCTATGTCGAGAAGCTGCTGGAGACCTACGGCGCCGACCGCCAGGAGATCGAGGAGTTCGTCACCCTCGCGGAGCGCGCCAACCAGCCCGGCTGGTGGCACGACTACCGTGATGTGCTGCCCGGCTGGTTCACCGCCTATGTGAGCCTGGAGACCGGCGCCAAGACCCTCCGTACCTACGAGCCGCACTACGTGACGGGACTGCTCCAGACGTACGACTACGCGCGTGGCGTACTGAGCGGCGGCTTCCCGAACGACAACGACGAAGACCTGGAACGGCGGGTGCAGTTACGTCTGCGCCGCCAGAGTCTGCTGGAGAGGCCGGACGCGCCCACGCTGTGGGCGGTGCTGGAAGAAGCCGTGCTCCACCGGGTGGTGGGCACTCCCGCGGTCATGCGGGACCAGATAGACCGGCTCCTCGAGGTCTCGGAACTGGACCACGTCAGCGTTGACATCGTCCCGTTCTCGGCGGGTGCCCACGTCGGGGCGTGCGCACCCTTCACCTATTTCCGGTTCGAGGAACCCGAGCTGCCCGACATCGTCTACAGCGAGATCCTCTCCGCCTCCATGTACCTGGACCAGCGATCCGACGTCGTGGCCCACCTGGAAGCGCACAACAGGATGTCGCTGCTGACCTCGTCCGCGGACAGCAAGGCGCTCTTGAACCGTATGCGCAAGGAGTACTCATGACCACCACCGACGACATGGTCTACAACGGGATGCCCGCGTCGAACCTCGGCGAGCAGGGCTGGGAGTGCCCCTGGAGCGGTCCCAACGGGGGTCAGTGCGTGGAGACCAAGCAACTCGCCGACGGCCGCGTCGCGTTGCGCCAGTCGACCGATCCCGCCGGACCCGCGCTGATCTACACGCCGCAGGAGATGGCCGCGTTCGTCGCCGGAGTGAAGCGGGGCCTGGCCGACCATCTGACGGCGGGCTGAACCGGACCACGGGCGTGGGGAATCGGAGCCGTCCCGGCTGCGACCTGCCCGAGACGCCGAAGCAACACCACTTGAGAGGGAGAGCATGACCAACGCCCCCGCCGCGCGGGACATCGACACCAGCAGGCCGCACTCGGCCCGCATGTACGACTACTACCTGGGCGGCAAGGACCACTTCGAGGTCGACAAGCAGGCGGCGGAGACGGTCGCGGGGGTCTACCCCGCCATCTTCGTCTGCGCCCGCGAGAACCGCGCGTTCATGCACCGGGCCACCCGTGTCCTCGCCAGGGAGCACGGCATCCGCCAGTGGCTCGACATCGGCACCGGAATCCCCACCGAGCCGAACCTGCACCAGGTCGCCCAGTCCGTGGTCCCCGAGGCCCGCGTGGTCTACGCCGACAACGACCCGCTGGTCCTCAAGTACGCCGAGCGGTTGATGCGCAGCACGCGTCAGGGCCGCACGACGTATGTGCAGGCGGACGTCAACGACCCCGAAACCCTGCTCAACGCCCCCGAGTTGGCCGAGGTACTGGACCTCGGCAAGCCGGTCGCGCTCTCCCTCAACGCGCTCCTGCACTTCGTCACCGACGCCCAGGACCCGTACGGGCTCGTGGCGCGACTGCTGTCGGTCCTCCCTTCGGGCAGCGCCCTGGCCGTGAGCCACTGCACGCCCGACTTCGCCCCCGCCACCTGGGAGAAGGTGACGTCGATCTACAACAACGCCGGGACACCGGTGCAGTTCCGCTCCCAGAAGGACGTCTCCCGCTTCTTCACCGGGCTCGAACTGCTCGACCCCGGCATCGCCGTGGGCCACCGCTGGCGCCCCGACGCCGCCGGCGAGGACGCCACGGCCGCGGAACCGCCCACGGACGCCGAGGTCAGCCTGTGGACCGGGGTGGGCATCAAGCCGTAGACCCGTCGTGGGCGCCAACGACGTTACGTGCGGGAAACCTTGACGAGGGCGGTGTCGGATGCCACGATTCCGGCGCCGCCATGTTTGCGTAAACATCTCCAGGTCGGCCCGACCGGCAGCTCCGGCCGGGCTTTCGACCGCGGGATGTTTACGTAAACACCGCGTCGCGGCCGGTGGCGGACGGAGGACAGGAGGCTCCCACCGAGCAGGGCCGGACCCTCGCGCCCTCACTCCCTACTCCCCCCACCTACCGAGCCCACCGGGTCCGCGGACGGCGAGCCGACACCGCCCGTCCCGCCCGGTACCGGTTCCGACGGCCGCTCAGCCGCGCGCAGGCCTCGCCATGCGCGGAGTCGCCATTCCTGAAAGGGCAAGTCGATGCGCACCAACCCCGCCAGAACCCGCCTGCGGGCCACCTTCGTGGCCGTCGCGATCGCCGCGGTCACCGGCACCACCCTGGCCGGCGGCCCCGCCTCCGCCGCGCCGAGCACGAACACGTCCCAGTTCAAGGGCGTCAACTGGGCGGACCCGCGCGACAATTACGCGGACGACCCGGTCGTCCTGTCCGGCCTGTCGCTCTCCGACACCTACGCCCAGACGTACTCCAAGGCGAGCCGGGTCATCGCGGCGTTCCGCGCCAACCTCGGCGCCAACACGGTGCGGCTGCCCATCAACCCGTACACGGTGAACGGCAGTTACTGGAAGTCGTACCGCGGGGTCATCGACGCGGCGACGGCGCAGGGCTTCAAGGTCATCGTGTCGTACTGGGAGGGCACGGGCGCCAACAAGGACGGCTTCATCGACGACCCGGCCACGTACTGGCCCATGTGGGACACGGTGGTCAAGGCCTACAAGCACAACGAGCGGGTCTACTTCGAGCCGATGAACGAGCCCCACGGCTACACCGACGCCGAGTGGGCCGACCTCGCCGCCAAGTGGCTGGACACCTACTCCTCGGTGCCGCGCAACCGGGTCTTCGTCAGCGGCGCCGGCTACAACGACCACGTCACCACGGTCTGCGCCGACCCGCGCCTGAAGGGCACCTACCTCTCGCTGCACCACTACGGGTTCTGGAAGAGCTACGCCACCTACGACCAGTGGGTGAGCGACCTCAAGGAGCGCCTCGGCGACTGCGCGAACCGGACGGTGGCCGACGAGTTCGGCGCCCCGATGACCACGGGCCTGAACTACAACGTGCCGACCCCCGACGACAATTCGGTCAACTTCATCCAGGCCGACACCGACACCTTCCGCAAGCTCGGCATGGGGTCGGTCTACTGGCCCGGCCTGCGCACCGACGACACCTACTCGATCCAGAAGCTCATCGGCGACGCGTCCTGCCCCTGGCTGGCCACCACCAACCAGTCCGGCGCCGACCGCCTCGCCTGGGCGTGGGGACGCGGCAGGCCGGTCAAGCCCTGACCCTGTGACGACCCGATCCGTGTCTCCCCTGCGGCGGGGACACGGATCGGGTTCACGCTGCACTCGGCGCGAGTCCGCCGAGTCGCGGCCGGCGTCGAGCCGCAGCGCCGGAGAGGACCGAGGGCGAGCGGAGCGCCGCCCTACACCTCCGGTGCGTAGTGCTTGCCGTCGCCCCGGCGCTCCTCCGGCGGCAGGTTCCGGCGCGGTGTCTCGACCGGTGCCACGGCGACACCCCGGACCCGCTGCCAGCCCGCCCGGGCCCGTGGGTGGTAGCGCCGCTCGAACGGCACCAGGTGCCAGCCGAGTGCGACGGTACGGCCCAGCAGCCACAGTCCGAGCGCGCTCCGACGCGTCCAGCGGTAGCCCAACTTGGCGCGCACCGTGGGCGGATACATCCCGACCGTGAGCCACACGAAGGACCGCGTCAACGGGGCGCGGACCACCCTCCACACCGCGTCCGGCAGCCGTCTCAGCACGGGCGGCTTGCCTATGCGGCGGATGTCCAGCACGGCGCGAGCCGCCCGGTTGTCCTCCAGGACGTCGGCGCACATCCGCTCGAAGTACGCGGTGAATCCTGACCAGTCGGCCGGAGCGGGCCGGTCACTGACCCCGTAGAGCCGGTACCACTGCAGGCTCTCGGCGTAGAGCTGCTCCTTCTGTGCGGCCGTCAGCGGCCGGCCGAAGTACTGGCACACCAGCACGGGGACCATGACGAAGGTCGCGTGTGCCCAGAAGAAGGTGTCCGGGTCGAGCGCGTGATAGCGGCGGCCCCGGCTGTCGGTCCCCTTGATGCCGACGTGGTAGTCGCGCACCTCGCGGGCGGTCCGGGCCGCGTCCGGGCCGTCGTAGATCACTCCGGCGATCGGGTAGAGCGAGCGCAGCAGCCGTTCCCAGCGTTCCTCGAAGAACCGCGAGTGTTCCTCGACTCCGGCGCCGAGGGCGGGGTGCATGTTCTGCAGGGATCCGGCCCAGAGGCCGATCAGCATGCCCCGCCAGTCGCTGAAGTACCGCCAGGCCACCGACGACGGACCGAGCGGCTCGGGCGGCGGACGGTCGCCGGGTGTGGTCACTGGCCCTCCTGACTCCGCGTTGTCCTACAGGGCCCACCAGCAGTACAGCCGCCGGTCCTCCGCCACGGCTCGCCGGGCCAGGCCGCACAACCTGTTGAGCAGTTCCCACGTCTTGGTGGGCGTGAGACTCAGTTCTTCCACGGCCGCGAACGGCCCTGCCGCCATGCCCAGTTGGTCGCCCGACGCCGTGGCCAGCGCGTCCCGGAGTGTGTCGGAGACGCTGACGACGAAGGCTCCCTCGGCCTCGGGGTCCGAGAGCAGCCGCCCGGAGCGGGGACGGGCGAGCGCCTCGTCGTAGGTGCAGTCCGTGAGGATGCCTTCGAGCTTCGGCATGACGACCACCGGGTCGACGTCCTTCAGGGACAGCACGTCGAAGACCGAGGCGTCCGGTCCGCCCGGTGCGTCGAGGACACCTACGGCGACCTCGTCACTGGCGGCGGAGAAGTAGTCGCACATCACCATGTCTTAGATCTTGCCCGATCCCGCCTCCTGAGGGCGACAGTCGTACGGTTACCACTCGGGGTGGGTGACCATAGGGGTGGAAATGGCCGTTTCTGAGGACGAGTTGACACATGCGCTGCCCGGCATCCTGCGGGAGCACTCGACCCGGATCGGTAACAAGACCGCCTACCTGGACGACCGACGTGCCGTCACCTACCGGGAGTTGGAGCGGCGCACCGCCCGACTGGCCGGACATCTCACGCGGTTCGGGGTGGAGCGTGGGGACCGGGTCGCGATCCATCTGGGCAACCGGGTGGAGCTGGTGGAGACCTGGCTCGGCGTGTTGCGCGCCGGGGCGATCGGTGTGCTGCTCAACCCCGTCGCCTCGGAAGAGGAGTTGGCGTATTTCCTCGACGACAGCGGTGCCGTGGCGGTCGTGAGCGAGAAGCCGCTCGCCCAACTGGCCGCCGTACAACGGGTGATCGTCGTCGGGCAGGACGAACCGGCCGATGGCGCGGTCGCCTTCGAGAGCCTGGCCGGCACGGACCCGGGTACCGCGCCTCGGGACGATCTCGGGCTCGACGAGCCGGCCTGGATCCACTACACCTCCGGTACGACCGGCCAGAGCAAGGGCGTGGTCTCCACCCAGCGTTCGGCCCTGTGGTCCGTGACGGCTGCCTACGTTCCGGCGTTCGGACTGGAGCAACAGGACCGGCTGCTCTGGCCGTTGCCGATGTTCCACGCCCTCGGCCACTCCGTGTGCCTGCTGGGCGTCGTCGCGGTCGGTGCGACCGCGCGCGTCCTCGCGCCGGGCGCGAACGTCGCCGAGGCGCTCACCGCCGAGCCGTTCACCATGCTGGGCGGGGTGCCCGCGACCTATCGCCTCCTGCTGGAGTCGCTGCGGGAGACGGCACGCCCGGTGCCCGCGACGCTGCGGGTGTGCGTCAGCGGCGGAGCCCCCTGTTCCCCCGAGCTGCGGGCCGAGGTCGAGCGGGCCCTGACCGCTCCCCTGCTCGACGGCTACGGCTCCACGGAAACCTGCGGGAAGATCGCGGTCGAGCGGCTCGACGGCCCCCTCGGCGATCCCTCGCGGGGCTTTCCGCTGCTGGTGCTGGACGTCCGGACCACCGATCCGTCCACCGGCGCCGAGGCCGGCGACGGGCACGAGGGCGAGATCTGGGTACGTGGCCCCGGGTTGATGGCCGGCTACCACAACCGTCCCGACGCGACCGCTGAGGCGTTCACGGACGGCTGGTACCGCACCGGAGACCTCGGCAGGCACGGCGCGAACGGTCATCTCCATGTCACCGGCAGGGTCAAGGAATTGATCATCCGGGGCGGTGTGAACATCAACCCCTCCGAAGTGGAGCGGGTGTTGCTGGCCCTCCCCGATGTCGCCGACGCCGCTGTGGTCGGCCGGCGGCACGATGTGCTGGGCGAGGTCCCGGTGGCCTTCGTCGTGCCCGGCCCGGACGGCGTCGACACCGCGCGGGCGCTCGCCGCCTGCCGGGAGCGGCTGTCCGGTTTCAAGGTGCCGGACGAGATCTATCCGACGGCGTCCCTCCCCCGTACCGCGTCCGGCAAGATCGCCCGGGCCGTGCTCGCCGAGCAGCTGCCCGAGCGCCTCGCGGCGGAACGCAGGTCCGCCTCGGCCGCGCTGCGGGAGCGGCTCGCGGCCGAGTCCGACGCCGTACTCGACCTGGTCCTCGAAGTGACGTCACGGACTCTCGACGTCCCCGTGCCGGAGCTGGGTCCCGAAGTGCCGTTCAGCGCACAGGGGTTGACCTCGCTCGGCGCTGTGCTGCTGCGCGACCGGCTGGGCACGGCGACCGGTCTCGCGCTGCCCGCGACGCTTGTGTTCGACCACCCGACTCCCGCCGCCGTGGCGGCCCTGGTGCGCGACGCGCTGCACGGCGACATCCGCCCCCAGCCCGTGCGCACGTCCGGGGACACCCACCGCGCAGACCCCGGGGAGCCCATCGCCGTCGTCGCCATGGCCTGCCGCTACCCGGGCGGGGTGGAATCCCCCGAGGACCTCTGGCGGTTGGTCGCCGACGGCACCGACGCGACCTCCGACTTCCCCACCGACCGCGGCTGGAACGTGGCCGACCTCTACGACCCCGACCCCGACCGCCTCGGCAAGTCGGTCACCCGCCGGGGCGGCTTCCTGCACCGGGCGGCCGACTTCGACGCGGCCTTCTTCAGCATGTCGCCCCGCGAGGCACTCGCCACCGACCCCCAGCAGCGACTGCTCCTGGAGACCAGCTGGGAGCTGCTGGAGCGTGCGGGCATGGACCCCGCCGGTCTGCGCGACAGCGACACCGGCGTCTTCGTGGGCGTCATGCACGCCACCTACGCGAGCCGTCTCCCGCACGGCGCCGGGCACGAGTTGGAGGCGCACCTCGCCCTCGGCTCGGCCGGCAGCGTGGCCTCCGGCCGTATCGCCTACACGCTGGGGCTGCGCGGCCCGGCCGTGACAGTGGACACCGCGTGCTCGTCGTCGCTGGTCGCGATGCACTCGGCCGTACGGTCCCTGCGCGACGGGGAGTGCTCCCTCGCCGTCGCCGGCGGCGTCACGGTGATGTCGTCACCCGGCCCGTTCCTCGCGTTCAGCAGGCTGCGCGGGCTGGCCCCGGACGGCCGCTGCAAGCCCTTCTCGGCGGCGGCCGACGGCACCGCCTGGGGCGAGGGGGTCGGCCTGGTCCTGCTGGAACGGCTCTCCGACGCCCGCCGCAACGGCCATCCCGTACTGGCCGTGCTGCGCGGCTCGGCCGTCAACTCCGACGGCGCCTCCAACGGGCTCACCGCGCCCAACGGCCCCGCCCAGCAACGGGTGATCCACTCGGCGCTGGCCGACGCGGGACTGTCCCCGGCCGACATCGACACCGTGGAGGCGCACGGCACGGGCACCGCGCTCGGCGACCCGATCGAGGCACAGGCACTCCTCGCCACCTACGGTCAGGACCGTCCCGCCCGACGCCCGCTGTGGCTGGGCTCGTTGAAGTCCAACCTCGGGCACACCCAGGCGGCGGCCGGAGTCGCCGGCGTCATCAGGACCGTCCTGGCGATGCACCACGACCGCCTCCCGCGCACACTCCACGCCGAAGAGCCGTCACCGCACGTCGACTGGTCGTCGGGCACCGTGCGACTCCTGTCCCGCGACGAGGAGTGGCTGCCCGAGCCCGGGCGCCCGCGCCGCGCGGCGGTGTCTGCGTTCGGTATCAGCGGCACCAACGCGCACGTGATCCTGGAGGAGGCCGAGCCGGACGAGACCGTCGAACCGGCCCCGCGCCGCACGGCGACACCCCCGCTGCTCCTCTCGGCCGCGACCCCGACCGCCCTCCGCGCACAGGCCGCACGCACCGCCGCCTTCCTGCGCGAGCGCCTCGAACTCGCCCTGCTGGACGTGGCGTTCACCCACGCCACCACCCGGGCCGCCCTGCCCCAGCGAGCCGCGGTCACCGCCCACGACCGGGCGACCGCACTCGCGGCCCTCGACTCCCTGACGGAATCCACTCCGCCGCACACCACCAGCTCCTCCGCCCGCCTGGCCCTCCTGTTCACCGGCCAGGGAGCCCAACGGGCGGGCATGGGACGGGAGTTGCACGACGCCTTCCCCGTGTTCGCGACCACATTCGACGCCCTGTGCGCACGGTTCGACGCCCACCTGGAACGTCCGTTGCGCTCGGTGCTGTGGACCACGAACGAGGACGCGCTGCTGGACCGTACGGACTTCACCCAGGCCGCTCTGTTCACCTTCGAGGTGTCCGTGTTCCGGCTGCTCGAATCCTGGGGCGTACGGCCGGAGTTCCTCGCCGGGCACTCGATCGGCGAACTGGCGGCGGCCCACTGCGCGGGCGTGCTGTCCGAGGCGGACGCCGTCGAACTGGTCGCGGCGCGCGGGAGGTTGATGCGGCAACTGCCGGAGGGCGGTGCCATGGTGGCGCTCGACGCCACCGAGGCGGAGGTCACGGCCGAGCTGACCGACGGGGTCGCGATCGCGGCCGTGAACGGCCCTCGCGCGGTCGTCGTCTCCGGCGCGCAGGAGCCGGTCCTCGCCCTCGCGGAGCGGTTCGCCGCACGAGACCGTCGTACCGTCCGGCTACGGGTCAGCCATGCCTTCCACTCCCCTCTCATGGAGCCGATGCTCGCCGAATTCGGCCGTGTCGCGGACGAGTTGACGTACCACTCCCCCACCGTCCCGGTGCTGTCGGGCCTGACCGGGCTGCCGGCCACCGGGGAGGACCTGCGGTCGGCCGAGTACTGGGTACGCCATGCCCGCGAGGCCGTGCGGTTCGGGGACGCCGTGCACTGGCTGGCGCACGACGGCCGGGTGACCGCGTTCGCCGAGATCGGCCCGGCCGCCCAGCTGACGGCCCAGGCCGCGGCGAGCCTGGCCGGGACCGGCAAGGAACTCCTCTTCACGGCGGCGGCCCGGCGGGACAGCGCGGAGCCGCGGACGCTGTTCGACACCCTCGGCCAACTCCACGTCCACGGTGTGCCGTTGGACTGGCGCCGGGTCTACGCGGACAGCGGCGCCCGACACGTCGACGACCTGCCGACCTACCCCTTCCAACGACAGCGCTACTGGCTGTCCGACACCGGCACCGACGCGACCGCCGGCACCGGGCACCCGCTGCTGACGCAGACGGTCACCGTGCCGGGTACGGAACGCCTGCTGTGCGGCGGCCGGTTGTCCGGAGCGGCCCAGCCGTGGCTGCGCGACCATGCCGTGGGCGGCCACACCCTCGTGCCCGGCGCCGCGTTCGCCGACCTCGTGCTGCACGCGGGCGACCTGTGCGGTCTCGCCGTCCTGGAGGAACTCGCCCTGCTGAACCCGCTGTTCCTGCCCGCCGACGACGAGGAGGGCGTCCACCAGGTCCAGGTGGTCCTGGGCGAGCCGGACGACTCCGGGCGCCGCTCGGCGGACGTGTACGCGCGGCCCGAGGAATCCGGTGCGTTCGGCGCCTGGACGCAGTACGCGACCGGTCGACTCGGCCCGGCCACATCGGCCCGTACGGATGGCGCGGTCCCGCTCGCCGAGTGGCCGCCGGCGGGTGCCACGCGGGTGGACCTCTCCGGTGCCTACGACCGGGTGGCCGAGGCCGGGCTGGCGTACGGTCCGGCGTTCCAGGGCGTCACGGCGTTGTGGCGGCGCGGCGAGGAACTGTTCGCCGAGGTCGGCCCGCTGCCGGTCCCGGACGCCCGGCGCCACATCCTTCACCCGGCCCCGATGCGATCACCCTCGACCTCGCGACCCCCACCGGCGCACCCGTGGCCCGCCTGGAGTCGATGACGACCCGACCGGCACCGAAGATCGGCCCCACGGCCGGAGACCTGTACCAGCTGCGCTGGACCGGCGTTCCGGCCGCCGGCAAGGCACCCTTCGTGGCGGTGTCGGAGACGGACGACCTGGGCCTGGCCGCATTCCTCGCCTCCGCCGACGACGAGGCGTCCTGGTCCGAGGAGACGCCGGAGATGACCGTGGCGTCCCTGGCCGCCCCCGGCGACACGGACCCGGCCACCGAGGCACACGAACTGACCGTACGAGCCCTGGAGTTGCTGCAAACACACCTCGCCGGTCCCGGACCGCTGGCCGTGGTCACCCGCGGCGCCGCCGATCCGTCACCCGACCTGCCCGCCGCCACGCTCTGGGGCCTGCTGCGCACCGCGCAGGCCGAGTACCCCGGACGCCTCATCCTCGTGGACGTGGACGGCCACCCCGAGTCGCTACGACAGCTGCCCGCCGCCCTCGCCACGGGCGAGCCTCAACTCGCTGTCCGGGAGGGCATGGTGAGCGTCCCCCGGCTGGCGGCGGCGCCCAGTTCGGAGGCGGCCGACGACTCCCTCGGCGGAGGCACCGTCCTCATCACCGGCGGCACCGGCTCCCTGGGGGCGATGCTGGCCCGGCACCTGGTCGACCGCCACGGGGTGCGGCGGCTCGTGCTCCTCAGTCGACGCGGTGAACAGGCGCCGGGTGCAAGGGAGTTGCGGGACGGTCTCCAGCAGTCGGGCGCACACGTGGACCTGGTGGCCTGTGACATCGTCGAGCGGGACCAACTCGCCGCCGTACTCGAGACGTTCGGCCCCGGCCTGACCGCCGTAGTGCACGCGGCCGGGGTCCTGGACGACGGCGTGCTCGCGTCGATGACTCCTGAGCGGCTGGCGGCGGTGTTGCGGCCGAAGGCCGATGCGGCCTGGCAGTTGCACGAGTCGACGAAGGGTCTGCCGCTGTCGCGGTTCGTGCTGTTCTCGTCGGCGGCCGGACTGCTGGGCAGCGCCGGTCAGGCCAACTACGCGGCGGCCAACTCGTTCCTGGACGCGCTCGCCCGCCACCGCGCGGCACTCGGGCTGCCCGCGCTGTCACTGGCCTGGGGCGCGTGGGCGGACGAGGAGGGGATGGCGGCGCGCAGTGGCCGGGTGCACGGCGGGCCGGTGCGCGCGGTCTCCCCCGAGCAGGCGTTCGCGCTCTTCGACGCCGCGCTCGGCAGCGGCGAACCGGTCCTCGCGCCACTGCCGTTGGACCGCTCGCCCAAGGCGGTTTTGGCCGGGACAATCGTCGCGGCGCCGTTGCGCGGACTGCTGCGCGCCGAACGGCAGTCGGCCTCCGCCACGACAGCGGCCACGGGCGGAGTGCCGGACGACGCGGCCGGGTCCTGGCGCGATCGCCTCGCGGCGCTGCCCCTGCCCGAACGCCTCCCCGCGCTCCAGTCGCTCATCCGCACCGAGGTCGCCGCCGTGCTCGGGCACACGGACGCCGACACCGTCGACCGGGACTTCTCGGAGCTGGGCCTCGACTCCCTGATGCGGGTCATGCTCTGCAACCGGCTGAGCCTGCTGACCGGGACACCACTGGCGGTCACCGTGGCCTACGACTGGCCGGACACGGAACAGCTCGCCGCGCACCTGTACGGCGAGCTGCGCGGCGCCCTGCCCGACGGATCCGCCGCCGCGACCGTCCCGGCACCGGCAGGGTCCCGTGGGCGCGGGCGTGGCGCCGGGCAGTCGCTGCCGGCCCTGTACCGGCAGGTCTGCGCGACCGGGGACGTCGTATCGGCCATGCGTCTTCTGGTGACCGCGTCCATCGGTGCGCCCGCCTTCGGGCCCGAGGAGGCCGCCCGGCACGCGCTGCCGCCACTGCGACTGGCCGCGGGCACCCGGGGCCCCGCCCTCGTCTGTGTTCCCGGCTTCGCCACCACCCTGGGCCGTCCCTGGTACGCGGGGCTCGCCCCCTGCTTCGAGGGCGAGCGGGACGTCTTCGAGGTGCAGCACTCCGGAGTCGACCACGGAGACGCGGTGGCACGGGACCTGGAGACCCTGACCGCGTCGCACGCCTCGACCGTGCGGCACCAACTGGGCGACCGCCGCTATGTGTTGGTCGGCCATTCCATGGGCGGTACGGCCGCCCACGCACTCGCCACCCGCCTGGCCGCCCTCGGCGCTCCCCCGGCCGGACTCGTGCTGATCGACTCGTACCACATCACCCCGGACCGGGAGGCCGAGCCGTGGCTGGTGTCGCTGCCCGCCCGGGCTCCGCTGGCGGTCGGCGAGAGATTCGACACTCTGGTGGACGATCTGGCGCTGCTGTCGCTGGGCGCGTACACCCGGATGTTCCGGGGGTGGCAGCCCGAGCCCACGCGGGTGCCGACCTTGTTGGTGCGCGCGTCCGAACCGTTGCCGGACATGCCTCGCGAGTGGCGTTCGTCCTGGCCGCACGTCCAGGACACCGCGGACACCACCGGCACCCATCTCAGCGTGCTGGAGGAGGACGCCCCGACGACGGCCAAGGTCGTCCGTGACTGGATCGACGCGCTCGCGTAGCCAGGGGGGCGATCGCATATCTATGTCGGCGACGTGAGAAACGGAATTAACGGCCGCACACGGACGATCGTGCCGTGCTAGTCTTGATCTCAGTTGCAGTTGTGGTTGCCAAACCCTTCAGATGCCCGCACCGCCCTCCGAGGCGGTGGAGCATTTTTTTGTGTGTCCGGTCTTTCTTCCGGCGGGGTGATCATCACGGCGACACGGAGCCCGCACAGTGCGGACTCCGCTGACCGCCCCGAAGGAGAACAAAATGGCCAGTGGCACCGTGAAGTGGTTCAACGCGGAAAAGGGTTTCGGCTTCATCGAGCAGGACGGTGGCGGCGCTGACGTCTTCGCCCACTACTCGAACATTGCCGCCCAGGGCTTCCGCGAGCTGCAGGAGGGTCAGAAGGTGACCTTCGACATCGCGCAGGGCCAGAAGGGCCCGACGGCCGAGAACATCGTTCCTGCGTAACGACGACGTTTACTTCGCAGCTGGGGCCCGCACCTTGGGGTGCGGGCCCCAGCTCGCTGCTTTTTCCATGCTTTCGGCGTTGTTTCGCCGAAGCCACCGGCTCGTTCTTGCGATTCTCTGCGCCGTTCATTCACCGCGGGAATTCCTTGATACGTGCCATATCAAGGAAGGTTCCCATTGAACCGCGTACGTACAAATGATCGCTCCCCGCGAAAGCGGAATGGAAATCCGGAATCCGGAAAGGGCGGCTACCGTTCGGCAGCCCCGTCCGGCAACCGCTCCGGCGCTCCGCGCCGCGCCAAGGGCAACGGCGGCCGTCCGGTCGCCCTGCAGGGCGAGTTCGCGCTGCCGAAGACGGTCACGCCGGGTCTGCCCGCCGTGGAGTCGTTCTCCGAACTCGACATGCCCGCAAAGCTGTTGGCCGCTCTCGGCCACGAGGGCGTCACCGTCCCGTTCCCGATCCAGGCGACGACGCTCCCGAACTCCCTCGCCGGCCGTGACGTACTCGGCCGGGGCCGTACCGGCTCGGGCAAGACCCTCGCCTTCGGCCTCGCGATGCTGGCCCGTACGGCGGGCCGCCGAGCCGAGCCGCGTCAGCCGCTCGCGCTCGTCCTCGTCCCCACCCGTGAGCTGGCCCAGCAGGTCACCGACGCGCTCACCCCGTACGCCCGCGCCGTCAGCGTCCGGATGACCACCGTCGTCGGCGGTATGTCCATCGGCCGCCAGGCCGGGGCGCTGCGCGGTGGCGCGGAGGTCGTGGTCGCGACGCCGGGACGCCTCAAGGACCTCATCGAGCGCGGCGACTGCCGGCTCGACGGTGTGACCATCACCGTCCTCGACGAGGCCGACCAGATGGCCGACATGGGCTTCATGCCCCAGGTCACCGCGCTGCTCGACCAGGTGCAGCCGGGCGGCCAGCGGATGCTGTTCTCCGCCACCCTGGACCGCAACGTGGACCTGCTGGTCCGCCGCTACCTGACCGACCCCGTCGTCCACTCCGTCGACCCCTCCGCGGGCGCGGTCACGACGATGGAGCACCACGTCCTGCACGTGCACGGCACGGACAAGCAGCGGGCGACCACGGAGATCGCGGCGCGCGAGGGCCGGGTCATCATGTTCCTGGACACCAAGCACGCGGTGGACCGGCTGGTCAAGCACCTGCTGAACAACGGTGTCCGCGCGGCCGGTCTGCACGGCGGCAAGTCCCAGCCGCAGCGCACCCGCACGCTGGCCCAGTTCAAGGACGGGCATGTGACGGCGCTGGTGGCGACCAACGTCGCGGCGCGCGGCATCCACGTCGACAACCTCGACCTGGTCGTCAACGTCGATCCGCCGACCGACCCCAAGGACTATCTGCACCGCGGCGGCCGTACGGCCCGTGCGGGCGAGTCCGGCAGTGTCGTGACCCTGGTCACCCCCGACCAGCGGCGTGACTTCACCCGGCTGATGACCGCGGCCGGCGTCACCCCGGAGGTCACCGCGGTGCGCTCCGGCGAGGAGGAGCTGACCCGGATCACGGGCGCCCAGGCCCCGTCCGGCGTCCCGGTCGTCATCCAGGCACCGGTCGTGGAGCGTGAGCGCACCCGCCGCAGCCCGTCCTCCTCGTCGTCGCGCGGCCGTCGTGGCCGTCCGGCAGGCGAGGGCGGCCGGTCGTCCGCCGGTGGTGCGGCGCGGCGCGGCAGCAGTGGCGGCAGCAGCAGTCGGGGGCAGCGACGGTCGTCCTTCGGTCCTGCGGCCTGAGGACCAACTCGGCGCCTTCGGGCGCCCGTTCGGCCCCCGATCCTCCTTCTCTCTGTGAGGCAACATGCGCTGTGTCATCGCCCGGTATCCCTTCGACCTCACCAAGATGGGAGTCCTGGAGACGATGAAGGGCATCAAGCCCGAGCTGGTCACGGGTGAGTCCGTGACCATCGGGCGGCGCCGCTACCCCGTCAAGCAGGTGGGGCAGGTCATCACCCGGCAGGACCCCCGCGACTTCAACAGCGGCGAGGTCGTCCGGGCCATGACCCGGCTCGGCTTCACCTGCCACGGGCTGCCCGAGGCCGTGCCCGCGCACGTCCTCACCCCGCTGGAGAACGCGTCGGCACTGCTGGGCAGCGGCGCGACCCAGGACGCTGTGGAAACCGTGTAGAAGCGACACCAGTACACCCGTGAGGGCCCTGCCGACGCGCGTCGGCAGGGCCCTCACGGCGTTCCGGGCCTTCCACGGGCCGGGCGGCACCCCACTGAACGAGCAGATGAACAGCGGGTTAGCATATGAGCGCCGTCTAGCTCGAAAGAGAATCCTGTGCCTGTCAACGAGGACTCGTTCACCAACTGGAAGACCCGCGAGGAGATCGCGGAGTCGATGATCCCGATGATCGGGAAGCTGCACCGCGAGCGGGACGTCACCGTCCTGCTGCACAGCCGCTCCCTGGTCAACAAGTCGGTGGTCAGCATCCTCAAGACCCACCGGTTCGCCCGGCAGATCGACGGCGAGGAACTGTCCGTCACCGAGACCCTGCCGTACCTGCGGGCGCTCACCGCGCTCGACCTGGGCCCCTCCCAGATCGACATCGGCATGCTCGCCGCGACGCACCGGACGGACGAACGCGGCCTGACCGCCGAGGAGTTCACCGCCGAGGCCGTCGCCGGTGCCACGGGCGTCAACAAGATCGAGTGCCGCGAGGGCCGAGACGTCGTCCTCTACGGCTTCGGCCGCATCGGCCGCCTGGTCGCCCGTCTGCTCATCGAGAAGGCCGGCTCGGGCAACGGACTGCGGCTGCGCGCCATCGTCGTACGGCGGGGCGGGGATCGGGCCGTCGAGGATCTCGTGAAGCGTGCCTCACTGCTGCGCCGGGACTCGATCCACGGCCAGTTCCAGGGCACGATCACCGTCGACGAGGCGAGCGACACGATCATCGCCAACGGCAACCAGATCAAGGTGATCTACGCGGGCGACCCGTCCGAGGTCGACTACACGGCGTACGGCATCAAGGACGCCATCCTCATCGACAACACGGGCAAGTGGCGTGACCGGGAAGGCCTTTCGCAGCATCTGCGGCCCGGTATCGACAAGGTCGTGCTGACCGCGCCCGGCAAGGGCGACGTCCCCAACATCGTGCACGGCGTCAACCACGACACGATCAAGCCGGAAGAGCGGATCCTGTCCTGCGCGTCCTGCACCACCAACGCGATCGTGCCGCCGCTGAAGGCGATGGCCGACGAGTACGGCGTGCTGCGCGGCCATGTGGAGACGGTCCACTCGTTCACCAACGACCAGAACCTGCTGGACAATTACCACAAGGCCGACCGCCGCGGCCGTTCGGCGCCGCTGAACATGGTGATCACCGAGACCGGCGCCGCCTCCGCCGTCGCCAAGGCGCTGCCCGACCTCAAGGCGCCGATCACCGGCAGCTCGATCCGGGTCCCGGTGCCGGACGTCTCGATCGCGATCCTCAGCCTGCGGCTCGGCCGCGAGACCACCCGCGCCGAGGTCCTCGACCACCTCCGCGATGTCTCACTGACCTCGCCGCTCAAACGGCAGATCGACTTCACCACCGCCCCCGACGCGGTGTCCAGCGACTTCATGGGCTCGCGTCACGCCTCGATCATCGACGCGGGCGCCACCAAGGTCGACGGCGACAACGCGATCCTCTACCTCTGGTACGACAACGAGTTCGGCTACTCCTGCCAGGTCATCCGGGTCGTCCAGCACGTCTCCGGGGTGGAGTACCCGACCTATCCCGCACCGGCTGTCTGACCCGGGCTCTAGGATCCGCATGATCATTGACAATGAAGGTGTTTCATTGACATCGGATTGGCAAATCCGCGGTTCCTTTGACAATGGCTACGTTCAGTAGCGGTCCTCTCTGGGCCTCTTTCGATCTCCGCTGAGTCTGCACCGCCCGCCCTCCGTACCGTCTCAAGCATGGCAGTACGGAGAGCGGGCGGTACCCGTCGTACGCGAAAAGTCCCTTCGGCCTCGATCCGGTACGTCGATGGATCGGTACGCGAAGTCCCGGTCCGACAACTCAGGTTGACCGATTTTGCGGAGTCCCAGCCGTGGCGCGCTGTTCGCTCCGTCCACGGGATGGCCCACTACTCGGGCAAGTACTCGTCTGCAACGACGGGTGGGCACGTGGTCTACGAAAGCCGCCTGGAGCTGGCCCGATTGCTGCTGGCGGACTTCGATCCGGAAGTACGGGCGATCTTTGCTCAGCCGTGCCGTCTGGCGGCCCGGGTCGGCGATCGGACTCGCCACCACGTGCCGGACTTTCTGCTGGTCATGAGTTCGGGGACCGTGCGGGTGGTGAACGTCAAGCCAGCGAGCCGCTTGAAGGATCCGAAGATCGTGGAGGCTCTTGCGTGGCCTGGCGAGCTGTTCCGGCAGCACGGCTGGGACTATGAAATCTGGTCCGGGGCGGATCGGGTGCTGCTGGAGAACGTGCGGTTCCTCGCTGCCTACCGGCGTCCCGGTGTGGTGTCCGCGACGGACACAGAGCAGGCATGGCAGCAGGTGGCCGACGGCGAAAAACTGGCCTTGGCTGAACGCCAGTTGGCCAATGGGCGGCCCTCCGAGGAGGCGAGGCCAGCGTTCATGGCTCTGTTGTGGTCGGGACGGTTGACGACGGACCTGTCGCGTCCGTTGTCGGGTGAGTCGGTGCTGCGGAGGTGCGTATGAGCGCGTGGACGACGCCGTTGAGGCCAGGGTTGCCGATCAGCTTCGACGGTGAACAATTCACGGTCGCCGAAATTGAGGGTCGCCGGATTCTTCTCCAGCCGGCAGTCTCTGTCGTCGGTGTCCCGCAGTGGCGGCAGGTTGATATCTCTGTGCTGTTGGCACATCCCACCACTGAGATCCTCACTCCGGCCCCGCAAGGTGAACCAGCTGATGCGGCTGCCCTGAGCGGTCTCAGCGACAAAGAGGACGACGAGCTGACCCGGCAGTTCCGCCATGTCCAGGAGGTCCGCACCGGCTATCAACTCGGCAGCGAGGAACTGGCTTTTCCAGGCGAGCCACGACCCGACTACGCGCCCGGAACACCGAAGATGCACCGGTACGCGGCCAAGGCGGCAGAACTGGGAGTTTCCGAAACCACGATCCGCAACTGGGTACGGCAGGTGAATAGCTCCGGCCCGGCCGGCCTGGTTCGCGACCGCCCGCAAAAGAGCGTGCTTGACAAGGTCGACCCTCGGTGGCTGGAGATGACCCGGTCAGTTTTGAAAGGCCACGAGAAGTCCTCCCGGCCGGTGCGGAGTCTGATCCTGATCGAGATCGAAGAGCGTCTGGTCAAGAAGTACGGGGATGGCACGGTCCCGCTTCCGGCCCGCACGACGGGCTATGAGGCACTTCGAGTGCTTACCAAGGGCACGAACGCCTTCGAGGGCAGCACGAAGGGGAAGAGGTCGATCGCGGACGCCCCGAAGGGGACCTACGGTCGGCTGCGCGCGACACGACCGGGCGAGTATGTGGTGCTGGACACCAACTGCCTGGACGTCTTCGCGATGGAACCGGTGACCTGCCGGTGGGTGCGGTGTGAGCTCACGGTCGCAATGGATCTCTACAGCCGGTGCATCACCGGGCTCCGCCTCACCCCGGTGTCGACGAAGTCAACGGACGTGGCCGGGGTGTTGTTCGAGACGGTCCGGCCACGAGACGTTCCGGGCGACGGGAGCGAGCCGCTGCCGTACTGCGGAGTGCCGTCCACCGTCGTGGTCGACGCGGACAAGCTCGTCGACCGGGACGGGCAGCCGCTGCTGCCCACGGTCGCGGCCGAGACGATCATCTATGACCACGGCAAGGTCTACCTGTCGAACCACATCGAGAGCGTCTGCGCGAAGCTGGACATCTCTCTGCAGCCGGCCCGGCCGAAGACACCGACCGACAAGCCGGTCGAACGCTGGTTCCGGACCCTCAACCAGGGAGTGCTGGCCGCGCTGCCCGGCTACAAGGGCTCGGACGTGCACAGCCGCGGCGAGAAAGTCGAGGACGAGGCATTCTTCTTCATCGACGAACTCGAAGCGATCATCCGTGAATGGATCACTCTGATCTATCACAGGCGCCGCCACCGCGGCCTGCGGATTCCGGAGATCCCTGGGCTTCAACTCAGTCCGCTGGACATGTTCGAGCACGGAGTCACCCGGGCGGGCCCACTGCGGATCCCGGCCCGCCCCAATATGGCTCTGGAGTTCCTGGAGGAGGAACGCGTCCCGATCCACCACTACGGCATCGAGATCGAAGGGATGCGCTACAACGGGGATGCGCTGAACAACTACCGCAACCAGCCCAGCCCCTATCGCGGAGTGGACGCGGGCAAGTGGCCGATCGCGGTGGACCGCGGCGATATGCGCAAGGTGTATTTCCAGGACCCCGAGCTTCGGACGTGGCATAGGCTCGACTGGGAACACGCACCCGCCCTGAATGGACCGTTCAGCAGAGAGGCCCTGGTCTACGCTCGCCGGATTGCGAAGAAGACGCACCGGTTCCCGGACACCAAACGCGCGTTGGTCGAACTCCTCGAACGGTGGGGCGCCGGATTGGCCGCGGATCGCACTGAGCGGCGCATGGCCCTCCGTCTCTCCCAGGAACGGCTACAGATGGTGGGAGAGGACGACGAACCACGCGAGGCAGAGGACGAGGTCGCCTCGCTGCCGTCGGTCCGACGCATTGCCGCCCTCAGTCCATCCGAACAAGACCTAGCAGAAGCCGAGCCCGCCGATCCCGGCCTTGTCATCGTCGGAACTGAGGACAACGAACTCGGCGGGGACGACGACGAGGATGAGGAATGCGAGGCAGCCTTCCCGGGCGACGAATCCGTTCCCATCGACGAGGACGACTATTACGCCGATATCTGGGACAGCCGTTGAAAGCGCCGGACGACGTCGAGCCGTTCGAAGGCGACGACCGCCAGTACAGTCCCACCCGGCTTCCGGGCTGGCTTCAGGAGGTCAACGGGCCGGACCGGATCCGGCCGGAACAGCACACCAGAGCGCAACTGGCTGACCTCTCGCCGCGAGCGCTCTTGATGCATAACGACAGTCGGGCGGTCTGGCATGCCAACATCGGCCCGATTGACACCCCGCAACTCCTCCAACTACACGATGAGCTGGACGAGATTGTCGATTCGAACCGGCAGGACGGGGACAAGACGAAACCGGCAGCACTGCTGGACGCCTACCCCGGACTCGGAAAGAGCACCGCAGTCCGCGCCTACGGCCGGAAGCTGTTCCGTGAACAGATCTCCTTGCGCGGGGAAACCACCCCTAGCGGAGACCGCAGGGTCCCCATCATCTACATCGCACTGAGCGGGAACACACAGATCCGCGGCCTGAACGCCGCGATCTGCCGCTTCTACGGACTGCCGGTCACGGGGGACGCTGACACCCTGGCCGAGCGGGCTGTGGACGCGGTGTTGTCCATGAGAACCGCCGTTTTCATCATCGACGACATCCACTTCCTGGCCGGAGCGAAAACCAACTCGGTTCGCATGTCCAACCAGTTGAAGTACCTGGCAAACGTCTTCCCCGTCACCCTCATCTATGTCGGCGTCGGAGTCCAGCAGCGCGGAATCCTCAGCGAGGGCTTCTCCGGCAAGAAGAACGAACTCGCCCAGTTCGGACGCCGCACCACTCCACTGACATTGCTCCCTTTCCAGATCGAGAACGAGGAGGGACGTCGGCAGTGGCAGGTCCTGCTGAAGACGATCGAGAAGAAGCTCGTCCTGGCGGAGAAATACCCCGGGATGCTCGCCCAGGACCTTTCCGACTATCTCTACGCTCGCTCCACCGGCCACTTCGCCTCCCTCATGGCACTGATCAACCGCGGCTGCCTCCGCGCCATCCGCTGCGGCCATGAGCGCCTCGACAAGGACCTCATGGACCAGGTGAAGAACGACGTCGCTGCCGAGGAAGGCCGCGAGGAACTCGAAGCCGCCATCGAGGCCGGCCTGCTGACCAGTCATCCCGCATCACCTGGCAGGAAATCGGCATGACGGAATGGACGGATGACCGCATTCCTCTCTGGGTGCCCCCAGTAGAGGGGGAGTCCCTCGACAGCTGGCTGGCGGCATACGCCCGCCGCCTACGGACGGGCGTGCCGCAGTTCCTGAGCTTCATTGGTCTGCACAGAGCCCGTCCCAACCACATGGTCCGGTATCTGACAGACCGCGAACGGCAGGTACTTTCCGAACGCACGGGGCTCGCCTCGGAGGAACTGACGCCGATGACGCTCGAACCCTGGGACGGAGTGGCGGTGAACATCGACCGTCCGACGCGCCGTCTGAGCCGCCCACCGAACTGGCGGCACACTGGCAATACCAGCCGCTTCTGCCCCGGTTGTCTCGACGAAAGCGCCGGACGTTGGCAGATTTCATGGCGACTGCCGTGGTCATTTGCCTGCACCCGGCACGGAATGCTGTTGCTCGATTGCTGCCCAGAATGCGGACTACCGCCCGTGGTTCATGGGCGACAGCACCTGCGGAACTCTCCTGCGGGAGTCTGCCTCTACGGAACGGGCACTGCCGGCGCCACCCCCTGCGAGTTCTTCCTGCCGCACGCGACTACCCCCCTCCTCTCCGCAGACTCATTGGTCCTCAATGCCCAGCAAGACGTTACCTCCAAATTCGTGCAAATCGGCGATTCTCTGGACGACTCCTTGCTGCGTGGTCGCGAACTGGCTGTCCTCGGCCGGTCGGCATTGCGAGGGATCAACGACAGGCTGTCCACAGCACCTTCCGTTGTCCATGAAGTCCTCGCGGAACTCGGTGGTGATCTGCCTAAACTAGCGAATCGAGAGAGCGGAGTGAACGCTCACGGTGTGGCAGTTGGCACCACCATCGCCAGGATTGCAGTGCTCCAGGACCGGGATGACCGTGACGCAGTCTTTGCTTGGTTGATGGAGGCCCAACGTTCGAGGCGGAAGAACACCTATCCGACATCCTGGCTCGTTGACTGGATCCCAGCCGGACCCCGCGTGATGTCTCGTGCTCTGACCGCCGTGTCCAACGAACTGACCTGGACAGCGCGCCTGCGTTTCGGCACAACCACGGATACTCCGGCCTGGCCGACCCTCTCCGACGAAGACGTACGACGTCGAGCCGCCCGACTGCCGGCGATGCTCTGGCCTTCTTGGACAATCCGGATGTTGCCCCGCCTGCCCGAACCCCTATTCAGGCTGTCCGGACTCCGCCGAGCATGCGCAACTCTCCTCCTTATGCCTGGAACATTCTGGGACTATCCCAGAGCCGCTGAACTTCTGGGCAATCCCCGCACATCCGACAACAGGAATGCTCTCGACGCAGCACTCGAAAAGCAGCGCCCCGATGAACTTGCCGCATTCATGGCCGAGTTAGCCCGCACCATTGACGCTCATCCGGTTCCCATCGACTATCGACGCCGGCGGGACATCTTCTCCGAGGCCACTATCAGCTTCGACCTGGACGCCTTCCGTGAGTACTGCCGCCGGCGCGGCCTTCGGAGCGGACCGACACAGATCAAGAGACTCCGGTGGCACCTTCTCAAGATTCTCCTCGGAGCAGACCCCGGCAGCTCATCTCGGACCCCGACCTGGCACACGAACCTGTCGCACCAAATCACCGCAGAGCTCAAAGGATTCCTCTTCCAGCAGGCAGCAAAGAACCTGCAGGCTCACCAAATCGAAGAGCCCGTGCTTTGGCAACCGCCGGCCACCTGGCTCGAAAAAGGTGCGTGTCCTGGAGAAGATCCCGAAAAGATCGACCACTCCGCACTCGCCGAGATGCTGATCGCGGGCCGCCCGCTGGCGGAGGTCGCGAAACATCTGAACATTAGCGAGGACCACGTCCTCTTGCACCTTGAAATGGCTGATATCGGTGGGACAGCGCCCGATCCCCCGCCGCGTCCCAGCGTTCCGGGCCGCAATATTCCGCGCCAAGACGTTCTCTCGCCACGAGAACTGCAACGGCTCTACCAGGAACAGCGGCTCTCTGTCGCCGATATCGCGCAGCTCGCGGGGTGCAGCTCTCGCACCGTTCGTCGAGCACTCATCGAGGCCAAGATCCCTAGTTCAGGGCGCGGAGTTCCTCCCCTCCTGCCAGGCATGGTAACCAGAGAGTGGCTGGAAGGGGAGTACGCCATGAAGGGGCGCGGCTGCCCAGATATCGCGCACGAACTCGGCCTCCATCAAGACACCGTGTCGCGCTTCCTGCGGATTTGGGGCATCCCGCGACGTTCCAACGGACTCGGTTCGAACCCCTTCGCCCACCTCGGCGTCGCGCTCTCGCCGGAAATGCGACGCCTCAGCAATAGGAGGAGCTGCCTGCCGTGGCTACGCAACCTCCTCCAAATACCCGGACACTCCGGCCTGTCGGCTGCCGCACCGGCAATCAGCGTCCCCGAGGTCACCCTCCGCCGGCAGCTCAGGATCATTGAAAGCGTCGTGGGGTTCAGCGTGATCGAGCGAACCAACCCGCTGTCTCCTACTCCGGCAGGCGTGAGATTCCTGACCGAAGCTCGCGATCTCCTTGATCGTTTCGACAGCGCCGCAACGCTGGTCGCAACCGGCTCGAGCAGGACCTCAGACCACTCACGGTGACTGCCGGAGCGGTGCTCAACACCAAGATTGAGAAGCCTGGGCTGACAACGGCGTTGCCCATCTGACCCGGATTTCGGCGTTTCCGCAGGAAACAGTGTCAATGATCATGAGGAACCTACACGGGCGCGATGAGCGTGTGACGGCCCGGCCGCCCCCAAGTGCGGGCGGCCGGGCCGTCGTTGTCACAGACGTGCGCAGTGTCAGCGCGAACCGCGCTTGCCTCGGTACAGCACCACGAACCCGGCGACGAGAAGCAGCGCTCCGGCCGCGGCGGGCCACAGATTCGCACCCGTCTCAGCCAACCCGCCCTGCGCCTGCGGTTGGTTCGGGCCCACGGCCGCGTAGCTCTCCCCGCCCGAGGACGAGGCGGGCGGCGTCGCCACGGCGCTGCCGACCTGACCGCCCGCGTTGTCGCCCGAACTGCCCTGGGTCTCCGTCGCGTTGGGCGTCCCGGTCTTCGTGTCGGCCTTGGGTATCGCCACAGCGCTGGTCAGCGACCCGGGGTCGGTGGTCCGCGTGTCCGGGGCGCTTGTCGTGGGCTCCGCGGTGGGCCGGTCGCCGGTGTTGCCGGGGGCGGTCCCGTTGTTGCCGCCGTTCCCGGCGTTTCCGCCATTCCCGCCGGGCTCGTCCGACGCGGATGCGGACGCGGAGGCCGTAGCAGTGGCCGTCGCGGTAGCAGTGGCCGTAGCCGTGGCTGTGGCCGTCGGGGACTCCTGCGGCTCACCCGAACCGCCGCCCGATCCCGAACCGCCGCCCGATCCGGGGTCGTTGCCCGTGCCGGCGCCGCACTTCTCGCCGCTGTTGATGCAGGTGACCATGTCGTTCATCAGGCCCTCGTCGAAGACGTTGATGAAGTCGCCGTGGTCCGTGACGGGCTTGTGCTGCTGTTCGGGGAAGGAGTCCACCGCGAACAGCGGGGTCGTCCTCCCGCCGTCCTGGAGGCTCGGCGCGCCGACGGCGTAGACGATGCGCTGCACCAGCTGCGGAATGGCCTTGAAGCCGTCCGGGCAGGTGCCGTCGGCGGCCTCGAAGGCCACGTGGGTGCGGTGGTTGGCACTGTCGATGTTGCGGCCGTCCCAGCAGCTCTGGAACTTGAAGGTGCGCACCACGTCGCTGCCCGACGGGCACAGCGGGTACTTGTCCTTGAGCTGCCGGTCCTCGAACCCGGTGCAGCTCCAGGAGGCGTTGGCGTTGGCCGGGCCGTTGACGAAGGCCTTCGCGTCGCCGGTGATGATCCGCAGGAGGCGCGGCATCGCGACGACCTTGCTCTGCGGGTTGCCCTCGAACGTCAGCGTGACCTGCTTGGCCGTGACGATCTCACCGGAGTTGCCCTCGGTGCCGCCGCCGGGCGAGTTGGCGTCCCGCTCCTGCTTGCCGTTCTGCAGACGCAGCACGGGCCAGTAGTAGGTGGACTTGTCGCCGGGGTTCTCGCAGCTCGTGTTGGCGTTGGCGAGGTCCTGGTCGCTGGCGAAGGCGTTGTTGGACTGGTTGCCGATGTAGTCGTGGAAGTGGTGGGCGCCGTTGGTGACTCCGGGGGCGACGATCACGTTGTCGGAGTTGAACAGACCGTTCTCGTTCACCCCGCACGCGGTGACGAACGTGCCGCGGGACGCGTCGGCCTGTTCCTGCGGGGTGTTCACGTTGGGCTGCACGGAGGTGATGTCCGCGTAGTCCGAGGCGACGGGCCCGTTGGTGGACTGCTGCTGGCCCTGGCCGCCGCCCTGCTGCTGGCCCTGGCCGGTCGGGGCGGCGCTGCCGCTCTGGTCGCCGCCGCTGCCGTTCTGGTCTCCGTTCGTGGGGGCGATGAGGGTGCAGGCGGCGAGCGCGTCGAGCCCCTCCGGGCGGTCCCCGACACGGTCGATGGCGTCGTCGATCCGGCTGATGGTCGCGGCCCGCTTCTCCTTCAAGGGATTCATGATCGCGTTGTCGGCGAAGGAGGCGTCCTGGCGTATGGCCTCCGTCGAGTCCCGCAGCTTCTGGTAGGCCTCGGTTATCTGCTGGTCCAGAAGCGCGAGTTCCTTGTCGACGTCGGTCTTCGCCCCGTCGGGCACCGTCGTCAACTGGGTACCGATGTCCGGGCAGTCGATCGTCGCGCCACGCGACGCCGCGTCCGGAGAAGCCTGTGGGGAGGAGTCACCGCCCCAACCGCCTTCCGACGCCGACGCGTAGACGTTCGCCGCCACCAGTCCTCCGCCGCCGAGCATCAGGGCGACTGCTGCCATCGTCGCGCGTCGTGCGCCTGTGGGGCGTCTGCGCGTGTTGCGTGCCACGGAAGTTGCTCCTACGCGTATCGGTCGGCCCGGATCGTCCCGGCATGGAAATCCCCCGACCCAATACGGAGACGGACGCCGGTGTGTTCAACCGTCCCGGAAATTCATAGCGACCTCATATGGAGCGTCCGGCTCCGCAGCCCATGAGTGCTCGTCATCCCCAGGACGAGGTAAAGGTCACAAATACGTATCGGACATATCGCGCTTCAACCTTCACACGAGGCACACACGTTGGCTAGGTTGACGGACAGGCCGTACGACCTACTCCGGCGATTGGCGCCGGGCCGCGCGGCTCGCGCCGAGTCCGGTGCGCCGCTCGCGGCAGCCGGAGCCGGGGACCCAACCGACTTGGGGTGAATCGGCCCAACCGCCCGTCAGGGCAAGGGCCGTAGGGCAAACCTTCCGTGATCGCCGCCCGAACCCGACAGCTAACCCGGTAGGCGCGATACGGAAGGAGCACGTCTGCCATGCCGGCAGAACGAGGCACGCGCACCGGAGGCAGTGGCCCCACCGTGGACGACCGACCCAGCCGCGAAGAAGTCCAGCGGCGGATCAACTCCCTTTACGACAGGGCCGAGACGGCCACCGGAAACTACAACGCCACGCGCAAGATGTCGGGGGGCCCGCGCCAGCGTGCCACTCCCCGCCCGGCCGCGTCCCGGCCTTCCGATCCCGCTCTCGACGCGGTCACCAAGCAGTGGTTCGACCAAGCCCGCGCCCAACTGGGCCCGACCGTACCGGCGGCCCTCCCGCCCAGCAGGACTCAGGGACGCCCGGCGGAAACCCGGCCCGAGCGACGCCCCGAGCCCGAGAGCGCCGGCCGTGCTCTTGAGGCGCCCGGCCGTGCCGTGGCCGAGCTGACCGCGGGGCCCTCCGTCCCGGACATCACGAGCCAGATGTCCGAGTCGGCCACCCGGCCCGTCGCCGCGCTGCCCGCCGCCCAGCAGGCACCGCAGCCGACCGTCGTGGACCTGCCGCCCGTGCCCGCCCTCGACCTGGCGCCCGCGCCCATGGTCGAGCAGCGGCGACTCGCCCCGCAGACAGCTCCGGAGCCGGTCTTCGACCCGCTCACGTCGGACTTGGCGCTGCTCCCGTACATCGCCGCACCGCGCACCGAAGCCGACCCGGCGAACACACCCTGGCCGACCCCCGAAACTGCCTGGCCGACCCCGGAGACGACCTGGTCCTCCCCCGAGACGACCTGGTCCACCGGGCAGATGCCCATGGTGCCCCAGCAGCCGACCGGCCAGGACGCCTGGTACACCACGCCGGAGCCGGACTGGCGCCCGCCCCAGCAGGAGTGGCAGCCGACCGCACCCGAGGCGGCCCTGGCAGCCCCGGTCGTCGCCCCCGAGTTCACCCTCCCGACCGCTCCGACGATGGCCCCCGAGTTCACGCTTCCCGTCGCTCCGACCATGGCTCCGGAGATCCCTCTCCCCACGGCCCCGGCGATGACCCCGATGACCACCACGGCCGTCCCCGCCGCACCGGACGCCGGCACACAGAGCAAGACCAGCATGGCGCTCGCGTTCGCCCGCGCGCAGATCGGCAGGCCGTGCCTGTGGGGCGCGGCGGGACCGGACGCGTACGACTGCTCCAGCCTCACCCAGGCCGCCTGGAAGGCCGCGGGCGTCCTGCTCCCGCGCACCGCCCAGGAACAGTCCGGCGCGGGCGCCCTCGTCCCGCTCACGGACATCCGCCCCGGCGACCTGATCTTCTTCTACGACAGCATCGACCACGTCGGCCTCTACACCGGCAACGGCCTGATGATCCACGCGCCGAGCCCGGGCACGCCGATACGCGAGGAGTCGATCTTCTACGCCGGTCCGGCCGCCATCCGGGGCGCCGTACGGCCCGCCTGATCCGCTCGGGGCCGGGCTTTCCCGGCCCTGGCCGCGCACACCCCGACACTCTCGGCGGGCCGTGTCGTTGGTCCCTACGAGTGGTGGAACCCCGGGCACGGTCGTAGCGTCGGACGAGACGAGAGACGACGACCGCGCCCCGGCGGACGGACCACCACCGATGCGGGTGCGGAGCGACGCGTACGAACGGGCGGCCGGGAGCGGACATGTACAAACACACCATGGTCGGAGTCGTCACGCTCTGTGCCGCCGCCCTGCTCGCGCCGGCCGTGGGCACGTCGTCCGCGGCCCCGGCGACGGTGCACGCGGTGCCCGCCGCCCATCGGCAGTTCGCGGGCCCGGTGCTCGTCGACTGCCTGTGGCATCCCCAGGTACGCCCCGCCGAGTTCATGCTCGCCTGCGGCGACGGCAACAGCCGCCTGACGTCGCTGCGTTGGACGTACTGGAACGACAACTCCGCGACGGCCACGGGCTTCAACGTGGTGAACGACTGCAAGCCCTACTGCGCGGCGGGCAGGTTCCACTCGTACCCGGTCGTCGTCCGGCTCGACACCCCGCAGCCGTGGAAGAGGCATCCGCGGGTGCGGCACTACAGCGAGATCAGCCTGACGTACACGGCGGGCAGGCCGGACAGGTTCGCGCACGTCGTGACCTATCCCCTGTGGAACTGACTCAGAGCGCCAGCTCCACCACCAGCGGCCGGTGGTCCGAGATCGCCGCCCGCGGCGCACCCGCCGTCCCTACGGCGTCCTCGCCGAGCCCCGTCGCCAGGATGTGGTCGAACTGGACGAGCGGGCGGTGCGAGGGATAGGTCGCCCGCCGCGCCGAACCCCGCCAGCCCCGCCGCCCCGTCACGTCGAGCGCGACCCGGGGCAGCACGCCGATCAGGTTGAAGTCCCCCATCAGCACCTGGGGTTGGGGCAGGTCGGCGATCCAGCGGCGCACGCCGAGCAGTTGGCCGACATTCCAGCCCGGTACGAACGACAGATGCACGGCCACGACGGTGAACGGCCCCTGCGGTCCCTCCAGTACGGCGGCCAGGGCGGCCCGGGGCTGATCCCGGGCCAGCACCGGGGCGGCCCGCCCGGCGACCCGCAGCGGCAGGGCGAGGGGCGCCGGCGGGAGTCGTAGGGCCCGCCATTCACGGACCGGAAGTCTGGACAGCAACGCGAGCCCGTGCGAGGGGACTTGGGGCTGCTGGGCCTCGGGGCCGTAGACACGCATCCCGGGCTCGGTGGGGTCGCGGACCCAGCCCCGGCCCGGCACCGAACGGCAGTGCAGCGCCGAGGCGTAACGCCAGTCCCGCGCTTCCATCGCGTCGGCGGCGACCGCCGCCTGGTCGACACCGCCCGACCGCTCCTGGAGGCGGTCGAGTTCCTGGAGGGCCACCACGTCGGCGTCCAGGGCCGCGACCGCTTCGGCGAGAGGCGCCGCAGCATCGCCGGGGTGAGCGGGCGCCGGGCGGCCGTCCGGCTGGATGCGCCGCCCGTGCAGCACGTTGAACGTCGCGCACCGCACCCGGAGGTCACCCATGTCGTGCCGTCGTCATCCGATCGTCCCCTGCGGGTAGGCGGGCAGGAGGAGTGATCTTCGCATGGGCCGAGGTCCCTGGGCATCGTGAGAAATACGTAGTCCGTCTACGGTGTGGCCGTGCCCCGCAACGCTCTGCGGCCGGACGGGCCGGCGCCCTCCGGAGCGCGCGCGACGTATCGTGCGTGGCCGAGCCGACGGCCCATGACGTGAAAGGCGAGGACATTGGGATCCGCGGCAGGAGCCGCCGAGGAGAGCGCCGCCGGGAGGCAGGGGCGTTCCCACCACGGCAACCGGCACGGCCGCAGCGAGCAGGCACGGCAGGCGGTGCTGGAGGCGACGGACGGGCTGCTCGTCGAGAAGGGCTTCGCGGGGCTCACCATGGAGGGCATCGCGGCGCGGGCCGGTGTCGCCAAGCAGACCGTGTACCGCTCCGACGTCCTCGTGGACGCCTTCCTCCAGGACCTCGCCGAGGAGTTGACCCGGCCGGACCACGGCGACCTCGCCCTCGACCTCCGCGCCTATCTGGGTCAACTGGCCGACTTCCTGGGCCGGTCCGACCCCGGAGCCGTCTTCCGGGCGCTGATCGCGCAGACCCAGCACGACCCGGCGTTCGCGGCGGACTTCCGGGCGCGCTATCTCGACGAGCAGCGCGGGCGCGACCGCCTGCCGCTCGAACGCGCCGTGGAGCTGGGCCAGTTGGCCGCCGACCTCGACCTCGCGGCCGAGACCGATCAGCTCGTCGGGCCGCTCTACTACCGCGTCCTCGTGACGGGTGAGCCGATCGACGAGGACTTCCTCGACCGGCTCGTGGACGGCTTCCTCGGTCGCCGTACGCACTGACCGGCATCCCCCACGCGCGATCCCCGGCGACACCCTCCGCAAAATCTACTTGCGTAACTCAAGCAATCCGCTATAGTTGAGTAAGTCAAGCAAACTTACGCGGCCGATTCACCGAGGCGCAGCGTACGGAGCGGATGGAGACCGCCATGGACGACGCGCCCCGGACCCCGGCCGCCCCCGGACCGCTCGCCTCTTTCGCCCGGTTCGTGCTGCTGGGCGGCGGTGTCGGGCTCCTCTCCAGCGGCGCCGTGGCACTGCTGGCCGAGCGGCTGCCCTGGGCGCTGGCGAACGCGCTGATCACCATCGCCTCCACCCTCCTGTGCACCGAGCTCCACGCCCGCTTCACCTTCGGGTCGGGCCGGCACGCCGGATGGCGCCAGCACTGGCAGTCGGCGGGCTCCGCCGCGGCGGCCTACGTGGTGACCTGCGCCGCGATGTTCGTCCTGCACCTGGTGCAGTCGTCGCCCGGGATGCTCACCGAGCAGATCGTGTACCTCAGCGCCTCCGGTCTCGCCGGCCTCGCCCGCTTCCTGCTGCTGCGCCTGTACGTCTTCGCCGCCGGCCGCAGGACGAAGGCCCCGCGGCCCACCCGGGCGCCCGCGCTGAAGACCCGCTTCCCGGTCGCCGCGAAGGTTCCGGCCGTCGCGGGGGCCATGTAGCGGCGGGCGGACAGCCGCGAGTCCGGCTCGGCTACGCTGACCGCTTCCACCACACTGACAGCGGGGGAACATGTTCAACAAGCGCCTGATAACAGCCGGGTTGACGGCACTTCTGATCGGAGCGCTCGGCGCGTGCGGCGGCGGGAGCGGGGGCGATACGAGTTCCGCGTCCGGTGACAGTCAGAGCAGCGCGAGCACCGCACGGGAGCCCGCGCCGACCCCCGACACCGTGACCGGACTCCGGAACTCGGTCCGGCACCTCGCCAAGAAGACGACGAGAGCCACCCGGCCGCACACCGTCACGAAGTGCACGCCCGCCACCAAACGGGTCCGGCACACGTCCAGTTCGGGTACCGGCACCAAGAAGAAGACCCGCACCTGGTACACCACGGAGCGGTACCGCAAGTGCGCGAAGGTGCACAGCGGCACCGAGACGTACACCCGGGTCGTCCGCAGGGAACGGTGGTGCGTGAGCCTCGACGACGTCGGCGGCGACACCGCCAAGGACGGCGTCTGGTACCGGGTCACGCGCTCCGCCTACGACGAGGCCCGCACCGCGGACGAGCACGCGCGCGTGGAGTTCACACCGACCGGAACGGGCTGCTGAGACCTGGTCCGACAGCCGGACGCCGGAACGAATTCCGAATCGGGTTCCCGGACTTCGAGTCAATTCGTGATCACAGACGTACCTGCGGACATGGGCGCCCCGCGCCGACCCGTCACGTCACCGACCCGGAGAACAGGCACCCCATGAACGCATCCGCACCGAACGGCTCCGCACCCGACGCCACCGCCCAGATCGGCGTCACCGGCCTGGGGGTGATGGGCCGCAACCTGGCCCGCAACTTCGCCCGCAACGGCTACACGGTCGCCGTCCACAACCGATCGCCGCACCGCACCCATGAGTTGATGAAGGAGTACGGCGACGAGGGCGCCTTCGTGCCGGCCGAGACGGCACAGGAGTTCGTGGCCGCGCTCGAACGCCCCCGCCGCCTGATGATCATGGTGCAGGCCGGCCCGGCCACCGACGCCGTGATCGACGAGTTCGCCGCGCTCATGGAGCCCGGCGACATGATCATCGACGGTGGCAACGCGCACTTCGCCGACACCCGTCGCCGCGAGGCGGCCCTGCGCGAGAAGGGCCTCCACTTCGTCGGCGCCGGTGTCTCCGGCGGCGAGGAGGGCGCCCTGAACGGGCCGTCGATCATGCCCGGCGGTTCGGCGGAGTCGTACGCCGTGCTGGGTCCGATGTTCGAGTCCGTCAGTGCGAAGGTCGACGGCGAGCCCTGTTCCACGCACATCGGGACGGACGGCGCCGGGCACTTCGTCAAGATGGTGCACAACGGCATCGAGTACGCCGACATGCAGCTCATCGCCGAGGCATACGACCTCCTGCGCCAGGTCGGTGGCTACAGCCCCGCCGAGATCGCGGACGTCTTCCGCCGCTGGAACGAGGGGCGGCTCGGTTCCTATCTGATCGAGATCACCGCCGAGGTCCTCGCCCACACCGATGCGGAGACCGGCGGGGCGTTCGTCGACATCGTCAAGGACGCCGCGGGCCAGAAGGGCACCGGTCGCTGGACCGTGCAGACCGCGCTGGAGCTGGGTTCGCCGGTCACCGCGATCGCGCAGGCCACCTTCGCCCGCGCCTCCTCCAGCCAGGCGGCCCTGCGCGCGGCCTACCGCGGGCTGCCCGGCGGCACCACTCCCCCGCTGAGCCGCACCGAGGCCGACCGCTTCACCGCCCAGGTCGAACAGGCGCTGTACGCCTCGAAGGTCATCGCCTACGACCAGGGCTGGAAGATGATCCAGGACGCGGCCACCGAGTACGGCTGGTCGATCGACCTCGCCGCGGTCGCCGGGATCTGGCGCGGCGGCTGCATCATCCGCGCCTCCTTCCTCGACCGCATCCGCGCCGCGTACACGGCCGACCCGGGTCTGGTCAGCCTGCTGGGCGAGGAGGGCTTCGCGCGGGAGATCGGCGACGCGCAGGTCCCCTGGCGTGAGGTCGTCGCCTCGGCGGCGCGCCGCGGCATTCCCGTGCCGGCGTTCTCCGCCGCGCTGTCCCACTACGACACACTGCGCGCCGACCGGCTGCCGGCGGCCCTGCTCCAGGGCCAGCGCGACTTCTTCGGCGCGCACACCTACGGCCGTACGGACCGCACGGGTACGTTCCACACCCACTGGTCCCGGCCCGGCCGCCCGGAGACGACGGCCTGACCGTACCGACCCGACGCCCCGGCCCTCCTGCTCAGGCAGGGGGGCCGGACGTGTGTGCGGCGGGCGGTGCCGTGCTGTCGCGTATCACCAGCTGGGTGGGCACCAGCGTGGTGCCGTGCTCGTCGTTGCGCTGATGCATCCGCCGGAGGACACCCTCCACGCACAGGCGTCCCACCTCGGCGAAGTCCTGGTGGACGGTGGTCAGCGGCGGCAGGAAGGAGCCGGCCTCGGGGATGTCGTCGAAGCCGATGACGCTGACGTCCTCGGGGATGCGCCGGCCGCGCTCGTGCAGGGCCCGCAGCAGGCCCAGTGCCATCTGGTCGTTGGCCGCGAACACGGCCGTGCAGTCGGCCTGTTGGGCGAGTTCCAGTCCCACGCGGTAGCCGGACTCCGCCGACCAGTCGCCGCGCACGACGGGCGGTACAGGCCGCCCCGCGTCGGTGAGTTCGGCGCTCCAGGCGTCGGCCCGGCGCTGGGCCGCGAAGGACTCCTGGGGGCCGGCCAGGTGCCAGACCGTGCGATGTCCGAGGTCGAGGAGATGGCGTACGGCGGCCCGCGCGCCGCCGTTCTGGTCGGTGTCGACCACGCTGTAGCGGTCACCCGCGTCGGAGTCCGCGACGACGACCTGGACGTGCGGCGGCAGGGAGATCGTCGCCGCGTCCAGGAGGTGGACCTCCATGATGGCGATGACGGCGTCGACGGCGAGTTCGCCCAGCCGGGAGAAGGCGCCGCGCACCTCGTCCTGCGTGGGCACGGCGACCGGCAGGAGCGTGACGGCGTAGCCCTCGTGCGCGGCGGAGGTGGCGATCGCCTCCAGGGTGCGCATGTTGCCGGTGGTGGAGAGGTTGAAGGTGATCACGCCGATGGTGCGGAACTCGCCGCGCTTGAGGGCGCGGGCCGCGCTGTTGGGTCGATAGCCCAGCTCCTTCATGGCCGCGAGGACCTGCTGCCTGGTCTCCTCGTTGACGCCCTCGTAGCCGTTCGACACCCGGGACACGGTCTGCGACGAGACGCCGGCGACGCGCGCGACATCCGCCATGGACGCGCTCGGCGCGCGCCGCGAGGACCGTTTCCCGGTACGTCTACGTGATTCCTCGGTGCCGGCCGAGGCACCGTCCGCTGTGTCCACCGGTCTCCCTCACATATCGATCCGATCGCCTCGGTCGTGTTTCCCCAAACGACCCTTGACCACCGACATTGGGGCAGTGTAGACATGCCGCCATCAGATGTTTACGTAAACATAACAGGCCGAGGCGCTCTTGGACCTGGATGTTTACGCAACCATCGCGACGGCGTATGACGCCGGTTCCGAGATGGACGAGCGAGGAACTACATGACGACGCTTCAGCCCCCTGCGGCCGCGACTCGGCCCCCTGACAGGCCCTCGGCGAAACGGGACCGCCGTTCCTGGACAGGGTGGGGTTTCATCGGACCCTTCGCGTTGGTCTTCGCCTTCGTCTTCCTGGCTCCGATCGTGTACTCGATCTACCTCAGCCTGTACCGCAACCAGCTCATCGGCGGAAACCACTTCGTCGGCCTGGACAACTACAAGCAGGCCTTCCAGGACGACCAGTTCTGGTCCTCCCTGGAGCGGGTCTCGCTGTTCCTGGTGATCCAGGTGCCGATCATGCTCGGCATCGCGCTGTTCGTGGCGCTCGCGCTGGACAGCGGCCGGCTCTTCGGCCGGGACTTCTTCCGGATCTCGATCTTCCTGCCGTACGCGGTGCCCGCCGTGGTCGCCACCCTGATGTGGGGCTTCATGTACGGCACCCAGTTCGGTCTGGTGGGTGACATCAACAGCGCGTTCGACATCACGCTGCCCGACCCGCTGTCCGCGAACCTGGTCCTGGCGTCGATCGGCAACATCGTCACCTGGGAGTTCGTCGGCTACAACATGCTTATCTTCTACTCCGCGCTGCGGGTCATCCCGAACTCGCTGTACGAGGCGGCGGAGATCGACGGTGCCGGGCAGTTCCGCGTCATCACGGCCATCAAGCTCCCCGCGATCCGAGGTGCCCTCGTCATCGCGACGATCTTCTCGATCATCGGCAGCTTCCAGCTCTTCAACGAGCCGAGCATCCTGCGGCCGTTGGCGCGCAACGCGATCACAACGGACTACACGCCGAACTTCTACACGTACTCGCTGTCCTTCAACGGACAGCAGCACAACTACTCCGCGGCGGTCGCCATCATCATGGGGCTGATCACCATGGTCATCGCCTATGTCGTGCAGCTTCGCGGCATGCGCAAGGGAGCCTGAGCCATGAGCACCCCCGTCACCACCGACTCCCCGTCCGCGCCCGCCGCGTCCGGCGGAGGTCCCAGGAGCGCGCCCCGCCTGCGCACGCCCCGCAAGAAGCACTCCCCCGGGCGCCCCAAGCGCAGCGTGCTGCTGACCGTGCTCACCGGTCTGATCCTGGTCTACACCGTGGTGCCGCTGCTGTGGCTGGTCATCAACGCGACCAAGACCCAGGCGGGACTCGCCGACTCCAACGGCCTGTGGTTCGCCCACCACTTCGCCCTCTGGTCCAACATCCACGACACGTTCACCTACCACGACGGCATCTTCGTCCGCTGGCTGCTGAACACCCTGCTCTACGTCGTGCTCGGCGCCGGCGGTGCCACCTTCCTGTCGATCCTCGGCGGGTACGCGCTGGCGAAGTTCAACTTCCCCGGCAAGCGCGCCATCTTCGCCGTGGTCATCGGCGCCGTCGCCGTCCCCGGTACGGCCCTCGCGGTGCCGACCTTCCTGATGTTCAGCAAGATGGGGCTCACGGACACCCCGTGGGCGGTGATCATCCCCTCGCTGGTCTCGCCGTTCGGCCTGTACCTGATGTGGGTGTTCGCCACCGAGGCCATCCCCGTCGAACTGCTCGAGGCCGCCCGGATCGACGGAGCGGGCGAGGTGCGGACCTTCTTCCAGGTCTCGCTGCCGCTGCTCGCCCCCGGTGTCGTGACGGTCCTGCTGTTCACCACGGTCGCGACATGGAACAACTACTTCCTGCCGCTGATCATGATCAAGAACCCGGACTGGTACCCCCTGACCCTGGGCCTGGACGCCTGGAACTCCCAGGCCCAGACGATCGGTGGTGACGTCATCTTCAACCTGGTGATCACGGGTTCGCTGCTCACCATCGTGCCGCTGATCGCCGCGTTCCTGCTGCTGCAGAAGTACTGGCAGTCGGGTCTCGCCGCCGGAAGCGTCAAGGAATAACCCAACCCTCAAGAAGTCCCACCCACGAAGAAGTGGAAGCACCTCCATGCGCAGAACCACCAGCCGCCTGCTGCGCGGCTTCGCCCTCCTCTCCGTCCTCTCCCTCGGGGCGACGGCGTGCGGCAGCTCGGACGACAGCGGCTCCAGCTCCAAGGCGGTCTCCGCCTCCGACATCCAGGCGGCTCTCAAGAAGGGCGGCTCGGTCACTGTCTGGGCCTGGGAGCCCACGCTGAAGACGGTCGCCGCCGACTTCGAGAAGAAGTACCCCAAGGTCAAGATCAACCTCGTCGGCGACCGGTCGGGCGACAAGCACTACACCGCGCTGTCGAACGCGATAGCGGCCGGCAAGGGCGTCCCGGACGTCGCCCAGGTCGAGTACTTCGCGCTCAGCCAGTACTCCCTCACCAAGGGCCTCACCAACCTGACGCCGTACGGCGCCGACAAGCTGGCCTCCAAGTACACGGCCGGTCCGTGGAACGCGGTGAGCGACGGCGACAAGGTCTACGGCCTGCCGATGGACTCGGGCCCGATGGCGATGTTCTACAACAAGAAGGTCTTCGACAAGTACAAGATCGCCGTCCCGACCACGTGGGACGAGTACGTCGTCGCGGCCCGCAAGCTGCACAAGGCCGACCCGAAGGCGTACATCGCCGCCGACGCCGGTGACGCGGGCTTCACCACCAGCATGCTGTGGCAGGCCGGTGCGCACCCCTACAAGGTCGACGGCACCAAAGTGACGATCAACTTCGAGGACGCTGCCGCCACGAAGTTCACCGACACCTGGCAGAAGCTGATCACCGAGAAGCTCGTCGCGCCCATCAACGGCTGGACCGACGACTGGTACAAGGGCCTCGGTGACGGCACCATCGCCACCCTGACCACCGGCGCATGGATGCCCGCCAACTTCGTCAGCGGTGTGGCCGGTGCCTCCGGTGACTGGCGCGCGGCCCCGATGCCGCAGTGGACCGCGGGCGGCAAGGCCAGCGCGGAGAACGGCGGTTCGTCCCTCGCCCTGCCCACGCTGGGCAAGAACAAGGAACTCGCCTACGCGTTCGTCGAGTACGCCAACGCCGGCGCCGGCGTCCAGACCCGCGTCGACCAGGGCGCCTTCCCGGCGACCAAGGCGGAGCAGCAGTCCGCGGCGTTCCAGAACAAGGCGTTCCCGTACTTCGGCGGGCAGCAGGCCAACAAGATCTTCGCCCAGTCCGCGTCCGAGGTCGCTTCCGACTGGTCGTACCTGCCCTTCCAGCAGTACGCCAACTCGATCTTCAACGACACCGTCGGCAAGGCCTACATCTCGGGCACCACGCTGGCTCAGGGTCTGAAGAGCTGGCAGGACGCCTCCGTCAAGTACGGCAACGAGCAGGGCTTCACGGTCTCGAAGTGACCCGCTCGAAGTAACCGGCACCTCCTCGGGAGCCGCCGCCGAGCAGCAGCTCACTCGGCGGCGGCCGCCCGGAATCCACCACACCTCTCGAATCGCCTGTGCAGTAACCGGAAGGACCACCATGATCTCCACCCTCCTGTCCCAGTTGCGGCACGGGCCGGACGGTGACACCACCCCCCGCCTCGCCTACGGCGCCGACTACAACCCGGAGCAGTGGCCGCGCGAGGTGTGGGACGAGGACATCCGGCTGATGCGCGAGGCCGGCGTCAACATCGTCTCGTTGGGGATCTTCTCCTGGGCCCGCATCCAACCCGCCCGGGACGCATGGGACTTCGGGTGGCTGGACGAGATCATGGACCTGCTGCACGCGGGCGGCATCGGCGTCGACCTGGCCACCGCCACCGCGTCCCCGCCGCCGTGGCTGAGCACGGAGCACCCGGAGATCCTCCCGGTGACCGCCGCCGGCGAGACCCTGTGGCCGGGCGGCCGTCAGCACTGGCGTCCCACCTCGCCGGTCTTCCGCGAGCACGCGCTGCGCCTGGTGCGGAAGTTGGCCGAGCGGTACGCCGACCACCCCGCGCTCGTGGCCTGGCACGTCTCGAACGAGCTGGGCTGCCACAACGTCTACGACTACTCCGACGACGCGGCCCGCGCCTTCCGCGACTGGCTGCGCGCCCGCTACACCACGATCGACACGCTCAACCAGGCCTGGGGCACGGCGTTCTGGTCCCAGCGGTACAGCGACTGGGAGCAGATACTGCCGCCCCGGCTGGCCGCGTCCTTCCCGAACCCCACCCAGCAGCTCGACTTCAAGCGCTTCTCCTCGGACGCGCTCAAGGACCATCTGCGCGCGGAGCGCGACCTGTTGCGCGAGATCACCCCGGATGTGCCGGTCACCACCAACTTCATGGTGATGGGCAACACCAAGGGCATGAACTACGCCGACTGGGCCGCCGAGATCGACTTCGTCTCCAACGACCACTACGTCACGCCGGGTTCGCAGGACCGCGACGAGCTGTCCTTCTCCGCGAACCTCGTCAGCGGCATCTCCGCCGGCAAGCCGTGGTTCCTGATGGAGCACTCCACCAGTGCCGTCAACTGGCAGCCCGTCAACGTGGCCAAGCGGCCCGGCGACCTGGCCCGCGACTCGCTGCTGCACGTCGCGCACGGCGCCGACGCCGTCTGCTACTTCCAGTGGCGCCAGTCGGCCGCCGGCGCGGAGAAGTACCACTCGGCGATGGTGCCGCACGCCGGTGCCGACAGCGAGGTCTTCCGCGCGGTGGCCGAACTCGGCCGCACGCTGCGGACGTTGGCCCCGGTCGCCGGCACGGACCGCGAGACGGCCCGGGTCGGCATCGTCTTCGACTGGGAGTCCTGGTGGGCGAGCGAGCAGGACTCGCACCCCACCGACCGGCTCGACTACCGCCAGGAGGCCCTGGACTGGTACTCCGCCCTCCTCGACCTCGGCGTCCGGGCCGACGTCGTCACCGCGCAGACCGCCCTGGACCGCTACGACGTGGTGATCACGCCGGTGCTGCACATGATCCCGGCGGCCCTCTCCAAGGAACTCACGCGGTACGTCGAGCAGGGCGGCCACCTGGTCTCCACGTACTTCTCCGGTGTCGTCGACGAGAACGACCACGTCTGGCTCGGCGGCTATCCGGGCGCCCTGCGCGACCTGCTGGGCATCCGCATCGAGGAGTTCGGCCCGCTGCTCGACGGCGACACGGTCGAGCTGGACCTCGGCGACACCGCCACGGGCTCCCTGTGGACCGACCGGATCACACTGGCCGACCCCGAGGTGGAGGTGCTGGCCCACTACCGCAGCGGTGCGCACACCGGCCGCCCCGCCGTCACCCGCCGTGCGGTGGGCGGGGGTTCGGCGGCGTACGTCTCCACGCGGCTCGGCCGCGACGGCCTCGCCGGTCTGCTCCCCCAGTTGCTCGCGCCCGCCGAGGTCACCAGTGAACTCCCGGACGGCGCACGGGGAGTTGTCGAACTGACCGTGCGCCGGGACAGCGACAGCCGCTATCTGTTCCTGGCCAACCGGACCGACGGGACAGTGCCGTTGACCGGACTGTCCGGGGAACTGCTGGTCGGCAGCGCGGGCGAGGACGGTTTCCCCGTGCTCTCCCCCCGGGATGTCGCCGTGGTACGCCGGCCCGTCAGCTGAGTTCGAGCAGCCCGCGGCGGACGGCCTCCGACACGGCCGCCGCCCGGTTGTCGACCCTGAACTTGCGGTAGATCCGCACGAGATGGGTCTTGACCGTGGCCTCGCTGAGGAACAACGCCTCGGCGATGGCCCGGTTGCTGCGCCCCTCGGCCATCAGCCGGACCACCTCGACCTCGCGCCGGGTCAACTCCTGCGCGGGATCGACCATTTGGCCGACGAGTTCGCCGACGATCTCCGCCGCCAGCCCGACCGAGCCGGCGGCGGCCGTACGGACCGCCTGGAAGAGTTCCTCCGGCGGCCCCGCCTTCAGCACATAGCCGCGCGCGCCCGCCTCCAACGCCCGTACGACATCGGCCCGTCCGGCATAGCTGGTCAGCATCACCACCGCCACACCGGGAGCCTGGGCGGCGAGCCGACGGACGGCCTCGACGCCGTCGATCGCAGTGCCCGGCCCGGCGAACCGCAGGTCCATCAGCGCGACATCGGGCGTCAACCGGGCCGCCAGGCGTACGGCTTCCTCACCACTGCCGGCCTCGGCGACCACGTCGAGGTCCGGCTCGCCGTCGAGCAGGGCGCGCAGCCCGGCCCGTACGACGGTGTGATCGTCCGCGACGAGGAGGCGGAGCGGTCCGGCGGTCATGAGACGGACACCGCGGTGAGAGGTGCGAGCGACTCGATCCGGGACGGGGCCAACACGGTGGCGCGGACCCTGGTCCCCCGTCCCGGCACGCTGCTCACGTCGAGGTCTCCGCCGCACTCCCGCAGTCGTGCCCTGGCGGCGGGCAGCCCGAATCCGCGGTCCGCGCGGGCATCGGCCGCGAAGGCCGCTGCGGGGTCGAAGCCCCGCCCGTCGTCGGTCACTTCGAGTTCCACGCGATCCCTGTGCCGCCGGAAGGTGACCCACACGCTGCCCGCACGGGCGTGTTCGCGTACGTTCGCCAGCGTGCTCTGGGCGACACGGAACAGGGTGGTCGCCGCGTGCTCGTCGAGTTCCGGGCGATACGCGCCGACCGCGCGGAACTGGACCCGGACTCCGACGCCTTCCGTCCTCGACCGGGCGCACAGCAGACGCAGTGCGCCTTCCAGACCTTCCTCGGCGACGGCGGCGGGAGTGAGATCGCGGATGATCCGCCGGGTCTCCGTCAGATTCGCGCCGAGGCCGTCGACCACGGCACGGACCCGGGTACGTGCCTGGTCCGGGCGCTCGTCCCAGTCGCGCTGGGCGGCCTGGAGCAGCATCACGCTGCCGGCGAGTTCCTGGGCCAGCGTGTCGTGCAGGTCGCGGGCGATACGGGTCCGCTCGGCCAGCACACCCGCCGCACGCTGTTGCTCGGCGAGGGTGTCCCGCGTGGCCCGCAGCTCCTCCACGAGCCGCTGGCGGACGGCCGCGTCCCGCTGCTGGTTCCGGTAGAGGGCGACGGTCGCCCACACCGCCGCGACGGGGACCAGCACGACTTCGGGATCGAACCGGTCCGCGGACCGGACGAGCACGCCGACGAGTACGACCGTGATCACGGCCACCGTCACCACGGCGGCGCGCCGGCCGAGCACGCGCAGGGCGGCGCAGGCGAGCGGCACAGCGCACCACACGTAGGCGGTCATCAGGGGCGCCCGGGTGAGGAAGGTCAGAACGGTCCACAGCACGAGCAGTACGGGGATCCAGGCGCGTCTGCCGAACGGCCCGAGCCGGTCCCACCACGTCAGCCCGCCCGCGTACACCAGGGCCAGTGCCCCGCTGAGGCTCACGATGTACCAGCACAACGGGTCGTCGATCAGGGCGAGTCGGACCAGGCCCGCCCCGACGACGAGGAACAACGCGAGGTGGGAGACGCGGTCCAGGGTGTGCCGACTGCCGCGAGCGGTCAGCGGAGCGCGAGCGGTCACGGCAGATCCCCTTGGGACGAAAGATCCGGACAGGGCTCCCGAGTCTATCGACCACCTGTATGACCGGTGTGAACGGTGGGTTCCGTCACGCGCCCGGGTGCAGTCCCAGCCAGCCCGGCGAGGGATCGCCCTTCACCTCGCCGAAGTAGAGGGCGAAGGTCTGCTTCCAGCGCTCGACCGCCGCGCGGTCGGCCATGAAGCGGGGGAAGCCGTCGATGTTCGCGTTCGGGTACTCCCAGATCGGCTTCAGTCCGGCGGGGAGCGTGATGTCGGTGCGTACCGACCAGCCGTTGAAGGACGCCTGCTGCTGGGCCTTGGACAGCTGCCAGTTGAGGTACAGCTTGGCGGCCGTCGGGTTCTTGGCCTGCTTCAGGATCGCGGCGCGCTGGCCCCAGGCCATGAAGGGGTGGCCGTCGGGCACGACCCACTTCGCCGGAGACGTGGAGACCAGCGTGCCCGCCGTGGCGATACCGATCGCCCGCTGCCCGCCGTAGACGGCGTCTCCCGGGGAGTTGCTGCCCCGGGCGAACCGCACGTCCTGCCCGGCGAGCGCGGCCACCCACTCCCAGCCGTACCGCTGCGCGTACAGCGTGTAGAGGTAGAGGGCCGCGTCGTCGTCGTTCGGGTACGACGAGGCGATCTTCCCCTTCCACTTCGGGTCGATCAGTTCGAGCGGGGACTTCGGGGCGTCCGCGCCGACCGCGGCGACGTCGTACAGGAAGCTGAAGGCGATCGCGGCGATGGCGACCCAGGCGCCCTGCGGGTCCTTGAAACCGTCGTGGACCTTGGAGAACCCGGCCGGCTTGTAGGGCAGCAGCCGGCCCTGCTCCTTCCAGCGCGTGAAGTCCTGCAGGGTCTGGAGCTGTACGACGTCGGGTACGAGGGTGCCGGTCGCGAACTGGTTGTCCACGCGGACGTCGTGGTACTTGCTGTAGTCGACGACCAGCGTCAGGTCGATACCGGGGAAGCGCTTCCTGAACGCCGCCTTGGTGGCGTCCTGCTGGGTCGACGTGTCACCGCCGGCGTAGATCACGAGCCTGCCGCCGTCCGCGAGAGCGGCCCGGTACAGCTCGTCGAGCGTCCTGGTCTCCTCCCGCGGGGACCGGAGGGACGGGGCAGCGGCGGCGGGAGTGCCCGCGACACCGAGCGCGCTCATCCCGAGGGCGGCACCGGCTCCGCCGGCAAGTACACGTCGTCTGCTGAGGAAGCTGGACACGCTCTGGGGCCTCTCTGACGGGGGGGTAGGCCATGGGCTGCGTGGGCGGCAACCCGGTGCCATGGTCATCCGTGATTCTTCAGCCGCCCGGGGGTAGTTCGCGTCGTCCGTACGGAGCGAGGGGGGTGCGGGAGGTTGAAGCCGCGTTCAACCGATCGGTTGAACGGCCTGACGCCCCGGCTCTGCACTTCATACCCCCAGGGGGTATAGTCCTGCCCGACGTACAACCAGAGAGGGGCGGGTTCATGGAAGCGATCGGGCACGCGTTGTCCATTGCCGGTTCGATGACCTGGGAGGTCACCTGGGCACTGATCCTCGGCTTCACACTCTCCGCCGTCGTGCAGGCGGTGGTACGCCGGTCGACGGTCGTACGGCTGCTCGGTGACGACCGGCCGCGCACGCTCGTACTGGCCGCCGGGCTGGGCGCGGCCTCGTCCTCGTGTTCGTACGCGGCCGTCGCGCTCGCCCGTTCCCTGTTCCGCAAGGGTGCGAACTTCACCGCGGCGATGGCCTTCGAGATCGCCTCCACCAACCTGGTCGTCGAACTCGGCGTGATCCTGGCCCTGTTGATGGGCTGGCAGTTCACGGCCGCGGAGTTCGTCGGCGGGCCGATCATGATCGTCGTCCTCGCGGTGCTGTTCCGCCTCTTCCTGCGTCAGCGCCTGCTGCACGGGGCGCAGGAGCAGGCGGAGCGCGGGCTGGCCGGTTCCATGGAGGGGCACGCGGCGATGGACATGTCGATCGGGGGCGAGGGGAGCTTCGTCCGGAGGCTGTTCTCGCGGGACGGGTTCACGTCCGTCGCGCACATCTTCGTGATGGAGTGGGCCGCGATCCTGCGCGACCTGGTGGCCGGGCTGCTGATCGCGGGCGCGATCGCGGCCTGGGTGCCGGACAGCTTCTGGCACACGTTCTTCCTCGCGGACCATCCCCTCGCCGCGAAGCTGGTCGGCCCGCTCGTCGGCCCGCTGGTGGCCATCGCGACCTTCGTCTGCTCGATCGGCAACGTGCCCCTCGCGGTGGTGCTGTGGAAGGGCGGGATCAGCTTCGGCGGGGTGATCGCCTTCATCTACGCCGACCTGCTGATCCTCCCGATCCTGAACATCTACCGGAAGTACTACGGCGCCCGGATGGCCGGCTTCCTGCTGGTCACCTTCTTCACCGCCATGGCCGTCGCCGGCTACCTCGTCGAGTTCGCCTTCGGCGGTCTCGGGCTGATCCCCGACCAGGCCGACGCGAAGATCCCCGACGACGGGATCACCTGGAACTACACGACCTGGCTGAACATCGCGTTCCTGCTGCTGGCCGCGAGCCTGGTCGTACGGTTCCTGCGCAGTGGCGGCCCGGCCATGCTGCGGATGATGGGCGGTTCACCGGATCACGGCGAGCAGGAGACGGACCACGAGCACCACCCTCACCACTAGCCGGAGACGCGACCTCCCGCCGAATTCCCACGCCGTCCCGGTCAGTTAACTGTAAAGAACCTTGACAGACAATTGGTCTAGTCCAAATATGGTCGCTGTTCGCCCCGGTCTGGGGCGGCTTCTCTCCTTTCACCATGGGAGCGTCAATGAGACGACCTGGGCCTCTTCGCGCGTCACTGTCCTGCGCGGCCGTAACCGCCTTGTCCACGGGACTTGTTGCTCTCGGCGGGGGTGACGCGAGCGCGGATCATCGCGCACAGCCCATGCCGGACCACGTGGCGGCACCGTACTTCGAGGCGTGGACCGGTGAGAGTCCGGCCGCGCTCGCGGCGGCCTCGGGCAACAAGTACCTCACGATGGCCTTCCTGCAGACCGAGGCGGCCGGCTCGTGCACGGCGTACTGGAACGGTCTGCCCGCCCAGCCGATCGCCAAGTCCACCTTCGGCGAGGACATCGCCACGATCCAGGCGCGCGGCGGCAACGTCATCCCGTCCTTCGGCGGCTACAGCGCCGACACCACCAACACCGAACTGGCCGACAGCTGCACCGATGTCGACGCCATCGCCAAGGTCTACGAGAGCCTGGTCACGACCTACGGCGTGAGCCGGATCGACCTCGACGTCGAGGCGGACTCCATCAACAACACCGCCGGTATCGACCGCCGCAACAAGGCGATCGCGAAGGTGCAGCGCTGGGCCGAACGCACCGGCCGCAGCGTCGAGTTCTCCTACACCCTGCCGACCACCACCACCGGACTCGAGGCCAACGGCCTGGCCCTGCTGCGGAACGCGGTCGACAACGGCGCGCGTGTCGACGTCGTCAACATCATGACGTTCGACTACTACGACGGCGCCACCCACGACATGGCCAAGGACACCGAGACCGCCGCCACCGGTCTGCACGGCCAACTCGCCGCGCTCTACCCGAAGAAGAACCCGGCGAAGCTGTGGAAGATGATCGGCGTCACCGAGATGCCCGGCATCGACGACTTCGGTCCGGCGGAGACCTTCACCACTCAGAACGCGGTCACCGTGAAGAAGTGGGCCGTCGCCCGGGGCATCAACACGCTCTCCTTCTGGGCGCTCCAGCGCGACAACGGGGGCTGCGTGGGCACCGGGGGCGCCAACGACTGCTCCGGGATCGCCCAGGACACCTGGTACTTCAGTCACACCTTCAAGTCGTTCACCCGGAGGTGACGGGAAGGGTCAACTCCCAGGTGTCGACGCCGTAGTCGAGGGTCATGCCGTGCCGTTCGTACAGTGCGAGCGCGTTGCTGGTGTTGTCGGTGTCCACGCCCAGGCCGATCCGGTCGCGGCCCAGTGCCGCGTAGTGGCCGAAGCCGTAGCGCAGGAGGTGGCTGCCCAGGCCCCGGCCGCGGGCCTGGCGCAGGACGGCGAGGTTGCCGATCCAGGCCATGGAGGCGCGGTCGTTGTGGCTGCGGAGCATCGCGGCGTCTCCGAGGCCGTCGACGTGGGCGATCCAGATCAGTGACCAGTCGACCCGCTCGGCGTCGATGTCGTCCAACCACTGTGTGTAGGTGCGGTACTGGAAGTCGAAGTGCTCCGTCATGGCTTCCTGGAGCAGTGCGTGGGCGCGTCGGCGGTCCGGTTCCGTCAGGCAGGGGCGCAGGGTCACACCGGGCGGGGAGGTCGGCAACACGTCTGCCGTGGGAGACAGTTGACGGGCCATCACGTTGTAGCGGCGGACCGGTCCCCAGCCCCGGTCCCGCAGCGCGCCCACGTCCATGGTGGGGGCGAGAGTGAGGTGCAGGTGCACCACCGCCCGGGGTGCGCCGTTGGCGGCGGCCCGTTGCGCGGCGCGGGCCTCCATCAGGTCGAACAGGTGCAGGGCGCCCGCGAGTCGGCCCGGCAGGATGTAGTGGTCGATGTCGATCCGCTCGCCACCCGAGTCGTCCCAGAGGAGTCCGTATCCGATCAGGCGATCGCCCTCGAAGAGCAGCCAGGAGTCGTGCTCCAGGTCCACTTCGGGGTGTTTCAAGTCCGTCTGGATCTCGGCGAGTTCGGTGTCCGCGCGGCCGATCTCCAGAAGGTCGATCTCGTTCAGCAGGGCGCACACCGCCGTCGCGTCGTCCGGTGTCACCGGGCGCACGCTCAGGCCGGGCGGCGGAGAGGTGGGGGCGGTCATGGACCCACTGTCGGGTGATCGCACCCGGCTCGCAACGGGGTTTCCGATCCCCCGTGCGTTCAGGCCTCCATCAGTTCGCGCACCAGCGGCGCCACCTTCGTGCCGTACAGCTCGATGTTGGTCATGAGGGTGTCGTGGGGCATTCCGGTGATCCCGTACTTCAGGTTGAAGCGGGTCGCGTCGAGGGTCTTGAGGGTGTCCGCGATCTTCCGGGCGACGGTCTCGGGTGATCCGACGTGCAGTGCGCCGCCGGGGCCGACGTCCCGCATAAGGCTCTCGCGGGTCGGGGTGCGGAACCCGCGTTCCCGCGCCACGCTGCGGATCAGCTCCTGGAAGGCCGGCACGAACTCCTCCACCGCCTGTTCGTCGGTGGCGGCCACATGGCCGGGCGCGTGCACGCCGATGGGCCGCGCGGGGTGGCCGAACTCCGCGAGCGCCCGCCGGAACAGCTCGGAGAACGGGGCGAAGCGGGCTGTGTCACCGCCGATGATCGCCAGCATCAGCGAGAACCCGTACTGGGCGGTGCGGATCACCGACCGGGGGCTGCCGCCGACGCCGATCCAGGTGGGGATCGAGCCCGTCTCGCTGTGCGGGTAGACGGAGAGGCCGTCGAGGGCGGCACGGGTGCTGCCGGACCAGGTGACGGGCTTCTCCTTGAGCAGTTCCGCGAACAGGGCGACCTTCTCCTCGAACAACTCCTCGTAGTCGTCGAGGTCGTAGCCGAAGAGCGGGAACGACTCGGTGCTCGATCCTCTCCCGAGGATCACTTCGGCGCGGCCCGCGGAGACGGCGTCGAGGGTGGCGTAGCGCTGGAAGACGCGGACGGGGTCGTCGGAGCTGATGACGGTCACGGCCGAGCCGAGGTGGATGTGCTCGGTGCGCGCGGCGACGGCCGCGAGGACGACGTCGGCGGCCGAGAGCGGCATCGCCTCGGTGTGGTGCTCGCCGATGCCGAAGTGGTCGACGCCGACCTGGTCGGCGAGGACGCCTTCCTCGACGAGGCGTCGGATGGCCTGGCCGTGGGTCAAGGGCGCGCCCTCGGCGTCGTTCGTGACGTCACCGAAGGTGTCCAGGCCGAGCGTGATACCGAAGGGGGTGGTCATCTCGTGCTCCTTGGGGCTGCTCGGTGGGTCAGGTGGCGATGCGGCGCATCACGCCGAGGAGCCGGGGCAGGTCGGCGGCGTCGACGTGGTCGAGGACATGGCGCCGGACGCTGGCGAGATGGGCGGGCCATGCCTCCTGGAGGCGGGCGAGGCCCTGGTCGGTGAGGACGGCGTTCCAGCCGCGGGCGTCCTCGGGGCAGCGTTCGCGTCCGACCAGGCCCTGTGTCTCCAGGCGGGTGACAACGCGGGTCATGCCGCTCAGCGAGAGGTTGCAGACGGAGGCCAGCTCGCTCATGCGCATCCGCCGGTCCGTGGCCTCGGACAGGTGCATGAGGGTCGTGTACTCGGACAGCGGCAGGCGCTGCTCGCGCATCATGTCGGCGTCGACGGCCCGGGGCAGCACGAGCATCACCCGTGCGAGTTCGCGCACCAGTTCCTCCTCGTGCGGACTCATGGGGCGCAGTGGCTGCTCGGGCGTGGTCATGCCGCCAGCTTACTTGATTGACGAAGCAAGCACATGGGGTGCACCGTGCGCCGGCGCGGACCTGTCGTGCTCACCCGAGGGGCAAGGCGGGTCCCGTCGTGTCCGTGTGGTCGTGATAGCGCAGCAGGAGCATCGCCGCGTCGTCGTGCAACGGCCCGGCCGTGTGGCGGACCAGGTCCTCGCGCAGGGAGTCGAGCGCGCTCTGCGCGTCGGGCTCCTTCAGGAGGTGGGCGCGCTCACCGAGCGGGTAGAAGGTACCGCGGTCGTCGCGGGCCTCGGTGACGCCGTCGGTGTAGAGAAGCAGCTGCTCGCCCGGTGCGAAGCGCACGGAGAACGGCTTCGGGTTCTCGCCGCCCGGTGCGCCGCCCAGGCCCAGCGGCGGGGCGTAGGCGGGCGGCGCCGGGAAGTCGGCGGTGCCGTTCTGGCGTACGACCATCGGGGGCGGGTGGCCGTAGTTGAGGAACAGGACCTCGTGGTCCGTGCCGATCTCGGCGAGGACGGCGGTCACGAACTTCTCGTCGGACAGGACGCGGGAGACGCTGCGTTCCAGGCGCTCGCCGAGTCCCACCAGATCGGGTTCGTCGTGCGCGGCCTCCCGGAACGCGCCGAGCACCACGGCGGCCGTCTCGACGGCGGCGAGCCCCTTGCCCTGCACGTCGCCGACGATGACCCGCACGCCGTGCGGGGAGGCGACCACCTCGTAGAGGTCACCGCCGATACGGGCCTCCGCGACGGCCGAGGTGTACGAAACCGCCGCCTGGAGGGGGCCCGCGGTCAGGGGCACCGGCCGCAGCAGGACGCGTTGCGCCACCTCCGCGATGGATCGCACGCTGGCGAGTTCGGCCTCGCGGTGTCCGCGCATCACGGCGGCGGCTATGCCCGCGCCGGTCACGCCCACCACCGACACCATCGCCAGGAACCCTCGGCGTTCCTGGAACAGGCCGTCGTACAGGCCGAGTCCGACGCACAGGGCGAGCGCGGCGGCGCCGAACCACGCCGTACGACGCCAGCCGCCGACCAGTCCGGCGAAGGCCGGGCCGAGGGAGGCCAGAGGCAGGAATCCCAGTCCGGGGCCGGTGAGGACGTCGCCGACCGCGACCACCGCCATCACCGCGGCGGGCAGCCAGGTCAGCACGGAGAGACTGCGCTGCGGCTTCGCTGCGGCCATGGTCCACTCCAAGTGCGCCGGCGGCTTCCGGGAGCCACCTTCCGCAGGGGCCCCTCCCCCACCTTTGGACATCGCAAGGCTGCCAGGCAATCCCCTCGGTGCGCCCGGCGCTTTACCCAATTGAGTCCGAGAACGGACATTTCCCGATCGACGGCAACCATGTGGCGCCGCCTGGTTGGCGATCACGGACTGCGGGCAAGTGAACCGTGTAGGACCGGCCGCGCAAGACCTGCGACGGCCCCGGTGCGGTCGCGCCGCGGGGATACCGGGTTGTCCTAGGAGGGGAAGTGATTCGCCATGCGTACGCATCGGCGTACCCATAGGCGTGCTGTACGCGTGGAGTACCTGCTGCCCGACGAGGCGGCGTCGGCGGGTCGGGCACGACGGCTGACCTCGGAGTTCCTCGCCCGTTCCCGCCCTCAACTGGCACGGGTGGACGCGGAGCAGATCGACGACGCGACGCTCATCGTGTCCGAACTGGTCGCCAACGCGACCGAGCACGGTCGCGGCGAGTGCCGGCTGCGCCTCCAGCTGTCCGACGAGAAGGTCACGGTCGAGGTCTACGACCGCAGTCCGACCCCTCCCCATGTGCGGCCGTTGACGGCCGAGGGCGAGAGCGGGCGCGGTCTGGCCATGGTGCGCTGCCTGGCCCACCGGCTCGACGTCACGCCACTCACCGGGGGCGGCAAGCGGGTGCGCGCGATCCTGGCCATCTGACCCGGCACCCGGGCTCCGACGGACTTAACAGCAAGGCAACGCGGGCGTACTGCCGAGCGAAACCTGGCCGCGCGATTTTTTACTCTACGAACGTAGAGAAAAAGATCCCCGGAGGCTCGTATGGCTGTCGCCCGTCATCCTCTCGACCCACTCGCCCCGCTCGCCCCGGAAGAGATCACCGTCGCCCGCGAGCTGCTCGCGGCGGCCGGACTGGTCGCGGAGACCACCCGCTTCGCCTATCTCGGGCTCCTCGACCCGCCCAAGTCGGCTCCGGCACAGGACGATCGCCGACTTCGGGTCCTGCTGCTCGACATCGGCGGCGGCCCCTCCTGCGACGCGACGGTCTCACTGACCGAGGCGCGGGTCGACTCGCACCGGCTGATCGACGCCGCGACGGAGGGACAACTCCCGGTCCTGGACGCGGAGTTCGCGCTCGTCGAGGAGATCCTCGCCAAGGACGAGCGCTGGCTGGACGCCCTCGCCGCCCGCGGCCTCGACGTCGGCTCGGTGCGGGTCGCCCCGCTGTCCGCGGGCGTGTACGACGCGGAGTACCCGCAGGAGCGGGGCCGCCGCATCCTGCGCGGGCTGGCCTTCGTACAGGAACACGCCAAGGACCACGCGTGGGCGCACCCCGTCGACGGACTCGTCGCCTACGTGGACGTCCTGAACCGGACCGTGGACCAGGTCATCGATCTCGGCCCGGTACCGGTGCCCGCGGAGTCGGGGAACTTCGACGACCCGGCCGTCACCGGCCCGCCGCGCACCACCCTGAAGCCCATCGAGATCACCCAGCCGCAGGGCCCGAGCTTCGCCCTCGACGGCAATGCGCTGACGTGGGAGAACTGGTCGCTGCACATCGGCTTCGACGCCCGCGAGGGGCTGATACTCCATCAACTCGCCTTCGCCGGGCGCCCGGTGATCCATCGCGCGTCGATCGCCGAGATGGTCGTCCCGTACGCCGACCCCTCCCCCGTCCGGTCCTGGCAGAACTACTTCGACACCGGCGAGTACCTCATCGGCCGCTACGCCAACGCGCTCCAGCTCGGCTGCGACTGCCTCGGCGACATCACCTACCTGGACGCCGTGATCGCCGACGAGACCGGCGCACCGCATACCCTCACCAACGCCGTCTGTCTGCACGAGGAGGACTACGGCATCCTCTGGAAGCACACCGACCTCTGGGCGGGCACGGCCGAGACCCGGCGGCAACGGCGCATGGTGCTCTCCTTCTTCACCACGGTCGGCAACTACGACTACGGCTTCTACTGGTACCTGTACCTCGACGGCACGATCGAGTTCGAAGCCAAGGCCACCGGCGTCGTCTTCACCTCCGCCCACCCCGGCGGCGACTACCCCTACGCCACCGAACTCGCTCCCGGTCTCGGCGCCCCTTACCACCAGCACCTGTTCAGCGCACGGCTGGACATGGCCGTGGACGGTCCCGTGAACCGTGTCGAGGAGGTCGAGACGGTCCGGGTGCCGAAGGGACCCGACAACCCGCGCGGCAACGCCTTCGCCCTCAAGCGCACCCCGTTGACGCGGGAGAGCGAGGCACAGCGGATGGCCGACGCGGGCGTGGACCGGGTGTGGCACATCTCCAACCCCGAGTCACTGAACCGGCTCGGCCGGCCGGTCGCCTACGCGCTGCACCCCGAGGGCAAGCCGGCCCTGCTCGCCGATCCCGAGTCCTCGGTGGCGGCCCGCGCGGCCTTCGCCACCAAGCACCTCTGGGTCACCGCCTACGACCCGGCCGAGCGGTATCCGGCGGGCGACTTCGTGAACCAGCATCCGGGCGGGGCCGGGTTGCCCGCGTACGCAGCCGCCGACCGGGATCTCGACGGCCAGGACCTCGTCGTCTGGCACACCTTCGGCCTGACCCACGCACCGCGTCCCGAGGACTGGCCGATCATGCCGGTCGACACCACGGGCTTCACGCTCAAGCCGGTCGGCTTCTTCGACCGCAACCCCACCCTCGACGTACCGCCCAGCACCTCCGCCCACTCCGCCTGCGGAACGGGCTCAGGAGGCTGTCATGTCTGAACGGACCATCAGCGCGGGCACAGTTGAGGCACCGTCAAAACTCCGTGGCTCCATCGGCGTCGGCGGCATCGTGTTCATGGTCGTCGCGGCGGCGGCCCCCCTCACGGCCATCGGCGGCGCCCTCCCGGTGATGCTGGCCATCGGCAACGGCCCCGGCGTACCGGCCGCCTACCTGCTGGTCGCCGTCGTCCTGCTGCTGTTCAGCGTCGGCTACGCGGCGATGAGCCGCCATGTCGTCGACACCGGCGCCTTCTACTCCTACGTCACCGCCGGGCTCGGCCGGACCACCGGCACCGGAGCGGCAGGGCTGGCCCTGCTCACGTACAGCGCGATCCAGGCCGGGATCTACGGCCTGTCCGGCGTCACGCTGCAAGGGCTGGTCGTGAAGTACGGCGGGCCCGACCTGCCCTGGTGGTTGTGGGCCGGTGTGCTGTGGGGACTGGTCGCGGTGCTGGGCTACCGCAACATCGAGGTCGGCACGAAAGTGCTGTCGGTGCTGCTGATCCTGGAGGTCGGCATCGTCACGGTGATGACGGTGGCGATCCTCGCCCAGGGCGGCGCGCACGGCATCGACTTCGACTCCTTCACGCCCGGTGCCTTCACCACGGGGTCGGCGGGCATCGGGGTGATGTTCGCGGTCGCCTCCTTCGTCGGCTTCGAGGCGACCGCCATCTACAGCGAGGAGGCGAAGGACCCCAAGCGCAGTGTGCCCAGGGCGACTTACCTCGCGGTCATCGCCATCGGCGGCTTCTACGCGCTGTCGAGTTGGGCGGTCGTGCTGGCCGTCGGTACGCACGACGTGCAGGGCGCGGCGGCCAAGGACACGACCGGGCTGGTCTTCACCGTGGCCGGTCAGTACGTGGGCCCGGCCGCCTCCGACACGATGGAAGTCCTGCTGCTGACCAGCCTGTTCGCCGCGCTGCTCGCCTTCCACAACGCGATCTCCCGCTACCTCTTCTCCCTCGGCCGTCAGGGCGACGCCCCCGCCGTCCTGGGCCGCAGCCACGCCAAGCACGGCTCGCCGCACGCCGGTTCGCTGGTGCAGAGCGTGTCGGCGGCCGTGGTGGTGGGGGCGTTCGTCCTCGCCGGGTCGGATCCGGTCCTGGAACTGTTCACCTGGATGAGCGGTCTGGCCACGCTCGGGGTGCTGGTGCTGATGATCCTGGTCGGGGCCGCGATCATCGCCTTCTTCGCCCGCACGGGCACGGACACCCGACTCTGGCACACCCGGCTCGCGCCGGCGCTCGGCGCCCTGGGGCTGTGCGGGATCACGTTCATGGTGCTGGCCAACTTCACCACCCTGATCGGCGGTTCGGCCGGGCTCGCGCGGCTCTTCGAGGGGATCGTCGTGCTGTTCTTCGGGGTCGGGGCCGCCTCGGCCGTCGTCCGGCGCCGTCGCGATGCATGACGTCCTCCCGGCCGCCGTCGCACTGACGGGCTCCGGTCTGTGCCTCGCGGGGCAGGTGCCGGGGCCCGTACGACGCTGGGCTCCGCACGCCGTCGTCCTCGGCGTGACGGCGGGGATGGTGGTGGGGAGCCCGGGGCCGTATCCGCTGCTCGCGGGCGCCGCCGTGACGGCGGGGATGTGTCTGTTCGCCCGAGGACCCTTCGCCGCCGACCTCGCCGTGATGGCCGTGGTCACGGCGGCCATGGCCCGGCTTCCGCAGGGGCATCACGATCACACCGGCGGCCACGGGTTGTTCGCGCTGGCGGTGGTGCTGTGGGTGCTGGCGCGAGCGGGCGCCTTCCTGCACCGGGCGCTACGTCCCGGAACGCCCAGCGCCGGTCCGCCCGGCGGGCTCGGCGGGCTCGGCGGGCTCGGCGGGCTCGGCGGGCTCGGCGGGCTCGGCGGGCTCGGCGGGCTCGGCGGGCTCGGCGGGCTCGGCGGGGCGATGATGGCGCTGGGGATGGCCGGCATGCTGGCCTGACCGGTGCGGATCGGCGCGGAACGGCGCGGAACGGCGCCGGAGCGGCTGGATTAAGGTCGGGGCATGCCCAAAATCGTCGATCATGAGGCTCGGCGCCGCGAGATCATCGAGGCCGTATGGGCCCTGATCGCAAGACGCGGGCTCGACGCCGTCACCATGCGCGACCTCGCCGCCGAGGCCGGATACGCCAACGGCGCGCTGGCCGGCTATTTCCGCAACAAGGACGAGATCCTTCTCGCCGCCTTCCAGCACGCCTTCGAGAGCACCAATGTCCGCGCCCGCGAGTCCATCGCCGACGCGACCGGCCTCGCCGCCCTGCGTCTGCTCTGCCTGGAGATCATTCCGCTGGACGACGTGCGTCTCATGGAGGCCCGGGTCGTCATCGCCTTCTGGGACCGCGCCGTTCACGACGCGCGCATGGCCGAGGTGCACGAGAACGCCATGGCGGCCTGGCGCGAGCAGATGCGCGGCTACCTCCAACAGGCCCGCAGGCAGGGCGACATCGGCACGAGCACGCCCGACGACGAGGTCGTCGACACCCTCCTCGCGGCTCTCATGGGGTTCCAGATCAACGCGGTCCTGCTGCCCCACAGCACCACGCCCCGGCGTCAAGAGGCGGTGCTCAACGGCTTGTTGGGCGCGTTGCGGCCATAGCCGCGGGTGGACGAAACCGTCCGGCTGCGCGTCCTGCCCCACCTCGCCGACGGCAACTGGCAGCTCGGCCGCTGGACTTGGCGGAACACCGCCCATCTCCCATGGGTGCCGCCCGACACATGGTTCAGCGTCAACGCGTTCTTCGATGTCACGGGTGACCGTCAACTGACGCACTGGGACGTCAACTTCCAGCATCCGACGCGCCGGACGCCCAACCGTTGCCCGCCGAACGGGGGTTGGGAAGCTGGCGTCCCGAACTGCACTGGTCGACTCCCCAACTTCCCACCGACGTCCCGGCCTTGAGCTAGCCAACACCGCCCGGAGCCGCCGGCTGGCCGAAACGCACCGGCAGTTCGGTCAGGCCCCGTAGCAGCGTGCTCGTTCGCCACGTCAGCGTCGCGGGGTCGGTGGCGAAGGCGAGGTCGGGACGGTGATCCAGCAGGAGGCGTACGGCGACGGCGGCTTCGGCGCGGGCCAGGGGTGCGCCCAGACAGTGGTGGAGGCCGTGGCCGAAGGCGAGGTGCCCCGGGCCCCGGCGCCGCAGGTGGAAGCGGTCGGGATCGGGGAAGTGGAGGGGATCGCGGGAGGCCGCGGCCAAGGAGATCTGTACCGCGTCACCGGCCTGGACGCGGGTGCCCGCGAGGTCCAGCGCCTCGGCCGCGAAGCGGAACGCGGTGGCGTGGACGGGCGCGCTGTACCGCAGCGCCTCCTCCACGGCGGCGCCGACCAACTCCGGTTCCGCCCGCAGGAGTTCGAGCTGATCGGGGTGGGTGAGCAGGGCGTGGACGGTAGCGGAGATCAGGTTGACGGTCGTCTCGTGTCCGGCGACCAGGAGGAGGAAGGCCATTCCGAGGAGTTCCTCGGAGGTGAGGGGGGATTCGGGGGCGGGTACGCGGGCCGCGGCGACCAGGTCGCCCAGCAGGTCGGCCTCTCGTGTGCCGCGCTTCCGGTGGATCAACTCGGTCAGGTAGGCGCCCAGAGCGGCGGCGGCCGAGGCACCCGTCTCGGGCGAAGCGGGCATGACGAGTTCGTTCGACCAGGCGTGGAACACCGTACGGTCCGCGGCGGGCACCCCGAGCAGGTCGCAGATCACCGTGACGGGCAGTGGCAGGGCGTACCGGCTCACCAGATCCGCCGTTCCGCGCGTCGGAAGCTCGGCGAGCAGATCGACGGCGATCGCCTCGATACGCGGGCGGAGCGCGGCGATCCGCGCGGGGGTGAAGTGGCCCGCGACCAGGCGCCGTAGCCGCGTGTGGTCCGGTGGGTCGGTCTGCAGCATGTTGCGGCCGAGGGCGTGTCCGCCGTCGTCCTGCCAGGTCGCGGAGTGCCGGATGTCGTTCCGCAGGCGGGGGTCGCTCAGCGCGGCGCGGGCCGCGTCCCGGGTGACCACCAGCCAGGTTTCGCCGCTCTCCGGGACCAGGACCCGGTGTACGGGACCTTGGGCGCGCAGGGCCGCGTAGAAGAGGTGGGGGTCGGGGGCCAGGTCCTGCGGGATGGGTGCCGGCACGGCACTCCTTTCGGTGGTCACCGGACGTGCGGGTCGCGTGGTCAGAAGGAGGCGCGCCATACGGCATGCACCGTGTGCGCGAGGACCGTTCCCTGGACGTGGCCCGCCCGGGCGGCTGCCGGGCGGCGGGTGTCGGCGGTCATGTCGCGGCCCATGGCGCGCCGGGCCGCGCGGTCCGGGGTGATCAGGGTGATCTCGGCTCCCCGGGCGGCGAGTCGGGCCGCCTGCTGGTGGGCGCCGGGGTGCGGGCCGACGGCCGTCGGGATCGGTGAGACGGCCAGGACGTGGCGGTGGCCGTCGGCCAGGTGCACATTGGTGGTCGTACGGCTGCCGCCGTCGATCCAGCGCCGGCCGGCCGCCGTGACGGGCGGTGCGACGAGGGGTACGGCGCAGCTCGCGGCGACGGCTTCGCGGAGGGTCGCCTTCGCGTCCGCGTCGAAGGTGTCCAGCGATCCGGTCACGGCGTCGACGGCCGTGATCCGCAAGGCTCGGCCGGGCCAGTCCCGTGCGCCGCGCAGCCACGCGCCGACCGCGTCCAGGAAGTCGGACTCGGGTCCGATGGGTGCGCCGAGGGCCGCCCGGCCCAGCCGTTGTACCGAACGCTGCGGATCGCGGGAACCCAGCGCCGCCCACAGGAAACGGGCCGTCTGCGCCGCGGTGACCCTCAGCTCGATCTTGTCGGCGCCGGCCAGTTGACGCTCGTACAACTCCCGCGATGCCTCGCCGGACGCGAGCCGTGCGCCGAAGATCGCACCCGCCGAGGTGCCGATGATCACGTCGGCGCGGTCGAGGTCGACGCCGGCGTCCGCGAGTCCGGCGAGCACCCCCGTCATCCACGCCCCGCCGACGGGCCCACCACCACCCAGGACCAGTGCTGTGCCACGCATGACGCCACCCCCTTGCCACAAAAATGGGGACCACTCCCCACTTGATGGATGGACGATAGCATCACTACCGGGGAGCACTCCCCACTAATGCGGAGGGTGATGATGACGAGCGCGAACGACGCGACGGCGCCTGTGCGACGCCGCGACGCACGGCGCAATCGCGAGCTTCTGATCGAGGCCGCCCACGAGGTCTTCACCGAGCAGGGCCTGCACGCGCCGATCGACGTGATCGCCCGCAGGGCCGGCATCGGCAACGCCACCCTGTACCGGCACTTCCCCACCCGTGCCGCTCTCGTGGACGCGGTCTTCCACGACCTGCTCACCGACACGATGACCATGGGCGAGCAGGCGCGCACCGCCGACGACGCCTGGGCGGGCCTGACCGGCTATCTGCACACCGTCTTCGCGGGACTCGCCGCCGACCGCGGCACCAACGACCTCATGACCACCCACCTCGACGGTGTCGACTCGCTCCAGGCCGTGCACGCCCACAACCGCCGTACCGTGGAACTGCTGCTGAGCCGCGGCCGGGACCAGGGGGCGATCCGCGCGGACGTCACCCCGGAGGACGTCCTGTTCGCACTCGCCGCCCTGGGCCGGACCGTCCCGTCCCTCACCGCGTCCGCCGGCCCCGACGCCTGGCGCCGCCCCCTCACCCTCCTCCTCGACGGCCTGCGCGCCACGCCCACCGCCCCGGCACTCCCCTCCCCCGCCCTCACCCCGGCCCAACTCAACGACACACTGCAAGGCCTCTGACCGCCCGGCCGACTCGGCTACGGCGTGAACACGTCGTCGGGGACCGGTAGTTCGCCGGCGTCGGCCACGGCGAAGCCGGTGGCCGCGGGAACGGCGGTACGGGCCGAGGCGGTGAATCCGGCGGACCGTTCCAGGCCGACCACCGTCCGGGGCCGGCACCGGTCGACGACCGTCGCGGTGAGCGCTCCGGTACCGCATCCCCCGCCCGGCCGGCGCGCGCCGGGCCCGCACCCGGGCCATGCGACGAAGCTCTCGGCGACCCGGCGGCTCCACCGGCGCATGTACCGCTCGCAGGCGTCTCCCGTCGCCCACATATCGTACCGCCGCCCCTCCGTACCGACCACGCTCCCGCCGGCGGGCCCGCCGTCAGCCGCGAGGGCGCTGGTACCGCTCGGGAGCCGCGAGGGCGCTGGTACCGCTCGGGAGTCGGGCGTCGGACAGACCGCTGCCCGGCGCCGAAGGCCGGTCCCCCGGTCCTTCGGCGCCGGGCAGCGAGTCCCCGTGCGTTCAGCGTGCTGCGGTCAGGACTCGACCCCGGCCTCCTGGCGCGCGGCGACCGGCTCGGGCTTCTCCTCCTCCGGCGCGGCCTGGCGTACGGCCGGGATCGCCGCCGCGACCAGGGCCGCGAGCAGGGCGACGCCGCCACCGACGAGGAGGCCGGTGCGGAAGCCGCTCTCGGAGGTGAAGGTGTAGCCGCCGGCCGTGTTGGTCATCTGGGCGAGGACCACGCCGATCACCGCCGCACCGATGGAGGTGCCGAGGGAGCGCATGAGGGCGTTGAAGCCGTTGGCGGCGGCGGTCTCGGAGAGCGGGACCGAGCTCATGATGAGGGCGGGCATCGCGCCGTAGGCGAGGCCGACGCCGCTGTTGATGACGATGATGACCACCATGAGGCCCCAGGCGGAGCCCATCAGGCCCATCGACAGGGCGTAGCCGGCGGTGATCACGAGCACGCCGCTGATCAGGGTGAACTTGGGGCCGCGGGCGTTGGTGAGCTTTCCGCCCAGCGGGGAGACGATCATCATCATGATGCCGCCGGGCGCCATCCAGAGGCCGGCCGCGAGCATCGACTGGCCCAGGCCGTAGCCGGTGGCCTCGGGGAACTGGAGCAGCTGCGGTATGACCAACAGGCTGGAGTACATGCCGACGCCGACGAAGACCGAGGCGATGTTGGTGATCAGGACCCGGGGTCGGGCGGTGGTGCGGAGGTCGATCAGCGGGTCGCTCGTGCGCAGTTCCCACACGCCCCAGGCCAGGAAGGCCACGAGCGCGACGGCGAACAGGCCGAGGACGGTGGCCGAACCCCAGCCCCAGTCGGCGCCCTTGGAGATGCCCAGCAGCAGACAGACGAGGCCGACGGCGAGGCCGACGGCGCCGGGGGCGTCGAAGCGCTGGCCCTTGGCGGCGGCCGGTACGTCCGGGATCAGGAACCAGATCAGCGTGGCGACCACCACGGCGAGGGCGGCCGAACCCCAGAACAGGGCACGCCAGTTGGCGTACTGGGCGATGGCCGCGGCGATCGGCAGACCGAGGCCGCCGCCGATGCCCATGGAGGCGCTGACCAGCGCGATGGAGGGGCTGAGCCGCTCCTGCGGTACGACGTCCCGCAGCAGGGCGATGCCCAGCGGGACCATGCCCATGCCCATGCCCTGGAGACCGCGTCCGACGATCATCGGGACGATGGAGGAGGACAGGGCGCAGACCACCGAGCCCACGATCAGCGGGACGGAGCAGGCCAGCAGCATGCGGCGCTTGCCCAGCAGGTCGCCGAGGCGGCCGACGACCGGCACGCACACGGCCGCCACCAGCAGGGTGGCCGTGATCACCCACGCGGCGTTCGAGGACGAGGTGTGCAGCATCTTCGGCAGATCGGCGATGAGCGGCGTGACCAGCGTCTGCATGATCGCGGCCGTGGTGCCGGCGAAGGCCAGCGTGGCGACCACGCCGCCTGCGCGGGCTGAGGGCTGGGGGGCGTCCATGACGGGACTCCTCGGCATGTCTGTTCAGTCGGGAGGTGAAGGGATATGCATCGTACACATCGTATGTATCGTCCATGTGATCTGGATGATGCATACCGCCGTGCGAGGATGTGCCGGACCGCCCCGAACCGCACGAAACGGCGGCGGCATCGGCGGGAAGCAGGAGGCAGCGGACCGATGGACAGGCGTACGCGCGAGATCGAGTACGAGCAGATGCTCCTCAGCCGGCACGGGCTCCTCGCACAGCGGGGCGGTCGCCGCAAGGACGGCGTGCTGGAGCGCAGCGCCTACATCCTGCTGAGCCGGATCCGCGTCCAAGGGCCCATGTCGATCGGCGAGTTGAGCGACGCCTTCGGCCTCGACACGTCCACCCTCAACCGGCAGACGGCGGCGGCCATGCGCTCCGGGCTGGTGGAGCGCATCCCCGACCCGCAGGGCGGCATGGCCCGCAAGTTCCGCATCACGGACCTGGGCGCGCGGATGCTCGACGAGGAACGCGAGGGTCTCGTCCGGTCCCTGGACCAGATCATGGACGACTGGTCGGACGAGGACATCGACACCTTCGCGGCATTTCTACGACGCTTCAACACCGACATCGAACGGATCGGCGGGCGTCCCTGGCCACGGCCGTGAGCCCCGCCCCGTGACCACGCACGGGGCGGGACGGTCGGTTCACGCCGGGCGTGCTCGTGTCAGGAGGAGCGGCGCGCGCGGCCGGCCGCGAACATCGCACCGGCACCCAGGGCGACCACGAGGGCCGCGCCACCGGCTATGAGGCCGACCGGCGCGTTGGAACCGGTCTCCGCCAGCGGCTGCTTGTCGCCGTTGGGGGTCGGCTTCGGCGTGGGCGACGGCGTCGACTTCAGCGGCGGGACGTGCGCGGACGTGGGAGGCGTCGTCGACGGCTTGGGGGTGACCGGCGGGGTCGACTCCTCGGCGGGAGGCGTGCTGCCGGCCGGGGCCGACGGCGTCACCGGCGGGGCCGAGGCCGGCTGGGTCGGCGTCGGGGTGGGCGAGTCCGGCGTGCTGGGGGTGCACTTCTTGTCGCCGCCGTTCCAGGCCGCGATGAGGTGGTACGGCGTCGTGATGTTGTCGGGCTCGTAGGGGAGCGGGCCGTGGCCCTCGCCCGTACCGCCGTCGTAGGTGACGTCGTCGCCGTACAGGTCGATCTGGCCGTAGCAGTCGGGCGACTTGACCTTCAGCTGCTGCCAGGTGTGCTGGGCGTCGTCCGCGCCGGCGACGTCCTTGGCGGTGAGGTAGACCGTGGCCTTGTCGACCATGGTCTGGTGGCCCGAGGTGTACCAGGTGGAGCCCTCGGTGGTGTATTCGGCGAGGGAGACGGGGTACTTGCAGCTGTCTCCCACTCTCTGGTCGGGAGCGAGCCGGACCTGGACGGTGCCGGGGACGGTGTCCCACTGGTGGAATCCGCCCTGCGAGGTCCAGTCCGCGCCGACAACGTTTCCATCGGCGCCGACGATGCGGTACTGCACGGTGGCGGACTGGCATGAGGCGCCGTCGGTGGCGCTCGCCGGGCCGGCCGCGAGCACGGGCGCGGCGGCGGCGAGGAACGCGGTGGCCGCGAGGGCGGACAGGGAGGGGAGGTGGAGCGAACGTGACAAAGTGAGCCTCGACGATGGTGAAAGGTGTGGGAGGTGGCAGATCACGAGCGGCGGGCGCACGAAAGGAAACGATCTAGGGCGTGCGCGACCGGACCGCTCGCATGTGCTTCAGTGAAGTCACAGCGAAGCTGGCTGAATTGTTGTCACCTTTCACAACTCCCGTCAATCCTTCACCAGTTGGCCACAGGTCAAGATCGCGGCATCACCGCGACCAGATGCCAACGCAGACCCTCCAACTCGACATACAGACCGGGGTCGACCAGCTCGTCGCCGTCCCGGTCGTAGGTCCGGTCGGCGAGGAGTTCGGTGAGCCGGTGGGAGCCACCGCGCAGGTCGGCCCACGGGAGGCGGACCCGCCCCTGGGCGGGCTGGTCGGAGAGGTTCACGACGACCACGTGGCGGCCGGAAGCGGTGGTCCAGGACCAGGCGACCAGGTTCTCGTGGGACGGATTGTCCGGCCAGCCGGTGCAGTCGAGCAGTTGCCACGTCCCTTCTGTGCGCATGCCGGAGGAGGCGACCGCGGCGAGCAACTGGTGGTGGAACGCGCGGAGTTCCTTGTCGACGGGCTCCTCCGGCCGACGGGACAGGAACACCGGTGGCCGCACCTTCCGTCCCTCGAACTGGCCCTCGTGCCACAGCGTCGCACCCGGCAGGGTCGCGATGGTGATCGCCGCCGCCCGCTCCCGCTCGGGTGACAGGGTGGCGGCGGCCCGGGGTTCGTCGTGGTTCTCCAGGAAACGGACCAGGCCGCGCTGGTAGCCGAGGTCGGCCTGCAGATGGCCGTGCACCGATTCCGCACCCTCGTGCAGCAGCCGGTCGTAGAGCCGTTTGTCGTAGCAGTGGTCGAACCCCTGCTGCTGGAGGGCCCATTCGAGGTCCCAGTACGCCTCGGCGACGAAGAGGAGGTCGGGGTGACGCTCGCGGACCTTGGGGATGACGTACGGCCAGAAGTCCTCGGCCGGTGCCGTGCCGGCCCGTTCTCCCCAGGTCTTCGCGAACACGTCGGTCATCAGCAGCATGGCCATGTCGCAGCGCACGCCGTCCGCCTGGTCGCCGATCGAGACCAGGGTGTCGACGGCCGCCGTACGCGACTCGTCGCTGAAGGCGTTGAGTTGGACGACGTCGGGCCAGGGCGGGAAGTAGGGGTCGCGGCCCCGGGCGAACACCCGGCCGCCGGCTTCGAGGAAGGCTGCGGGGTCGCGGGCCAGGTCGTCCGGGGTGCCCTGGACCAGGCAGCCGGGGCGCTCGGTCAGCCAGGGGTGGTCGGGGGCCACATGGTTGGGGACGTGGTCGAGGATCAACCGGACGCCACGGGAGGCCAGTTGGGCGCGGGCAGCAGCCAGCCCTTCGGGGCCGCCGAGGGACGCGTCGACGACGTAGTTCCGTACGCAGTACGGCGATCCGGCCACGTCCTCCGGGCGGAGGTCGGGCAGCGCGGCGCGGAAGGATGCCTGGAGTGAGGCGTCGCGCAGCGCGATCTCCAGTCCGGCGGGGCTGCGTTCCCACACGCCCATCAGCCAGACGGCGTCGACGCCGTCGAGCGCGACCTCGTCCCAGGCGGCCTCGGGCACCTCGCCGAGGGTGACGGGGTGGCCGTAGCGGCTGCTCAACTCCCCTAGCCAGATGAGGGTGTTGATCTCGTAGATCACCGGGTGGTCGGGCCAGGCGGTCATGACAGCGGCTCCTCTCGGTCGCCGGTCGGGCGCAGGCTCTCGCGGCCCCTGGCCGACCACTCGCCGTCGCCCAGGGTGCGGAAGAGGGTGGCGGTGACGGCCGACAGGCCGGTCCAGCCGGTCTGGTGGGAGGCGCCGAGACCGGCGCCGTTGTCGCCGTGGAAGTACTCGTAGAAGAGGATCAGGTCCTTCCAGTGCGGGTCCTTGGCGAACTTGGCCTGGGCGCCGTGCACCGGCCGGTGTCCGTCCTCGTCGCTGAGGAAGGTGGCGGTGAGCCGGTCGGAGATCTCGCGGGCGACCTCGTAGAGGGTGAGCTGCCGGCCCGAGCCGGTCGGGCACTCGACGGTGAAGTCGGCGCCGTGGAAGGCGTGCAGGTTGAGCAGGGCGCGGATCAGCAGCAGGTTGACCGGGAACCACACGGGGCCGCGCCAGTTGGAGTTGCCGCCGAACATCCCGGAGTCGGACTCGGCGGGCAGATAGCCGACACCGTACGACTCCCCGTGCACCTCGAAGCTGTACGGGTGCTCGGCGTGGTAACGGGAGAGGGAGCGGATGCCGTGCGGGCCGAGGAACTCGCCCTCGTCGAGCATCCGGGACAGGACTCGCCGCAGCCGGTCCTCGCCGAACAGGGCGAAGAGATAGCGGCCGTCGGCGTTCGGGCCCAGCGTCTCGTGGGAGGAGATGGTGGCTTCCACGGCCGGATGGCGATCGATGAACTCCCGTGCTCCCGCGACCAGTTCGGGGAAGCGCTGGTCCGCCCAGCCGCCGACCAGGCTGGTGGCCGCGAGGGGGATCAGTCCGACCAGGGAGCGGACCTTGAGCCGGGTCGCCGTGCCGTCGGGCAGTCGCAGCACGTCGTAGAAGAAGCCGTCCTCCTCGTCCCACAGGCTCGCGTTGTCGGCGCCGATGCGGTTCATGGCGACGGCGATCCACGCGAAGTGCTCGAACAGGGACTGCGCCTGCTCGATGTAGACGGGGTTGTCGACGGCCAACTCTATGGCGATCTCCAGGAGGTTCTGGCAGTACAGCGCCATCCACGCGGTGCCGTCCGCCTGGTCGAGGTGGCCGCCGGTGGGGAGGGGGGCGCTGCGGTCGAAGACGCCGATGTTGTCGAGGCCGAGGAAGCCGCCCTGGAAGACGTTGTTGCCGTCGGTGTCCTTGCGGTTGAGCCACCAGCTGAAGTTCTTCATCAGCTTGTGGAAGGCGTTCTCCAGGAAGGCGCGGTCGCCCTTGCCGGTGCGGTGCTTCTCCAACTCGTAGAGGAGCAGGGTGGCCCAGGCGTGCACGGGTGGGTTGACGTCCCCGAAGTTCCATTCGTAGGCCGGGATCTGGCCGTTGGGGTGGAGGTAGAGGCGGCGCAGCAGCAGGTCCAACTGGCCCTTGGCGAAGGTGAGATCGACCGTCGACAGGGCGACGGTGTGGAAGGCGAGGTCCCAGGCCGCGAACCACGGGTACTCCCAGGTGTCCGGCATCGACATGATCTCGTCGTTGACCATGTGGTACCAGTTGCTGTTCCGCACCCGGGGGTCGGAGGCGAGCGGGTCGACGCCGTGCTCGGACAGCCAGCGCTCGACGTCGAGGTAGTAGTACTGCTTGCTCCACAGCATCCCGGCCAACGCCTGCCGGACCAAACGCCGTTCGTCGACCGGGGTGTCGGCCGAGGTGATGCCGTCGTAGAACTCGTCTGCCTCGGCACGGCGTTGGGACATGACTGGGTCGAAGTCGGCGGTCCAGTCGGGCAGTTCGGTGGCGCTGAGGCGCAGGCGGACGGTGGCACTCTGGCCGCCCGGGATGGTGAGCACGTGGTGGACTGCGGCCTTGGTGCCGGTCCGGTCGGGGTTGACGGCTCCGGTCTCGCCTCCGACGACGTAGCGGTCGATGCCGTCCTTGACGTACGGGGAGGTGTTCGAACTGCCGAAGACCTTCTCGTTGTTGGTGTCGTTCTCGGTGAACAGGGTCCGCGCGTCCGCGTCGCAGTACAGCCAACGCGGGCCCAGCTCCTCGTGGTCGGCGCGGAGGTGGCCGCCGGGTTCCTGGCGGATGGACGGGACGGCGGTACCGCCCGCCCAGGACCAGGTGTGCCGGAACCACAGGGTCGGCAGCAGGTGCAGCGGCGCCTCGTCGGGGCCGCGGTTGTGGGCGGTGATCTCGATCAGCAGATCCTCGGGGCCCGCCTTGGCGTACTCGACGAACACGTCGAAGTAGCGGTCCTCGTCGAAGATGCCGGTGTCGAGGAGTTCGTACTCGAAGTCGCCGCGCCCACGCGCCTGGTTGGTGGCCTTGAGGTCCTCGTACGGGAACTCCGACTGCGGGTATTTGTAGAGGTACTTCATGTACGAGTGCGTGGGCGTGCTGTCGAGGTAGAAGTAGTACTCCTTGACGTCCTCGCCGTGGTTTCCCTCGGCGTTGGTGAGGCCGAACATCCGCTCCTTGAGGATGGGATCGCGGCCGTTCCACAGCGCGAGCGCGAAGCACAGCCGCTGCTTGTCGTCGCTGACGCCGGCGATGCCGTCCTCGCCCCAGCGGTAGGCGCGGGAGCGTGCCTGGTCGTGGGTGAAGTACGACCAGGCGTCACCGCCCTGGCTGTAGTCCTCGCGTACGGTCCCCCACTGGCGCTCGCTCAGATAGGGACCCCAACGGCGCCAGGGCACCCCGGAGTCGTCGGCCTCGGCCAGCCGTCGCCGCTCGGCGTCCGGTGTTTCAGCGCTCGTCCCCATCGCCCGTCCTCCCCTTGGCCCTACCCATTCCCCCAGACTCGGGTGTCCCGGACCCGACGGCAACACGAACAGCCGGGCGGAGGGCACCGGTGCCGGCCAGGAACACCGCTACGGCGAGCAGCAGAGCGGCCGTCGCCGCGATCGGCGCCACCAGGAACGCTCCGGCGCTGCCGTGGTTGTCGGCGAGATACCCGGCCACCACCTGCCCGGTCGCGGTGCCGAGCGGTCCGCCCGCGCACAGGATCGTCAGGGCGACGGTCGCCCGGTCGGCGGGCGCGAGGCGATCGGTGAGGGCATAGAGGCTGATCAGGTAGGGAGCCACGGTCACACCGGCGACGGCCATGGCCGTGGGAACGGCCCGCAGTCCCTCCCCCACGACCAGGGTGAGCGCGCCCAGCAGCAAGGTCGCCGCGAAGGTCACGTACCGGTGGCGGAGGGTGAAGCGCGCGGGAAGCCAGGCGCAGGCGGCACCGGCCAGGGCGCTGCCGATGCCGAAGACGGCGTAGAGGAGTCCTGCGCTACCGGGTCGCCCGCTCTCGTTGGCGTAGGCGGTGACGGCGGTCTGTGTGGCGCCGAAGATCGTGCCCATCGCGGCCATGGCGAGGAACATGGCGGCAAGTGGGAGCCGTGGCAGAGGAGTTCGCGAGGCGTGGGAGCTCTTCCGGTGCTCGGCTCCCCCGCCCGCGAGGGACAGGGCGAAGGGGAGGGTGGCCAGGACGAGGAGGGCGATGGCCGCCGTGGTCGGCGCCGTCGGGCCGAGGGTGGTGAGCAGTCCGACGAGCGCGGGTCCGGCGACGAAGCCGATCTCGTCGGCGGTCGCCTCGTACGAGAAGGCGGTCGGGATGAGGTCGGGCCGGTCGCGCGTGTGGAGCAGGCGTGACCAGTGGACTCGTACCAGGGCGCCGACCGGCGGTTGGGTGAGTCCGGCCAGGGCCGACGCGACGATCGTGCTTGCGCGGCCGGTGTGGCTCGCCGCGATGAGGCCGGTCAGGGCGACGGCGTTGGCGAGTGTGGTGACCGTCCCGACGAGGCGGTGGCCGTGGCGGTCGGCCAGCGCCCCGGAGATCGGACCGCCGAGCGCGTTCGCGACGCCCTGGGCGGCTGCGGCGAGACCGGCGAAGGCGTAACTGCCGGAGGCTGCCTGGACGAGGACGAGTGTCGCGAGGGAGGAGGTGGCGTAAGGAAGGCGGGCAAGGAACCCGAGCGGAAAGAATCCCGCGCCGGGAACGCGGAGGAGGGATCGGTACGCCATCGGCGTCTCCCGTGAACAGGTCGGAGAGACGCGCCACCCCGGCCACCAACGCGTCGACGATCCCTGTTCTGCCGCGCAGCCTAACCCTTCACTCCCTTCCGTGGTCGCCGAAGGCCGTGACGGACAGGAAGCGGATGGGGAGTTCGACCAGTTCCTGGGGGCCGTGCGCACCCTCGCCGTCGAGTTGGAGGGCGTCGCCGGGGCGCATGGTGTAGGTCGCCTCTCCGTGGCCGTAGACCATGACGCCTTCGAGCATGTAGAGCAGTTCGGTGCCGGGGTGCTGGAAGAGGGGGAAGACCTCGCTGGACTCGGTGAGGGTGACCAGGACCGCTTCCATGCGTTTGTGGGGGCCGCGCAGGGCGCCGAGGAGTTCGTAGAGGTGGCCTACGCGGCTGCCGCGGCGGATGATCTGGGCGCCGTGGCCCGAGGGGACGTAGACGGCCTCGCGTTCGGTGTCGACGCCCCGGAACAGGGCGGTGACCGGGACGTTCAGGCCGGTGGCGAGGCGGCCGAGGGTGGTGAGGCTGCACGAGGTGTGCGCGTTCTCGATCTTCGAGAGCATCGCCTTCGAAATGCCGACCCGGGCCGCCATCTCCGCCACCGACAGACCGGCCGCGATCCGGTAGCGGCGCACCTGGCGGGCGATCGCGGTCTCCAAGTCCACTGGCCCGTCGGCCTGTTCGGGGGTGATCTCGCGGTCGGGCAGAGCGGCTGTCTGGTCGTGGTCGGTGCCCATGGCGGTCATTCTGCCTGATGGGCCGTGGTGTGCCGGGAGTCGCGGGTTCGTGGTCACCGGTTCAGGGCGAAGCGTGGGTGGGGTTCGGCGCGGCCCTGGGCCAGGTCGGCGGCCATCGCCCCGATGAGTGGCGTGAACTTGGCACCGTGGCCCGAGCACGGGGAGACCACGACGAAGGGGCCGGTCCGGTCCAGGACGAAGTCCTCGTCGGGGGTGGTGGTGTAGAGGCAGCTGGCCTCGGCGACGGGCTTGGGGTCGAGGCCCGGGAGGGTGCGCTCCACCCATGCGGTGACCTTGTCGCGCGAGGCCGGGTCGATGGCGCCGGTGCGGGTGTCGGCGGTGGTCGGGGTGCCTTCGTCGTGCTGGGCGACCTTGAGTGCCGGGAACAGGCCGCCGTCAGTGCCGGACGGGAGGCCGTAGAGGCTCAGTTCGTCCTTGTGGACGAAGACGGGCCAGGTCGCCGACGGGTCGCGGCGGCGGAAGTGGAAGACCTGTTGCTGGGTCACCCGGAGGGGCGGCAGGGGCTCGGAAATGCCCAGCGGGGCGGCGAGTTGGGGCAGCCAGGCGCCGGACGCGATCACGACGGTGTCCGCGACGACCGCCGGGCCGTCCGTACGCAGCTCCACGCGGCCGTCGTCGCGGATGTCCGCGCCGGTCACGCGGACGCCGGTGAGTACGTGCGCGCCCAGTTCGGCAGCCCGGCGTACCGCGGCGGCCACCGTCGTGTCGGCGTCGACCGTGCCCGCGTCCGGATGGTGGAGCACGGGACCGTCGAAGCGGAACTGCGGCCAGCGGTCGGCCGCTTCGGCGGCGGTCAGCAGTTCGTGCGGTACGGCGGCTGCCGCCAGGATGTCCGCGATGCCCTCCGGATCGCGGGCCCTGCCGAAGTCCAAGCCCCCGGTGAGGCGGAGCAGTTGGGCGCCGGTGTCGTGCTCCAGCTCCTGCCAGAGTTCGCGGGCCTCGCCGGTCAGGCGGACGTAGAGGGGGTCTGCGTAGGCGCGGCGGTAGATGCGTGAACTGCCGTGGGAGCTGCCGTACTTGTGCCCGATGTCGTACGCCTCGACGAGGGTGACCTCGTGGCCCTGGCGGGCGAGTTGCCAGGCCGTGGCCGCGCCCATCAGACCGGCGCCGACGACGGCGATCACCGTACGGCTCCGGGGGTTCCAGGTGTTCCGGGGATCCAGTCGGTGCCTGCGAGGGGGACGCGGGCCATGGCGGCGGACTCGATGGTCAGGGCGACCAGGTCCTCGGGTTCCAGGTGGTGGAGGTGGGCCTTGCCGCAGGCGCGGGCGAGGGTCTGGGCCTCCATGGTGAGGACGCGGAGGTAGTTGGCGAGCCTGCGTCCGCCTTCGACGGGGTCGAGGCGGGCGGCGAGTTCCTCGTCCTGGGTGGAGATGCCGGCCGGGTCGCGGCCGTCCTGGAAGTCGTCGAAGTATCCTGCGGCGGAGCCGAGTTGGCGGTATTCGGCGTCGTGGCCGGGGTGGTTGTCGCCGAGGGCGATCAGGGCGGCGGTGCCGATGGCGACCGCGTCCGCGCCGAGCGCGATCGCCTTGGCCACGTCGGCGCCGGTGCGGATGCCGCCGGACACGATGAGTTGGACCTCGCGGTGGACGCCGAGTTCCTGAAGTGCCCGTACCGCGTGGGGAATCGCGGCGAGGGTGGGGATGCCGACGTGCTCGATGAACACCTCCTGGGTCGCCGCGGTACCGCCCTGCATGCCGTCGACGACCACGACGTCGGCGCCCGCGTGGACGGCGAGCTTCACGTCGTAATAGGTGCGCGTGGCGCCGACCTTGACGTAGACCGGCTTCTCCCAGTCGGTGATCTCGCGGAGTTCGCCGATCTTGATGGTGAGGTCGTCGGGGCCGGTCCAGTCGGGATGGCGGCAGGCGCTGCGCTGGTCGACGCCGACGGGGAGGGTGCGCATCCCGGCGACGCGGTCGGTGATCTTCTGGCCGAGCAGCATTCCGCCGCCGCCGGGCTTGGCGCCCTGTCCGAGGACCACTTCGATGGCGTCGGCCTTGCGGAGGTCGTCGGGGTTCATGCCGTAGCGGGACGGCAGGTACTGGTACACGAGGTGCTTGGACTGGCCGCGTTCCTCCGGGGTCATGCCGCCGTCGCCGGTGGTGGTGGAGGTGCCGGCCGCGCTCGCCCCGCGCCCCAGCGCCTCCTTGGCGTTCGCGGACAGCGCACCGAAGCTCATGCCGGCGATGGTGACCGGGATGTCCAGGTGCAGCGGGTACTTGGCGTTGCGGGTGCCGAGGACCACGTCGGTGTCACAGCGCTCGCGGTAGCCCTCCAGGGGATAGCGGGACATGCTGGCGCCGAGGAAGAGCAGGTCGTCGAAGTGCGGGAGGGGGCGTTTGGCGCCCCAGCCGCGGATGTCGTAGACGCCGGTCGCGGCGGCCCGTTGGATGGCGTGGATGGTGGCGCGGTCGAAGGTGGCCGACTCACGCAGACCGTGCGATGCGAAGTCCACGCCCGTGTCCCTTTCCATGCCCATGCCCTTGTCCCTGTCCATGGCGGCAACAACTCCCTCAGTACGCCGTCGAGTTGTCGACCTTGAAGTGGTACAGCTGCCGGGCCGAGCCGTAGCGCCGGAAGTCGGCGGGGTCCTCGTCGAACTCCGCCGCCTTCAGCAACTCGGCGAGTTCTACGCGGTGTTCGTCCCGTATCTCCTTCTCCACGCAGTCCGCGCCGAGGGACTTGACCTTGCCCTTGACGTAGAGGCGGGCCTCGTAGAGGGAGTCGCCGAGTGCGTCACCGGCGTCGCCGCAGACCACGAGTCGGCCCGCCTGTCCCATGAACGCGCTCATGTGGCCGACGTTCCCGCCGACGACGATGTCCACGCCCTTCATCGAGATCCCGCACCGGGCCGCCGCGTTGCCCTCTATCACCAGCAGGCCGCCGTGTGCCGTGGCTCCGGCGGACTGGGAGGCGTCGCCGCGCACCCGGACCGTGCCGGACATCATGTTCTCGGCGACGCCTACTCCCGCGTTGCCGTGCACGGTGACGGTGGCGTGCTGGTTCATGCCGGCGCAGTAGTAGCCGACGTGACCCTCGATGTCGACGGTCACGTCGTCCCGGAGACCGCAGGCCACACTGTGCGCGCCCCGGGGGTTCGACACCCGCCAGGACGGGACTGGTTGAGGGGCGTGCAGCGCCTGGTTGAGATCGCGCACGGAGGAAGCCGCGAGGTCCACCTCGGTCAGCGACGCCATATGTACACCTCTTCCGGCTCGGGTTCGAAGATGCGGGCGTTCTCGATGCCCGGCAGGACGTCCAGGGCGCGGTACTCGGAGGCCATCGCCACCCAGGCGTCGGTCTCGGCGACCAGCGCGGGCTTGCAGGCGATGGCGTCGCGGACGACCGCGAAGGAGTCGGTGGTGGAGACGAGCAGCGTGTAGAAGCCGTCGAAGCGCTCGCACAGCAGCCGCAGCGCCTTCTCCAGGTCCGCGCCGAGCGCGAGGTGGTGGGCGACGAAGCGGGCGCCGACCTCGGAGTCGTTCTCGCTGTCGAACTCCACTCCCTGGGCGCGCAGTTCGCGTCGGACGGTGGCATGGTTGGCGAACGACCCGTTGTGGACCAGGCATTGACCGGGGCCGACGGAGAAGGGGTGCGCGCCCTCGGGGGTGACGGCCGACTCGGTGGCCATCCGGGTGTGGCCGACACCCTGGTAGCCGGTGACTCCGGCGAGGTCGAACGACTTCGCCAACCGGACTGGATTTCCAGTGCCCTTGAGGACGGCGAACCCCTCGCCCGAGCCGATCACGGTGGCCTGCGGCAACGCGGTCGCGATCGTGGCGAGCAACTCGGCGACCGGCGACGGCGCGTGCACCACCGTCGTGGCGTCGGCGGCGACAACCACCGCGTCCGGCAACGCCGTTGCCGCCTCGCGCGGGGTCACTCCGAGCAGGGAGACGACGGCACGCCCGGACGGCGACAGGCGCGGGTCGCCGTAGACCGCGACGCCCGCCGAGTCCGGGCCGCGTTCGACGACCTGGCCCAGCATGGCGGTGAGCAGTTCACCGAGCCGGGGTTCGAGGGAGGGCTCACGCAGATGGAGCCCGACGATTCCGCACATGCGGCTCTCTTCCGACGAGGAGGAACGGGTGGGTCAGAAGGCGGTGAGGTAACGGTCCAACTCCCAGGCGCCGACCGTGCCGTGCCAGTCGAAGAACTCCTGGCGCTTGACCTCGCCGAAGTACTCGCTGACCCCCGGGCCCGCCGCGTCGAGGGCGCCGCCGATCACCGGGTCGGCGGCCAGTGCCTCGACAGCGTGCAGGAGCGTCGGGGGCAGTTCGGGGCGGGATGCCGTGGCCGCCGCGTCTCCCGGTTCACCGGGGTCGAGGGCGCGCTCGATGCCGTCGAGTCCGGCGGCGAGGGCCGCGGCCGCGGCGAGATAGGGGTTGGCGGAGCCGTCGCCGCCGCGCAGTTCGATGCGGTCGCCGTCGGGGACGCGGACGAAGTGCGTCCGGTCGTTGCCGCCGTAACCCGCCTTGCGGGGCGACCAGGTGGCGCCCGAGCGGGTGGAGACCGCGCCGGTGCGCTTGTACGAGTTGACGGTGGGCGCGATGACGGCCTGGAGGGCGCGGGCGTGGTCGAGGATGCCGCCGACGAAGGAGTAGGCGAGCGGGGACAGGCCGAGGCCGCGGGTGTCGGAGGCGTCGGGGAAGGCGGGCTCGCCGCCCCGCCACAGCGACAGGTGCATGTGCATCCCGGAGCCGGTGCGGTCGGTGAACGGCTTCGGCATGAACGTGGCTGTCATGCCGCGCTGTTCGGCCAGTACCGACACCAGGTACCGCATGGTGATGACCCGGTCGGCGGTGGTGAGGGCGTCGGCGTAGGCGAAGTTCTGCTCGAACTGGCCGTTGCCGTCCTCGTGGTCGTTGGCGTAGTTGCCCCAGCCGAGGGAGTTCATCGCCTTGGAGACGGCGGTGAGGTGGTCGTACATCCGGGTCAACCCGCGGGCGTCGTAACAGGGTTGGGCCGCGGTGTCGCGGCTGTCGGCGACGGTGAGTGTGCCGTGTTCGTCGCGGTTGACGAGGAAGTACTCGATCTCCGCGCCGACCGCGAGGGACAGTCCGAGTTCGGCGGCCCGCGCCAGTACGGCGCGCAGGACGACGCGGGGCGCGTACGGCCAGGGCTTTCCCTCGACGTGCGGGTCGCAGTGCACGAGGGCGAGTCCGGGGCGCACGAAGGGCAGTGGGGTGTACGAGGTGACGTCCGGGAGCGCGATGACGTCCGGGTCGCTGGGCTGCTGGCCGAGCGCGCCGGCCGCGTAGCCCGCGAATCCGACGCCGTCGGACTGGAGTTCGTCGACCGCCTCGACGGGGACGAGTTTGGCGCAGGGCTTGCCCGCGAGGTCGACGAAGACGGCCAGGACGAACTCGACGCCGTCCGCGCGGACTTGGGCGGCGAGGTCGGGTGCGGGGTCGGCCGCCGGCGCGGGGCCGGTGGTCGTGGGCGGTGCGGCTGCGGTGTCCATCGCCATGGGAGGCTCCCAGCATCCGGGGTTTCCTGGTGTGAATCTCGATTTCCCATGAGGAAATCCTCTCGCGATTACGGCCTCATTTCCCGCAGGGAAGCACCCTGTTGCCGGTGCCGGGCGGCCCAGCTCCGGCCCCCTGTCGTGGATATGGCGTTCTCAAATTGCGAGAGGTAGCCTCTCATCCGTTCGTCACGTCTCGCCGGGGAGGCCGTCATGGCAGGCACGATGCAGGGCAAGGTCGCCGTGATCAGCGGAGGTTCGACCGGCGTGGGGCGTGCCGTCGGAGCGCTGCTCGCCGAGAGCGGGGCGCGGGTGGTCCTGCTCGCCCGGCGTGCCGACCGGCTGGACGCCGCCGCGCGGGAGATGGCCGGGTCGGTGCTGACGATCCCGACCGACGTCAGCAGCGGCGACGATGTCCGTGCGGCGTTCGCTCAGGTCGAGGAGCGGTTCGGGCGGGTGGACATCCTGGTGAACAGTGCCGGTGTCGCCCGCATCCGTGCCATCGAGGAGACCGCCGACGAGGACATCCACGCCTGCGTCGGCACCAATCTCCTGGGTCCGATCCACACGATCCGCTCGGCGGTGCCCCTGCTGCGGGCGGCGGGAGGTGGTGACATTCTCAACATCTCCTCGGAGATCACCCTGGACCACATGCCGCTGATGGCCATGTACGCGGCCAGCAAACACGGACTGAACGGCTTCACCGCCGCGATGCACAAGGAGCTGCGCGGCGACGGCATCCGGGTCGCGCTGGTGATCCTGGGCTCCATCTCGGACAGCGCCTTCATCGAGAACTTCCCCGGCGAGGACCGGCAGCGCGCGGCCCCCGTGTGGGAGGCGGACGGCTATCTGACCAGGGTGGGCGCCATGAAGCCGCTCCCCTCGGCCACCGTCGCGCGGGTCATGGTCCAGTTGCTCAGCGCACCGCCCGAGGTCGTACAGGACGTGGTACACATTCGTCCGGCCGGCTGAGGACTCCCGCCCGGTCCACATATCAGGCTTGGACACCCCATAAGTCGGCCTTATGAGGTCATAGACCGGACCCGCATACCGACTTAGGCATGCCTCAGTTTAGGCTTCCCGTCGAGTCGCTTGTCATCGCTCGAAGGGAACCTGATCATGCCGCGCCCCCTGCGGGTAGCCATCGTCGGAGCCGGCCCCGCCGGGATCTACGCCGCCGACGCCCTGCTCAAGTCCGAGGTGGCCGCCGAACCCGGCGTGTCCATCGACCTCTTCGAGCGGATGCCCGCGCCCTTCGGCCTGATCCGGTACGGCGTCGCCCCCGACCACCCGCGCATCAAGGGCATCATCACCGCCCTGCACCAGGTCCTGGACAAGCCGCAGATCCGCCTCTTCGGCAATGTCGACTACCCGACCGACATCAGTCTGGACGACCTGCGCAGCTTCTACGACGCGGTGGTCTTCTCCACCGGCGCCACGGCCGACCGCGACATGTCCATACCCGGCATCGACCTCGACGGTTCCTACGGCGCCGCCGACTTCGTCTCCTGGTACGACGGCCACCCGGACGTCCCGCGCACCTGGCCGCTGGAGGCGGAGAAGGTCGCCGTCCTCGGTGTCGGCAACGTGGCCCTCGACGTGGCCCGCGTCCTCGCCAAGACCGGCGACGAGCTGCTGCCGACCGAGATCCCGCCGAACGTCCACGAGGGCCTGAAGGCCAACAAGGCGCTGGAGGTCCACGTCTTCGGCCGCCGTGGCCCGGCGCAGGCGAAGTTCAGCCCGATGGAGCTGCGCGAGCTGGACCACTCCCCCAACATCGAGGTCATCGTCGACCCCGAGGACATCGACTACGACGAGGGCTCGATCGCCACCCGCCGTGGCAACAAGCAGGCCGACATGGTCGCCAAGACCCTGGAGAACTGGGCGATCCGCGATGCCGGCGACCGCCCGCACAAGCTCTTCCTGCACTTCTTCGAGTCGCCGTCCGAGATCCTCGGCGAGGACGGCAGGGTCGTCGGCCTGCGCACCGAGCGCACCGCCCTCGACGGCACCGGCAACGTCAAGGGCACCGGCGAGTTCAAGGACTGGGACGTCACCGCGGTCTACCGCGCGGTCGGCTACCTCTCCGACAAGCTCCCCAAGCTCCCCTGGGACATCGAGTCGGGCACGGTCCCGGACGAGGGCGGCCGGGTCATCCAGGAGACCGGCGAGCACCTCCGGTCGACGTACGTCACCGGCTGGATCCGGCGTGGCCCGGTCGGTCTGATCGGCCACACCAAGGGCGATGCCAACGAGACGGTCGCGAACCTGCTCGCCGACCACGCGGGCGGCCGTCTGCACACGCCTGTCTCGCCCGACCCGGAGGCCGTGGAGGCGTTCTTCGCCGAGCGGAACGTCCGCTTCACCACGTGGGACGGCTGGTACAAGCTGGACGCCGCCGAGAAGGCGCTGGGCGAGCCGCAGGGCCGTGAGCGCGTGAAGATCGTCGAGCGTGAGGACATGCTGCGGGCGAGCGGCGCGTAAGTCTCGGTCAGCTGAAGCTGACGTCGAGGGGCCCCGCGGCCGTACCGCCGGGCCCCTCCGCGCGTCAGCTCACGGCCCTCCCGTACCGGGCGAACTCGGTGGATCCCGTCTTCTCGGCCTCCCGGCACTCCAGGTGCACGGACGGACCGTCCGGGGCGAACAGCCGCTCGCCGGCGCCGACGACGGTGGGGAAGGTGATGAGTCGGTACTCGTCGACCAGGTCCTCCGCCATCAGCGTGTGGACGACGCTCAGGCTGCCCATGACGACGACCTCCCGTTCCTCGCGTTTCACGGCGTCGACGAGATCGCCGTCGAGGACGGTCGAGTTCGCCCACGCCGACACGTCGGTCAGGGTGCGGGAGGCGACCAGTTTCGACGCGGCGTTCATGCGGGCGGCGAACAGGTCGTCGCGGCCCGGCCACAACCGCGCGAACGCCTCCCACGTGCCACGGCCCAGCAGCACCACCCCGTCGTCCAGGGTGTCGCCCAGCCGGAACCTGTCGCCCTCGATCTCCGCACGGCCGTAGCGGAAGAGCCAGCCGCCGTACGGAGTGCCGTCGGACCCGTCGGGGTCGGAGACGACCCCGTCCAGGGTGGTGAACTGAATGACGGTGACGCTCATGATCCATGTCCTTTCGGTCGATGCTCACCGGTACGTACCGGCGGCGTCGGCCGAACTCATCGCGGCGGGTGCGGTCGGTCCGAAGAAATCCGCTGCGGCAGGTCGAAGGCGGCCAGTACCCGCGGTTCGGTGAAGACGACGTTGCGGGTGACACGGCCGCCGGTGACCGTGAACACCTGGAGGCTGTGCAGCCAGCGGTGTCCGCCGTCGGGGTCCCGCGCGTACGCGGCGAGTGCGGGCTGTCCGTTGGCGGCGAGTCGCGTCAACGCCCAGTCCGTGCCCCGGAGTTCGAAGACCCGGCGCATGAAGGCGGCGTAGTGCTCGGTGCCCCGGAACCAGTACGGGATCGGCGGCATCTCCAGGACCACGGCGTCGGCCAGCAGCCGTACCAGGGCCGGGACGTCGGCGGCCTCGAACGCCCGGAGGTAGCGGTCGACGACCTCGCGTGCCTCGGGGTCGTCCGGTTCGGCGATCGCGGAGTCGTCACCGATGTCCGTGAGGGCGGCGCGGGCGCGCTGGAGGGTGCTGTTGACGGCCGGGACGGTGGTGTCGAGCTGTTCCGCTACCTCGGCGGCGCTGAACTGCAGCACCTCGCGCAGCACGAGTACGGCCCGCTGCCGTGCCGGGAGCCGTTGCAGGGCGACGACCAGGGCGAGCCGCATGTCGGCGCGGGCCTCCATGTCGTAGCGCGCGTCGGGGAAGGGCTGCAGCCAGGGGATGTCGGTCGCCGGGGTGAGCGGTGTCCCGGGGTCCTCGCTCGGCGCGCCGAGGCCGGACGGCAGGGGGCGGCGCGCCCGTCCTTCGAGCGCGGTGAGGCACACGTTGGTGGCGATGCGGTACAGCCACGTCCGTACGGAGGCGCGGCTCGGGTCGTAGCGGTCCCGGGCCTTCCACGCGCGCAGCATCGTCTCCTGCACCAGGTCCTCGGCCTCGTGGAAGGAGCCCAGCATCCGATAGCAGTACGCCACCAACTCGCCCCGGTACGGCTCGAAGTCCACCCGCCCATCATGGCGTACGGGGCTGTTGACGTCCTCCGGTGTTCTCCCTCCTCGAACCCCCGTTCTTCTCCCGACTGCGCGACGCGCGCCGGATACTCGTCGCCGGCGCGGGCGGCGGCTTCGACGTCTACGCCGGGCTGCCGCTGGCCCTCGCACTGCGCTCGGCCGGCAAGGAGGTGCACCTCGCCAACCTGTCCTTCGCCGACCTGTACGGCCTCGACCTGGACGTGTGGGTGGACCGGGACGTCGCCGCCGTACGGCCCGACACGGCGGCCCGGGGCGACTACTTCCCCGAGCGGTCCCTCGCCCGGTGGCTCGCCCTGCACGACCTGCCGTCCACGGTGTACGCGTTCCCCCTGACCGGTGTGCGGCCCCTGCGGGACGCGTACCGCACGCTGATCGGCCATCTCGGCGGTGTCGACGCGATCGTGCTGGTGGACGGCGGGACCGACATCCTGATGCGGGGCGACGAGCACGGGCTGGGCACACCGGAGGAGGACATGGTCAGCCTCGCGGCGGTGAACGGGCTGGAGGACGTGCCGGTGCGGACGGTGGCCTGCCTCGGGTTCGGCGTCGACGCGTATCACGGGGTCAACCACGCGCTGGTGCTGGAGAATCTGGCCGCGCTGGAGCGTGCGGGTGCCTACCTCGGCGCGTTCTCCCTGCCGTGCGAGAGCCGCGAGGGGCAGTTGTATCTCGACGCGGTGGCCCACGCCCAGGAGTGCACGCCGGAGCATCCGAGCATCGTCAACGGTTCCGTGGCGGCAGCCGTACGCGGGGACTTCGGCGACGTCCGCTTCACCGAACGCACGCGCGGCGGCGAGCTGTTCATCAATCCGCTGATGGCCGTGTACTTCTGCGTGGACGCGCCGGGACTCGCGCGCCGCAACCTCTATCTCGACCGGCTGGAGTCAACCACCCTCATCCGTCAGGTCGGTTCGCTCATCGAGGACTTCCGCGACGAACTGCCCCGGCAGCGGGCGCCGCGCGTCTATCCCCACTGAAGGAGACGCACCGCGGGCTCGAACGAATACTTGGGGGCCGCAAATGATGTGAACTGCCCCACGCCGGGTAGTTCTTAACTCAGCGCCTCTTCCGCGTGAACACCTCCACTCAAAGGAACTGTGGTCTTGGCTCTCGCGTACCCTGACGCCCCGTCAGCCCGTCGGCCCGGGCGTACCTGGACTATTCGCATCACAGGTCACCGCGACCGTACCGCCTCGGTCAGCTGCTCCTCCGGGTGCGGCATGCCCGCCCGGTCGCGCGACATCGCGGCCCTGCGCCGCTTCGCCGAAGCCCATGCGGCGGCCCACGTCAGAGCGGCGACCGTACGGCCCGACGCGGCCTGCGGCTGCCGTCGGCAGCGGTGTGCGGCGCACGAGGGGACCCGGGTCGACTGCTCGGGCTCGGTGCTGCTCGTCCTGCGGCACGATCCCGCGGTGGGCCAGGTGTGGACCCTCGCCGAGGTCTGCGCGGCCTGCGCCTCGCTGATGACGCACACCCGCGTCGTCGGCCGGCCCGTGCCGCGTACCCGGCCGCCGCGCGAGGAGACGGTCGTCCCCCTGGAAGTGCCTTCCGCGACGAGCGCGCGCCCGGTGCCGGCCGGGTTCAGCGCGCCCCGGCCCGAAGCGGGCGTCCCGTCCCGGCCGGGCGCCGCGGACGGTCGTCGGCGGAGGTGAGGACCGGTGGCACACGGACGGGACCCACCCCGAGCGGATGGTGGGCGGGTCCCGTCCGCCCCACCATTCTGGGGACGTTGCCATGTCACGGACACGAGTGAAACCCGGCCACCCGGAGTGGACCGATCACACCCCGCGCGCAAGTTCGCGCGGTATCGCAGGAAATTCGGGCATACGAGACCCTACGACCCCCGCTTGACCCGCCAAGATCTCCCACGGTCATACTGGTGGGTCAGCACCGCCCCCGCCCGCAGATTGGCCTATGTCGAACTCCTCCACAACTCCGCCCACGATCCCCCACACGGTGTGGCTGGGTCGCGGCAGCCATGTCGGTTCCGACGCGGCAGACGTCGTACGGCGGCAGTTGCAGCGACTCAAGGACCGCGAGGTCATCGACGACCATCTGGAACCGGACGAAGATCAGCATGGTGTTGAGCGGGTCTTCGAGGCGCGTTGGCGGGTCGAGGGGACGGTGACGGTGCGGGCGCGGCTGACGCTGCCGCCCGTTCCGGAACCGGGACCGGGATCGGGCTCCTCCTCCTCTGCTGCTTCGGCCGCGGCTCAGGGGCAGGAGTGGGTGCTGGTCGCGGAGGCCGAGCGGGTCTGGGATCCTCGGTGGCCCTCCCCCGCGACCGTGTTCTGGCCCGAGGACGCGGACGCCGACTGGGACCATGTGACGGTTCCTGGGCTGCGCTTCCGGGAGGTAAACCCGCTGCCTTCGGACGAGAAGGACCTGCGGCGCCTGTTCAGGAGCTGCGCGCAGGACGGCTGGAGCACGCACGTCGTCGTGCACGAGGCCATGACGCCCGAGGCGCTCGGCCGGCTGCCCCTTGCCCGGCTGCTGCCGCCGAGTCTCCGGCACTGCGTGGTGGAGCACCGGGCCACACCGGACCAACTACGGTCCGTCAACTGGGCGTTGCTGCGCGAGTTCGACTTCCAGGTGCCGCGCGGCGGTGCGGTGGTCCTGCCCACGAACCCGGCCGCCCCCGGCTACGACGTACGCGACTTCTCCGTGCGCAGTGTCTTTCTCGACGGTTCCGAACCCACCGCACTCGTGGACGTGCTGTGCCGCTACGCCGTGTCCGCGCGCCCGCTGCCGGAGGGCGGCGAGGCGGCCGTCACCGCACTGCGGGAGCGGTGGAGCCTGATGACCCTGGAGGAGGAACTCGCCCGCGAGCGCAGGCTCGTGGCGATGTACGCCGAGGCGCTGGAGGCGATGACCAAGTCGCGGGACCTGTACCGGGAGTCCGCCGACCGCGCCAACGAGGCGCTGGCCGCGCTGCGTGAATCCTCCGGTGACGTGTCCGGGCCGCCTTCTCGGACGACCGGGGCGGCCGGGTCCCCGTTCCAGCCCTTCCAGCGAACTTTCGGTCGGCTGAGGGACGCGACGAAGGCACTGCGCCCGGCGCCGCCGACCGGCGGAGCCGGTGAGGGTCCGTCGCGTGACGGTGGCCGGTCGGCTGAAGAGCAGTAGGCGGCCGGGGCCGAAGCGGGGGCCGGGGGGCCGTCGTGCGGTCCCTCGGCCAACGGCACTCGGCCTCCGGCGACACGTGCGCGAGGGGCTGCCCGCCGAGGCCGGTTGGATCGACACCGCGCCCGGAGCCTGAGCAACTCCGCGACAGGGCCGAGGTGTTGAAGGCCGGCCTCGACAGCGACCGTCCCCCTGTCACGTGGCCGACCACCCGCGCAGCGCGGTGACGCCGGTGAAAATGGACCACCAATGGTGACCACCACCCACGCGCCCCCGCCACCCCCCGACCTACTTTGGCGGCATGCCGATGCAACCCTGGTTCCGCGATGCCAAGTTGGGCATCTTCCTGCACTACGGGATCTACGCCGTCGACGGTGTGCCGGAGTCCTGGTCCTTCTACAACGGCCAGGTCCCGCACGACCAGTACATGCGGCAGCTGGATGGGTTCACCGCCGCGCACTACGACCCGCGGGCCTGGGCCCGGCTGTTCGCGCGGGCGGGGGCCGGGTACGCGGTACTGACCGCCCGTCACCACGACGGCGTGGCCCTGTGGGACTCGGCCCACGGCGACCTGAACGTGGTCCGCCGCACCCCGGCCGGCCGCGATCTGATCGGCCCGTACGCGGACGCGCTGCGCGAGGAAGGCCTCAAGGTCGGGCTCTACTACTCCCATTCCGACTGGAACCACCCCGACTACGCCAGCACGGTGCACCCGCGGCCACCCGACGAGGAGATCCGCACCAACCCGTACGCCTCCGCACGGCCCGGCGAGGAGGACCCGGCCGCCTGGGCACGCTACCTCGCCTATCGCAACGGCCAGGTCGGCGAACTCGTCGACCGCTTCCGGCCCGACCTGCTGTGGTTCGACGGGGAGTGGGAGCGGAGCGAAGAGCAGTGGGGCATGCGGGAGTTGGCCGAGCTGATCCTGGCCGGGAACCCCGACACGGTCCTCAACGCCCGCATGCTGAGCCACGGCGACTACGCGACGCCCGAGCAGGGGGTGCCGCTGCAAGCCCCGGACGGGCCCTGGGAGTTGTGCCTCACGGTCAACGACTCGTGGGGTTTCCAGCATCAGGACGAGCATCACAAGTCGGTGCGGCAGCTGGTGCGTTACTTCACGGAGACGATCGGGATGGGCGGCAACCTCCTGCTCGCCGTGGGCCCGAAGGAGGACGGGACGACAACGCCCGCACAGACGGAGCGCCTTGAGGGCCTCGGCGCGTGGATCGCCCGGCACGCGGAGGCGGTGTACGGCACCGTCGCCGGACTGCCCGCCGGACACCACTACGGACCCAGCACCCTCTCCGCCGATCGCCGCACGCTGTACCTGGTGTGCTTCGATCCGCCGCGCGAGTCGGTCTCGGTACGCGGCCTCCGTACGCCCGTCAAGCGGGTCACCGTTCTGGGCACCGGCGCCGAACTCGGTCACGACGTCATCGGCGGGCTCGGTGACGTGCCCGGTGTGACGTGGATCGACGCGCCGGGCACCGCCGATGTGGACGAGCGGGCGACGGTCCTGGCGGTCGAGCTGGACGGGGAGTTGGACCTCTACCGGGGTGCGGGCCGGGACTGATTCACCCGGTGCCGGCGCGAACTCCCCTGGGTGAGTCGCCCAGTTCGCGTCGGCACGCCTTGTTGAAGGCCTGCAGATCGCCGATGCCGACGGCGGCGGCGATCGCCGTGACGGAGAGGGTCGACTCGCGCAGGAGATGCCGGGCGCGTTCCATACGGCGGCGCCGGATGTAGGCGACGACCGTGCCGCCGGTCTCGGCGCGGAACAGGCGGATGAGGTGGTTGTGCGAGACGCCCGCCGCGTACGCCACTTCGGGCACCGTCAGCGGTGCGGCCAGGTGCGACTCGATATGGGCGACGGCGAGGGCAAGCGCGGGGTGTGGCCCGGCGGTGCCGCCGGCGGCCGGGGTCGCGAGGTCCGCCACGCGCCACAGGACGGTCCACAACTCCGCCGCCGCACGCGCGGAGTTGCGCGGCGCCGCCGCGACGGCCCGCAGCATCAGGTCGGTCAGCACGGGTGTCTGCGTACCCGCGTCCTGCATCATGGGGACGGTCAACCGCTCACCGTCCGACGGGAGTTCGAGGTGGGCGAAGAGGTGCTCGGAGCGGCCCCGGTAGTGGAACCGCACCAGCGCGCCGGGCGGCACCAGGCTCACATGGCCGGGCCTGATCTCGTGCGGGACACCGTCGACGGTCAGCTCCGCCTCGTAGCGGTAGAGGTGCAACTGCCACAGGTCCGGCAGCCGGAACACGTCACGCGGGCTCACCGTGCCGTGCACACCGACGCCGAGGCTCGCCACGCGGGGCGGGGCGTCGAGGCCGATCCGTACGTGGGTGCCCGCGCTGTGGGTGTCGCTCACGGTGAAAACGTACCAGTGGCCGACAAGGGGTCGTCGACTGTCAAGGCCCTGCCGCGCGTTCGAGTGTGATGTTCCCCTCGTCGGCCATACCGGGGCCGTAACCGGGCATCCGGATAGGGCACATGCCGTGCCGTCGGACCGGAAAAAGGGGCGCCAGTGGACTCGACCACAACCGTGATCGTCATCGCCGCGGTGCTCGCGGCGACGCTGCTCGCCGTGGCCGTCGGAGTGCTGGTGCGGCTCGTCCGTCTGCGGCGCGGACTGCGGCGCGCAGGGCTTCCGACCGGCCCCACATGGGTTTTCTGGGGGGCCGTCCTCTATTTCGTACTGCCGACGGACCTGATGCCCGATCCCGTGTATCTGGACGACATCGCCGTCCTTCTCCTCGCCCTGCGCACGATGCGCAACTCCCTCGGCGAGCAGGAGGAGGGGCGGCCGGGCGACCCCGGCTGACCCCTGTACGGCTCTTACCTTCCTTACCCTGATTACGGAGCGTAAGGAAACCAATCACTCGTTCGATTCGTATAAGTCTCTGGAAGCAGACGGAAGTCAGCGGGCCGAGCGACCTCGCAGGGTGGCCACCGCTTGCACGAGGCAGTACCGACGAGGGAGAGACGATGCAACCGTTCGCGCTCAACTACGCTCGCCCGGCAGCACAGTTGGAGCTGACCGCTCCGTACAGCTACGACTCCGGACTGCAGTTGAACGTGCTCGCCGACGGACGGGTCGCCGCCCATGATCTCGCTCTGCTGAGAGATTGGGGGACCACGACGTCCACCGCGGGATCGAAGACTCACTTCGACGACTGAACACGGAACGACGAAAATGACCGTGTTGGTCCTTACCTGCGAAGAGGACGTCACGGCGGACATGGTGGTGGTCCACCTGCACGCGTCCGGCGTCCCCGTGGTCCGGATCGATCCCGCCGACCTCACCGGCGGAGTCGCGCTCTCCGGGGAGTACGTCCACGGAGCCTTCCGCGGCCATCTGTCCGCCGGGGGGCGGCTGGTGAGCCTGAGCGGACTGCGGTCGATCTGGGTGCGCAGACCCGGCACCCCGGCGACCCGCGCACCCCAGCCCTCCGAGTGGCTGACCGAGGAGGCCTCCCAGGCGCTCTACGGCATGCTGCGCGGCTCCGGCGCCCGCTGGATGAACCACCCCGACGCGGCCCGCCGCGCCCGGCACAAGCCCTGGCAGCTGCGGCTCGCCCAGCGCAGCGGGCTGCCCGTGCCGGCCACCCTGATCACCACCTTCCCGCAGGCCGCCCGCGAGTTCTCACGCCGCTTCCCTGACCTGGTGGTCAAGCCGGTCTCCGGCGCCCACCCGCAGGATCCGCCCCGGGCGGTGCCGACCAGCCGGGTCGCGCCGGACGCCGACTTCGCCGCCGTCGCGTTCGGTCCCACGCTGCTGCAACGGCGGATCGCCAAGCGCGCCGACATCCGGCTCACCGTGGTGGGCGAGCGGATGCTCGCTGCCCGCACGGCGACCGCCCCGGACCCCGACCCCACCGAGGTCGACGTCCGCTTCGCCGCACCCGCGCAGCCCTGGCACCCCACGGACGTCCCGCCGCGCATCGCCGCGGCCGTCCTGACGTACATGCGCGACGCCGAACTGGCCTACGGCGCCTTCGACTTCGCCGAGGACCGGGACGGCACCTGGTGGTTCCTGGAGTGCAACCAGTCGGGCCAGTTCGGGTTCGTCGAGGCGGACACCGGTCAGCCGATCGCGCGGACCATCGCGGAGTGGCTGTCCCTGCCCGCGTCCGCGGAACAGGAGGGATGCGTCAACGGGTCGGACAGCAAGGTCACTTGAGGTAGCGGAAACGGTTCACCGGAGTCACGACCCGTACGTTCCGCCCAACAGGCTGCACACAGCCTCCTCCTCGACGGCGCGTAGCTTCCGCAGCAGATCAGGGCTGCCCGCCTGGTTCACCTGAGTTGTCAATGAGAAAGTGAGCGCGCGCCGGCCGTCGGGGGTCGCCGCCATCAACTGTGTGTAACCAAGGGTGTTTCCGGTATGTCCGAGAACCACCCCGCACCGGGTGTCGTAGCGGAACAGGGCGAGTCCGGCGCTGTTGCTGCCCGGACCGGCCGGTTCGGAGGCGCCGGGGATCCAGTGCCGCTGTTCCCGGAGTGCGGCCTGCGAGGTGAGGGCTCCGGCGGCGTAGCCGCTGATGAAGGCGGCCAGGTCGCGGGGTGTGGAGGTGATGCCGCCCGAGGCCCACACGCCGGACATGCCGATCGCCTCGCTGACGTCCTCCGGGCCGGTCGGGCCGCCGAGGGCGTAGCCGTGCATGTAGGGGTCCGGCATCTCGTAGCCCTGGGGCAGGCTCGTGTCGCGCAGGCCCAGCGGCCGGTAGACCTCGTGGCGCAGCAGGTCCTCGTAGCGCGCGCCGGTCGCCGCCTCGGCCATCAGCGCCACGGCGATGTTGTCGGAGTTGGAGTACTGGTACTGCGTGCCCGGGGCGAAGCGGAGCGGATCACCGGCCACGAAGTCGAGCAGGCGCCGCGAGTCGAAGTGCCGGCGCGGGTCGGCCGCGATGAGGCTGCGGAACTGCGGGCTCTGGCTGAAGTCCGGGAGGCCGCTGGTGTGTTGGAGCAGCTGGCGCAGGGTCACGGCCCGCCAGGCTCGGGGCAGTTGGGGCAGCCGGGTGCCGATCGTGTCGTCGAGGCCGAGCCGGTGCTGTCGTACGAGACTCAGGGCCACCGCTCCGCTGAACGCCTTGCTGGTGCTCGCGGTCCGGGTGTGGTCGTGCGCTTCGAGCGGGCGGCCGGTGGTGAGGTCGGCGGTGCCGGCCCGCAGGACGCGCTGCCGGTCGCCGTCGCGGAGCACGACGATCACGCCCGGCGGGCCGTCGGGGGCCGCGACCAGTTCGTCGAGACCGCGCTGGAGGGAGTGGTTGTCGGCCGCGGCGGGCGACACGGGCACGAGGGCGCCCACGCAGGTGGCGACCAGGAGGGAGACGAGGCGGAGCGGGAGGGGCATGGAGTGTCCTGGGGTCTGTGGGGGCAGGGCACGACCAGAATCCGGGGGCACGTCGGCGCCCGCACGGGCGCGTGCTCCATACGGCCCCCTCCGCCTTCCCGCCCCACGGTGTTGCCGCGCGGCCGGTGCTGTGCCGTAATCGGATGACCCGCGGTGCGGATCTTGGCGGTGCCGTGTCGCGCCGGAAGGAGCGGCTGGGATGGACGCGTACGGTGCCGGGGACGACGTCACGGCCACCCCGGGAGGGCTGCTCGACCTGTTGCAGGTCGCGGCGGTGGTCCTGGACGCCGGCGGGTACATCGGGCTGTGGAGTCCCGAGGCGGAGCAGTTGCTCGGCTACTCGCCCGAGGAGGCGCTGACGCAGCGCGCGGACCGGCTGCTGGTGTCGCCCGACGACCGGGTCCGGGCGCGGGAGCTGTTCGCCCAGGTGGGTTCGGGTGCCCGTTGGGCGGGTGTCTTCCCGCTGCTGCACCGGGACGGCACGGAGCGGCCCGTGGAGTTCCGCACGATGCGGCTGCGCGACAGCCGGGGCCGGCCGCATCTGCTGGGACTGGCCGCGGACGCCACGACGGTGCGGGGTGTGGAGCGCGACCTGGCGCTGTCCCACAGCCTCGTGCGGCAGACGCCGGTGGGCATCGCGGTGTTCGACACCGACCTGCGGTGGGTCGGCGTCAATCCTGCCCTGGAGCGGATGAACGGCGTCCCGGAGGCGCGGCTCGTCGGGCGCCGGGTCGGCGAGATGCTGCCGAACCTGGACGTGGCGGCCATCGAGTCCCGTATGCGCCATGTGCTGATCACCGGCAAGCCGCTGCTGGACCAGCAGACCGTGGGCCGGACGGCGGCCGACGTCACCGACCGGGCCTACTCGGAGTCGTATCACCGCATCGAGGACGCGCAGGGCCGGGTGCTGGGGCTGGCGATGGCCGTCCTGGACGTCACCGAGCGGGAGCAGGCCGCGGCCGAGGTCGCGCAGGCGCGGCAGCATCTGTCCGTCGTGGCGGAGGCCGGGGTGCGGATCGGGACGACGCTGGACCTCCAGCAGACCGCGCGGGAGCTGGCCGACGTCGCGGTGCCGCATGTGGCCGACCTGGCCGCCGTCGACGTACTGGAATCGGTCGTCACCCACGGCACGCTCACTCCGGTGACCGGGGACGCGCAGGTCGAGTTCCGTGCGCTGGCCGTCGCCGCCGGATACCTCACCGACGCGATCCACGCGGCGGACCCGGTGGGGGAGCTGGCCACCTACGGCCCGAACCGCATCATCACCCAGTGCGTGCGCGAGGCCGGCCCGATCCTGGTGGAGCGGGTGGACCCGCCGATGATGCGCCGCATCGCCCGGGACGGACGCGCCGCCCAGACCCTGCGCGCGGCGGGCGTCCACTCGTACCTGGCCGTCCCGTTGATGGCCCGCGGCGAGGTGCTCGGCACGCTGAGCCTCTACCGCACCGTCAACGAGCGCCCCTTCGACGAACAGGACCGCGTCCTCGCCTCCGAACTCGCCGCGCGCGCCGCGATCTGCATCGACAACGCCCGCCTCTACGGCCGTGAGCGCACCACCGCGCTGACCCTGCAACGCAGCCTGCTGCCGCCGGCCCCGGCCCGGCAGGAGGGGCTCGACACCGCGGCCCGCTACCTCCCGGCGCTGAGCGAGGTCGGGGGCGACTGGTACGACGTGCTGCCGCTGGGGCCGGGGCGGACCGGTCTCGTCGTGGGCGACGTGATGGGCAAGGGGGTGCAAGCCGCCGCCATCATGGGCCAGTTGAGCACCGCGACCCGCGCGCTGGCCCGACTCGACCTCCCGCCCGCGGAGTTGCTGCACCACCTGGACGACCTCACCGGCTCCCTCGGCGACACGATCGCCACGTGCGCGTACGGCGTGGTCGACCTCGGGCGCGGCACCTGTGCCCTGTCCAGCGCGGGGCATCTGCCGCCCGTGCTGATCCGCCCGGACGGCTCGGCGGAACTCCTCGACATTCCCGGCGGAGTCCCGCTCGGTGTCGGCGGGGTGGACTTCGGGACCGCCGAAGTCGACTTCACGACGGGCGCGTTGCTCGCCCTGTACTCGGACGGACTGGTGGAGAACCGGGGCGAGTCGATCGACGTGGGACTGCACACGCTGACGCGGCTGTTGCAGAGTTCGCGCCGTCCTCTGGAGGAGACGAGCGACATGCTCCTCGACGCGCTGCGCCCGGAGCCGGACGACGACGTCGCGCTCCTGCTGGTGCGCGCCACCGGCTGACCGGTCAGGCGCCCGTGGTCGAGCCGGGGCGAATGATCATGAGGACGGTGACGGTCGCCCACAGGAGGTTGAAGATGCCGGTGAACATGGCGAGTTGAACGGTCCCGGCCCGCTCCACGGGCCGCCGCGCGCCCAGTTCCTCCAGGAGTTCGTCCTGGCGGGGCAGGACGAAGGCGATCAGGATGCCGGCCGCCACCGCGGTGAGGGTGATGGAGGCGATGAGCCAGCCGCTGCCCAGGACGCCCATCGCGGAAGCGGTGGCGAAGCCGAAGAGGGGCACGGCGAGTCCGACCGCGCCGTAGACGCGGCAGATGCGGTGCAGCAGCCGTACGGTCGTCACACCCGTGTCGGGGCCGTCCGTGCCCGTGCGGGCGCGGCGGGCCGCCGCCGGGAACATGCTGGCGGCGACGGTCACGGGGCCGACCGCGACGATGGCGGCGAGGACGTGCAGAGCGAGAAGGATCTTGGTCACCGGCCCAGGCTAGGCACGTCCCACGCGAGAGCACAGAGGCTGAAACGACAGCTTCCAACGGATTCCCGCCAACGTCTCCAACCAGGCCACAGAGACATAGGGCCATGTCACACCCTTGGCGGGAATCCGCCTATCGTGGTGTTCGTGCATACCGTGGTGATCCTCGCTCTCGATCATGTGGTGCCGTTCGACATGGCGACACCGATGGAGGTGTTCGGCCGTACCCGGCTGCCGGACGGCCGCAACGCCTACCGGGTGCGGGTGTGCGGCGAGACCCCGGACGTGCGGACCGACGGGTTCGCCCTGCGCGTCGACCACGGGCTCGAAGCGCTGGCGGACGCCGACACCGTCATCGTCCCGGGCCGCTCGGAGCAGGCCGCGCCGCCCTCGGCCCGGGTGCTGGAGGCACTGCGCGAGGCGGCAGCGGCGGGCACCCGGATCGTGTCCCTCTGCGCGGGCGCCTTCGTGCTGGCCGAGGCCGGACTGCTGGACGGGCTGCGCGCCACCACGCACTGGATCGCCGCCGACCTGCTGGCCCGCGCCTATCCGCTGGTCGAGGTGCAGCCGGACGTGCTCTACGTCGACAACGGCCAGATCCTCACCTCGGCCGGGGCCGCCGCGGGCCTCGACCTGTGTCTGCACGTCATCCGCCGGGACCTGGGTTCGGCGGTCGCCGCGGACGCGGCCCGGCTGTCGGTCATGCCGCTCGAACGCGAGGGCGGGCAGGCCCAGTTCATCGTCCACCGGCATCCACCGGTCCCCCAGGGCTCGGCCCTCGAACCGCTGCTGCGGTGGATCGAGGACAACCTCTCCCACGAGGTCACCCTGGGCGCGCTGGCGACGCGATCGGGCATGAGCGAGCGGACGTTCAGCCGCCGTTTCCGCGAGCAGACGGGCAGTACACCGCTTCAGTGGCTGCTGCGGGCCCGGGTACGACGCGCCCAGTACCTGCTGGAGCACAGCGACCACACCATCGAACGCATCGCCCAGCAGGCCGGGTTCGGCTCCCCCACCGCGTTCCGCGAGCGCTTCCGCCGCGTGGTCGGCACGAGTCCGCAGGCGTACCGCTCGGCGTTCCACGGCAGGACGGTCGCCGAAGTGGCGCTGTCCTGACGGATCTACGCGACGGCACGGCCGTCGGCAGCCGTGCCGCGCGCCGCCGCCGGCAGGGCGTCCGCCTTGACGATCGCTTCCCGGATGCCGGTGGTGCCCATCATCGCGCAGAGGGTGTCGACGACGTCGTTCAACTCGTCGGCCGTTTGCGGACGGTGCTTCTCCGCCTGGGAGATGCGGAGGACCGCATACCGGGTGAGCAGTTCCCTGACGGCCGTCGGGTCCGGCACGAGCACGGAGCGCCCCTCTCTCGCTTTCCACTCCGTGTGCCCAGCCGGTGCCGGGCCAAGCGCGGTCAGGCGACCTGCCCGCTGTGCAGCGCCGTGTACGCCCCGCCCCGGCGCAGGAGTTCGTCGTGCGTGCCGACCTCCAGGATCTCCCCGTCGCCCATCACCACGATCCGGTCGGCCCCGCGCACCGTGGACAGCCGGTGCGCCACCACGAAGGTCGTACGGCCGCGCAGCAGCCGGGCGAGTGCCTGCTGGACGAGGGCCTCCGAGCGGGTGTCGAGCGCCGAGGTCGCCTCGTCCAGGACGAGCACCTTGGGGTCTCGGATCAACGCCCGCGCGATAGCGAGGCGTTGACGCTGCCCGCCCGAAAGTCGCGCCCCACGCTCGCCCACCAGGGTGTCCAGACCCTGCGGCAACTTCTCCACGAACTCAAGGGCGTTGGCGTCGCGCAGTGCCGCGCGCACCGACTCCTCGTCGGCGTCGTCCATGCCGTAGGCCACGTTGTCGCGGATCGTGCCGTCGAAGAGGATCGACTCCTGGGGGACGACCGAGACGAAGCGGCGGTAGGTGCGCAGGTCGAGGGTGGTCATGTCGGTGCCGTCGAGGAGCAATTGGCCGCTGGTGGGGCGGATGAAGCCGATGACGAGGTTGAGGACCGTGGACTTGCCGGCGCCGGACGCGCCGACCAGGGCGACGGTCTCGCCCGGTGCGACGGTGAGGGTGAAGTCGTGTACGGCGGGGCGGAGTTGGTCGCCGTCGTAGGTGTGGCCGACGTGCTGGAAGGTGACCGCTCCGCATACCGCGGTGACCTCCGCCTTGCCCTCGTTGTCCTCCAGCTCGGGTGCCTGGAGCACCTCGCCGACCGAACGGACCGATTCCAGGCCCTTGGTGATGACCGGGGCCAGGCCCGTGAGGGTCGTGGTGGAGTTGGTGAGGGTGGTCAGGAAGGCGCTGAGCATGACGACGTCGCCGGCGGTGACTCCCCAGACGTCGTAGTACGACACCAGGGCCGCGCCGGCGAGGACCAGGACACCGACCACGTTCAGGACCACCCAGGCCAGTGAGCCGAAGCGGCCGTTGAGGAGGTCGAGGCGGTTTCCGGAGGTGAGGAGGCGGCGCAGGGTGCCGTCCATGCGGCGCAGGGCCTTGCCCTCCAGGCCGTGGGCGCGGGTGACCGGGATGAGGCGGGTCATCTCCGTGACGCGTGAGGAGAGGGTTTCGACCTCGTGGCGGAAGTGCTCGTTGTGGGTGCGCAGGCGTGCCCGCAGCCGGGACACGAGCAGCGCGGCGACCGGTACGACGACCACGAACACGGGCACGAACTCCGGTGTGCGGAAGGCGATGATGACCAGGCCGCCGGTGAGCACGGTGATCGCGCCCAGCCCGGTCTCGGCGGTCTGCTGGACCATCTGCTCGACGGTCTCCACGTCGCGCACGACCTTGGCCTGGAGCACTCCGGCGCTGACCCGGGAGTGGTAGCCGATGGAGAGCTGCTGCATCCGGGTGCACAGCGCCGAGCGCAGATCGGTGCCCATGCGGCGGACGCTGCCGTAGAGGAGGCGGACGTAGAGGACGTGCAGGGGGTAGTTGATCAGCAGGATGAACAGGATGACGCCGGTGCTGATCCAGAGTCTGCTGACCGGCTGGTGCTGGACGACCGTGTCGATGATGGACGCGGTGATCAGCGGGAGCAGCCAGATGGGGCTGTGCTTGACCGTGAAGACGGCGACGGCCAGGGACAGGCGTCTGCGGTCCTCGTGGAACAGGTAGGCGAGGGTGCGGATCGGGTGTTCGTCGCGGTAGCGGTGGTCGAGCGGTTTCTCCGTGGTCGACGCCATCGGTGGTGGTCCTCCCCCTGTGACCGGTTGACGGGCAAGCGTTCCCTCCCCCTGCCCGCCCCGGCTACACCTCGGGCGTCACCGGCTTCTCAGACGGCGTCGAGGTCCGCGATCTCCTCGGCGGACAGCGCCAGTTCGGGTGCGGCGGCCGAGTCGCGGATCGTCTCGGGGCGGCTGGCGCCCGGGATCGGTACGACGACCGGCGACTTGGCGAGCATCCAGGCCAGGCACACCCGCTGCGGGCTGACACCGTGCTTCTCGGCGATCCGGGCGAACGGCGCGTACGCGGAGCCGAGTTCGCCGGCGCGGGCGATACCGCCGAGGGGGCTCCAGGGCAGGAACGCGATACCGAGTTCGTCGCACAGCTCCAGCTCCGGCTCGCTGGAGCGGAAGGCCGGGGAGAACTGGTTCTGCACCGAGACCAGCCGCCCGTCGAGGATCTCGTCCGCCAGCCGGATCTGCTCCGGGTTCGCGTTCGAGATGCCCGCCATCCGGATCTTGCCCTCGTCGAGCAGGTCCCGCACCGCGCCCACCGAGTCCGCGTACGGGACCCTCGGGTCGGGGCGGTGGAACTGGTAGAGCCCGATGGCCTCCACGCCGAGCCGGCGCAGGGACGCCTCGCAGGCCTCCTTGAGGTACTGGGGGCTGCCGTTCAAGGTCCAACTGCCGTCCCCGGGGCGCAGATGGCCGCCCTTGGTGGCGACCAGGACGTCCGCGCCCCGGTCGTGTGAGGCGAGGGCCTTGGCGATCAGGGTCTCGTTGTGTCCGACCTCGTCGGCGTGCAGGTGGTAGGCGTCCGCGGTGTCGATCAGCGTCACGCCCGCGTCGAGGGCGGCGTGAATAGTCGCGAGGGAGCGTGCCTCGTCGGGCCGTCCCTCGATCGACATGGGCATACCGCCCAGGCCGATCGCGCTGACCTCGACGTCACCGATACGGCGGGTGTCCATAGCTCGTGCCCCTCTTCCGGTCTTCCGGCTGTCGTGCGGAACCGTGCCGCCCGACGCCGCCGGACGACCGATCGGGTCGCGGCGGGCAGGACGCACCCTCCAGCCTCTCCGGCCAAGGTCCGCAGGTCCAATAGAAGAAACCGAACGCATCCAGCAGCGGGACTGCTCAATCGGTGAGTCGCCCGAGGGGCTTGCGCACCTGCCCCGTTCATGTGGCACGCTCACCGGCGACCGGCCGGGTCGGCTCGACTCCGGTCGGCACCAGGTTCGACCCGTTGATTCGACCCGTGGAGAGGCAGCGCCATGCGCATCGGACTGCTCGGCACCGGCCCTTGGGCACAGATGGCGCACGCCCCCGCCCTCAGCGGGCACCCGCAGTGGGAGTTCGCGGGCGTGTGGGGCCGCCGCCCGGATGCCGCCAAGGAGCTGGCGGACCAGCACGGCGTGCCCGCCTACGACGATGCCGACGCCCTGATCGCGGACGTGGACGCCGTCGCAATTGCCCTGCCGCCGTCCGTGCAGGCCGAGTTGGCGGTGCGGGCGGCTCGGGCGGGCCGGCATCTGCTGCTGGACAAGCCCCTGGCGCCGACGGTGGAGCAGGGGCGGGCCGTGGTCGACGCGGTCCAGGAGGCCGGGGTCGCGTCGGTCGTGTTCTTCACCACGCGCTTCCAGCCGGAGACGGAGTCATGGATCACCGAACAGGCCGCCGCCGCGGGCTGGTTCACCGCTCGGGCCGAGTGGCTCGGCTCGGTGTTCACCAGCGACAGCCCGTTCGCCGCCTCGCCCTGGCGGCAGGAGAAGGGCGCGCTGTGGGACGTCGGCCCGCACGCCCTGTCCGTGCTGCTGCCGGTGCTCGGTGACGTCCGCCGGGTGGCGGCTGCCGTGCGGGGGCCGCGGGACACGGCCCTGCTGATCCTGGACCACGTCGGCGGTGCGTCGAGCACGCTGACCCTGAGCCTGACGGCGCCGACCGCGGCGGCGGGAGCCACGGTGGAGCTGCGCGGCGAGGCCGGGGTGACCGTCCTCCCGGACAGCTCGGGCAACGCGGTGTCCGCCTTGGTCCGGGCCGCCGACGCGCTGGGCGAGGCCGCCCGCACGGGTCGGCCGCATCCGTGCGACGCGGCGTTCGGGCAGCGGGTGACCGAGATCCTGGCGCAGGCCGAGGCGATGGTGGACCGCGAGGCCGTCTGAATCACTCGGCGCCGGGCGGCTGCTCGGCCGCCTGGTCCCCTTCCCCTTCCTCTTCCCCTTCCGCGTCCTCCTCGTCCTCGTCGAACGGCTCGTCGCTCCACCGGAACCAGGCCCGCTCTCCCTCGATGTGCAGGAGGAACTCGGGCACGGGACCGTCCGGCGAGGTGAGAGTGACCTGTCTCCGGATCTCGTCGTAGGTCTCTTCCCACCGGGTCCAGTGCCCGTCGTCATCCGCTTTCGTCAGGGCGATTTCCCGCGCGAACAGCTCCGCCACCTCGTCGAACGCCGGACCTGGGGTGAATGTGCCCGACAGCCAGGGGAAATCGGCGTCGTCGATCAGGATCTCCCCGACCGGCTCCTCGCCCCTGCGTACCTGCCAGACCTCGCCCACGAACCCCATGCCCGCCTCCGTCCCGCCGTAGATCGACCTGTCGCCAGCATCGCACCCGGCACTGACAGTCGGCCCGGAGCTGCTGCCGGGCCGGGCCGACTGCCGTACGAACCGGTGCGCCTACTCGACTACATGGAAGTTGGCGCGCTCACGAATAACCGGATAACCGGCCTTGGCGAAGTGCGCGGCCATCGGGAAGTTGCCCTGGTCCGTGGCGGCGGCGATGAACTCGGCGCCGCGCTCGGCGAGATAGTGGGTGCACTCGGCCAGCAGGTCGCGGGCATAGCCGTGGCCGCGCTGTTCCGGTACGACTCCGATGAAGCCGACGCACGGGCCCGACGGGTTGCGGGCCGGGATGTGGATGCCCGCGAGGTCTCCCTCGGGGGTGCGTGCGACCTGCCACCACTCGCGCGGGGACGGGCACCAGCGGAAGAAGTCGATCTCCTCCTGTGCGGCCTGGTCGACTCCCCCTTGCCGTACGGCCCGTTGGGCGTGGGCGTCGAGGGTGACGGAGTGGATGCGGCGCAGCGCGTCGAAGAACACGGAGTCGTCCGGTTCGGGGCCGAAGACGAGGTGTCCGGGGCGTTCGGGCAGCCCGCAGGCCGGGGTCCACCGGTAGATGAACCGCTCGACGAGGAGCTCGTATCCGGCCGCGCGCAGGGCGGTGAAGCGGGCCTCGGCCGCGGCGCGGGTCTCGGGGCTGTCGCGCCAGCCGGGCGGAAGGTTCAGTTCCACCTCGACGCGCCAGGGTGCGCTGCGCAGGAGTTCGGCTGCGGCCTCCTCCTCTCCTTCCAGCAGGTCGAAGCAGTCGACGGTCAGGGGTTCGGTGTCGTTCGGGCCGCCCCACCAGGCGGCGCGCGCGACGACCGTGCCGTCGCGCAGCGCCACCCGCTGCCAGTCGGGCCGCCATGTCGTCAGCCGGTGTTCGGCGCGGGCGCCGAGCGGGTCGGGAAGTGTGTCGAAAAGATGGGCGTCGCTCTCGTCGAGCGCGCGAATGACCACATCGGTCATCGATTCCTCCGGGAGGATTGCTGCGGGGAGCGCTCCCGGTCAGGTCAGACGTGGCACGCCGGGCGAACGGGGAGGGAGCGCTGGGGTGTGGTGAACCGCATGGCACTCGCCTCCTTCCGCTGGTCTCAGGGCGTGCGGCCACACGCTAGGGGGCAGGCCGTGTGCGCGTCCAACTCTTTTCGTGCTCGTTGCGCGGGCGGTCAGGGCTGGTCCCACCAGGCGAGCGCCGAGATCCGCCAGCCCTCCGGGGTGCGCACGAACTGGATGGTCTTGGTCCCGCCTCCCTCGAACGGCTCGCCGTCCAAAATCCCGGACTTGCGGTACTCGCCGAACCGCGACGCGATGTCGCCGACGATCTCGGTTCGTTCCGAGGTCTCCCACTCCGAGAACTCGACCAGCCGACCGTCGGTGAGCAGCAACCGGCGGGGCTCGATGAACTCCTCCACGGTGTACACCGTGAACTCCGGGCCGGTCTTGACGATCACACCGCCCGGAAGAACCAGCCGCCGGATCCGGTCCACGTCGGCGGCCTTGCCGCCCCGGTTGTCGAAGGCGCCGAAGAACTCGGCGGTCACCGCGTCTATCCCGATCCTGGACATGGCGCGACGGTAACAGCGAAGGGGCGCCGGACCTCGCCGGCCCAGGGCACCCCCATCATGTCCGGTCGTCGCCCGGATACGGCGAACGAACGCCTCTCGGCCGTCCGCCGGACCCCGTCGAGGACTATGCTGCTGTACGGACGTCCCAGACCCCGGCGGCTTGTCGTTGCTCGACACGGACGGCTGCGGGGAGCGGACTCTTCGTCCGCCGCCCGACGCGTCCCTGGAGGGAACCGGGTGGGTCCGCTGTCCTGTCGCACAGGCCCGCGGACCGGCATCGCCCGCCTCCGCCGAACCCACGCCCCTGCCGACAGCGCACCGAGAAGGGCCCGGAAACCCGGCATCCCCGTCTCGCTGCCGGTTGGTCTTCCGAACCGAGGCGTCATGCCCCTCCCCCAGCTCACCGTCTACCGTCACGACCGACAGAACCGGGCACTGATCACCCTGGCCGGCGAGATCGACCTGCAATCGGCGCCGCTGGTGCGCGCGGCACTGGCACGGTGCCTGAGCGACGGCATCCAGCTCGTCGACGTCGACCTCACTCCCGTGACCTTCTGCGACTGCAGCGGCCTCAACGCCTTCCTCTACGCCTTGCAGCGCACCGCGGAAGCCGGCGGGATCCTGCGCCTGCACCACCCGCCACCGACACTGGGCCTGATCCTCGACGTCACCGGCTCCGGGTCCCTGCTCCTGGGCCCACCGGTCGGGCAGCCGCCCCCTCCGCCCAGGGATGATCCGGCCCCGCCCGCCCGGTCCTGGTGGCGTCAGCTCACCTCTGTCGGCGGCAGCTTCCGAAGTCCCTGAACAACCCTCTCCACGAAGGGTTCGTCATGCCGCTCGGCCTCCCTCGCGAGAACTCCCGCGACCCGCTCGACACCCCCGCCGGTTCCGGCCCCCTCGACGAGGACGAACTGCGGGCGCTGGACGCCCACTGGCGGGCGGCGAACTACCTGGCCGTCGGGCAGATCTACCTCATGTCCAACCCGCTGCTGACCGAGCCCCTGGCACCCGAGCACATCAAACCCCGGCTGCTGGGCCACTGGGGCACCTCACCGGGACTGAACCTGGTCCACACCCACCTCAACAGGGTCGTGAAATCACGGGACTTGGACGTGATCTGCGTCTGGGGACCCGGTCACGGCGGTCCCGCCGTGGTGGCGAACTCCTGGCTGGAGGGCAGCTGCACCGACACGTACCCGGACATCACACGGGACGCGGCCGGCATGGCCCGTCTCTTCCGGCAGTTCTCCTTCCCGGGCGGCGTCCCCAGCCATGTCGCGCCCGAGACCCCCGGATCGATCCACGAGGGCGGCGAGTTGGGCTACTCCCTCGCGCACGCCTACGGGGCCGCGTTCGACAACCCGGGCCTCCTGGTGGCCTGTGTGATCGGCGACGGTGAGGCCGAGACGGGCCCTCTGGCCGCCTCCTGGCACTCCAACAAGTTCCTCGACCCGGTACGGGACGGTGCCGTCCTGCCGATCCTCCACCTCAACGGCTACAAGATCGCCAACCCGACGGTCCTGGCCCGCATCCCGGAGCCCGAACTCGACTCCCTGCTACGGGGATACGGCCACGAGCCCCTCCACGTCACCGGCGACGACCCGCACGCCGTCCACCGGGCGATGGCCCGCGCCATGGACGAGGCCCTGGACCGTATCGCCGCCTTCCAGCACACCGCCCGCACGGACGGCGCGGCCGAACGCCCGCGCTGGCCGATGATCGTGCTGCGCACCCCGAAGGGCTGGACAGGCCCGGCCGAGGTCGACGGCGTCCCGGTGGAGGGGACTTGGCGAGCCCACCAGGTGCCGCTGCCCGCCGTACGCGAAAACCCGGACCATCTACGGCAGTTGGAGCAGTGGCTGCGCTCCTACCGGCCCGGGGAACTCTTCGACGAGCACGGCCGCCCCCGCGACCAGGTCCTTGCCTGCGTCCCCGACGGCACCCGCCGCCTGGGCGCCAACCCCCGTACCAACGGCGGCCTGTTGCTGCGTGACCTGCCCCTGCCGCCCCCGGAACGGTTCGCCGTCCCGGTCGACAAACCCGGCGCGACGACGCACGAGCCGACCCGTGTCCTCGGCGATCTGCTGGCGCGGGTGATGGCCGACACGGGCGAGCGGCGCGACTTCCGGCTGGTCGGCCCGGACGAGACGGCCTCCAACCGCCTCCAGGCCGTCTACGACGCGAGCGGCAAGGCCTGGGAGGCTCAAGTACTGCCCACCGACGAGCACTTGGAACGCGGCGGCCGGGTGCTGGAGATCCTCTCCGAACACACCTGCCAGGGCTGGCTCGAGGGCTATCTCCTCACCGGGCGGCACGGCCTGTTCTCCTGCTACGAGACCTTCGTCCACATCGTCGACTCCATGGCGAACCAGCACATCAAGTGGCTGCGTGTCGCCCGCCGGCTCCCGTGGCGCCGCCCGATCGCCTCCCTCAACTACCTGCTCACCTCGCACGTGTGGCGCCAGGACAACAACGGCTTCTCGCACCAGGACCCCGGTTTCGTCGACCACGTACTGAACAAGTCGCCCGAGGTCGTGCGGGTCTACTATCCGCCGGACGCCAACACCCTTCTGTCGGTGGCGGATCATGTGCTGCGCAGCCGGGACTACGTCAACGTCGTCGTCGCGGGCAAGCAGCCCTGCTTCGACTGGCTGTCCATGGACCAGGCCCGCTCCCACTGCGCCCGGGGCGCGGGGATCTGGGAGTGGGTCGGCACCGAGTCCGACCTCGGCGAGCCCGACGTGGTGCTCGCCTGCGCCGGTGACGTGCCCACCCTCGAAGGGCTCGCCGCCGCGTCCCTGCTCCGCCGGCACCTGCCCGACCTCGCGGTACGGGTGGTCGACGTCGTCGACATCGCCCGGCTGCTGCCCGCGGAGGAACACCCGCACGGCATGGCCGACAGCGAGTACGACGCGCTGTTCACCCCCGACAAACCCGTCGTGTTCGCCTACCACGGCTATCCGTGGCTGATCCACCGGCTCGCCTACCGCCGCGCCGGGCGAAGTTGTAGAGCGACTGGCCGACCACCGACGCCTCGGTCTTCTACCGGACCGGCCTCACGAACCACTACGCGAAGGCGGTGCACGCGGCCACCGCCGACGGCAGGGCGTACGGCTTCGCCTTCGACGACGTGGCGGACCTCGCGTCGTACATCCGGGACACGGCGCCCACGGGGATACGGCTGACGCTCACGCCGTTCTGGGCGCTCGGCGTGCGGGGCCGGTCCCGCCGTAGGAGCGTGGTGGTGTGGGAAAGGTGCGTGGGCGGGTGTCGCGCCGGAACCGGGAGCCGGCCCGGCGGGGCTGGCTGCGGGGCGCGCCCGCGCCGCTGTGGGTGCGGGTGCTGCCGGGTGTGCTGGTCGCCGGTGTGGGTGTGGCGACGCTGGTGAGCCCCCATCGGCTCGACATCGGCTTCGTGCTGGGCGCGATCCCGCCGCTGGCCGGGTTGTCGTACGGGCCGGTGGCGACCGTGCTGTTCGGCGGTCTCAGTGTCGCGCTGCTGACCGTGCCGGCCTTCCACCTCAACAATCCGGGCAGTGCGGACCTGTTGACCATCTGCTTCGTCGCGTTGCTGAGTGTGTTCGTCTCGTTCGTACGGAGTCGGCGCGATGCCCAGCTCGATCTGGAGCGGACGGTCGCGGAGGCCGCGCAGCGGGCCGTCGTGCCGCCGTTGCCGGCGCGGGTGGGGCCGGTGCGGTGTGCGGGGCTGTACCGGGCGGCGCAGCGCGGGACGCTGGTCGGGGGTGACTTCTTCGACGTGCGGGACGGGCCGTACGGGGTGCAGGCGGTGATGGGGGACGTGCAGGGGCACGGGTTGTCGGCCGTCGCGACCGTGGCGTCCTTGCTGGGGGCGTTCCGGGAGGCCGTGCTCGACCGGCCGGACCTGGAGTCGGTCACGGCTCGGCTGGACCGCAGGCTGGTGGTGGACTCCGCGCGGTCGCCGCACGCGGAGCTGTTCGCGACGGCCGTCCTGCTGGAGTTCGCGGCGGACGCGCGGGCGGTGCGGATCCTGGCCTGCGGGCATCCGGCCCCGGTGCTGCTGCGCGAGGGGAAGGTCACGGAGATCGAGATCGTGCCGTGGACACCGCTGGGTCTGGGGCTCCCCGACTCGGGGCCGCTCGGTGGTGTCACCGTGCCGCTGCTGCCCGGGGACCGGCTGTTCCTGGCGTCGGACGGGGTGTGGGAGGCGCGGGACGCGGGCGGCGCGTTCTATCCGTTCGTCGGCCGGCTGGCGGTGCTCGCCGACGGCGACTGTGCCGACCTGCCGGAGCGGGTGTGGGCCGATGTGCTGCGGCACGCGGAGGAGATCCGGGACGACGTCACCATGCTCGTCCTGACGCCCGGCGGCTGACGCTCACGCCCCCTCGTGCTCACCCTCCGCGTCGATGTGCGGCAGGATCCGGTCCAGGAAACGGGGTGTCCACCAGGCGTGCCGGCCCAGCAGGGTCATGACCGCGGGCACCATCAGCAGCCGTACGACCGTGGCGTCGATCAGGACGCTGACGGCCAGGCCGAGGCCGAGCATCTTGACCACGATGTTGTCGCTGACGACGAAGGCCGCGAAGACGCTGACCATGATCAGCGCGGCACAGGTGATGACCCGCGCGGTGATCTCCAGGGCATGGGCGACGGACGCCTCGGCGTCGCCGGTGCGCAGCCAGGCCTCGTGGACGCGGGAGAGCAGGAAGATCTCGTAGTCCATGCTCAGGCCGAAGATGATCGCGAACATCATCATCGGGACGTAGCTCTCGATGGGCACCTTGCCGGAGACGCCCAGCGCGTGGCCGCCCCAGCCCCACTGGAAGACCGCGACGACGACGCCGTAGGAGGCCGCGATCGAGAGCACGTTGAGGACGGCTGCCTTGAGGGCGACGAGGAGTCCGCGGAAGACGGCGAGGATGATCAGGAAGGCCAGGGCGACCACCACGCCGATGATCAGGGGCAGCCGGCTCGACACGATGTCGCGGAAGTCGACCTGCGCGGCCGTGGTGCCGGTGACGTAGCCCTTGGCGGCGGTGCCGGAGACCGCGGCGGGCAGGGTGTCGTGGACGAGGCGGTTGGTGAGGTCGGTGGTGTCGGCACTCTGCGGGGACTGTTGGGAGTAGACGGTGCCGACCAGGACGTCCCCGTCCTTGGTGGTCGTCAGCGGGGTGACCTTGGCGGCGCCCCGCACCCCGTCGAGGGTCTTCTGGGCCTGGGTGGAGAGGGCCGGGCGCTGGGAGGAGGGGACGCCGGTCTGGTCGATGACGATGGTGAGCGGGCCGTTGGAACCGGGCCCGAAGGCGTCGGTCATCAGGTCGAAGGCGCGCCGGTCGGTGAACGAGGTGGGGTCGGCGCCGTCGCCGATGTGGCCCAACTGGAGGGAGAACACCGGGATCGCGAGGACGACCACGGCCGCGACGCCCGCCGCGAGGAAGGTCCAGGGCCGGTGTTCCACGCGTTGCGCGTAGCGGTGCCAGGTGCCCGTGGGTTCGGTGCCCGGTGCGGCGTCGGTCTCGGCGACCGGGCGGCGCACCCGGTAGCGGTCGATCCGTCTGCCCAGGAGGCCGAGCAGGGCGGGGACGAGGGTGAGCGCGCCGATGACCGCCGACACGACCGTCACGGCGGCGGCGAGCCCGAGGAGGCCGATGAAGGGGACACCGGACACGAACAGTCCGGCGAGCGCGATGATCACGGTGCAGCCGGAGACGAGGACGGCCCGGCCACTGGTGGCCGTGGCCTGTCCGGCGGCGCGCACGGGGTCGGCGCCGTTCATGAGGTTCTGCCGGTGGCGGGTGATCAGGAACAGGGCGTAGTCGATGCCGACCCCGATGCCGATCATCGTGGCGAGGGTCGGTGACACCGTCGCGAAGGTGAACGCCGCCGCCAGCAGTCCGAGGCAGGCGAGTCCGCCGATCACGCTGATCAGCGCGGTCACCAGGGGCATCGCGGCGGCGATCACACTGCCGAAGCCGATCAGCAGGACGACGATCGCCACGGCGAACCCGATGAGTTCGCTGACCCGGTCGTCGGCGGCGGGCCGGGCCAGTTCGCCGAGCGGTCCGCCGTACTCGACCTGGGCACCGGCGGCGCGCAGCGGCTTGACGGAGGTGTCGACGCCGTGGAGGTAGCCGTCACCGAGGGTCGACGGCTGGACGTCGAAGCGGATGGTGAGGTAGGCGGTCTTCGCGTCGGACGACAGCGGTCCCACGTTCGGACCGGAGGACGTCGGTGTCTGCGCTCCGGGCTGGGGCAATGGGTTCTGCACCGACAGGACGTGCGGAAGCTTCTGCAGGTCGCCGACCGTCTCGGACATCTGCGAGTTCAGGGAGGTGAGCGCCTTGTCCTTGTCGTGCAGGACGATCTGGCTGCTGTAGCCCCCGGCCGCCGGATCGTGTTCCTTCAGGACCTGAAGACCGTGGTGGGACTGTACGCCGGACAGCGAGAAGTCGTCCGAATAGTCGCCTCCGAAGGACCTGTTGAGGACCTGGAGCGCGGCGAGTGCGACGAGCCAGGCCACGATGACGATCACGAAGTGCCGGGCGCACCACTCCCCCAGCCTCCTCAGCACCCCCTTGGCTACGGCCCCGCTGCCCCCTGCACTGGAATCCGTGGGCGTCATGACCTCGGCCTTTTCCGCCAGGGGACATTTCCGACACCCCTATTAGACGCCCACGGGATCACTCCGGCATCTCGGGCCCGTGCTCAGGCGGCGGTCATCCCACGTCCCACAGGAACCGGTGCGTGTGGATGCCGAAGTACGGGAACGACCGGACGCTCCTGACCCCTTCGATCGGCCGCACCACGTCGTTGACGAAGTCCAGCAGGTCCCGCGGCCCGGGAGTGACCACCTCGGCGAACAGATCGAAGCCGCCGGAGGTGAGCACGGAGTACACCACCTCGTCGCGCAGGGCGAGTTGGTCGGCGACGGCACGCGGGTCGCCGTCCGCCTCGATGCCGAGCATGGCCATGGCCTGGCCGCCCATGGCCATCGGATCGGTCACCCCGACGACCTGAACGGCCTTGGAATCCAACAGGCGTTGGAGCCGCTGCCGGGCGGCCGACGCGGACAGCCCGACCTTGGGTCCGAGGTCGGCGTACGCGATACGCCCGTCGGTCTGCAGCTCGCGCAGGATGGCCCGGTCGATGTCGTCCACGTGCTTGTCTCCAACTCCCTGTGTCAGCGCGCCAGTTCGGCGAGCGCGTCGGCGAAGGCCCGGGTGTGGGTGTCGACGTCCTGCTCGGTGGTGTCCGGGCACATCAACGCCATGCTGTGGAACGGGGTGAGCAGGATGCCCCGGTTGGCGAGGTAGAGGTGGAGGAAGTCCTCCACCTCCGGGTCACCGGCCGCTTCGGACTCTGTGCCGGTGCGCGGGGCCGGGGAGGCGAAGCGGTACTCGCTGCGGGCGCCGAGGCGGCTCACCGTCCAGGGCAGCGCGTGGGCGTCGATGCCCTGCTGCACACCGGCCGCGAAGCGTTCGGAGAGCTTCGCCATGTGGGCGAACGCCTCATCCGTCAGGACGTGTTCGAGGGTGGCGCGCATCGCGGCGACGGACAGCGCGTTGCCCGCGAGGGTGCCGCCGACGCCGCCCATGTCGACGAGGTCCAGGTCGGCGCGGCCGAGCAGCCGGTCGGCGAGTTCGGCGGAGAGGCCGTAGGCACCGGCCGGGATGCCGCCGCCGATCGCCTTGCCGATGGTGAGCAGATCGGGTGCGAGGTCCCAGGCGGCGGTGCAGCCGCCGGGGCCCGCGGAGAAGGTGTGGGTCTCGTCGTTGATGAGCAACGTGCCGTGTTTCCTGGTCAGTTCGCGTACGGCGGCCAGATAGCCGGGCTCGGGCAGCACGATGCCGATGTTGGTGAGCGCGGGTTCCATCAGAACGGCGGCCACGTCGCCGTGCGCCAACTCCCGTTCCAGCTGGGCGGGATCGTTGAACTCGGCGACACGGCTGGTGAGCGTGACGTCACAGGGGGCGCCGACGTTGCCGGGACGGGCCACACCCTGCCCGTCCGGCCCTACGACGATGAGCGACTCGTCGACGCTGCCGTGGTAGCTGTAGCTGTTCACCAGGATCTTGGGGCGATCGGTGACGGCACGGGCGAGCCGGATCGCCCAGCGGTTGGCGTCGGTCGCGGTGAGGGAGAAGCTCCAGCGGGCGAGACCGAAGCGCCGGGTGAGTTCGGCGCCGACCCACTCGGCGTCCTCCGTGGGCAACATGGCCGTGGCGCCGCCCTGTTCGGCGAACCTGCGTTGTACCGCTTCGGCCACCACCGCGGGCGAGTGGCCGGCCATCGCTCCGGTGTCGCCGAGGCTGAAGTCGATGTACTCGTGGCCGTCGATGTCGGTGACGCGGGCGCCCCGGGCGGTGTCGAGGTAGCGGGGGAAGGCTCCGGCGGTCTTGTTCATCCAGGTCATCGGCACACGCCCGAAGAGGTGCTCGGCACGGTCGTAGGCGGCCTTCGAGCGCGGGTTGCGCCGCTCGGCCTCGGCGCTCTCCCGGGCGAGCAGGTCCTGGAGTCGAGTGCGGTCCATGGGCTACCCCGGTGATGTCGGCGACGGAATGTCCGGACGATATGGCCGAAAGCAGCGTGAAGGCAAGACGTAGCAGACGAATCAGCTGTCCAGACGATCGATTCACGCTTATGTCCCGTTGGGACACAAGTCTCACCGGGTCTCATGTCCCAGCGGGACATCACGGGTGTACCGTCGAAGGCATGAAGGCAACGGAGCCCCTCGTCGACCCCGTCGACCGGCGGCGGCGCAAGGCGCGGCAGACCCGTAACGCGCTGGCCACCGCCGCCGTGGACCTGATCCTGGAGCACGGGCTGGCCGCGACCACGGTCGAGGCGATCGCGGACCGCGCGGATGTCACCCGGCGCACCTTCAGCCGGCACTTCACCGGCAAGGAGGACGCGGCGCTCGACTTCGTCCGGGGCGACGGCGACCGCATCAACGCCCTGCTGCGGACCCGCCCGGCCGCCGAACCACCGCTGCTGGCCTATCGCAGGGCCGTGCGCGACTGGCTCGCCGACCGGGAGAACCCGGCCTGGCACCTGCGACCGCGCATGCGGCGGCTGTTGGCGCTGGTGGACCGCGAGCCCGCCCTGTTCGCCGCCTACGAACGCATCCGGGTCGACGCCCAGGAGGAGTCGATCCGCATCCTCGCCGACCGGCTCGGCACCGACGACGTCCGGGACGTGCGCCCGGCCGTCGTGGTCGACGCCGCCGCCGGAGTCCTCACGGCCGCCCTGCGCATCTGGGCGCGCCGCACGGACGAGCACGACTCGGGAGCCGCAGACCTCGCCGCCCTGGTGGAGCGGGCCTACGACGCCCTGATCGGGGAGGCCGCGGACGCGGCCTCCCGGAGCACTACCGAACAGTGAGCACACCATGAGCACCATCACCGATTACGCGACCGAGTTCTCCGGAAAGACCGCTCTCGTCACCGGCGCCGCCTCCGGCATCGGCCTGGCCACCGCCCGCCGGCTGGGCGCGGGCGCCGCGAACGTCGTCATCGCCGACTACAACGCAGAGGGCGCCGAGAAGGCCGCCGCCGAGCTGACGGCGGAGGGCTTCACAGCCGCCGCGGTCGAACTGGACGTGACCCGCCCGGAGTCCGTCGAGGCGGCCGTACGCTTCGCCGTCGACACCTTCGGCGGGCTCGACCTGGCCGTGAACAACGCCGGTATCGGCGGCCCGAGCGCGCCGACCGGCGCGTACGACATCGAGGCCTACGACCGGGTCGTCCGCACGAACCTCGACGGTGTCTTCTACTCCCTGCGCCACGAACTCCCGGTCATCGAGGCCGCGGGCCGGGGCGGCGCGATCGTCAACGTCTCCTCCATCCTCGGCTCCACGGGCTTCGCCGGTTCCTCCGCGTACGTCGCCGCCAAGCACGGCGTGGTCGGCCTCACGAAGACGGCCGCCGCCGAGTACGCGTCGAAGAACATCCGCGTCAACGCGGTCGGCCCCGGCTTCATCGAGACCCCGCTGCTCCAGGGCATGGACAGGTCCGCCTACGACGGTCTCGTCGCCCTGCACCCCGCCGGCCGCCTCGGCCGCCCCGAGGAGGTCGCCGAGCTGATCGTCTTCCTGCTCTCCGAGCGCGCCTCGTTCGTGCACGGCGGCTACCACCTGGTCGACGGCGCCTACACCGCCGTCTGAGCCCGGGAAGGAGTCCGAACATGAAGGCACTTCAGTACCGCACGATCGGCGCCGCCCCCGAGGTGGTCACGGTCCCCGACCCCGAACCGGGCCCCGGCCAGGTCCTGTTGAAGGTCACGGCCGCCGGCGTCTGCCACTCCGACATCGCCGTGATGAGCTGGCCCGCCGACAGTTTCCCCTACGCCCTTCCGCTCACCCTGGGCCATGAGGGCGTCGGCACGGTGGCCGCGCTCGGCGCCGGTGCCACCGGCGTGCGGGAGGGCGACTCGGTGGCGGTGTACGGGCCCTGGGGCTGCGGCACCTGCGCCAAGTGTGCCGAGGGCAAGGAGAACTACTGCCTGCGGGCGGACGAGTTGGGCATTCGTCCGCCGGGGCTCGGCGCGCCGGGTGCGATGGCCGAGTACCTGCTCGTGGACGACGCCCGGCACCTGGTCCCGCTCGACGGACTGGACCCGGTCGCGGCGGTGCCGCTGACGGACGCGGGTCTGACCCCGTACCACGCGATCAAGCGGGCGCTGCCCAAGCTGGTGCCCGGCTCGACGGCGGTGGTCATCGGCACGGGCGGCCTCGGCCATGTGGCGATCCAGTTGCTGCGTGCCATGACGTCGGCGCGGGTGATCGCGCTGGACCTGAGCGAGGAGAAGCTGCGGCTGGCCCGTGAAGTCGGCGCGCACGAGGCGGTGTTGTCCGATGCGAACGCCGCTGAGGCGGTCCGTGGACTCACCGGCGGCGTCGGCGCGGAGGCGGTGTTCGACTTCGTCGGCGCGGAACCCACGGTCAGGACGGCGGGTGCGGTCGCGGCCGTCGAGGGTGAGGTGGCGATCGTCGGAATCGGCGGCGGCGCGCTGCCCGTCGGCTTCGGCCTGCTGCCTTTCGAGGTGTCGGTCCACGCGCCCTACTGGGGCAGCCGCACCGAACTCGTCGAGGTCCTGGCGCTGGCCCGGTCCGGTGCCGTGTCGGTCCACACGGAGACGTTCTCCTTGGACGAGGCTCCGCTGGCGTACGAGCGGTTGCACGCGGGAAAGATCAACGGGCGTGCGGTGATCCTGCCCAACGGCTGATCCCCGCCGAGGAGTGGAGCAAGTCCCGCCCGATCGCCGGGAGTTCCGGCACGCCCGTCAGACGCATCGTCTCGACGAGTTCCGCCGTCAGCTCCCGGATCAGGCGGGTCACGCCCTCGGCACCGGCCACAGTGAGCGCCCACAGCGCCGGGCGGCCGACGAACACCGCGCGGGCCCCGAGGGCGAGCGCGGCGAAGACGTGGGAGCCGCGGCGCACTCCGCCGTCCACGTACACCTCGGTGCCCATCCCGGCTACGGCGTCGACCATCTCCGGCAACGCCCACGCGGTCGGTACGAGTCCGTCGAGCTGACGGCCTCCGTGGTGGGAGACGATCAGCGCGGCGGCACCGGCGTCCACGAAGGCGCGGGCGTCGTCGCCGCGCAGGACGCCGTTGACGGCGACCGGCAGCCCGGTCAGCACCACCGCCCGGGCTCCGGCCGCCACGGCCCGCCGGAATGTCTCCTCGGTGAGGGACCGGCCGCGCCGAGCGCGGTGGCCACCTCGCCCTCGGGATGGGCACGGCGTCGCAAGGTTCTCGGGGCGACCAGGACGGGCGTGTCGACTGCCGTGCCCAGTACGGTCGTTGAGGTGTCGCACGTCGACACGTCCCGCAGGATGTGGGGGCGTGGGCGCAACCCGTCCCAGGCCGGGGCGGCCTCGGCGGCGCTGAGGCCCTGGCCCGCGCTTCTGCGGAAGTAGGCGATATCTCCGGCGGCAGGCGACCGGCCGCCGCTTCCTCGATGCCGTCCAGCCGGCGCGCCACGCCCGTCACACCACTCCCCCTCCGTGCGTGATCCACCGACCCTGACGGCTCAACTCTCTTTCCCCACACGCCATTTCAGACACTTGGCGCAGAAGTGAACAGAGGCCGGTCAGTTTCGAAGGGAAGTCCTGCGACACCGTGCGAGAGCGGTCGATGACGGTGTGTACTGTGCTCCGGACACCCCGCGTGAGGGGCCCGGACTCAGCTCTGCCCGACTTCGCTTGGACTCGATTCGATGACCGAATTACCGGACCTGGTGGTCGGCGCGCTCGCCGCCGGCACGCTGTCCGCGCTGGTGCTCGGCGCCGGGCTGCTGCGGTCGCGGCGTCAACGTGCCCTGCAGCGCGAGGAGATCGCCGACCTGCGGGACCGACTGGACGGTGTCCAGGCGGCGTTGGCGGGAGAGATCGAGCATCTCGCGGTGCAGCGGGTCCCGGCCGCCGCACGGCAGTTGACGCACGCCCGGGTCGCGGTGCCGGGTCCGGCGCAGCCGCAGTTCATCGGTTCGCCGCTCGGGATCTCTCTCGAGAGCGTGCTGAACGCGCTGCGTTCGGAGCTCTCCGCGCAGCGCACCCGCATCGACGCCGCCGCGCAGGCCGGGATGCGCGGGGCCACCCGCGAGATCCAGGCGGCGCTGTACCGGTTGCAGGACGCCCTGCGCTCGCTGCAACAGCGCTACGACGACCCCGAGTTGACACAGACCCTGTTCGCGCTGGACCACGAGAACGAGCAGTCGCTGCGCCGTGCGCAGGTCGCGGCCGTCGTGTGCGGGGCCTGGGTCGGGCTCGCGCGCGAGGAGTCGCACCTCGTGGAGGCGGTGACCGGCGGCCAGGCGCGGCTCGCCGGCTACCACCGGGTGCGAGTGCACAACCATCTCGAAGCCGGTACCGCGCTCGTCTCCCACGCCGTCGAACCGGTCGCGATCATCGTCGCCGAACTCCTCGACAACGCGCTGCGGCACTCCGCGCCGGACACCGACGTCGTGGTCAACCTGGAGCACGTGCACCACGGCGCCTGCGTCACCGTCGACGACGCGGGTCTCGGCATGACCCAGGACGAACGGGACCACGCCCGGCGGATGGTGGCCGGTTCCGACCCGATCCTGCTCACCGACCTGGGCGACCCGCCCCGCATGGGGTTCGCCGCGATCGGCCGGCTCACCCGGCAGTTCGACCTCGGCGTCGACGTGTCCTCGCCCTCCCCGTACGGCGGTGTCCGCGCGGTCCTGCGGATCGACAGCCACCTCCTCAGCCGTATCGACCCCGAGCAGCAGCCGCCCGCCGCCAGCGCCCCGCGCTCGACCCGCCGGGCGCCCGCACCAGCGCCCGCCCCCGCGCCGACCCACTCCTACGGCTCCGAGCGCGACGAGCGGGCCGCGGCCGACGTGTCCGGGCATCAGGCCGTACCCGACGCGGGCGGCCTGCCGCGGCGGCGTCGGCGCACCGCGGTCGCCCCGTCGGCCGCGTCGGCCGCTCCGGCCACGCCCGGAACACCGCTGCCGGAGCGTCGTCCGGAGCAGGCCGCCGCCGCACTCGGCGCCCTGCAGTCCGGCACCGCCGCCGCGCGCGCCGCGAGTGCGGGCGCCGAGGCCGCCGTAGGAGAGACAGCCTTGGTTCCAGAGGCAGTTGCGGCGCACGACATCGATCAGGACGACTACGAGGGGGGAGCGGCCAGATGATCAGCCGCGATGGGGGCGACACGGCGTGGGTGCTCGATCCGATCCTGGAGGTGCCGCATGTGGTGGCCGCGGTGCTGCTGACCCGGGACGGGCTGGTGCGTGGGTACACCGACGCGCTGTCCCAGGCCTCGGGCGAGCGGGTGGCTGCCATCACCAGCACGGTGCAGGGGGCGTGCCGTACCGCCGCCGCCGCGTTCGCCGACCGGGATCGGGCCGAGATACGGCAGGTGGTCATCGAGTCGGACCACGGGTACGTGCTCATCGTGCCCACGGATCACGGGACGTGTGTGGCGGCCTACGGCGACAGCGAGGTGCGGCTCGATCTGCTCGCGCACCGGGTGCACTCGCAGGTGGCCCGGCTGGGCGAGAAGGCGATGGCCGCCGCAGCACGGGGAGTTGACGGCGGCGCACCGGCATGACGGGCCGCCGCGGCGGCCGTCCTCTGGTTCCCGCGTATCTGTCGACCGGCGGCGTGGCCCGGCCCAGCCGCCCCCAGTTGGAGCGGCTGACGGTGCTCTCCGGCAGCGGCGAGCCCGCCCCGCCCGGTCTGCCCGCGGCTCAACTCGCCCTGCTGGACGCCCTGCGCGGCGGTGCGCTGACGGTACTGGAGACGGCGGCCCTGCTGGAGCTGCCGGTCTCCGCGGTGCGGGTGCTGGCCGCCGGTCTCGTCGACCGGAGCCTGGTGCTCGCCCGTGCCCCGATCCCGCCCGCCGAACGCTTCGACCCCGACCTGCTGAAGAGAGTGGCCGATGGCCTACGCGCCCTCAAGCACAACTAGCGGCATCCATCTGCCGGACACCGCCCGCGAGTTGGTCAAGATCCTGATCGCGGGTCCGTTCGGGGTGGGCAAGACGACCCTGATCGACTCCGTGTCCGAGATCCGGCCGCTGCACACCGAGGAGCGGCTCTCCGAGGCGTCCGTCCACGTCGACGACCTCGACGGAGTGCGGGAGAAGTCGACGACGACCGTCGCCATCGACTTCGGCCGGATCAGCCTGCCGGGCGGGATCGTCCTGTACCTGTTCGGCACGCCCGGCCAGGAGCGGTTCCGGGCACTGTGGGAGGACATCTCGTACGGCGCGCTCGGGGCGCTCGTCCTGGTCGACAGCCGTCGGATCGACGCCTCGTTCGACGTGCTCGGGCTGGTGGAGGAGAGCGGACTGCCGTACGCCGTCGCCTTCAACACCTTCCCGGACGCGCCCCGGCACCACACCGGGGAACAGCTGCGCGCCGCACTTGACCTGGAGCCCGGCACACCGCTGGTGACCTGTGACGCCCGGGACGCGGACTCGTCGATCGACGCGCTGCTCGCCCTGGTCCAGCATCTGATCGACCGCGACCCCCCGGAGCACCGGTGACCACCACTTCCCCCGTCGGCCCCACCCGACCCGTCCGCCTGTGGGAGGACGGCTTCGCGCTGGACCCCTACGGCTACTACGCCGCCCTGCGCGCCCAGGGTCCCGTCGGCTGGGCCGAACTCGCCCCGGGCGTACCGGCGTACGTCGTCACCGAGCGGCGGGCCGCGCTGGATCTGCTGCGGGACACCGACACGTTCTCGCACGATCCCCGGCCGTGGGAGACGACGGTCGCCGAGGACTCGCCGGTCCTCGGGATGATGCGCTGGCGGCCCAACTCCCTGTTCGCGGACGGCGCCGCGCACGTCCGCTACCGTGCCTCGCTGATCGACACCTTCGACCGGATCGAGCCGCACGACCTGCGGGCCCGGGTGCACCGCGCGGTGCATGTGCTGGTGGGCCGGATCGGGCCGCGTGGACAGGCCGACCTGGTGGGCGAGTTCGCGCGGCCGTTGATGGCGCTGGTGTTCAACAGCCTGTTCGGGCTGCCCGACAGCCAGAGCGAGCGGCTGGACCGGGCGCTGGGCATGATGATGGAGGGCGGTGCCCAAGCGGCCGAGGGCGAGGCCGAGTTCGGCGGTTACGTCCTCGAACTCATCGCCGCCAAGGCGGAGTCCCGCGGCGACGACCTGCCGAGCTGGCTCCTGGACCATCCCGCCGGGCTGACCCCGGAGGAGGTCGCCTGGCAGGTGTTCCTCACCCTCGGGGCGGGCCACGAGCCGACCGCGAACCTGGTGTCCAACGCCCTGTCCCGCATCCTCGGCACCTCGGTCTACTACTCCACTCTGACGAGTGGTGCCCGCCCGGTGATGGACGCCGTGGTGGAGGTGCTGCACCACGAGACGCCGCTCGCCAACTACGGCATCCACTACGCCCGTTCGCCCGTCACCTTCCACGGCGCGTGGATCAGGCCCGCGATCCCGGTGGTCGTGTCGTACGGCGCGCTCGCGCACTTCGCCGAGCAGGAGGTCGTCAGCGGCCGGCACCCGAAGGACGCCTCGCACCTGTCGTGGTCGGCGGGGCCGCACGCCTGCCCGGTCAAGCAGCACACGCTGCTGATCGCGACGGAGGCGATCGAGCGGCTCACCCTGTGGCTGCCCGACCTCGAACCCGTCGTAGCGCGCGAGGAGTTGACCTGGCGCCCCGGTCCCTTCCACCGCTCGCTCACCTCGCTGCCCGTCCGGTTCAGCGCCCGCTCCCCCGACCAGCCAGGAGACCCGTCGTGACCGTGTCCGACCGCATCGCCCTCGACCCGTTCGGCGCCGACATCGCCGCCGAGAGCGCCAAGCTGCGCGCCCTCGGCCCGATCGTGCCCGTCGAACTGCCCGGCGGCATCCCCGCCTGGGCCCCCACCGGCTACGACACCCTCAAGGAACTGATCCTCGACCCGCAGGTCAGCAAGGACCCCCGGCTGCACTGGAACCTCTGGCCCGAGATCGGCGAACACCCCTCCTGGGGCTGGGTGCTGGGCTGGGTCGGCGTGATCAACATGCTCTCCACCTACGGCACCGACCACGCACGCCTGCGCAAACTCGTCGCGCCGAGCTTCACGCACCGGCGCACCGAGGCGATGCGGGCCCGGGTGGAGGCGATCACGGCGGAGCTGCTCGACGCGGTCGCGGCCGACGACGCCGAGGTGGTCGACATCAAGGCGGGGCTCGCCCACCCGCTGCCGATGCGGATCATCTGCGAACTGTTCGGTGTGCCCGACGAGTTGGTGGGCGACACCGGGCGGCTGATCGCGGCCATCATGGACACCTCGGACCCGTCCCCGGAGCACGCGACGTTCGTCCAGCAGCAGATCGGCACGGTGCTGCCCGCGCTGATCACGTATCGCAGCGAGCACCCCGGCGACGACCTCACCACCGAACTGATCCGGGTGCGGGACGAGGACGGCGACCGGCTCAGCGACGAGGAACTGCTGTACACGCTGCTGCTGGTGATCGGCGCGGGCTTCGAGACGACGGTCAACCTCATCGGCAACGCGATCGTCGCCCTGCTCAGGCGGCCCGAGCAGCTGGCGGACGTGCGCGCCGGGAGGATCAGCTGGGACGCGGTCGTCGACGAGACCCTGCGCGTGCACCCGTCCATCGCCTCGCTGCCGCTGCGGTTCGCGGTCGGTGACCTCACCGTCGGCGACGTCACCGTCCCGGCCGGGGACGCGATCATCACGACGTTCGCCGCAGCGGGGCTCGACCCCGCGCACTACGGCCCGGACGCGGACGTCTTCGACGCGGCCCGCGGAGCCGACGACCACCTGTCGTTCGGTATCGGCGTGCACCGCTGCATCGGCGCGCCGCTCGCCCGCGTGGAGGCCCTGACCGCGCTGCCCGCGTTCTTCGCCCGCTTCCCGGACGCCCGGCTGGCCGTCGACGCGGACGAGCTGCGCCAGGTGCCGTCGTTCATCGCGTTCGGCTGGCAGGAGGTGCCGGTGCGGCTGCGCGGCTGAGCCGCGCAAGCGTCGAACCGCCCCGCCGCGGCCCCGGAGGTGGGCCGCGGGCGGAGCCGGTCCTGCCCGGGTTCGGGGGAGAGACCCGAGCGCTCTCGTCGGCTTCCCCTGATTCGCCGGGGTACACCCACCCGATCGACCACCGGCGGCAGGCCCGCGCGGCGACCCGCGCGGGCACGGCATAAGCTCGGCGGGTGGCCAAGTACTTCGACGTGCATCCGGACAACCCGCAACCGCGCACCATCTCCCAGGTCGCGGACAGTGTGCGCTCGGGTGCGCTGATCGCGTACCCGACCGACTCCTGCTACGCGCTGGGCTGCCAGCTGGGCAACCGTGAGGGCATGGAGCGGATCCGTACGATCCGGCAGCTGAACGACCGGCACCACTTCACGCTGGTGTGCCAGAACTTCGCCCAGCTGGGCCAGTTCGTGCACATCGACAACGACGTGTTCCGCGCCATCAAGGCCTCCACGCCCGGCAGCTACACGTTCATCCTCCCGGCGACGAAGGAGGTGCCGCGCCAGTTGCTGAACGCGAAGAAGAAGACCGTGGGCGTACGCATCCCCGACCACGTCGTCACCCAGGCACTGCTCGCCGAGCTGGGCGAGCCGCTGCTGTCCAGCACCCTGCTCCTGCCCGACGAGGAGGAGCCGATGACCCAGGGCTGGGAGATCAAGGACCGGCTCGACCACGTGGTGGACGCGGTGGTCGACTCCGGGGACTGCGGCACGGAACCGACGACCGTCATCGACTTCTCGAACGGTGAGGCCGAGATCGTCCGCAAGGGCGCGGGCGACACCTCCCGCTTCGAGTGACCCCGGCGGAGGGACCGTAATCGGGCGTGCCACGATGATCGGAACACGCCGTGCCGGGCCGGCAGCCGGCCCGGCGCCGATCCGCTGGGAGGCACCCCCGCCATGACCGCCGTACAGGGCACAGCCGTGGACATCCCCACCGAGGACGGCACAGCCGACGCCTACTGGGTGCATCCCGGGGACGGCGGCCCCCGTCCGGCCGTGCTGCTCTACCAGGACGCCTTCGGGATCCGTCCCCACCTGAAGTCGATGGCCGACCGGTTGGCCGAGGCCGGTTACGCGGTCCTGGTGCCGAACGTGTTCTACCGGCAGGGGCGCGCGCCGGTGGTCGAGCTGCCCGAGTTCATCGATCACGACGGGCGTCCGGAGATCTTCGAGAAGGTCGGCCCACTGATCATGGGTCTGGCCCGGCACCCCGAGCTGGTCGAGCGGGACGCCGGCGCCTATCTGCGCTGGCTGGCCGACTCCCCGCTGGTCGTCGACGGGCCGGTCGCGATCACCGGGTACTGCATGGGCGCCCGGCTGGCGCTGTACACCGCCGGCGCCTACCCGGACCGGGTGGCTGCGGCGGCCGGTTTCCACGGCGGGCGCCTCGCCACCGACGACGCGAACAGCCCGCATCTGGCGGCCGAACACATCACCGCCGAGCTGTACTTCGGCCACGCCGACCAGGACCCCTCGCTGCCCGAGGAGCAGATCAAGCGGTTCGAGGAGGCGCTCACCGCGGCGGGCGTCCGGCACCGCTGCGAGGTCTACCCGGGCGCGCGGCACGGCTACACGCAGGCCGACACGTCCTCGTACAACGCGGAGGCCGACGCGCGTCACTGGGTCGCGCTGCTCGATCTGCTGGACCGCACCTTCTGATCGAAGTCCCCGTCCGCCGATCCAGCCCCGGTGCCCACGGCGCGAGTCGCCGTGGGCGCCTTTCGTTCCGCGCATTGACACGCAACCGGCCCGGCACGACTCTGAGAGCGCTCTCACATAGGTACGGACCAATTGCCGTACACCCCCCACACGGAGGTGAGAAGTGCTGATCGGACTCCTGCGTCGACTGGGCGCCGCGACCGCGGTGGCCACGATGCTCGCGCTGGCGACACCACTGACGGCGGACGCCGCGGTGCCCGCCACCATCCCGCTGAAGATCACCAACAACTCGGGCCGCGGCGACGCGGTCCACCTCTACGACCTCGGCACCAACCTGGCCACGGGCCAACAGGGTTGGGCCGACGCCAACGGCACGTTCCACGCCTGGCCCGCCGGCGGCAACCCGCCCACCCCGGCACCCGACGCGTCGATCCCGGGACCTGCGGCCGGGCAGTCCTCCACCATCCGGATCCCCAAGTTCTCGGGCCGCATCTACTTCTCGTACGGCCAGAAGCTGGTGTTCAAGCTGACCACCGGCGGCCTGGTGCAGCCGGCCGTGCAGAACCCGACGGACCCGAACCGCGACATCCTCTTCAACTGGTCCGAGTACACGCTCAACGACTCCGGGCTGTGGATCAACAGCACCCAGGTGGACATGTTCTCCGTGCCGTACGCGGTCGGGGTGCAGCGTGCCGACGGGAGCACGGCCAGTACCGGGCACCTCAAGTCCGGTGGCTACACCGGGTTCTTCAACGCCCTGCGCGGGCAGCCCGGCGGCTGGGCCAACCTGATCCAGACCCGGTCCGACGGCACGGTGCTGCGAGCGCTCTCACCGACGTACGGGGTGGAGACGGGGGCCCTGCCGAGCACGGTGATGGACGACTACGTCAACCGTGTCTGGTCGAAGTACTCGTCGTCGACGCTGACGGTGACACCGTTCGCCGACCAGCCGAACACGAAGTACTACGGCCGGGTGTCGGGCAACGTCATGAACTTCACCAACGGCGCCGGGTCGGTCGTCACCAGCTTCCAGAAGCCGGACGCGGCCAGCGTCTTCGGCTGCTACAAGTACCTCGACGCCCCCAACGACCTTGTGCGCGGCCCGATTTCGCGCACCCTGTGCGCGGGCTACAACCGGTCCACGCTCCTGGTCGACCCCAACCAGCCGGACACCACCACGGCCGACTTCTACCTGGACACGGTGACCAACCACTACGCCCGCAAGATCCACGCGCAGATGGCCGACGGCAAGGCCTACGCGTTCGCGTTCGACGACGTCGGCGCCCAGGAGTCCCTGGTGAACGACGGCAACCCGCGGCAGGCCTATCTGACGCTGGACCCGCTCGCCTGACAGAACCGGAACACCCCGCACGCCTGGGGGCGCGTGCGGGGTGCCGGACTCACGGACTGATCAGCCGGTCGTGACGGCCGTGTCGTCGATGACGAAGCTGGTCTGGAGCGAGGAGTCCTCGACTCCGCTGAACTTCAGGGCGACCGTGGTGCCCGCGAAGGCCGACAGGCTGAAGGACTTCGCGACGTATCCGGTGGCCGCGTTGAGGTTGGAGTAGGTGGCCAGGGTGGTCGATCCGGCGGTGACCGTCAGCTTGTCGTACGCGGTGCTGGTGCTGGTCTCCGCCGTGTCGATGTGCAGGTAGAAGGTGAACGTCGTACCGGTGCAGCCGCTCGGGATCGTCACCGACTGGGACAGCGTGTCGGTGTGCGTCGAGCCGTAGCCGTCGAGCCATGCCTTGTACGAACCGGTGCGGGCCGCCTCGCTGCTGGAGCTGGTGATGACGCCGCTGGTGGCGGTCCAGGTGGTGTTGCCCGACTCGAAGCCCGCGTTGCCCAGGAGCTGGGTCGAGGTGCAGCTGCCGCTACCGCTCGCGCTCACCGTCCAGGTGAACGAAGCGGTGCCGGTCGCGCCGGTGGAGTCGGTCACCGTGACGGTGGTGCTGTAGGTGCCCGCCGTCGTCGGGGTGCCGGTGATGGCGCCCGTGGAGCTGCTGATCGACAGGCCGGTCGGCAGTCCGGTCGCGGCGTACGTCAGGGTGCCGCTGTTGGTGCTGCTGGCCGAGACCTGCAGGCTCACCGCGGTACCGACGGTGGAGGATTGGCTGCCCGGGTTGGTCACCGTGACGCCGCTGGTCGGCACGGTGATGTGGCTGCCCACATTGATACCGGCGAAGGCGTTGCCGACTCCCGCGTACTGCGCGGAACTTGTGCCGTACAGCGCTCCGGCGGCACTGAGCGCGGCGGTACGGGCTCCGGCGTAGTTGGTACTGGACGTCATGTACGTCGTCAGCGCCTTGTACCAGATCTGCAGCGCCGCGGCCCGGCCGATGCCGGCGACGGCGACTCCGTCGGAGGTCGGGCTGTTGTAGGTGACGCCGTTGATGGTCTTGCTGCCGCTGCCCTCGGACAGCAGGTAGAACATGTGGTTCGCGGGGCCGGACGAGTAGTGGACGTCGAGGTTGCCGACACCGGAGTACCAGCTGTCGGCGGAGCTGCCGTCCTTGTCGGGCTCGTCCATGTAACGCAGCGGCGTGCCGTCGCCGTTGATGTCGATCTTCTCGCCGATGAGGTAGTCACCGACGTCGGTGCTGTTGTTGGCGTAGAACTCCACGCCGGTGCCGAAGATGTCGGAGGTCGCCTCGTTGAGGCCGCCGGACTCACCGGTGTAGTCCAGGCCCGCGGTGTTCGAGGTGACGCCGTGGCTCATCTCGTGGCCGGCCACGTCCAGCGAGGTCAGCGCGTGGGTGCTGCTGGTGCCGTCGCCGTACGTCATGCAGAAGCAGTCGTCGTCCCAGAAGGCGTTGACGTACGCCGTGCTGTAGTGGACGCGCGAGTAGGCGGCGACGCCGTCGTTCTTGATCCCGCTGCGGCCGAAGGTGTTCTTGTAGAAGTCCCAGGTGGTCTGGGCGCCGAAGTGGGCGTCGACACCGGCGGTCTGGGTGTTGGAGCCGGAGCCGGTGCCCCATGTGTCGTCGGTGTCGGTCATCAGGGTGCCGGTGCCCGACGTGCCGTTGCTGAGGGTGTACGTCTTGTGGCCGCCGCGCGTGGTGTCGTACAGCTGGTACGTCGAGCCCGACAGGTTGGTGGTGATGCTGACGGTGCCGCTGTACTGGCTGTTGCCGGTGCCGGTCTCGACGCCCTCGAACTGGGAGAGCTTCTCGCCGGTGAGGGCGTCGGTGATGACGTGCAGCTTGCTCGGCGTGCCGTCGTCCTGCAGGCCGGTGACCACGGTCTCCCAGGCCAGGACGGGCTTGCCGGTGCCGGCCCAGATCACCTTGCGCGCCTTCTCGGCGGCCGGGTCGACCGCGTCGAGGGCCTTGGCGGCGCTGAGCGCCTTGCCCTGGGCGGAGGTCGCGGCGAGCTTCGGGGTGGTCGAGGCGACCGTGATGGTGTGCTTGTTGTTGAAGGTCGTGCCCAGGGTTCCCGTGCCGGAGGCCGGGGTGTGGACGACCAGGTCGCCGCCGAGGACCGGCAGGCCGGCGTAGGTGCGCTCGTAACGGGTGTGCAGCGTGCCGTCGTTGTCCTTGACGACGTCCTTGACGACCAGCTTCTCCTTGGCGCCGAGGCCGAGGGTGTGGGCGGTCGCCGTGGTCTTCTGCGTGGCGCTCTTCACCAGGGCCGAGTGCTGGGCCGGGGTGAGCCTCGCCTCCAGGCTGCCGGTGAGCAGGGGACTCGGGTGGGGGGAGGCGGGCTTCGCTGTCGCGGGCACCGACTGGATGCCGACGGCCAGGAAAGCGGCGGTGGAGACCAGGGCTCCTACCGCCATCCGCTTGCGGGGGATGCGTCTCACTCTTACTCCTACTGCGACGACCGCGAGCGCGGCCGGTGACAGACCGGACAGCCGGGTCTGCTGTCCGGGAAGAGCTGAGCTGTGCGGGACCGGGGAGAACTTTGACCAATCCGTGGAGGATTCGTGGGGGTGGCTGCGTGGAGGATGACAGTGTTGACCCGTCCATGTCACCAACGCCAGGGGCACTCAAGGGTTTTCCCTCTGTCAGGGATTTCGCTACAAGTTCCGAAATTATTCGTGACGGCTGAGCCACGCCGGCGAAACAGACCCTTCCTAACGTCGCAGTCAGCCACAGAGGTCCCATCAGCCGCATTACGGCCGTCGGACCGATAACGCTGCTTTCCCCGAAAATCCCGGAGCTCCGCATGTCGCGAAGCTCCGGAATCCCTTCACTGTCCTCAGCGCCCCATGAGACAGGAGCCCCCAGTGTCCAACCCCTCCCGACGCGGCGTCCTCAGACTGTCCGCCGGCACCGCCCTCCTCGGCAGCCTCGCTCTCGCGGGCTGTGGGCGCGGCGGCACCGCCACGGCCACCGCGAAGGCCTCCGCCAAGTCGATCGACGACAAGCCGGCCACCGGCACCGTCAACGTCTGGGCCGCGCAGGGCGACGCCGACGTCCTCGACAAGGTGATCAAGCCCTTCAAGGCCGCGAACCCGGACGCCACCGTCAAGTTCACGCTGATACCGAACGCCGAGTACTACACGAAGCTCCAGGCGGCGATCGCGGCGGGCAAGGGCCCCGACGTGGCCCAGTTCTTCCCCGAGTCGCAGGCGCAGTTCCTCGACCCGTCGATCCTCCAGCCCGTACCGGACGGACTCGTGGACTCCGGCACCTTCTTCACGAGCCTGTGGGACGCGGGTGTGGTCAAGGACGTGGCCTACACGGTGCCCTGGTACGCGTACACGTACGCCCTCGTCTACCGCGCCGACCTCGCCAGGAAGGCGGGCGTCAAGGCACCCACGACATGGGCCGAGATGGTGCCGTTCTTCAAGGCGCTGGAGGGCGCCGGAGCCGTGCGCGGGCTCGGGGCGGACAACGGCTGGGACATCTTCAACGGCCAGGACGTCGCGATGTACGCCTGGCAGGCGGGCGGCGATCTCCTCTCCTCCGGCGGCGGTTGGACCCTCGACACACCGGCGATGGTCGACGCCCTCAAGTACAACGCGTCGTTCTTCACGTCGGGTTCCGCCGACACCGCGACCCCCACCTTCCTCGACGCCCAGCCCTACTTCGTGTCCGGGAAGACGGCCACGATGATCACCGGCCCCTGGGTGATAGGGCAGTTGGACACCGCCGCGAAGAAGACCGGCTGGACGGCGGCCCACGTCGCCACGGCACCGCTGCCGGCGGGCGCCTCCGGCAGCACCTCCTTCTCCGCCGGGGGTACGTGGGGTGTCCTCGCGGACGGCGGGAACACGGACGCGTCGTGGAAGTTCGTCCGGTACGTCTCCAAGCCGAGCACGCAGGTCGCGCAGTACTCGGCGTACGGCTCGCTGCCCGCGGTGATCTCCGCCTGGGACGACTCGGCCATCAAGGGGCAGCCGCTCCTCGACGCCTTCCTCACCCAGCTGAAGAACACCAAGGCCTTTCCGCAGGTGGGCAGTTGGCAGCAGGTCGCCACCCGGCTGGGCAAGGAGGTGGAGGCGGTCGCCAAGGGCACACGGACCGCCGAGAAGGCCGCCGCGAGCGTCCAGGCGTACGCCAAGAGCCTCGGCACGGGCGCGGAGTGACGCGGGGATGACCACCACGCTCGTCCCGGGAGCGCGGAGGACAGGGCGCCGCTCCCGTCACACGGCGGTCGCCTGGCTCTTCCTCGCGCCGTTCGCGGTCGTGTTCCTGCTCTACACCGCGATCCCCACGGTGGCCGCGCTCGGCTTCAGCCTGACCGACCTGCGCGGCTCGGACCTGCGCCACCCCCTCGCGGTCGACTTCACCGGCCTGGACAACTACCTGCGCCTGTTCCAAGATCCGACCTTCCTGCGGGACATCCTGAACACCGCCGTCTTCGTCGCCGTCGGTGTGCCGCTGACGATGGCGATCGGCTTCGGACTGGCCGTCGCGCTGAACTCCGGGATCCGGCGGATGCGTGGCGTGTTCCGTACGGTCTTCTTCGCGCCGGTCGTCACCAACGTCGTCGCGGTCGCCCTGATCTGGCAGTACGCCTTCAACGCGGGCGGCACCGTCAACAAGGCCCTGAGTGACGTCGGCCTCGCCGGGCCGAACTGGCTGGACGACCCGCATCTCGCCATGCCCGTGGTGATCCTGCTCGGCGTCTGGCGCAACTTCGGCACCGCGATGGTGCTGTTCCTGGCCGGACTTCAGGCCGTGCCGGAGGACGTGTACGAGGCCGCCGCGCTCGACGGGGCAGGAAAATGGCGGCAGTTGAGGCACATCACCCTGCCGCTGCTGCTGCCGACCACGCTCATGGTGTCGGTGCTGCTGACCGTCTTCTACCTCCAGGTCTTCGACGAGCCCTATCTCCTCACCGACGGCGGCCCGTTGGGGTCGACCGAGTCCGTCTCGCTGTACACCTACCACCAGTTCGGGTCCGGCCAGTTGGGGATGTCCTCGGCCGCTTCCTTCGTGATGCTGCTGCTCGTGCTGCTGGTGAGTGTCGTCCAGTTCCGACTGCTGAGGCCCCGCACATGACCGCCGTAGCCGCGTCGTTGAACGACTCCGACCTGACCGCGGCCGAGGACCGGACCGCCGTACGCACACGGTCTGTTGGCCGCCCCCTGCTGTACGGCGCGCTGGTGGTGTGCGCGCTGCTCACGCTGCTGCCCTTCTACTGGGTGCTCAGCGGCTCGCTGCGCGGTCTCGACGAGATCCGCGCCGACCCCGGCGCGTGGGTGCCACAGCACCTCACGCTCGACAACTTCGTGCGGCTGTTCCGCACCGAGGGCTTCGGACGCTTCCTCACCAACAGTGTCCTCGTCGCCCTCATGGTGGTGATCGGCAACATCGTGGCGGCGTCGGCCGCCGGATACGCGCTCGCCAAGCTCGAATTCGCGGGCAGGCGGCTCGCGTTCGGCGCGGTGATGGCGGCGATGATGGTGCCGTTCACGACGGTGTTCGTCACCCAGTTCGTGATCACCGTCGACATGGGTCTCGCCGACACCCTCACCGGGATCGCGCTCCCGGGCGTCGCGTTGCCGCTGTCGGTGTTCATCATGCGGCAGTACGCGCAGTCGGTGCCCGACGAGTTGCTGGAGGCGGCGCGCATCGACGGCGCGGGCGAGTTCCGGATCTTCTTCCGGATCTTCCTTCCGCTGGCCGGTCCGGCAGTGGCTACGATCACGATCATGTCGTTCCTGAGTTCGTGGAACAACTTCATCTGGCCGCTCATCGTCGCCCAGAGCACGTCGAGTTACACCCTGCCGGTCGGCCTCGCCGCCACCAGCCAGGCGGCCCAGCACGTCACCGACTACGGCCTGGTCCTCGCCGGCGCGCTCGTCGTGATGCTGCCGGTCCTCGTGCTCTTCCTGTTCCTGCAGCGGTACTTCGTGCAGGGCATCGCCGGATCGGGAATGCGGTGACCCCCATGACGGAGACCGTGCAGACCCCTGCGGGCCAGATCGTCGGCCGCCGCACCGGCCCGGTACGCCGCTTCCTCGGCATCCCGTACGCCGAACCCCCCACCGGCGCACGGCGGTTCGCCGCCCCGGTCCCCCGCGCCCGGTTCACCGAGCCCTACGACGCCTCCCGCCACGGCCCGACCGCGCAGCGCGTGCCGCTGTTCGCCACGACCACCGTGCCGGAGCCGTCGATCCCCGGGGACGACATCCTCAACCTCGGCGTCGTCGCACCCCTCGCGGACGACGGGCGTGCTCCCTTCCCCGTCCTGGTCTGGATCCACGGCGGCGGCTTCCTCGCCGGCAGCCCGGCCAGTCCGTGGTACGACGGCCGCGCCTTCGCCCGCGACGGGGTCGTCTGCGTGACGGTCGGGTACCGGCTGGGCGTCGACGGATTCGCCGTCCTGGACGAGGTGCCCACGAACCTCGCGCTGCGCGACATCCTGCTCGCGCTCGACTGGGTGCGGGAGAACATCGCCGCGTTCGGCGGTGACCCGGAGCGGGTCACCCTCGCCGGTCAGTCGGCCGGGGGCGCGGCGGTACTCGCGCTGCTCTCCTCGCCCGCCGGTGCGGGCCGTTTCCAGCGGGCGGTGAGCATGTCCGGGGCCCTCCTCGACGTCGGCGAGGAGGCGGTGCGCGGCTTCCTGGGGCGGCTCGGTGAGCGGCTCGGCGTGGCGCCGACGCGGGACGGATTCGCCCGTTGTTCCGTCGAGCGGCTCCAGCGGGCCGTCCTCGATCTCCGTGACAGCGACCGGCCTCCGTTGAGCCCGGTCGTCGGCGACGACATCCTGCCGGTCCCCGTCGCCGAGGGGCTCACCCGGTACGGCCACGACGTGCCGCTGCTGCTCGGCGCGACGGGCGACGAGTTCGACGGCGACTCGGCCGCCGCGGACCCTGCCGCGAACGCCAGCGCCCGGACGGCCGGCACCCGCGTGACGGACACCTTGTTCCGCGCCGCCTGCCCGCGCACGGCGACAGCCCGCCGCGAGGCCGGTGCCGGGACCTGGCTGTACTCCTTCGAGTGGCCCCCGGGCGGCGCCACGCACTGCCTCGACATCCCGTTCTTCTTCGACGTCCTCGACGCGCCGGGTGTCCCCGAGGCGCTGGGCCCCAACCCGCCCCCGGAGCTGGCCACTTGGATGCACGCGGACCTCGTCGGGTTCGTGCGCGGCCAGGAGCCCGGCCGGCCGAGGGCGACCGGCACCCTCGGCGATCCGGCGCGCGAGTACGGCCGCCCCGGAGCGACCCCGGTGGCCGACACCACGGGTGTGTTCGATCCCGTCGTACGGGGCAAGTCCGAGGAGGTGGAGGGGTGTTGATGTCGGGGATGAACCAGAGCGCCGTGCGGCGCGTCAACACCTCGGTCATCCTGCGCGCGCTCGCGGTGTCGGCGGGACCGACGACGCTGACCGCGCTCGCCGAACGGGCCGGTCTGTCCCGCCGTACCATCGAGCTGATCCTGGACTCGCTCGTCGAGGCGGGCTGGGTGGCCGAGTTGGAGCGGATACCGACCAGCGGGAGTGCCGGACGCCCGGCCCGGCGGTACGAACTGCGCGCGGAACACGCCCTGTTGGCGGCGGTGTACATCAACACCGCGGACGCCTCCGCGGTCATCGCCGACGTACGCGGCCGGATCGTCGGACGGGCACACCGCCCGCTGCGCGCCTACCAGGACCCGGAGACCACGCTCGACGACGCGGCGGCCCTGGTACGGGAGGCGCTCGACGACGCGGGCGGCTCGCCCGACCGGCTGCGCGCCGGTGCGGTGGCGGCCGGTGGCGCCATCGACGACGAGGGTGTCGTACGACGCCTGGTGCACACCACGCGCTGGGAGGGCGTGCATCTCCCCGCCCAGCTGGGGCGGCGGATCCGGATGCCCTGGTTCGCGGACAACGACTCCAACCTCGGTGCGCTGGCGGAGCGTTGGCGAGGTGTGGCCGCCGACCACGACAACGTCGTATGGGCGCACCTCGGCAACCGGACCGGCCTCGGCATCCTCATACGAGGCGCCGTTCACCGAGGTCTGGACGGTGCCGCGGGCGAGATCGTCGAGGCCCACTCGATCCCGACCGACGCCATCGCCGACCGCCCGGTGGCCCTGCTGAGTTCACCGGAACCGGCCCAGCGGAAGGTGGCGCTGGAACGCTTCGACGCGGCCCGCGCCGGTGACGCGGAAGCGCTCGCCGAGGTCGACGAGTTCGTCGAGAACATCACCTCCATCCTCACCACCCTGTCCTGGACGGTCGCGCCCTCGCTCATCGTGCTCGGCGGCGGTCTGGAGGACGCGGCCGATGTGCTGCTCCCCCGGGTGCGCGAGGCGATGCGCGTCGCCCGTACCCCCGCGATCGAACTGCGCGCCACCGGTCTGGGCCGCGACGCCGCGCTGATCGGCGCGGTGAAGCTGGCGCTCGACCGCATGGACACCGAGTTGTTCGGCCCGCTGGTCCCCAGCGCGTAACTCCCCCCACAGCAAACGATTTTGGAGTCTTCCTGTGACCGACATCCCGCACACCGACGTCCTCATCGTGGGCAGCGGCATCATGGGTTCCGTCGTGGCCCGGCTGCTGCGGGAGAGCGATCCGGGGCTGGGCATCACGATGGTCGACGGCGGCAGCGCGATCGGCGAGGCACCCGGACTGCATCTGCACGACGTCGCCGACCCTGCCCTCTGGTCGCGGTACAACGAACGGGTCGACAGCGGCATCCAGGGCATGTACACCGGCGCCGAGGTGGTGCGCGAGGTCCCGGACCGCCTCGCCGACCTGACGCCCGGCATGTTCCACGCGCTGGCCTTCGGCGAGGACGCCGAGGCGATGCCCGCGACGGCGCTCGCCTGGAACGCGGGCGGCATGGGCGTGCACTGGACCGCCGCGACCCCCTGGCCCGCCGGGGACGAGGTCTTCGACTTCGGCGACCCGGCCCGCTGGGCGGCCGACCTGGACACGGCGCGCCGCGTGCTCGCCGTCACCCCGTCCCCCATCGGCCCGACCGAGGTCGGCCGGACCGTACTCGACGTACTGCGCCGCCGCTACGACGCCACCGCACCAGGCGACCGGCGCCCGCAGCCGATGCCCATGGCCGTCACGGCGACGGCCTCGGGCCCCATGCCGCGCACGGCGCCGGGGACGATCTTCCCGGCGATCGCGGCGGGCGGCGACCCGGCGTTCACCCTGCTCACCGGCACACTCGCCACCCGGTTGCCGGTCACGGAGGGCCGGGTCACCGGTGCCCGACTGCGCTGCGTCGCCGACGGCACCGAGTCCGAACTCCACGCGGACACCGTGATCGTGTGCGCCGACGCGCTGCGCACCCCGCAACTGCTGTTCGCCTCGGGCATCCGCCCCGAGGCACTGGGCCGGTACCTCAACGAGCACGCGTTCATCACCGCCCAAGTGCTGCTGGATCTGGACCGGTTCGGGATCTCCCTCGACGAACTGCCGCTCCCCCGCACCGGCGAGTTCAGCACGGACTCGCTGTGGCTGCCGCAGAACGGGACGGCACAGCCGTTCCACGGCCAGATCATGAACCGGACGTACGTCGACGACAACGGCCACCCCCTCGCCCACGCCGTGGGCCTGGCGCTGCTCACACCCGTCGAGTCGCGCCCCGAGAACCGCCTGGTCTTCTCGGAGTTGGACACCGACCTCGCCGGACTGCCGCGTATCGGCGTCGAGTTCGCCTACTCCGAAACCGACCGCGCGCTGATCGACCGGGGACTCTCCGAAGTCCGTTCACTGGCCGAGGAGTTCGGCCCCTTCGACCCCGCGACCGAACTCGCCCTGCTCCCACCCGGCTCGTCCCTCCACCTGACCGGCACCGTCCGCTCGGGCCCTGCCGACGACGGAACCAGCGTGTGCGACCCCGACGGCCGGGTGTGGGGCTTCGACAACCTGTACGTCGCCGGCACCGGCGTGATCCCCACCGCGATGGCCGCCAACGTCACCCTGACGGGCGCGGTGACCGCCGTACGGGCCGCCCGCGCCGTCACCACCCGCACCGCGCCGCTCGCCACGCACTGAAAGCAGGCCCGACCGTGAAGGAAGCCCGAACGTGATCGAGATCGCCAAGGAATACCGCGTGGCACTCCCGGCGTGGATCGACGACGAGTTGGCCGACGTGCCCGCCGTCGTCCCCGGCCGCGAGGACCGGATGCGCCTCGTGCACCGGCTCGCGGACCGCAACTGGCGGGAGGGCAACGGCGGTCCGTTCGCCGCCCTCGTCGCCGAACGCGACACCGGCCGGATCGTCTCGGTGGGCGTGAACGTCGTCCTCGCCTCCGGCGTTTCCAGCGCGCACGCCGAAGTCGTGGCACTCGGCCTGGCCCAAACGGCCACCGGCGGCTGGGACTTGGGCGCCACCGGCCTCCCGACCCACGAACTGGTCGTCAACTGGCGCCCCTGCATCCAGTGTTACGGCGCAGCCATGTGGTCCGGGGTGCGCGGCCTGGTGGTCGCGGGCGAGGGCCCGGAGCTGGAGGAGATCACCACGTTCGACGAGGGCCCGCTCGGCGCGGACTGGGCCGAACAGTTCGAGGCGCGCGGCATCGAGGTCGTGGGAGACGTCCTCCGGGACGAGGCGCTGGCCGTGTTCCGGAACTACCGCAAGGCCGTCGACGAAGCGGACGGCATCGTCGTCTACAACGCGCGTGGCGGCACCGCGTGAGCCCGCGCTTCGCCACCGACATCATCACCTTCTACCACCCGGACTTCTGGGGCCTCGCCTCGGCGGACGCGGTACGCGAGTGGGCGTCGGCGAACCCCGAGGGCTTCTGGGTGCGGGTGATGGACGCGCTGGCCGAGGCCGGTGTCACGGGCCTCGAACTGACCTTCGCGCCGGGCGACATCGCATCGGCGCTGCGGGCCTTCGGCAGCGCGCCGGCCTTCCGCCGCGAGCTGGCGGCCCGAGGCCTGTCCGTCGTGAGCGCGTTCATCGCCGGGAACGACTGCCCCGACTGGCGGGACGCCGACAACCTGCCCGCGATCGTCGCCGACGCCGAGCGTCGCGCGGCCTTCCTCGCGGCCGTGGGGGCCGAACTCCTCGTCACGGGACTCCCCATGCGCACGACCTTCGGCACGCGCCCACCCTTCTTCGTCGACGCCGCGTACATGACCCGCATGGCCGACATCGCCCACGCGGTGGGCGAGGCCGTCTCCCGGCAGGGCGTGCGGCTCGCCTTCCACACCGAGTCCAACAGCACGCTCTGGTACGAGCGCGACATCGACCTCTTCATGTCCTTCACCGACCCGCGTTACGTCTGGCTGTGCCCCGACTCCTGCCACATCGCCCTCGGCGGAGGCGACCCGGTGGCCGTGGCACGCCGTCATTCACAACGCATCGCCCTCGCCCACTGGAAGGACGCGATCAGGCCCATCGACGTCGAACTCACCGTCGACGAAACGGTCTTCGCCCAGCAGCAGCCCTATATGACCGCACTGGGCACGGGCATCGTCGACTGGAAGGGCTGGGCCGACGCGATGTCCCGCACACCCGGCGCCGACACGGTACTCATCGAACTGGACGAGGCGGCCGACCCGGTTGGCGCGCTGCGGGCGGGGAGGGCGGTGGCGACGGCGGCCCTCGCGTGAACCCTTCCGCTTCGCGACCGCCTCCCGGCACGGACTGCCCCCAACACCCGTCAGTCCGGCCGCCGTTCGCTGATACGGTCCGATCATGCCGCGCCTGGTGGATGTCCCTGGGTACCTACGCTTCTGGACCGCCTCCGCGGTCTCGGCATTCGGTTCGCAGATCACAGGTCTGGCGCTGCAGATCCTCACCGCCGTCACCCTCGGCGCGTCCGCCACCGAGGTGGGGCTGGTCAGTGCGGCCCGCTGGGCTCCGTATCTGCTCTTCGGGCTCGTGGCCGGGGTGCTGGTGGACCGGTGCCGGCGGAAGCCGGTCATGGTGGGCATGGATGTCGGCAGGGCCGCCCTGCTGGGCGCGATCCCGCTGCTGTACGCGCTGGACCGGCTGAGCATCGCCGCACTGTGCGCGTGCGTCTTCGCCTTCGGGCTGCTCTGTCTGTTCTTCGACGCGGCCAACCACTCCTACATGCCGCAGCTCGTCCCGAGGGAACTCCTCAACGCGGGCTACGCCCGGGTGGGGCAGGCCGACGCGGTGGCCGGGTCGACCGGGCCGCTGCTCGCCGGAGTGCTGATCAAGCTCGTCGGCGCGCCGCTCGCCGTGCTCGTGGACGCGGTCACCTATCTGGTGTCGGGCCTGCTGCTCACCTCGGTGCAGGCCCACGATCCGGTTCCCGACCTCGGCGCGCGGCGCGGCGTCGTCAGCGAGCTGCGCGAGGGGGTGGCCTGGGTCTACCGTCACCGCACCTTGGCGTCCCTCGCGCTGACCTCGCATCTCATGCTGCTCTTCAACACCGTCGTGAGTACGGTCTTCGTGGTCTTCGCCCTGCGTGAGCTGAGGATCGGGGACTTCGGACTGGGCGTGTCCTATGCCTGCGCGGGGCTCGGGGGCGTGCTCGGCGGCGCGTTCTCCGGGCGGGTGGCGCGGAGGTTCGACGTCGGCTTCACGTTGATCGCCGGGCGTCTCGTCGCCGCCGTCGGCTGGCTGCCGCTGGTGCTCGCCCAGCGCGGTCCATGGGCCCTGGTGTCGGTGTCGCTGGCCTTCTTCGTGGTCTCCTGCGCCATCTCTTTGGAAAGCCCCGTGGAGATGAGCTACCGCCAGGCGGTCACACCCGACCGGCTGCGGGGGCGGATGAACGCCACGATCCGCTCGTTCAACTGGGGGATGGTGGCCGTCGGGGCACCCCTGGGCGGACTCCTCGCCGACCGGGTCGGCTATCGCTTCGCCCTGTGGGTGGGCCTGTCCGGCGCGGTCCTCCAAGCACTGCTGCTCGCCGTGTCCCGCACCCGGGAGGCCCGCGAAACCGATGGGTCCGAGCCACTCGTGCCCGCCTGAGCGGGGCCGGTGTCCGGCACCGAAATGCGGCACGCGGGAAGGCGGGGGATGCTGGGAGGGCCAACGCACGTCCGAAGGAGGACAGCCATGTCGATCATGGACAAGGTCAAGGAAATGCTGGGCCAGCACTCGGACAAGGCCAAGGAAGGCGTGGACCGGGCGGGAGACATGATCGACGAACGCACGGGCGGCAAGCACGCCAAGCAGGTCGACATGGCGCAGGACAAGGCCAAGGACTTCATCGACCGCGAGAAGCCCCAGCAGCCCTGACTGCTTCTGTCCCCGTATCGCCCCCGATGCGGCCCAAGTGATGCCCCGGAAGCGGAGAGTTAACCGACTACTGGTGTGAAAAGCTTGCGCGTCCGGGCCCCGATCCATACATACTCCCCCCACAGGAAGCCGGAACTCTGGGGGGAGTTGGCTCATGCAAGGCACGATCGACGGGTTCCGCTACGGTGCGGTGACTCCGGTGGCGGCCTATCTGATGGCCTGCCTCGGCGCGGCTCTGGGACTGCGCTGCGTGGTGCGGTCCCTGCACAACCAGGAGTCCTGGAAGGGGGGTTGGCTTGCGCTCGGCGCGGCGTCGATCGGTACCGGCATCTGGACCATGCACTTCATCGCGATGATCGGTTTCCAGGTCAAGGAGACCCGGATCGGCTACGACGTCGGCCTCACGGTGTTGAGTCTGGCCGTGGCGATCGTCGTGGTCGGCGTCGGTGTGTTCGCCGTGGGCTACCGCGGCGCCACCACCGGCACGCTCTCCGCGGCCGGCGTCATCACCGGCCTCGGGGTCGCCGCCATGCACTATCTGGGCATGGCGGCCCTGAAGTTGAACGGCGAGATCGAGTACCGGACCAGCACGGTGGCGCTCTCCGTGGTGATCGCGATCGTCGCCGCGACGGCGGCCCTGTGGGCGGCCGTCTCCATCCGGGGCTTCCTGACGAGCCTCGGCGCGAGCCTGGTGATGGGCGTGGCCGTCTCCGGGATGCACTACACGGGCATGGCCGCCGTGAGCGTCCATCTGCACGGCACCAGCGGAGCATGGACGGGTGACTCGCCCAACTCGATACTGATTCCCATGCTGTTGGGACCGATCGTCTTCCTGGTGCTGGCCGGTGTCGTCGTGATGTTCGACCCGCTGCTGGTGATGGGCGAGGGCAACTGGGACCGCTCCTTCGCCCGCCATCCCGTCGGCTCGGACGCCGCCCGCAAGCAGCCCGCGCAGCGCCCGGAATCGCTCTTCGACACCCAGGGCCGCCCGGCGGTCGGCCGGCCGGCCCAGCAGTACCAGAGCCCGGCCGCCCAGCCCGCCGGCCGCCGGAACCGTCCCACCCGCAGGCGCCCCACCGTCCCGCCACCCGTCAGCGCCTACGACACCCCGGCCAATCCCGGACGGGGCCGCCCGGACCCGCACGGGGCCCCTCGGCACTCCCAGGAATGGTGACCAACAGCGCCCGCCGCGAGCGGAGTTCGATCAGCCTTCGCCCTCAGTCATGATCCCGATGTACGGCATCCAGACGTGGGACGAGCTCAGTTGGGCGCACCCGGCGGCACCCGGGGCAGCGGATCGATCCGCACCGACCCGGCATCGGCGAGGAAGTCCCGGATCAACTCCCCTGCCTCACGCGCCTGTTCGTCGCCCTGGCACCGGAGCTCCGTCCCGAGCCCCCGCACGGCGCCGCGCAGCGCCATGCGCACCGGCGGGTGCAGGGCGGTGTCGTCGAGCAGGGTCAGCAGACGGTTCAGGAGTGTCCAGTCCGCCGCGTACTGCACTGCGGCCCCGCCGGGCAGCTCCGCGGGCACCGGGTCGGTACGGCGCCATGTGGTCGCGAGGAGCGCGTCGACGATGTCGGTGACACCGGGCACCGCGGGGTCGACGGCATGCTGCCAGGCCACCCGGTTGAGCCGGGCCGGGTCCAGCAGGGGCTCCGTGACCAGCGCGGTCGCGACCCGTACGGCCTCGAAGGGGTCGAAGACCCGTCCGGCACCGGTGTCGAGGTACTGGTCCGTCCGGCCGTAGCGGATCGCGGGCGGGGTGAGGGTGTCCAACACCGCGCCGGGCAGGGCGAGTTGCTCGGCGCGCAACAGCTCGGCCAGTCGGTTCAGCGCCGTGTGCTGCGTGGCGGCGTCGACGGCTTCCGTGCCCCGGCCGTCCTCCCCCGCAAGACCGTACGCGTATCGCACCCCGCCCACCAGCCGGGCCACGGCCGTCACCTCGTGCCGGTGCAGCAGGTGCAGCAGGACGGCCCGTTCCTCCAGTTCGCCGGTCTGCCGGTCGGGCGGCAGCACCCCTCGGAAGAAACCGTCCAGTGCGATACGGCGGATGCGCAGCATCGTCTCCAGCGCCTGGAGGGCGTCCGGACCGCTCACCCAGGGAACGGCGTCGGCGTGGGCGGCGTTCGGGCCCTGGGCGTCCTCGTCGGAGAGGTAGGTCAGGCCCGACTCGGCGGCCTCGCGGCGCAGTTCGGCGAGCGCGCTCTCCTCCCCGGAGGGGTCGAACCGACCGTAGGCGTGGGCGACCAGGAAGTGGTCCCAGGGCCCAAGTCCCGTGCCGTACGCGGCGGACAGGTCGAGGTCGCCCTCCTCCGTGACGCGGATCCGTGCGTGCGGGTAGTCCATGACGGACGGCTCGGGGTGCCGTGTACCGGCGAAGTTGTGCATGAAGCCGAGCGCGTGGCCGATCTCGTGCGCGGCGAGCTGACGCAGCCGGGCGAGCACCAACTCCTCGACGGCGGCGAGTCGTTCGGCCTCGTCGGTGCGGCCGTAGGGTGCGAGCAGGGCCTCGCCGAGGGCGCGGACCTGTTCGACGCGCTGGGAGCCGAGGCGTACCCGGGCGTGCAGGATCTCGCCGGTGCGCGGGTCGGTCAGGCCCTGTCCGAGGGACCAGCCGCGGCCCGCCCGGTGCACCCAGACCACGCCGTTGACGTCGGGGTCGTAGGGGTCGAAGCCGTCGCCGCCGGGCTCGACCCGGTAGGCGTCCGGGAGCCCGATCCGGGCGAAGGCGTCCCGCCACCAGTCGCCGCCCTCGACGACCGCCGAGCGGAAGGGTTCGGGGATGGCCGGGTCGACCTGGAAGACGATCGGGGCGCCGCCGGGTTCAGCGCGGAAGCGGGGCTGGAGCTTGACCTGGGTGCTCGCCCGGCCGACGAGGCCGTGGTCGGCGTAGCCGATGCCGTAGCCGCCCGAGGCGGGGTGGTAGCTCCGGACGGGCAGCGGGGACGCCGGCAGCCGGATCAGGTTCAGCTGCTGGACGACGGTGAGGGCGCGCGGGTCGGCGGCGACGGCCTGGACCGCCCGGCCGCGGCCGGGGCCCCGGAAGGTGAGGAGCGCGGGCAGCCGGACGGCGCGCGGGCCGGTGCGGCTGTCGGTGACGAGGGGGAGGCTCGTGGACTCGTCGATCGTGTAGTCGCCCTGCTCGCGTGCGTGCAGATACTCGGCGATCCGGTCGTGGTCGGCGAGGACGAGCCCGGTGGCGTCCACGACCGCCGCCCCGTTCTCCTCGCGCAGCACGGGCGCGCTCCACACCACGGACAGCGCGAACGACTCGTCCCCGGCCCGTACGGCGGCCTCGTCGCCGGAGGTCAGGAAGTGCTTGTTGCGCACGGCGAACAGGACCCGGTCGCCGATCCGCCGGAACTCCGCGAGCCGCGCCTTGCCCGCCCTGCCCCGGTCCAGCCACAGGTCGCCGGAGCCGAGGCCCTGGGAGAGGGAGACGGTGAGGAGGAAGGGCTCGTCGAAGTGGCGGATGCCCAACAGCAGCCGGTCCGACCGGAGTTCGGGGTCGGGGATCAGGTCGAGGAAGTCGGCTGCGCCGGGCATACGGGGGCCTTTCGGTCGATCATCGTCGTGTCGATGTTGCCAGGCCCCTGCCGCTCGCTCCGCCATGGCCGGTTGGACTGATCACACGCCCGCAATGTTCGCCTGACACAATCGGGACAGAACAGCACTGACGTACGACTGACGGAGGAGCCCGTGTCGCCCACCTCACGCCCGTTGCGGAAGCTGGGCTTCCTGACGATCGGCCTGTTCGACGAGGCCGATCCGCGCCGGGGCCACGAGTCGACGCTGGAGATCATCGAACTGGGCGAGCGCCTCGGCTTCGACAGCGCGTGGCTGCGCCACCGCCATCTCCAGTACGGCATCTCCTCCCCCGTCGCGGTCATGGCGGCGGCCTCGCAGCGCACCAGCCGTATCGAACTCGGCACGGCGGTGATCCCGCTGGGCTGGGAGAACCCGCTGCGGCTGGCGGAGGACCTGGCGACCGTCGACATCCTGTCCGGGGGCCGGATCAACCCGGGTGTCAGCGTCGGGCCTCCGATGCACTTCGACCAGGTGAAGGACGCCCTGTACCCGGACACGGCCGACACCGAGGACTTCGGTTACGAGCGGGTGCGGCGGTTCCTCGACTTCGTGCGCGGCAAGCCGGCCACCGACTTCAGCGGGGTCGAGGGCTTCGAAGCCACGCGGCGGCAGCCGCACATCGAATTCAGCTCCGACCGCGTCCAGCCGCACTCCCCGGGTCTGGGCCGGCGCCTCTGGTACGGCGGGGGCAGCACAAGCTCGGCGAAGTGGGCGGGCGAACACGGGATGAACTTCCTGACGAGCAGTGTCGTCAAGGCCGAAGGGCCGGACGAGTCAAGGGACTTCGCGGAGATCCAGCTCTCCCACATCCGCACGTTCCGCGCCCATCATCCCGACGGCGACGCCGCCCGGGTCTCGCAGGGGCTGGTGGTCGTCCCGACCGACTCCGCGTCGCCCGAACAGCGGGCGAAGTACGAGGAGTTCGCCCGCAAGCGCGCTCCTCGTACCGCTTCACCGCAGGGCCCGGCCGGGCTGATGTTCGCACCGGACCTCGTCGGTACCTCCGACGAGATCGCCGAACTCCTGGACGCGCACGCCGCGTTCAGGGAGATCGACGAGGTGGCGTTCGCGCTGCCGTTCACCTTCGAGCACGAGGACTACGTGCAGATCCTCACGGACATGGCGACGAAGCTGGGACCGGCGCTGGGCTGGAGGCCCACCGTCTGACCTCACCAGCGGCCCGGCCCGGTGCCGACGATCGGCTCCGAGGGCTTGCCGTCGACGCCGACCGGTATGTCGCCGGTGAGCATCACGCGGTGCATGGTCCGGGGGAAGCCGAGGTGGGCGTTGTCGCCGGGGGCGAGGTGGATGGTGGCCCGGTTGTCCCAGAAGGCCACGCTGCCCGGCTCCCAGCGGAACCGGACGGTGTACTCGGGCCGGGTCGCCTGCGCGAGGAGCATCTCCAGGATCGCGGCGCTCTCCGCGCGGGAGATGTCGGTGATCTGCTCCAGGTAGTAGCCGTTGACGAACAGCACCCGCTCACCCGTCTCGGGATGCACCCGTACCAGCGGGTGCACCGAGGCGACCTGGTGGTCCAGGAGGTGGCGGACGTAGGCGTCGTCGCCGGGCCGGGGCTGGTAGCCGACGCCGAGCCGGTGCTCGGCGCGCAGGCCGTCCACGAACTCCCGTACCGGCAGCGACAGTCCGGCGTACGCGGCGGCCAGATTCGACCAGGTGGTGTCGCCGCCGTACGGCGGGACGGTCTCCGCGCGCAGGATCGTCGCGGCCGGCGGGTCGACGCGGGCGCCGTGGTCGCAGTGCCAGCCGCGCAGCAGCGTGTGCCGGCGCCGCTCCAGCCACTCCTCGTGCTCCATACCGAAGCGTCCGCCCAACTCCAGCCGGTCGGCGGTCGTTTCGACCTCGGGGAAGCCCTCCGGTGACGCGCTGCCGCGCCGCCCGAGCACGACCGGTTCGCCGAACCGCCGCGCGAACGCCACATGCCCGGTGTGGTCCAGCCGCTGCCCGCGGAAGAACACGACCTTCCAGCGCAGCACCGCGGCCCGGATCGCGGCGACCACGGCGTCGTCGAGTTCACCGGCCAGATCGACACCGGTGATCTCGGCACCGATGTGCCCGGCGGCCGGCCGCACCTCCAAACCGGCCGTACCGTCCACCCGCACCGCCTCGTCCGTCGTACCGCCGCTGTCCGTTGTCATACGTGCTCCGTTGGTCGTCCGTACCGGCTCGCGCCGGGTCCCTCGTACCGGGCCCTCGTCACCGGTCCTCGTACCGGGCCCAGGGAAGATCGTGTCAGCGATCCCCGGGCAAGGCGACAGGGGTTCCGGGCGTACATACTGGCTGTACCGCACATCCAAGGGAAAGCCCGACCGTGATCAGCATCCGACGCACACGCTGAACTACGGCACGAAGATCCCCCGCAGCGGTGTACCTCGCGAGAAGATCCTCGACGAAGCTGCCGGGCCGCCACCACGGCTACGAGGAGGGTCTCGTCCGGTCGATCGGAGTCTCCGACTTCACGCCCGGACACATCGAGCGGCTGGAGAAGGAGACCGGCGTGCTGCCCTCCGTCAACCAGATCGAGCTGCATCCGCTGTTCCCGCAGGACGAACTGCGTGCCTTCGATGCCGAGAAGGGCGTTCTCACCGAGAGCTGGAGTCCTCTCGGGCGCGGTTCCGAGCTGCTGAACGACCCCGCGGTCCTGACGGTCGCCGAGGCCTTCGGGGTGACGCCCGCCCAGGTGGTGCTGCGCCGGCACACGCAGCTCGGGGCGATCCCGATCCCCAGGTCGGCGGACCCCGACCGGCAGCGCGCGAACCTGCACGTCCTCGGTTTCGAAATCGGCCCGGCCCAGCTGGCCGCCCTCTCCGACCACACGCCCCAGCGCCTCGGCCCGGACCCGGAGACGCACGAGGAGTTCTGAGGCTTCTGAGAGTTCCGGGAGTGGAAGTCGGCGTTTCGGCTCCCAACTCGCCTTCCCTGCCTCTATGTTCGCGGCGGAGGTTCAAGATCTCACCGGAAGGCTCTCCCATGCGCAACGCGTTCCGCACCGCCGTGACCGGGGCGGTGGCCGCCGCCACGCTGCTGATCGGCGGCACCGCCCAGGCGACACCCGCCGGACCCGGAGTCACGGCCCGTCTGATCAGTCAGACCACCGTCGGCGACACCGACTACACCCTGCGCGAGATCACCATTCCGCCCGGCCAGGCCACCGGCTGGCACTACCACGACGGCCCCCTGTACGGCTTCGTGAAGCAGGGCACGCTCAGCCACTTCGATGCCGGCTGCGCCTCCGACGGCGTGTACAAGGCGGGCAGCACCATCCAGGAACCGGCCGGCTCGGCCAACGTGCACATCGGGCGCAATCTGGGGAACACCCCTCTCGTCCTCGACGTGCTGTACGTCCTGCCGCACGGATCGCCGTTCTCGGAGGACGCGCCGAACCCCGGCTGCCCCTTCGAGTGACCGGTCCGGTCAGTCCGTCGGCAGCGGCTGTTCGGCCCAGATGGTCTTGCCGCTGCCGGTCTGCCGGCTGCCCCAGCGCTGGGTGAGCTGGGCGACGAGGAGGAGTCCGCGTCCGCCCTCGTCGTAGGCGTGGGCGCGGCGCAGATGCGGTGAGGTGGAACTGCCGTCGGAGACCTCGCAGATGAGGGCGCGGTCGCGGATCAGCCGGAGCTGGATGGGTGGTTCGCCGTAGCGGATGGCGTTGGTGACGAGTTCGCTGACGACGAGTTCGGTGACGAAGGCCTCCTCGTCCAGTCCCCAGGCGGTGAGTTGTTCGGTGGCGGCCTGCCGGGCCCCGGCCACGAGCGCGGGGTCCGGCTCGATGTCCCAGGTGGCGACCCGGTCGGTGCCCAGGGCCCGGGTGCGCGCCAGCAGCAGGGCCACGTCGTCGCTGGGCTCCTCCGGCATCACGGCCTTCAGCACCGAGTCGCACAGCGCGTCGAGCGAATCGGCGGACGCGGTGAGCGCGCGGCACAGTTCGGCGGTGGCGTGGTCGACGTCGCGGTTGCGGTCCTCGATCAGACCGTCCGTGTAGAGGGCGACGGTGGCCCCCTCGGGCAGCTCCAACTCCACGGCCTCGAAAGGGAGTCCGCCGACGCCGAGCGGTGGTCCCGCGGTCATGGGGACGAGGCTCGCGGTCCCGTCGGGCAGGACGACGGCCGGCGGTGGATGCCCGGCGGCGGCCAGGGTGAGCCGGCGCGAGACGGGGTCGTAGACGGCGTAGAGGCAGGTGGCGCCGAGTTCCGCGACCTCGTCGCCGGTGTCGTCCGTCGCGAGGTGGGTGACCAAGTCGTCGAGGTGGGTGAGGAGTTCGTCGGGCGGCAGGTCGACGTCGGCGAGCGTGCGGACGGCCGTACAGAGGCGGCCCATGGTCGCCGAGGACGGGATGCCGTGTCCTACGACGTCGCCGACGACCAGGGCGACCCGGCCGCCGGAGAGCGGGATCACGTCGAACCAGTCGCCGCCGATGCCCGCGAGCGACCCGGAGGGCAGATAGCGGTGGGCCACCTCGACCGCCGCCTGTCCGGGCAAGTCCCTTGGCAGCAGGCTGTGTTGGAGGGCGAGGGCGGTGGACCGCTCGCGGGCGAAGCGGCGCGCGTTGTCGATGCAGACGGCGGCGCGGCTGGCCAACTCCTCGGCGAGTACGGCGTCGTCGGCGGCGTAGTCGTCCGGGTGGGACATGCGGACGCCCACCGCGACACCGAGCGTGGTGCCGCGCGCCCGCAGCGGCACCGCGATCATCGAGTGGACGCCCTTGCGGAACGGGCGGGCGGCGGGGCTGCGCGCGTTGCGCTCCGCCACCCAGCGGACGAAGTCGGGTTCGCCCGCCTGGCTCAGGACGGCCCGGCCCGACCGCAGCGCACGGGCGGGCGGTGAGAACGGCGGGTAGACGTCGGCCTCGGAGAGGTGCATCGCGGCCTCGGGCGTGCCCTCGGTGGCGGAGCCGTGGGCGACGCGGCGCAGCACGATCTGGTCGTCCAGGTCCGTCTGCGGTTCGTCGGCGCCGAGCACCCACTCCAGGAGGTCCACGCTGGCGAAGTCGGCGTAGCGCGGCACCAGGAGTTCCACCAGTTCCTCGGCGGTGCGCACCACGTCGAGGGTGGTGCCGATGCCGGCCGCCGCTTCGTTGAGCAGGGCCAGCCGCTGCTGGGCGAGGTACTGCTCGGTGCTGTCGAACGCCGCGAGGGCGACCCCGGTCGGCTCGCCGGCGGCGTCCTTGAGGGGCCACATCTCGATGCTCCAGGCGTGCTCCCGGTTCAGCGCGGGAGCGCCCGCCCAGCTGTCGTAGCGGACCGGTCTGCCCGTCTCGGCGACCAGGCGCAGGTTGCGCAGGAAGCCCCGGCTGTGTTCGGCGTCCTCCACGCTCTCCGGGAAGTAGCGGCCGACCAGGGCGTCCTCCGGTACTCCCATCACCCGGCAGGCGACGCCGTTGAGGCGGAGGTAGCGCTGCTCGGTGTCGAAGACGGACAGCGACATCGACGCCTGCTCGAAGGCCTGCTCGGCGAGCGAGGGCGCGGGTGCGGGTGCGGAGGGTGGTTCGGTGGTGAGGACGTATCCGTCCGGTGTGCCGTCCGCGCCGAGTACCGCGCAGGCCCGCACCGTGAGCGGGAGCGGGGAGCCGTCCCGGTGCCGTAGGACCACCGGGCCCGCCAGGGCGGCCACGGACGTGGCGGACGGGGGTTCGGCGAGCAGTGCCCCCACCGACCGCCCCACGGCCTCCTCGGCCGGGTATCCCGTCAGTGAGCGGGCACCCTCGCTCCACCCCGTCACGATGCCTCGGACATCGATGACCGCCGCGGCGGAGGCCTGCTCCATATCGTCCAGGATGGTCCCTTTACCGCGCCGCATCAACCGCGATACGGCATTTGCGGCCCCTGGGTCACTTCCGGTGGGCGCGAAGTGCGGCGAGGGCCCGGTCGGCGTGGGTGTTCATACGCAGTTCGCTGGAGACGACCTCAAGGATGGTGCGGTCCTCGCCTACGACGAAGGTGACCCGCTTGGTGGGTGCCAGTGAGAAGCCGCGCTTCACCCCGAACAGCTCCCGGATCCTCCCGTCGGCATCCGAGAGGAGCGGCATGCCGAGGGAGTGCTTCCCGGCGAACTCCTGCTGCTTGTCGACGGAGTCGCCGCTGATGCCGACGGGCCGCGCGCCGAGGGCCGCGAACTCGGCGGCCAGATCCCGGAAGTGGCAGGCCTCGGCGGTGCAGCCGGCGGTCAGGGCGGCCGGGTAGAAGAACAGCACCACCGGCCCCTCGGCGAGCAGTTCCGTGAGGCCGCGTTCCGTGCCGGTCTCGTCCGGCAGCGTGAAGTCCTCGACCTTGTCGCCGACGTTCAGGCGTCCTGTCATGACTGTCCCTCCCCATTGTTCTTCGCGACACTGCGGGCCCACAGTACGAGGGGCACCTGCAGGGGCAGCCGCCCGAAGGCCACCGCCTTCTGCGGGGCCGGGCGGTCCCGCCAGTCCAGCGCCATCTTCACGTTGGCGGGGAACACGCCCACGAAGAAGGCCGCCGCGGCGAGCCCGGCCGTACGCCGGGTGCGCGGCAGCGCGATCCCGGCGGCCAGTGCCAGTTCGACGGCGCCGCTCGCGTACGTCCAGGCCCGGGGCGTCCCCGGCAGGGCGCTCGGGATCGTCGCGTCGAACTGTTTCGGCGAGGCGAAGTGGGCGACTCCCGCGGTCGCCAGCAGACCGGCGAGCAACAGCGACGAGCGTTCGGACCGTGGCACGGTTCCTCCTCGGATGGCCTGCCGCGCGATATTACTTGACGGTAGGCGGGAGGTGACGGGCGCCCTTGCCTCGGCCTCCCGCCGGGCATACAGTTTCGGTCTGACCTTTGGAATGTTTCAAAAACAGACCGAAGAAGGGCCCACCGTCCATGGACTTCGAGCTCACCGAGGACCAGGAAACGATCCGCAAGTCCGTCGCCGGACTGCTGCGCGACTTCGACGACCAGTACTGGATGGAGAAGGACCAGGCGCACGAGTTCCCGACGGAGTTCTACGAGACCGTCGCGGGCGGCGGCTGGCTCGGCATCACGATCCCGGAGGAGTACGGCGGACACGGCCTCGGCATCACCGAGGCCAGCCTGCTCCTGGAAGAGGTGGCCCGCTCGGGCGGTGGCATGAACGCGGCCAGCGCGATCCACCTGTCCATCTTCGGCATGCATCCGGTGGTGGTGCACGGCTCCGAGGAACTGAAGCGACGGACACTCCCCCGCGTCGCCACCGGCGACCTCCACGTCTGTTTCGGTGTCACCGAACCGGGCGCGGGACTCGACACCGCGAGCATCACGACGTACGCACGACGGGACGGCGACCACTACGTCGTCAACGGCCGCAAGGTGTGGATCTCCAAGGCGATGGAGTCCGAGAAGATCCTTCTCCTGACCCGCACCAGCAAGGCCGACGAGGTCACCAAGAAGACCGACGGGATGACCCTCTTCCTCACGGACATCGACCGCGACCGCATCGACGTCCGCCCGATCCCGAAGATGGGCCGCAACGCCGTCACCTCGAACGAACTCTTCATCGACGACCTGCGCGTCCCGGTCGAGGACCGCGTCGGCGAGGAGGGCCAGGGCTTCCGCTACCTCCTCGACGGCCTCAACCCCGAACGCATGCTCATCGCGGCCGAGGCACTGGGCATCGGCCGCGCGTCACTCGACAAGGCCGTCCAGTACGGCAAGGAGCGCATCGTCTTCGGCCGCCCGATCGGCATGAACCAGGCCATCCAGTTCCCCCTCGCGGACTCCCTCGCCCGCCTCGACGCCGCCGAACTCGTGCTCCGCAAGGCGACCTGGCTGTACGACAACGGGAGGCCCTGCGGGCGGGAGGCGAACACCGCCAAGTACCTGTGCGCCGACGCCGGGTTCACGGCCGCCGACCGGGCCGTGCAGACGCACGGAGGCATGGGCTACTCCGAGGAGTACGCCGTGTCCCGCTACTTCCGCGAGGCCCGTCTGATGCGCATCGCACCGATCAGCCAGGAAATGATCCTGAACTACCTGGGATCACACACGCTGGGACTCCCGAGGAGCTACTGAATGACCGACAGCACAGGTCTGTTCGACCTCACGGGCCGGTCGGCGCTGGTCACCGGCGCCGGCGGCGGCATCGGTTCCGCGGTCGCCGAGGCGCTCGCGCGCGCGGGTGCCGCGGTGCTGGTGACCGACGTCGACGAGTCGGCCGCGGCGGCCGTCGCCGGGAAGATCAACGCGGCGGGGCTCACGGCGGACAGCGCCGCACTCGACGTACGGGACCGGCCCGCCGCAGACGCGGCCGTTGCCCGCGCGGCGGCGCTCGCCGGCGGGACGCTGCACATCCTGGTCAACAACGCCGGGGTCATCGCCCCCGCCATGTTCGACAAGCTGGAGGAGGAGGCGTTCCGGCGCGTCCTCGACATCCATGTGATGGGCACGTTCCACTGCGCGCAGGCCGCGCTGCCGTTCCTGCCGGAGGACGGGAGGGGGCGGATCATCAACGTCACCTCGTCGGCAGGTCTGGTCGGCACGCTCGGGCAGGTCAACTACTCGGCCGCGAAGGCCGGGATCATCGGACTGACGAAGTCCCTGGCCCGCGAACTGGCACGTCGGCGGGTGCTGGTCAACGCGCTCGCCCCGCTGGCCGCCACACCCATGACGGAGACCATCCGCACCAACGAGAAGTTCTCGGCCCAGATGCTCGCCCGGATTCCGCTGGGCCGGTGGGCCGAGCCGGCGGAGATCGCGGGCAGTTTCGTGTTCCTCGCCTCGGACGCCGCGTCCTTCATCACGGGTCAGGTGCTGCCGGTGGACGGCGGCATGGTGATGTGACAGGCGGTCCCGTGAGGTGACAGGCGGCGCGCGTGCTGTGTTGAATGGTTCAGCCAAAGAGGCCGAAGAGCGCGGCCTACGACGAGAGGCCTGGACCTGTGCAGAGCGCCGAGCACCCTTCCCGCACCGTACGGGGACGCGGCGCGGCCGGCGAGCCCCGGCCGCGCTTCGACACGCTCACCGTGCCCAAGGCGTCGGACGTGCTGGCGGCGGAGGTGCGCGAGCGGATCCTCTCCGGGGAGTTCACGGAGGGCACGGTGCTGCCGCCGGAACGGCAGCTCGTCGAGCAGACGGGGCTGAGCCGGGCGACGGTGCGCGAGGCGCTGCGCATCCTGGAGGTCGAACGGCTCCTGGAGATCAGGCCGGGGCGCGGGGGCGGTGCCTTCGTGCACCGGCCGGGGCGTGAATCGCTTGCGAACACCGTGCGGTTGGTGATCCGGGGGCAGCGGATCCGGCTTGAGGACCTGCACGAGACCCGGGAGGCGATCGAGCCCGCGTGCGCGGCGCTGGCGGCCAGGCGCCGTACGGACGCGGACCTCGCGGAGCTGGACGACGCGCACGCGGACCTCGTCGCGGCGGGGGACGACATCCAGCGTTTCCTGCGCGCCAACATCCACTGGCACAACGCCGTGGCGAGGGCCGGCGAGAACGAGCTTCTCATCGGGTTCATGAGCGCTCTCTCGCAGTCGATCCACGCGGCCACGAACATCCAGGAGTTCATGGACGCGGACATTCGCAAACTCACCGCCCGTGCGCACGCCCGGATCACCGAGGCGATCCGGGACCGCGACAGCGAGGCGGCGATGCGCCGGATGACGCGCCATGTGTGCGGCTTCGCCCGGGCGGCGGCCGAGGTGGACCGCCGGGACGGCGTGGAGCTGACCGGTCCGGAGAACTGACCCAACCGAAGGCGAGAATGTGATTCTCTTCTTCGTGCAACACCATTGACAGTTTCGGTCTGACCTTTAATACCATCGCGGTATGAGCAAGGTGAGTCCCGTGCTGACCGTGGCCGCCGACGGAGACGTCCGCATCGTCACCCTGAACCGCCCCGACCGGTTGAACGGCGTGTCCGAGGAACTGCACCGACGGCTGTCCGAGGTGTGGCGCGAACTGGCCGACGACACGAAGGCCCGGGCCGTCGTCCTCACCGGCGCGGGACGGGCGTTCAGCGCCGGCGGCGACTTCGACCATCTGCTACGGCACCACACCGACCCGGAGTTGCGGGAGCGGTCGATCCGGCTCGACCGCACCATCCAGACGGAGATGATCCGCTTCCCGCTGCCGGTGATCGCCGCCGTCAACGGCCCGGCGGTGGGCCTGGGTTGCAGCCTCGCCCTGGCCTGCGATCTCGTACTGATCGCCGAGGACGCCTACTTCGCGGACCCCCATGTGTCGGTCGGGCTGGTCGCGGGCGACGGCGGAGTCACCCTGTGGCCGCTGCTGACGAGCCTGCTGCGGGTGAAGGAGTACCTCTTCACCGGGGACCGGATCCCCGCCGCCAAAGCGGTCGAACTCGGCCTCGCCAACCGCACGGTCCCGCCCGACGACCTGATGCACGAGGCACTCACCCTGGCCCACCGGCTCGCGGCCCAGCCCGCCGACGCACTCCGCGCCACCAAACTGGCCCTCGCCACCGTCGTCGAACAGGTCTCGCGCGGCGGGATGGAAACAGCGCTGATGGCCGAACGGGCCACGATGACCAGCCCGGACCACATCCGCATCATCACCGAACTCGCCTCCCGCGCCGAACGGCGCGCGAACCCCCCTGAGGAGCGCTGAAGGTGGAGCGCGAGGAGTTCGTCCTGGTCCGCGACATGCTGCGCTCGCTGGCGACCCGCTACGGCGTGCCATCGGCGGACGAGGTGAAACCGTCCACCCGGGCAGCCGCCCAACAGGCCCTGGAAGAACTGGGTTTGAGAGATCTACGGCGCACCTCTCCCCCGGCGGCGACCGCGCAGGAGTGCGCGCTGCTCGCGGAGGAACACGGCCGCCGCCCCCTCACGACCTCCCTGCTCGGTACGGTCCTGCTCGCCCCGGAGTTGCTCCGGCTGCTCGGCGACGACACCTCTTCCGCGACCCCCACCATCGCCCTCACCCGCGCACTCCGCTTCCCCGGCGAGGCCCCCGCAGATCTCGTCGCCTGGGACAGCGAGGGCGCCGACAGCGCGCTCTGCGTCACGGCGAACGGGACGGTCCACCGAGTTGAGTTGGGGCCGTCGGCGCCGAGCACGGACCTCGTGCGCTCGGTGCGCGCGGTGCCGCCGGATGCTCCCGTCGAGGTCGTCGGCCGTCTCGCTGCTGCTGACCAACTCCGCTGGCAGGCCTACGCCCTTGTCGTCGTGACCGCCGAACTCGTAGGCGCGGCGGGATCGTTCGTGGAGCAGGCGGTTCAATACGCCCGCGACCGCCGCCAGTACGGACAGGCCATCGGCTCCTTCCAGGCCGTACAGCATCTTCTCGCGGACGCGACCGTCCTGGTGGAGGCGGGCACCAGCGTCACGCGCTACGCGGCCTGGTGCCTCGACAACGAGCCGCCGGAGCGAGCCCTGGCAACGGCACGTGCGGCGAAGGCGGAGGTCGACTCCTCGGCGCTGGAGGCCGTTTACGCCGGGATACAGGTCTTCGGCGGTATCGCCCAGACGTGGGAGCACACCGCCCACCTGTATCTGCGCAAGGTGCGGCTGAGCGCGACGCTGCTCGCCACGACGGCCGATCTGCTCCCCGCGCTGGCCGTACCGGAGGCGACGCGATGACCGACACCCCGCTGGACTTCGGCAACCCGGCCGAACTGGACCGGCTGCGGCAGGAGTTCCGTGCCTGGCTGGCCGAACACCCGCTCCCGGAGCGGCGGTCGGACGAACCGCTACCGGTCTTCCTGCACCGCTGGCACCGGCTCCTGCACTCGGGCGGCTGGGTCGGCCTCGACGTCCCGGAACGCTACGGCGGCCGGGGCCTGACCGCGCTGCACCAGGTCGCGATCAGTGACGAACTGGGCGCCTGCCGCGCCCCGGGCGTCCCCCGGATCGGCTATCTCGCCCACGCGTTGCTGGAGTTCGGCTCGGAGGAGCAGCGACTGCGGTTCCTGCCACGGATGTTGGCCGGTGACGAGGTGTGGTGCCAGGGCTTCAGCGAGCCGGGTGCCGGGTCGGACCTGGCGGGTATGAGCACCTACGCCGAGCGGCACGACGGCCACTACACGGTGCGCGGTCAGAAGCTCTGGACGAGTTACGCCCAGTACTCCGGCCTGTGCCTGCTGCTGGCCCGCACCGACCGCTCAGCGCCGGCCCACAAGTCGATCTCGGCGTTCGTCCTCCCCCTGGACCGGCCCGGCGTGACGGTACGGCCGCTGCGCGCGGCCAACGGTGACGACGAGTTCTGCGAACTGTTCCTGGACGACGTCCGCATCGAGGAGTCCGAACGCATCGGCACCGAGGGCGTCGGCTGGGCGCTGGCGATGACGACGGTCTCGTACGAGCGCAACGCCCTCGACACCGGGCACCTCTCGAAATACGGGCTGCTCGTCGAACGACTGCGGCGCCACGCCGCCGAGCAGCGCGGCAGCCTGCCCGACGGGCTGCTGTCCCGGATCGGCCGGTGTGTCGTGGACTACGAGGTCCTGCTGGCGCACGCCCGCCGCCGCACCGCCGAACGTCTCGCCGGGCAGGTCGCCGGCCCGGAGTCGTCCGTGGACAAACTACTGATGACGAGGACCGAACAGCGGCTCTACGACACGGCACTTGAGGTGTTCCCCGCCGAACTCGCCCAGGAGGGCAGTGAGTTGTTCGGCGACTACCTCTACTCCCGTGCGGCGTCCGTCTACGGCGGTACCTCCCAGATCCAGCGGAACATCATCGCCAAGCGGATCCTGCATCTGCCCTCGAACGGCTAGCCCGGGAGCCAACTGATGCGCTACGACGACGAATTCCAGAGCATCCCCAACGTCATCAGGCTGGCGGCCAGGCAATTCGGGGACGCCACGGCGCTCATCGACGGGGACCGCCGATGGACCTTCCGGGAGCTGGAGGAGCAGATGGTCGACTCGGTCCGCGCCACCATGGCACTCGGCATCAAGCCGGGGGACCGGGTCGGGCTGTGTGCCCCCAACTCGGCGGAGTGGATCTTCGCCGCGCTCGGCATCCACGGCGCCGGGGCGATACTGGTTCCGCTCAACACGCGGTTCAAGGCGCAGGAGATCTCGTACATCCTGCGGAAGTCGGAGGCGGCGGCCGTGTTCGCCTCGCCCTTCCTGGGCAACGACTACATCGGCGAACTGCGGAAGGCAGACGCGGGACTGCCGGCCCTGCAGAAGACGGTGTCCGTTCTCGGTCCGCAGGGGGCTGCCGAACTGGCGTGGAACGACTTTCTCGGCGCGGGAGAAGGCGTTTCGGGTTCCGCCGCGCATGAGGCGATCGACCGGTTGACGCCGGACGACGTGTCCGACGTGATGTTCACGTCCGGCACGACCGGCCACCCGAAGGGCGTGATGCTCACACATGGCCAATCGCTGCGCGCCTATGGGTGGATGGCCGAGGAGTACACCTTCCAAGCCTGCGACACCTTCCTGGTGATCCCGCCGTTCTTCCACTGCTTCGGATACAAGGCGGGGTGGCTGGCGTCCCTGATGCACGGGGTGACCGTCATCCCCATGCCCGTCTTCGACGCCGGGCGGGCACTGGACCTCATCGCCCGGGAGCGGGTGAGCATCCTCCTCGGACCGCCGACCATCTTCCATGACCTGGTGAACCACCCCGACCGCGCCGAGCACGACCTTTCGTCGCTGCGGGTCTCCATGACAGGCGGCACCACGATTCCGGAATCGCTGATCCGCGCCATGAAAACGGAGTTGTCGTTCGACATCGTGATGAGCGCCTACGGCCTCACCGAGTCGACGGCGCTCGTGACCACGACCCGTGTCGGCGACTCCGAGGAGACGGTCGCTCGCACCACGGGGAGCGCCATTCCCGATGTCCAGGTCCGGATCGTCGCCGCCGACGGTCTGGACGTCCCGATCGGACTCGACGGCGAGATCCTCGTCCGCGGCTACAACGTCACCCGCGGCTACTGGGACGACCCCGACGCCACCGCCGCGACGATCGACACCGAGGGCTGGCTGCACACCGGGGACATCGGACGGCTCGACGACGACGGCAACCTCTCCGTCGTCGACCGCAAGAAGGAGATGTACATCGTCGGCGGCTTCAACGCCTACCCGGCGGAGATAGAGAAGCTGCTTCTCGGCTACGAGAACGTCCACCAGGTCGCCGTGATCGGGGTTCCCGACGAACGACTCGGCGAGGTCGGCTGTGCGTTCGTCGTCGCGCCACCGGACCACACCCCGACCGAGACCGACGTCATCGCCTGGGCCCGCCGGCACATGGCCAACTTCAAGGTCCCCCGGCATGTCCGCTTCGTCGACCAACTCCCGCGCAACGCAAGCCAGAAGGTACTGAAGGACGAACTCCGTGCCAGTTTCACAACTGCGGGCTGACGTGACTACAACAGGGCCGCTGGCCGGAATCACCGTGGTCGCGCTGGAGCAGGCGATCTCCGCTCCCATGTGCACCCGCACGCTCGGCGACTTCGGCGCCCGCGTGATCAAAGTGGAGAACCCCGAGGGCGGCGACTTCGCCCGCCACTACGACGACGTCGTCAAGGGCCTCGGCGCGCACTTCGTCTGGGTCAACCGGGGCAAGGAATCCGTGGCCCTGGACCTGAAGACATCCGGCGGCATGGACGTCCTGCACCGCCTGCTGGAGCGCGCCGACGTCCTCGTCTCCAACCTCACCCCCGGCACCACGGCCAAACTCGCTCTCTCCCCCGACGACTTGAGGACCCGTCACCCCGGTCTCCTCGCCGTCGAGATCGACGGATACGGCCCCGGCGGCCCCCTCTCCCACAAACGGGCCTACGACCTCCTCGTACAGGCCGAGTCGGGAGCCTGCGCGGTGACCGGCCACCCCGGAGTACCGGCCAAACCCGGCCCGCCGATGGCCGATGTGTGCAGCGGGCTGTACGCCGCCCTGTCCGTCGTCGCGCTGCTGTGCGGCAGAGAACGCGGTGTCGGTCCCGGCGCGTCGTCCGTCGCGGTGAGTCTGTTCGACACGATGACGGAGCTGATGGGATACCCGCTCACCTACACCCGGCACTCCGGCATCGAACAACAGCCCCTCGGCATGAGTTCCCCCGCCGTGGCACCGTACGGCGCACACCGCACCGCCGACGGCCACACCGTGGTCCTCGGCACGACGAACGACCGTGAATGGCAGCGCCTGGCACGGGAGTTGCTCGACCGGCCCGACCTCGCGGACGACCCGCGCTTCCGCGGAAACGCCGGGCGGGTGGAACACCGTGCCCTGCTGGAGCCGGAGATCAGCGCCTGGTGCGCACGGCACGACCTCGCCCACGTGCAGGACCGCGCGGACGCGGCCGGGATCGGCAACTCCCGCTACAACACGCCCAGCGACGTCATCAACCACCCCCATCTGCGGGCCCGCGACCGGTGGCGCGACATCGAGACGCCGTCGGGTCCGGTCCCGGCGCTGCTGCCGCCCCCGGTGATCGCCGGGTACGACCCGCCGATGGGCGCGATCCCCGCTCTCGGCCAGCACACGGACGCCGTACTCGCCGAACTCGGCCTGGCCGTCGAGGAGATCGCCGTTCTCCGGGAACAGGGAGCGGTGCGATGACCGGGGAGCCGGTTCTCCTGACGAGCGATGCCGAAGGCGTCCGGACTCTGACGCTGAACCGGCCGCAGCGCAAGAACGCGATCGACGCGGAACTCTGGGACGCCCTGAGAACTGCGCTCTCCGCAGCGGGCAGCGATCGTACGGTGCGCGCGCTGGTCCTGACCGGTGCCGGTGGTGCGTTCTGCTCCGGCGCCGACATCCGCAAAGGCGTCAGCGGCGAGCATCCGCTGTACCGGATGCGGACCCTGAGCGAGGTCACGCTGCTCCTGCACGAACTGCCGATCCCCACCATCGCCCAGGTGAACGGGGTCGCGGTCGGCGCGGGTTGGAACCTCGCCCTGGGCTGCGACTTCGTCGTAGCCACCCCGGAAAGCACGTTCTCGCAGATCTTCGCGCGCCGCGCGCTGTCCCTGGACTGCGGCGGCTCGTGGCTGCTTCCGAAGCTGGTGGGGTTGCAGCAGGCGAAGCGGCTGGTGCTGCTGGCGGAGACGATCGGCGCCGAGGAGGCCCGCGCCCTGAACCTGGTGACGTGGGTCGTGGACGCCGACAAGATCGACGCCTATGTGGACGACCTCGCCGCCCGGCTGGTGGCCGGAGCCCCGGTCGCCCTTGCGCAGAACAAGGCGCTCCTCAACGAGAACGCGGATCGCACCCTGCGCGAGGCCCTTGCCGGGGAGGCACGAGCACAGGCCATGAACTTCGCCACGGCGGACGTCCCCGAGGCGTATGCCGCCTTCGTGGAGAAGCGCCCGCCTCGCTACACGGGGCGCTGGGCGGTGCCGGGAACACCCGTGCCGAGAGCGACAGAGGAGACGTGATGCGTGAGGCAGTGGTGGTGGAGGCGGTCCGCACCGCCGTCGGGAAACGGAACGGCGGGCTGGCCGGTGTGCACGCGGCCGACCTCTCCGCCGTCGTCCTGAACGCGCTCGTCGACCGCACGGGCCTTGATCCCGAGGTCGTCGACGACGTGGTGTGGGGCTGCGTGGGCCAGTTGGGCGACCAGTCGAGCAACATCGGCCGCTACGCGGTGCTGGCCGCCGGCTGGCCGGAGACCATCCCGGGGACCACGGTGAACCGTGCCTGCGGATCCAGCCAGCAGGCGCTCGACTTCGCCGTCCAGGCGGTCATGTCCGGCCAGCAGGACGTCGTGGTGGCGGGCGGCGTCGAGGTGATGAGCCGGGTGCCCCTCGGGGCCTCGCGGGCCGGCGGTGTGCCGTACGGTCCCCAAGTCCTGGCCCGTTACGAGGGGTTCTCCTTCAACCAGGGTGTCTCCGCCGAGAAGATCGCGCAGAAGTGGGGACTGGGCCGGGGCCTCCTCGACGAGTTCTCCGCGCGGTCGCACGAGCGGGCGGCTGCCGCGCAGGACGGCGGGGCGTTCGAGGCGCAGATCGTGCCGGTGAGCGTCGGCACGGGCCCGGTGACGGTGGACGAGGGCATACGGCGTGGTACCAGTGTCGACACGCTCGCGAAGCTGAACCCGTCCTTCCAGGAGGACGGGGTGATCCACCCGGGCAACTCCTCCCAGATCTCCGACGGTGCGGCGGCCCTGCTGGTGACGACCCCGGAGAAGGCCCGCGAGCTGGGCCTGACACCGATCGTGCGCTACCGCGCGGGCGTGGTCACCGGTTCCGACCCGGTCCTCATGCTGACGGGGCCGATCCCGGCGACCGAGAAGGTGCTGCGCAGGGCCGGAGTCGGGCTCTCCGAGGTGGGCGTCTTCGAGGTCAACGAGGCCTTCGCGCCGATCCCGCTCGCGTGGCTGGCCGAGACCGGCGCGGACCCGGCCCTGCTCAACCCGCTCGGCGGCGCCATCGCGCTCGGGCATCCGCTCGGCGCGTCGGGTGCCGTCCTGATGACCCGCATGATCCATCACATGCGGGACCAGGGGATCCGGTACGGCCTGCAGACCATGTGCGAGGGCGGCGGTACCGCCAACGCCACCGTCGTCGAACTCGCTTCCTGACAGGGGATGTTGTGCGCCGAGACGTCTTCACCGACGACCACGAGGCGTTCCGCCGGCTCGCGCGGGACTTCATCGCGGGCGAGGTGGTGCCCCACTACGCCGACTGGGAGGACACCGGCCGACTCCCCCGCGCACTCTTCGAACAGCTGGGCTCACTGGGCCTGTTGGGCATGGCCGTCCCCGAGGAGTACGGCGGAGCGGGCCTCCACGACTACCGCTACAACGTCGTCCTCCAGGAGGAATCGGCGCGCGCGCTGGTGACGTTGGGCACCGTGCGCACCCAACTCGACGTCGTCCTGCCGTACTTCCTCGCCTACGCCGACCGGGATCAGCGCGAGCGCTGGTTCCCCGGTCTGGCGTGCGGGAAGCTGCTGACCGCCATCGCGATGACCGAGCCGGGGACGGGATCCGATCTCGCCGGAATCCGTACGACCGCCGTGCGCGACGGGGATGCGTACGTCCTGAGCGGCGCGAAGACCTTCATCACCGGCGGGCTCCTCGCCGACCTGGTCATCGTCGTGGCCCGTACGTCGAGCGACCCGGACAACCGCCGCGCCGGGCTCACGCTGCTGGTCGTCGAGGACGGTATGCCGGGCTTCACGCGCGGCCGGGTGCTGCACAAGCTGGGCATCAGGGTGCAGGACACCGTGGAGTTGGCCTTCGACGACGTGCGCGTGCCGGTCGCCAACCGGCTCGGTGAGGAGGGCGCCGCCTTCGGCTACCTCGGCCACAACCTGCCGCAGGAGCGGATGACCGTAGCGGTCGGCTCGGTGGCGCAGGCGCGCGCGGCCCTGGACACGACGATCACGTACGTCAAGGAGCGCAAGGCGTTCGGGAAGACGGTCGCCTCCTTCCAGAACACCAAGTTCGAACTCGCCGCCGTGGCAGCCGAGATCGAGGCCGCGCAGGCGATGCTGGACCGGGCGGTGCTCGAACTCGTCGCCGGCGAACTCAGCGGCCCCGACGCCGCCAAGGTCAAACTGTTCTGCACCGAGATGCAGGCCCGCGCGGTCGACCGCTGCCTGCAACTGTTCGGCGGCTACGGCTACATGCTGGAATACCCCATCGCCCGGCTCTACGCGGACGCGCGCATCACCCGCATCTACGCCGGGACCAGCGAGGTCATGAAGGTCATCATCGCCAAGTCCCTCGGATTGTGAGGCGGTTACGGTGCCGGACTTCTCCAGCAGACCAGGTGTCGCGTTCGTGGCGGGCGGCTCGGGCGGTATCGGAGCGGCGATCGTCCGGCTCCTCGCCGAGCGGGGCAGCGACATCGCCTTCACCTACCGTGCCAACCAGGAGGCGGCGGACGCGGTGGCCGTCGAGGTCACGAAGCTGGGCCGTCAAGTCCGGTCGATGCGGCTGGACTTGACCGACGAGGCCGCTACGGCCGAGGCCGTGTCCGAGGTGGACGGTGGCATCCACACCCTCGTGTACGCGGCGGGCCCGCACGTCCCGATGCGGCACCTGAGCAAGGTGACGCCGAGCGAGTACCGAGCCCAACTCGAAGGCGATGCCGTGGCGTTCTTCAACCTGGTGCATCCCGCGCTGCCGTTGCTCCGCGAGAGCCGGGGCAGCATCATCGCCGTGACGACCGTCGCCACCCGCCGCTTCCCGGTACGGGACGGGCTGTCGTCGGGTGCGAAGGGCGCGGTCGAGGCGGTGGCCCGGGCGCTCGCCGCCGAGGAGGGCCGGTACGGCGTCCGTGTGAACTGCGTGGCGCCCGGCATGCTCAACGACGGTATCGCCGGGCGGCTGATCAGCTCCGGCGAGCTGGACGAGGCCGCTCTCGCCGTCACCCGGCGCAACATTCCACTGCGCCGCTTCGGCGACGCCACGGACATCGCGGAGGCGGTCGCGTTCCTCGCCTCGGACCGCGCCGGGTTCATCACCGGGCAGGCGTTGGGAGTCGACGGCGGATACAGCGTGTAGGTCACGCGGGCGGGATAAGGCGACCTGACACGTATGCGGCGCGGACCAGTTCCCCGGACAGTGTTCGGAGGGCCTCGCGCAACGGTACGTGGAGCAGGCACAGGTCGGCGACCGCGCCGACCGTCAACCGCCGTGCCTGGCCCGGGTGTTGGGGTTCGCCGGTGAACAGCCGCAGAGCCGCCTCGGGTTCGAGCCGTTCGCCGTCGTCCCGCTCGGTCGCCGCCCGCATGACCGCCCAGGGGTCCGAGGTTCCGTACGGCGCGTCGGTGCCGGCGGCGAGCGGGATGCAGGCCTCGGCGAGGGAACGGCAACGGTAGAGGTGCGGGCGGTCGTCGGCGTCCACGTCGGTGGCGTACGCGTCGCCCCGTTCGACCGGGAAGTGGGGCTGGGTCACGACCGTCACCCCGAGCCGCCGCAGCCAAGGGATCGTCTCGACCGGGATCACCGATCCGTGCTCGATCCGGTCACCGTCGGCAGGGCCCACCTCGTCCAGGGCGAGCAGTGTCACCAGCAACTGCACCCGGGTCACGCAGTGCACGGCGACCGGCCGGGGCCTGATCTCCCTTATGGCGCGGGCGAGTTGGGCGGGTGGGGGGAGTGTCGGGTCGTCGAGCATCAGTTTCACCGGCTCGTCGACGCCCATCACGAGGAGCCGTTGCGGGAGGACCGACAGCATCTGGGTGAGCCCGCTCGCGGGGTGCGGGTCGGCGTTGGTGAACCCCGTGACGCCCAGTGCCGCCGCCCGCCGTCCCACCCCCTCCAGATCCAGCCGCACGGGCGGCACGAAGCCGCGCAGCCGCTCGTCCTCGCGCCAGAACCGCCCGTCGCCCTCCAGCCCGGCCGCCCGGAGCGCGGCGCTGTTCCACACCCACAGCGCACCGGTGCGATGCTGCACCCGCACCGGCCGATCGGGCGCGATCGCGTCCAGCGCCCAGCGGTCCAACTCCCCGGCGACGCTCTCGTGGTAGCCGACAGCCCGTACCCACTCCCCCGCCGGCCCACCCATCAGGGCCGCCGAGAGGGCCGTACGGTCTCGCACGTCCGACGGCCCGACGCGCACGGATGCGGTTTCGGCGGCCAGGGCCGCGAGGTGTACGTGGTGGTCGTGCAGGCCCGGCAGCAACGCACCGCCCCGGCCGTCCACCTCGCCCGGCCCCGTCAACCCGGTTCCGATCTCGGCGATCCGCCCGCCCGCGATCCGTATGTCCACCGCTGGTCCGTGGCCCTCGGCCTCCACGTTTCTGATCAGCACGGCGGGTGGATCCGTGTGTGCGTCTCCGCGAGTGTCGCGGCGCAGGCCGCCATGGAGACGCAGAGCAGTTCTCCGCCTCCCGCGGCGAGGGAACGGGCTGCGGCGTGGGCGGCGAAGACGCCGGTGACGGGGTCGGCGAGCGCGTCGCCGAGGAAGACGGGGTCGCCGTTCCGGTCGACGTCGGTCAGGCCGCCGGCCACGGCAGCGTCGTCTCCGAAGGCGATACGGTCGTTCTCGCGTCCGTATCCGGTGATCCCGACCCAGACCCGGCCGGGGCGGGCGGCGAGGAACTCCTCGGCGCGGAGCCCGAGCCGGCGCAGTGCGCGCGGCCGTGACGCCTCGATGACGACGTCGGCATCGGCGACGATCTCGTCCAGGGCGCCGGGGGCGAAGTCCACGACCAGGTTGTCGTGCCCGTCGTGCAGCCAGCGGTAGAAGGCGGGGCTTCCGAGGCGCGCACCGTCGGGTCGCGTCGCGCTCTCCACCTTCACCACCTTCGCGCCCGCCAGCCCCAGCAGCCGCGTGCACAGGGGTCCCGCCCAGAGCGCGGAGAAGTCGACGATCCGTATGTCGGCCATCGCGCGGGTACGCCGGTCACCCCACCGCTCGGCGTGCACCGCGGGCCGTACGCCTTGGGCCGATCCCGGTACCGCGGCGGCGATCCCGAGCAGCTGCGCGGCTTCGGCCGTCTCGGCGGCTGTGACCCGTCGTGCCGCCGTATGCAGGCCGCCGGGATCGTCCGGGGAACCGAGGAGCGCCAGCAGTGCGGGTACGGCGGCCCGGTCGTCGGGGCGGGCCAGGTTCACGGCGGCCCAGCCGTCGGCGGTTCGGAGGAGGTGACAGGAGCCGTTGGCCGATGTCCTTCCCGGATGTCCCAGGCCGGCCAGTCGGGCCCGTAGGAACAGCGCGCTCGGCAGATCGACCGGCGCGCCCGTCAGGTCCGTGAAGGAACGGGCGATGTCGGTGAGAGGGGTCAGGAACGGCTCGACGGAGTCCATCCAGGAACGGAGAGTGAGATTCTCCATGAGCTGAACCCCCTTCTCTCCCAAGGTGATCCCAAATTACACTCCGATCCACGTCTGGAGGGAGATCGCTGTGGAGTCGGCCTTCGTGATCGTCGACCTCGACCGCACTCCCGAGCACGAAACGGAAACACGTGACCGGGACCGTGTCGTCGTCGGCGTGGCGGCAGAGCCCACGGAGGCGGTCAAGGGCGTCGATGTCCTGCTCACTGGCGCCCCTGATCCGCCCAGGCCGTGGGTGAGGTGTGCGGATCCGCATGCCACGGCCCACGAGCTGGGTGGCGTCGTCGAGCGTCGGCCCGCCGCGTCGGTCGCGCTGGTGCAGGTCCTCCGGATGGGCAGCGGGCTCGCGGTATCGGACAGGCTGATTCTCGAATCCCTCGCCTACTCGACGCTTCAGGGCGGAGTGGACTTCCGGACCTGGCTGGCAGCAGCACCCCGGCGCACGCCGCGCACGGCCGAGACTCCCGTACGGCTCGACCGCGACGGTTCCCGGCTGTCCATCACGCTGGACCGGCCCTGGGTGCGCAACGCGTTCGACGCGGCGACACGGGACGCGCTGTGCGAGGCGCTCCAGGTGGCCGTGGCCGACCCGTCCATCAACCGAGTCGACCTGTACGGCAACGGTCCCGCCTTCTGCAGCGGAGGCGATCTCGCCGAGTTCGGTACGTCCCGTGATCCGGCGCGGGCTCACCTGCTGCGGGTACATCGCAGTCCGGGCGCGCTGCTGCACCGCTGCGCTCCGCGCGTGACCGCGCATCTGCACGGCGCGTGTGTCGGCGCGGGGATCGAGCTCGCCGCTTTCGCCGGGCGTGTCGTGGCCGCGCCCGACACGGTGATCCGGTTGCCCGAGGTCGGGATGGGGCTGATTCCGGGAGCGGGCGGCACCGCGAGCATTCCGGTACGGGTGGGCCGCGAGCGGACCGCGTATCTCGCCCTGTCCGGAGTGGAGTTGGGCGTCGGGGAGGCGCTGCGGTGGGGGCTCGTCGATGAGATCAGCACGGCGGCCGACGTGACCGCGAACCCTCCTCAGAAATCCGTCCGACACTCAGCACCGTGAGCTTCACTCCGGGGTCCGCACGACCATGGCCTCGGAGACCCCGGAGTTCCGTCACTTCCCCGTCCAGACCGGGCTACGGCGTTCGGCGAAGGCGCGTGCCCCTTCCGCCGCGTCGGCGCTCCTGAACACCGCCTCGACCTCTTCCGGTTCGGCCCAACGGCGTTCTCGCATCAGTTTCTTGGTCATCGCGACACCGAGAGGGCCGTTCTCGGCGATACGCCCGGCCAGGGTCAGCGCCTCCTCCCGCACCTCCTCGGCCGGTACGGCGCGGTTCACCAGGCCGAACTGCCTGGCGTCCGTGGCGGTGAGGAACTCGCCGGTCAGCCCCATCTCCAGGGCGACGGCGAGCGGCACCCGGTCGGCGAGGGTGGTACCGCCGCCGGCCGCGAACAGGCCCCGTTTCACCTCGGCGATCCCCAGCTTGGCGTCCTCGGCGGCGACCACCAGGTCGCAGGCCAGGGCAAGTTCGAAGCCGCCGGCGAGTGCCGAGCCGTTGAGGGCGGCGATCACCGGGGTGGTGATGCCCTCGCGGAAGAACCACACCAGGCCGTCGAACCTGCCGCCGCCCTTCGCGAAGGCCTTGAGGTCCATGCCGGAGCAGAACACCGTTCCGGCGCCCGTGAGGACGATCGCTCGGACCGCCGGGTCGGTGTCCGCTTCCCGGAGCACGGCTGACAGTTCGTCGATCAGCTCCGGGTTCAGGGCATTTCGGGCCTCCGGGCGGTTCAGGGTCGCCACGAGGACGGCGCCGACCCGTTCCGTCAGGACCAGGTCGCTCATCGGGCCGCCGCCACGGCCGCCCGGGCCTTGGAGCGGAACGCCTCCAACTTCTCGGCGGGCTCGATGAGTTGGTGGCTGCGGGACCGGGTGGAGACGTCGTGCCCCTCGGCCGCCCTGCGCAGCGCGCCCACGGTGGCCTGTTCGCGCGGGATATGGGCGAAGGGGTCGAAGGAGTACCAGCGCATCGCGTTCTCGTAGGTGATCTTCCTGGCCTCGTCGTCGGGGACGTCGCAGCTCGACAGCACGTCGTGCAGTTGCTCGGGGGCGTCCGGCCACAGGGAGTCGCTGTGCGGGTAGTCGCCCTCCCAGCAGATGTTGTCGATGCCGATGTCGTGGCGCAGCCGTACGCCCAGCTTGTCGGTGATGAAGCAGGTCAGGAAGTGCTCGCGGAAGACCTCGGAGGGCAGCTTGCCGCCGAAGTCCTGGAGGGTCCAGGTGGAGTGCATCTCGAAGGTGCGGTCGAGGCGCTCCAGGAAGTACGGGATCCAGCCCGTTCCGCCTTCCGAGAGGGCGATTTTCAGATTCGGGAACTGCTTGATCGGGGGCGACCAGAGCAGGTCGGCGGCGGCGGAGACGATGTTCATCGGCTGGAGTGTGATCATCACGTCGGGCGGCGAGTCGGCGGCCGGTACGGCGAGCCTGCCGGAGGAGCCGATGTGCACCGACATGACGGTGTCCGTGTCGGACAGCGCGCGCCACAGCGGGTTCCAGTACGGGTCGTGGAAGCTCGGGTAGCCGAGGACGGCGGGGTTCTCGGTGAAGGTGAGCGAGTGCACGCCCTTCTCGGCGACCCGGCGGACCTCCGCCGCGCACAACTCCGCGTCCCAGACGGCGGGCAGCGCCATCGGGATGAAGCGGCCCGGGTAGGCGGCGCACCACTCGTCGATGTGCCAGTCGTTGTAGGCCCGCACGAGCGCGAGGGAGAAGTCGGTGTCCTCGGTGGCGAAGAGCCGGGCCGAGAAGCCGGGGAAGGACGGGAAGTTCATCTGGGCGAGGATGCCGCCCGCGTTCATGTCCTTGATGCGCTCGTGCACGTCGTAACAGCCGGGGCGGATCTCGTCGAGGCCCTGCGGTTCGACGCCGTACTCCTCCTTGGGCCGGCCTGCCACCGCGTTGAGCGCCGAGTTGGTGATGGTCGCGCCGCCGAACTGCCAGACGTCGGTTCCGTCGTCCAGGTGCACCAGTTGGGGCGCGTCCTTCTTGTAGCGCTCGGGAAGGTGGTTCACGAACATGTCGGGCGGCTCGATGATGTGGTCGTCGACGCTGATGAGGATGAGGTCGTCGCGGTCCATGACGGCTCCTTCGGGGGTGGGTCGGTCAGTCTGAGGCGGGCAGCGGCTTGGCCGCCTTCAGGGCCATGGGGGCGCCGTCACAGGCCAGTTCGCCCGCTCCGGAGGCGGTGCAGAGGAGTTCGAGCGTCCCGGTGGCGTCGACGTACCGTTTGCCGATGAGGGTGGTGGTGCCGGCCGGTCCGGGCTTCGCCGCCGGCGCGTCCGCGGCGGGGACCAACGGGCTGCCACCACAGGTGAGTTGGGGTGACGTGCCGACGGGTGCGCGGATGACGACCACGCGGGTGCCGCAGACGGTGCTGGCGAGTTGGTCACCGGGGCGCGGCGTCGGTGCCGGTGGGGTCATGGCGGAGGTCCCTTTCGAGCAGGCGGTCGGCGAGGAGTTCCACGTCGTAGGACTGACGCGCCATCCAGTACCGCAGGAAGCCGGTGAGCGAGTAGCGCAGGAAGAGCGCGGAACCGACGACGCTCCCGGCGACCGCGGCGAGGCCGAGGGTGAGAGCGTCGTTCTGCACCAGCGGATCGCTGGTGTTGTGCGAGATGAAGTAGGCGCTCACGCCGAGGACGACGCCGATCGTCATCAGGGCGGCGCCGGCGCGCAGCCAGAGAGCGGCCCTTCCGGCGGCCGGGTCGGGGATTTTCAGGACGGTGAGTTCGCGGACGAAGCGGTCCGCTCGCGTCTCGGTGGACGTCATGTGGAACTCCCCAGGTAGAGAGCGGACAGTTCGGCGCGCAACCCGCCGTCGGGGTGGCCCTGCCGTTCGACCCGGCCGCGGACGAGGACGGCGGCATGGTCGCAGATGTCGAGGACGGCGGCGGCGAACTGCTCGACCACCAGGACGGCCACGCCCTGCCGGGCGATTTCGCCGACCTGCTCGTAGAGCCGGCCGACGACCAACGGGGCGAGCCCCATGGAGAGTTCGTCGAGCAGCAGGACGGCGGGGTCGGTGGCGAGGCCGCGGGCGAGGGCGAGCATCTGCTGTTCGCCGCCGGAGAGGGTGCCCGCGGCCTGTCCGGCGCGCCGGGCCAGGACGGGGAAGCGGGCGAACGCGATCTCCTCGATCTCCTCGCGGCTGCGGCCGGTGAAGGTCATCATCAGGAGGTTGTCGCGGACGGACAGGTTCGGGAACACGCCTCGTCCCTCGGGGATGAGGCAGACTCCGGCGCGTGCCAGGTCGCGGGAGTCGGCGCCGGTCATGTCCCGTCCGCCGAGGACGAGTCGGCCCGATTCGACGGGGTGGACTCCGGCCGCGACGCGCAGGGTGGTGGTCTTTCCCGCGCCGTTCGGGCCGAGCAGCGCCACCACCTGTCCGGCGGCGACGTCGAGGTCGACGCCGTGCAGGACGGTGATGCGTTCGTGGGCGGCGCGGATGCCGCGCAGTGCGAGAAGTGCGCTCACGCGTCCCCCAGATAGGCGGCGAGAACCGTTTCGTCGCTGCGGATCACCTCGGGCGGGCCGACGGCGATGATCTTGCCGAGGTCGAGGACGTACACCTCGTCGCAGACGGCCATCACGAGGCTCATGTCGTGTTCGACGAGGACGACGGCGGTGCCGTCATGGGTGAGGGCGCGCAGGAGTTCCGCGAAGCGTTCGGTCTCCTCCGCGTCCTGTCCGGCGGCGGGTTCGTCGAGGAGAAGCACCTTCGGGCGGATCGCGAGGGCCCTTCCCACCTCGACGAGGCGGCCGACTCCGGTGGGGAGGGCGTCGGGCGAGGTATCGGCGTGGTCGGTGAGATCGAGGCGGTGCAGGATCTCGGTGACGATCCGGTCGGCCCGGCGGCGTTCGGGGCCGAGTTCGGCGGCGACGAGCAGGTTGTCGCGCACGCTCAACCGGCCGAACAGTTCCAGGCGTTGGAAGGTGCGGGCGAGTCCGTGCCGGGCGCGGGCGGAGGGCCGGGCCCGGGTGACGTCCCGGCCGTCCAGCCGGACCTGCCCGGAGGAGGGCCTGCGCAGTCCGGAGGCGACATCGAACAGGGTGCTTTTTCCTGCCCCGTTGGGTCCGATGAGTCCGGTGACCCGGCCTGCCTCGGCGGTGAGGGCGACCCCGTCGAGAGCGCGGTTTCCGCCGAAGGAGACGGTCACTCCACTAACCTGCAGCGACGCCACGGGCCAGCACCTCCTCGTCCTCGGGGCGCCAGTCACGCCGTAGGCCCCACCACTCGACGGGGATCTCCGGCTCGCCGGGGTCGGCCTGCCGGGCGCTCGCCCAGGCGCGGAGCGCCACGGCGAGGACGAGTGAACCCCCGTAGTACGTCCAGTCGTTGATCACGTCGGCGAAGCGCAGCGCCCAGGCCAGGGCGAGGGCGCAGAGCAGGGCGGGCAGGGCGATGCGGTCGCGGGCGAGGGGCTCCCACTGCCGGCGGAGGCGGGAGACGATGCCGTCGGGGTTGTGGCCGAGTCCGACGCCGGCCAGGCCGGGAAGCAGGGCGACCAGGTTCGCGGTACCGGGGGCGATGGCGATCAGGGCGTTCGTCGGGGCGACGTAGGCGGTGCCGGCGAAGAGCCCGTTGCCGACCGCGCCGAGTCCGCCGACCACGGCGACGAGGAAGATCGGCAGTCCCGCGATGAGGCTGAACTGGTCGGCGGTGACGGTGCGTTGCTGCATTCCGTACAGGGCCCCGCCGAGTCCCGCGATGCCGGAGGCGAGGGCGAACACGGCGACCTTGGCGACCAGGAGGTTGCCGCCGAGGGTGGCGTACGCGGCCTCGCTGTCGCGCAGGGCGATCAGTCGCCGTCCGAAGCGGCTGCGGCGCAGGGCCGCCACACCGATGGAGGCGAGGGCGAGGCAGACTGCGGCGAACACCATCAACTCCCGCCCGCTGTCGAGCCGTAGACCGAAGAGGTGGGGTCCTGAGATGTCCACCGAGCCCTGGTCGAACAGGGCGATCCGCAGGCCGAAGACGTGGAACGCCGGGATGCCGAAGATCCACCGGTCGAGAATCACGGCGAACGCGGCTGTGCCCAGGGCGAGATACACACCGGAGAGCCGCAGTGCGGGGAGTGCGACCAGTGCTCCGGCCGCCGCGGAGACGAGGATCGCGGCACCGAGGGCCCACAGTTCGCCGTGGGCGCCGAGGTGTCCCCAGACGACGGCGCCGATGCCGGCCATGCTCAGCTGGCACAGGGAGACCTGTCCGGCGTACCCGGCGAGCGGGACGTACGAGAGGGCCACTACGCCCAGCGAGAAGATCGCTCCGTAAGTGATCAGATCGGCTTCTCCAAGGAGAGAGGCCAGTACCGCGCCGAAGGCGATGACGACCGCGGCGAAGACGAGGGTGCCGCGCGCGCTCGGCACCGGTACGCGGGCCAGCCGTCGCTCGCGGCCTCGCAGGCGTCGGTGCGGGAAGACCAGCAGGGCGAGGAAGAGCAGAAGGGCGGGGGCGGCGAGCCGCAGTCCGGGGAGGTACTCGTTCTGCGGCAGATAGCCGGTCAGATAGCTCTCCATGCAGCCGACGACGACGGCACCGAGGAAGGTGAGCGGCAGGCTGCGCAGCCTGCCGAAGACGGCCGCGGTGTAGGCGCTGACGATCAGCAGGGAGAGCTGGGCGGCGTCGAGGGTGACGGTCGGGGCGATCAGGATGCCGCCGATCGCGGCCAGTTGGGTGCCGAGGATCCAGGAGACCCGGCCGGCCCGGACCGGGTCGGCGCCGGTGAGGCCGACAAGTGCCCGGTCGTCGACGGCCGCGCGCATCTCGGCCCCGGCGCGGGTGCGGTAGAGCAGGACGCGCAGGCCGATGGCGACGGCGACGGCCACCGCCATGGTGATCGCCTGGTGCCAGGTGATGACGGCCGGGCCGAGGTGGAAGGGCTTGCGGGCGGCGAAGAACATCGGCAGGGGCCGGGCCACGTTCGGGTCCCAGATCCAGCGCGCGGTCGCGATCAGGCCGCTGAGCAGCGCGACCGTCATGACGAGCCGTTCGGCTTCGCCGAGGGCCTGGACGGGCCGCAGCACGAACCGCTCCACGAGCAGCCCGAAACCCGGGGCGAGTACGAGCAGCACCACGACCATCGCGACCGGAACGGGCCAGCCCCAGCCGACGGTCAGCTGCCAGTACATGAACGCGGACAGCATGCCGGCCGCACCGTGCGCGAAGTTGAAGACGCCGGTGGTGGTGTAGGTGAGCACGAGCCCACTGCCGATGACGGCATAGATCGCGGCCGTGCTCAGGCCGACGATCCCGAAGGTGAGGAACTGGTCCATCGCGTCGGATCTCCCCTCTCCATCGCTGGAAACTAGCTTCTCGTCTACGGAGAATCAACCATTCAGACAGAGACTGTTGACGTCGCCTTACATGGCATGGAAATCTGCCACTCATCTGAGAGAATGACATTCTCACTCATGGTGAAGGGTGGAAAGTCCTTGTCCTCCTTGCCTGTTCCGACTCCGCCCCCTGGTCCGACCGACGACCTGATGGAGATCCAGCAGCTCCTCGCCCGCTACGCGGTGTGCATCACCCGCGGCGACCTGGACGGGGTGCTGGGGGTCTTCACGCCCGACGGCACGTACAGCGCCTTCGGCGACTCCTACGGCCTCGACGAGTTCCCGGCACTGGTGGCCGCCGCGCCCAAGGGGCTGTTCCTCACGGGTACGCCGGCCGTCGACCTGTCGGGCGACACGGCGACCGGCACCCAGCCGCTGTGCTTCGTCGACCACGCCACACACGACCTGCGGATCGGCTACTACAACGACACCTACGTCCGCACGGACGAGGGCTGGCGGCTGCGCACCCGTGCCATGACGTTCATCCGCCGCAGCGGAGCGCACGACTCGGGCCGCCCGCACGCCTATCAGCGCCCGGGTACATGAACGTCGCCCCGGCGCCCGGGAACATGAACGTCACGGACTTCCGCGCGGGCCTGCGCGCCTGGCTGGACGAGCACGACCTGTCCCCCGGCCCCGACCACTCCCTGGACGCCCAGGTCGCTCAACTGGCCCGGGTTCGCCGGGCGTTGTACGACGCGGACTGGATGCGGTACGGCTGGCCCGCCGAGGTGAGGGGGCTCGGCGGGCCCGCGGTGCTGAGGGCGGTGCTCGGCGAGGAGGTCGCCACCCGGGAGTTGGCCGAGCCGGGGATCTACTCGATGATCGAGGTCCTCGCCCCGACGATGATCTCGTACGCCCCTCCGGCACTGGCCGCCGAGATGGTCCCGCGGCTGCTCAGCGGCCGTGAACAGTGGTGCCAGGGCTTCTCCGAGCCCGGCTCAGGCAGCGACCTCGCCTCCCTCACCACGCGGGCCGTGCCGCGCGGCGACCAGTGGGAGATCAGCGGCCAGAAGGTATGGACGAGCCTGGCCCAATTCGCCGCCCGTTGCGTCCTGTTGACCCGCACCGCGCCGGGACACAACGGGATCACCGCGTTCTTCGTCGACATGGACACCCCCGGCATCACCGTCCGGCCGCTGCGCACGATGCACGGCGTGGACGAGTTCGCCGAGGTGTTCTTCGACGACGTGGTCGTGCCCGCAGACCGGATGCTGGGCCGTCCCGGCGACGGCTGGCGCCTGGCGATGGACCTGCTCCCGCACGAGCGCTCCACCTGCTTCTGGCACCGGACAGCCCATCTCTACACGCGACTTGACCGCCTGCTCGCCGAGACGAGCATCCCGGACGACGCCGAACTCGGCGCCGCCTACCTGGCGTTGCACACCGTCCGCTGCCGCTCCCACGCCACGCAGCGACGCCTGGCCGCGGGGGAGCGCCTGGGCGCGGAGACCTCGGTCGACAAGGTGCTGCTGGCCACGGCCGAGCAACGGCTCTTCGAGACCGTGCGGGATCTCCTGCCCGGCGTACTGGAGTTGACGGACTCCCCATGGCGCTCGGAGTACCTGTACGCGAAGGCGGCGACCATCTACGGCGGCACGGCCGAGATCCAGCGGAACATCATCGCGCGCCGACTGCTCGACCTGGGGAGGGAGTAGCCGTGGACGCCGCCGAACGGGATCTGCTCGCCGAGACGCTCCGCAAGACGATGACGGCGGCGTCGGGGCAGGCGCTGGACGCCTCCCTGACGGACCTCGGCTGGGCCGAACTGCTCGCCGAACACCCGGACATCGCTGTCCCGCTCACCTTCCGCCTGCTCGGCGAGACGGGCGCCCACGCGCCGCTCCTCAACGACGTCCTGCTCAGCGCGGCGGGCCGTCCGGTGGGCGGCACACTGCCACTGCCGTACGCGGGCGGTGGTACGTGGGTCGTCTGGGAGCGCGACGACAGTGCCGCCGGGACGGCCCTGGACCCCGAGCTGCCCCTGCACACCGTGCCCGCCGGACCTCCCGTACCGCTCGCCGCCGGCCGTGTCGCGCTCGGCTGGTGGCTGGTCGGAGCCGGCCGCGCCATGCTCACGCTGGCCCGCCAACACGCCGTGGACCGTGTGCAGTTCGGCCGCCCGCTCGCCTCCTTCCAAGCCGTACGGCACCGGCTCGCCGAGACCCTCGTGGCGCTGGACGGCGCCGAGGCCACCCTCGTGGCCGCCGCCGACGATCTGAGCGCGCTGCTGGCCAAAGCGGCGGCCGGACAGGCGGCACTGACGGCGGCCCGGCACTGCCAACAGGTCCTCGGCGGAGTCGGGTTCACCGCCGAACACGATCTGCACCGGCACGTACGACGGGCCATGGTGCTGGACGGACTGCTGGGCAGCGCACGGGAGTTGACGCGCGAGGCGGGGGCACTGCTGCGGGCCGGAGGGTCCGCGCCACGGCTCGTCCAGCTGTGATCGACCGAGGAGTGACATCAGTGACCGATCTGTGGAGCGACCTGCTCTCCTGCCTGGACCTCGACACCCTCCCCGGTGACGTGTTCGAGGGCCGCAACCAAGAACTCGGGTACCACCGCGTCTTCGGCGGGCAGTTGCTCGCCCAGAGCGTCCGCGCCGCCCAACTGGCCTGCCCGGACAAGGCGGTCAAGAGCCTTCATGTGCAGTTCGCGCGCGCGGGACGGCCGCAGGAACCGGTGCGGTACGAAGTGACGCGACATCATGAGGGCGGCTCCTTCGCCACCTTGACGGTGGTGGCACGACAGACGCAGGGTGTCGCGGCCGTGGCGGCCGTGTCGCTGCACTCGCACGAGGAGGGGCCCGACCAGCAGATCGCGTTCCCGATGCCTCCGGTACCGGGGGCGGAGCACGACGTGGACCTCTCGCTGCTTCCCTGGGACACCCGGGCCACCGTCGACGTGGACTCGCCCAAGTCGGAGCCGCCCGAGTACGACCTGTGGATGCGCACACCGACCGTCGCGCCGGAACTCGCCCCGGCGTTGACGGCGTACACGAGCGATCTGAGTCTGATCGGTACGGCGCTCAGGCCGCTGGAAGGGGTCACCCAGCACGATTCGGGAACGGCGTTCTCCTCCGCCGTCACCGCGCACACGGTGTGGTTCCACCGTCCTTTCACCACGGACGACTGGCTTCTCCTGCGCCAGCGGAGCCCGCTGCTCGCCCACGGCCGCTGCTACGGGCGGGGCGATGTGCTCACCGCGCGGGGTTGCCTGGTCGCCTCGTTCGCGCAGGAGGCGCTGCTGCGCTTCCGTACGGTCGCGTAGCGGCCCGTCCCCGCAAAGCCCTCGGCGCTCAGCGCATGACAGTCCCGCCGTCGACGTTGATGACCTGCCCGTTGATCCAGGCCCCCTCGTCGGACATGAGGTGGGCCACCATGCCGGCGATGTCGTCGGCCCGGCCGTGCCGGGTGCTGCGCGTGCGGGCGAGCAGCGCCTCCAACAGGTCGGGCGCCGCGCCCTCTTGGATGGCCTGCGTCAGGATCAGGCCCGGTGCGACAGCGTTGGCACGGATGCCCTGCCTGCCCCAGCGGGAGGCGACATGGCGGGCGAGGGCGTTGATGCCCGCCTTGGTCGCCGAGTAGGCGGGGCGCGCTGCCTCGCCGGTGAAGGCGGCGATGGACGAGGTGTAGACGATCGCGCCGCCGCCCCGGGCCAGGAGCTCGGGAACGGCGTACCGGGTGACGAGCATGTGGCCCCGCAGATTGACGGCGAAGGTGCGGTCCCACACCGCGAGATCCATGTCGACGACGTCGGTGTCCTTGGAGACCGCGCCCATGTCGCCCGCGTTGATGTGCACGGCGTCCAGACCGCCGTACGTCCGCACGGTGGTCCGTACGAGTTCGCCGACCGAGGCCTCGTCGGAGATGTCGAAGCCTGCCGCAACTGCCTGGCCACCGGCATCTCCGATGGCCGAGGCGGTCCGCCTTGCTCCGTCCACGTCGAGGTCGCCGACGACGACCCGGGCACCCTCGTCCGCCAGTCGCCGGGCGGAGGCGGCCCCCAGTCCGGTGGCCGCGCCGGCGACGAGAACGACCTTCTCCTTCAGACCTTCCACGCTGTTCCCTTCACTTCGCCGACGCTCTCCACCACCGGGACCGACACCAGGACGAGGACCAACACCAGGACCGAGAACTCGCCCGCTACGGCGCCGGTACCTCGATGACCGTGGCCGAGCCCATGCCTCCGCCCGCGCACATCGCGGCGACGCCGATGCCTCCGCCGCGGCGGCGCAGTTCGTGCACGAGTGTGACCAGCATCCGGGCGCCGGTCGCGGCGACCGGGTGGCCCAGCGAGCAGCCGCTGCCGTTGACGTTCACGCGGTCGGGGTCGAGACCGAGCAGTCTCACCGCGGCGACGGGCACGGCGGCGAAGGCCTCGTTGATCTCGAAGAGGTCGACGTCGGAGGTCGAAAGGCCCGCGCGGGCAAGGGCTTTGGGGATCACCTTCACCGGGGTGAGGCCGGTCTCGGCGGGGTCGGCGCCGACCGACGCCCAGGCACGGACTACGGCGAGGGCGGGCAGGCCCAGCCGGTCGCTGGCCACCACCAGGGCAGCCGCACCGTCGTTGGCGCCGCCCGCGTTGCCCGCCGTGATGGAGAAGCCCTCTATCTCCGGGTGGAGCGGTTTGAGCGAGGCCAGCTTCTCCAGGCTCGTGGTGCGGCGGGGGTGTTCGTCGACGGAGAACAGGCCGTGCGGTGTGTCGATCGGCACCAGCTCCGCGTCGAAACGCCCTTCGTCGATGGCGCGAATGGCGTTCTGGTGCGAGCGCAGCGCCCAGGCGTCCATGTCGGCGCGGCTCAGGCCCGCGCGTACGGCGGTGTTCCAGCCGACGGTGATGGACATGTCCAGGTTGGGGGCGTCGGGGCGGTCGGGGTGCGTGGGCGGGCTCCAGGGTTCGACCCACTCCCCGTCTACGCGGAAACGCTGTTTCGGGGACGTGGAAGCGGAGTTCACACCGCCGGCGATGACGAGTTCGTCCATGCCCGCGCGGATGCTCGCCGCCGCGCTCTGCACGGCGGCGAGACCGGCGGCGCAGTGACGGTTGTGGGCGAGGCCCGGTACGGAGGTGAGGCCGACGGTCAGTGCCGCGTGCCTGGCCACCACCCCGCCGCCGTACAGGCCCTCGCCGAGGATCACGTCGTCGACCGCGTCGGGGTCGAGCCCGTCGGTGGCGGCAGCGGCGGCGACGATGTGGTGGGCCAGGTCGAAGGCGGTGGTGTCGCGCAGGGTGCCCTTGACGGCGGTGCCGACGGGGGTGCGCAGAGCGGACACGAGGACTGCTTCAGGCATGGGTGGTCTCCAACTCGGCCAGCAGGGTGCGGCGCAGCAGTTTTCCGGTCTCGGTCTTGGGGAGTTCGGCGCGGAACACGATCGTGTCGGGCGTCTTGGAGGAGCGCAGCCGGTCCTTGACCCACTGGCGGACCTCCGACGGGTCGCCCTCGCCGACCACTACGGCGACGATCCGCTGCCCCCACTCGGGGTCGGGCACCCCGATCACCGCCGCCTCCACGATCCCGGGGTGGGCGACGAGAACGTCCTCTATCTCGGCGGGAGCGATGTTCTCGCCCCCGCGAATGATGGTGTCGTCGGCACGTCCCTCGATGAACAGGTAACCGTCGGCGTCCAGTCGGCCCCTGTCCCGTGTGGGGAACCAACTGTCCGCGTCGAGGGCGCTGCGTCCGCCGTACTCTCCGGAGATCTGGTCCCCGCGCACGAACACCAGCCCGGTCTCGCCGACACCGGCTGGCTTCCCGTCGTCATCGCGGATCTCGATCTCGACGCCGGGCAACGGCCGTCCCACGGAGCCGAGTCGCTCCCGTACGGCCGGGTCGGCCGACGCCAGTGCCGCGCGGTGGTCGTCGGGCCCCAGTACGGCGACCGAGGAGGCCGTCTCTGTCAGGCCGTAGGCGTTGACGAACCCTGTCCCGGGGAAGATCTTCAACGCCCGTTCCACCACGGGTCGCGGGGTCCTGGCCCCGCCGTAGGCGAGGCTGCGGAGCGTGGGTGTACCGGCGTCGTCGGCCGGGACCTCCGCGACGATGCGGGCCAGCATGGTGGGTACGACGAGTGCGTGCGTGACCCGCTCGCGGCGCGCGGTCTCCAGCCACTCCCCCGCGTCGAAGGCGGAGAGGTAGACCAGTCGGCGGCCGGAGTAGAGGTTCGTCAGGAGGTTCATCAACCCGGCCACGTGGTACGGCGGAACGGCCACCAGCGCCACGTCGCCCTCCCCCGCCGAGGCGAACTCCTGGGTGTTCAGGACGTACGCCAGCAGGTGCCGGTGGCGCAGCAGGGCCGCCTTGGGCTCGGCGGTCGTGCCGCTGGTGTAGAGCACCACCGCGACGGAGTCCTGGTCCGGGGTCGACTCCAGTGCCTCGGCGGCCTCTTCCGCGCTCAGCAGGGCGTCGAGGTCGGCGGGACGCAGCACGAGGGCGCCGGGGTGGCGGGTCAGGAGGCGGGCCAACTGGTGTTCGCCGAGGCGGTAGTTGAGGGGGATGAACGGGATGCCCGCCAGGGCGGCGCCGAACAGGGCCACCGGGTAGGCGAGGTGACTGGGGCTCAGATACAGCACGGCCGGGTGGCCCTGGAAGCGGTGCGCGGCGGCACGGGCGCGGGCGAGCAGTTCCGAGGCGGTCAGGGAGCGGCCGTTCGCCGTGACCACCGGTCGGTCGCCGCCCGAGGCCACCATCTCGAGAATCATGGTTATATTCATGAGAATGCTATTCTCGTCTCACTAGAGCGCTGTTCGCAAGAGAGGAAATCCTTGATGCAGATCAGTGGGAGCTCCGCGGTGGTCGTCGGCGGGGCGGGCGGCCTGGGCGAGGCCACCGTCCGTCGACTGCACGCGGCGGGTGCGAAGGTCGTCGTAGCCGATCTGGCCGACGAGAAGGGCAAGACCCTGGAGCAGGAGTTGGGTGTGCGGTATGTGCGCACCGACGCCACCTCCGAGGACGATGTCCAAGCGGCGCTGGCCGAGGCGGAGTCGGCGGGACCCCTCCGGATCTCGGTGGACGCGCACGGCGGCCCGGCGAGCGGTGGCCGGCTCGTCGGCAAGGACGGCTCCCCCCTCGACCTCGCGGGCTTCCGCACGACGATCGACGTGTACCTCACCGGCGTGTTCAACGTGATGCGCCTGGCCGCCGCCGCCATCGCCCGCCAGGAGCCCGCCGAGGGCGGCCGGGGTGTCATCGTCAGCACCGCCTCGATCGCCGCGTACGAGGGCCAGATCGGCCAACTCCCCTACGCCGCCGCCAAGGGCGGGGTCGTCAGCATGACCCTGGTCGCCGCCCGCGACCTCTCCCCGCTCGGCATCCGGGTCGTCACGATCGCGCCGGGCACCTTCAACACGCCGGCCTACAGCAAGGCCGGCGACCAGTTGGAGGCCTACTGGGGGCCGCAGATCCCGTATCCGAAGCGCATGGGGCTGCCGTCCGAGTACGCGGGTCTCGTGCAGCACATCGTCGAGAACGACTATCTCAACGGCGAGGTCGTCCGTCTCGACGGCGCCCTCCGGTTCCCGCCGAAGTAGCCGACATGAGTCAAGTGACGGGCGTGAGCGCGCAGTTGAAGGGCAAGGTCGCGTTCGTCGCGGGCGCCAGCCGCGGTATCGGCCGTACGGTCGCGGTGGCGCTCGCCGAGGCGGGCGCCTCGGTCGCCGTAGCCGCGCGTTCCGAGCGGGAAGGTCGGCTGCCGGGGACGATCCACTCGGTCGCGGACCGGATCGTCTCAGCGGGCGGGCGTGCTCTGCCGGTGCCGTGTGACGTGAGCGACGAGGCGTCGGTCGACGCGGCCGTCGCCGCCACGGTCGCGGAGTTCGGCGGAATCGACATTCTCGTCGCCAATGCCGGGGTGCTGTGGCTGGGCCCGGTCGAGACGACGCCCCTCAAGCGCTGGCAGCTGTGTCTGGACGTCAATCTGACCGGGGTGTTCCTGGTGACCCGCGCGGTGATTCCGCAGGTACGCGCGCGTGGCGGGGGCTCGTTGATCGCCGTGACGACCGGTGGGGTGGGCATGACGGACCGGGGCGCCAACGCGTACTGGGTGTCCAAGGCGGCGGTCGAGCGGCTCTACCTGGGGCTCGCCGCCGACCTGCGGAAGGACAACATCGCGGTGAACTGCCTGGCGCCGTCACGGGTGGTGCTCACAGAGGGCTGGCAGGCGGGCGGCGGGGGCCGGGAGATCCCGCCGGAGATGGTGGAGCCGCCGGAGGCGATGGCGAGGGCGGCCGTCCTTCTCGCGGGCCAGGACGCCTCCGGCCTCACGGGTACCGTCCAGCGCTCGGAATCCCTTGCCTGAACGGCAGTTGGGCCCAGGCACGATGCGCGGTGGGCACGACTGATCGGCCCCATCGGGGGCACACGGAACGACGAGCCACCGGGGTCACCGGTGGCTCGTCGTCCATCCGTAGGGGTTCTCAGATGCTTGCCTTCGTGGCTGCCGCGCTCTTCGTCATCGCTTTCCTGATCCGTGTCACCGAGACATCGACCCAGCTGGTCTTCACCCCGACGAGCCTCCTGCTCCTCGGACTGGCCTTCCTCGCCGCGCACTCGGCCGGCCTGGGGACGGGCTGGTCCGCGCGCCGCAGCGGACGCCGTCGCTGACGCGGCAAGGGGTTACCGGACCGCCGCGCACACCCCGCCATCGACGAGAAGGTCGATCCCGGAAACGAAAGCGGCCTCGTCCGACAGCAGGAACGCCACCGCCGCCGCGACGTCCTCGGCCCGACCCACCCGCCGGAGCGGCGTCTGCTCCACAAGAGCGGCCATGGCGGGCTGGGCCGAGGCCTCCTGTTGCCCCTGCGGGGTGTCGATGACACCCGGCGACACGGAACACACCCGGGCGCCGTGCGGCCCGAGCCGGACCGCCTCCCGCCGTACGAACCGGTGCACGCCGTGCTTGGCCCACGCGTACGCGAGACCGGTGTTCTCCACGGCCGGCCCGAGTGCCTCACGGAGCCGGTCGAGAAAGTCGTCCCGCAGGGGATCGTCGAGAATCGCCGCTACGACCGGATCGGCCGCCAAGTTGCCGAGGAGCGGGGCCATCGAGGCGAAGCACACCATCGCCGTCCCCTCGGTGGCGAGCGGGCGGAGCGCCTCGGCGAGGCGTGCGGTGCCGACGAGGTCCACGTCGAAGATGCGGCGCCAGTCGGCCATGGTGGGCGAGATCCCGGCGGCGTGGGAGACGGCCCTGAGGGTGCCCAACTCAGCTACCCGCGCCGCGAGTTGGGCCACTCCTGCCGTGTCGGTGATGTCGAGGACGAACGGCTCGACCGCCATCTCCCCGTCCGCGGCGGCCAGTTCCTTCGCCGCGGCGGTCACCGCCGCCTCGTCCCGGTCCACCAGCAGCAGCGTGTCCACCAGGTCGGTGAGCCGCCGCGCGCAGGCCAGTCCCATGCCGCGCCCGGCGCCGGTCGCGATGCCTACGGTCGTCATGCGTCCCCTCCTCCATGGCCCCAGAGCTTCTCCAGCCCCGGTCGCGCCACCCGGTCCACGAGTTCCACGAGCAGTCCGCTCGGAGCGCGCAGGAAGGCGAACGGCGCGCCGCCGGAACCGGCCCGGGTCGCCTCGGTCGCGAAGCCCTGCCGGGTCAGTTCGGCGGCGTCCGCGGCCACGTCGTCGGACCAGTAACCGACGTGGTGGACTCCACCGCTGGGCACCGGTTCCCACAGGGTTCCCGGGATCCGACGGATGATCTCCAGTCGGGGCAGCGTCCGGGAGTAGGCGCAGCTGATGTCGAGAACGGCGTTTCCGGTCGGCAGCGTCAGCGGAACCGCCCCGCCGATCTCGGCGCACCACTCGTACCCGAACGCCGCCGAGAACTCGGCCAGTGTCCCCTCGAAGTCCTCGACGACCAGCCCGAGATGGAACTGGTCCTCCGCCCTCATGACTCGGCCACCGCCCCGGAGACGTCATGCTCACCCAGCCGGGGCGGCGGCCCGTAGCCGGGCTCGTACCCCTCGACCCGCACGGAGCTGCGCACCAGCCTGAAGTCCCCCGCCGTCACCACGGCCTCCGGCGTCGCCGCCAGCGCCTGCGGCAGCGTCCGTACGGCGGCGGCAGGCACCCCGAGCGGACGCAGCCGCGCCTCCCAGGCCGCGGCGGTGTCACGGGCCAGGGCATCCGTCACGGCGGACAGCACCTCCTCACGCCGCTCGGCGCGTTCGGCCATGGTGGGGAATCCCTGGACGCCGGCCTCGGCGGCGAACGACTTCCAGAAGCCGTCGTGGGTGATGAAGAGCGCCAAGTAGCCCTCGGCGGTGGGGAAGAGCTGGGCCGGTACGTAGTAGGAGTGCGCGCCGAGCGGCAAGCGGCGCGGCTCGACGCCCTCGTTGAGGTAGGCGGAGGCACGGTAGTTGAGCTGAGACAGCATCACATCCCGCAAGGACACCTCCACTTGACCACCGCGCCCCGACACGATCTGGGCGAGCAGCCCCAACGCGGCTGTCAGTCCTGAGGAGTTGTCGGCCGAGGAGTAACCGGGCAGGGTCGGTGGAGCGTCCGGATCACCGGTGAGCGCGGCGACGCCCGTGGCCGCCTGGACCACGTAGTCGAAGGCGGGTTCGTCGCCCGCCTCCAGCCCGTAGCCGGTGAGCGCGACGCACACGATCCGCTCGTTCCACTCGCGCAGCACGTCGTACGTCAGGCCCAGCCGGTGGATGGCCGACGGTTTGAGATTGACGAGCAACGCGTGGGCGTCGGCGACGAGTTCACCGAGCCGGGCCTGTCCGTCGTCGGTCGTGAGGTCGAGGCGGACGCTGCGTTTGCCGCGGTTGAGGCTGGCGAAGTAGGCGTCGCTCACCTGGCGCGAGATGTCCCCGCCGGGTGGCTCGATCTTGGTGACCTCGGCACCGAGGTCGGCGAGCATCATCGTGGCGTAGGGGCCGGCCAGCATGTGGCCGACCTCCAGGATGCGGATGCCGTCGAGCGGTCCGGCGGTCATCGCAGGTCCGCGGCGAGGGCGGCGAGCATGTCGCGGGTGCGGTACTTGGAGGCGACGAGTTCGTCGCGGGTGTCGCCGATGGGCAGCAGCCGTACGGACAGATCGGTGACCCCGGCGTCCGCGAACCGCTTGAAGCGGGCGGCAATGGCGTTCTCGTCGCCCGCCGCGCACAGGTCGCCGATGTCGCGGGCGTCGCCGTATGCGAGAACACGCTGGTAGTTGGGCGAGATCTCGGCCTCGCCGAGGATGCGGTTGGCGCGCTCGCGGGCCTCGTCGACCCGGTCGGGGCCGCACAGGCAGACCGGGATGCCCGCGACGATCCGCGGTGCCGAACGTCCGGCGCTTTCGGCGGCCTTGGTGATGCGGGGGACGACGTGTTCGGCGACCGCGCGTTCGTCGGCCATCCACAGCACGGTCCCGTCGGCCCGTTCCCCGGCGAGGCGCAGCATGACCGGGCCGAGGGCCGCGAGCAGGACCGGCAGCGGGGAGACGGGGTCGAGGGTGAGTGGATTGTGGACGGTGAAAGTGTCGTTCTCGACGTCGACCATGTCCGTTCCGCCGAACGCGGCGTCCAGGACGTCCAGGTAGTCGCGGGTGAGGGCGGCCGGTTTCTCGTACGGCAGTCCCAGCATGTCCTGGATGATCCAGTGGTGGGACGGTCCGAGGCCCAGCGCGAGCCGCCCTCCCGCCGCGGCCTGGGCCGACATCGCCTGTCGGGCAAGGGCGATGGGGTGCTGGGCCTGCAACGGGACGACGGCGGTGCCGAGTTCGATCCGCTCGGTGCGCGCGCCCATCAGCGCGACGGCGGTGAGCGCGTCGAAGTCGGTCGGGATCTGCGGCACCCACACGGTGTCGAAGCCCGCCTTCTCGGCCCATGTCACGTCGTCGATCATCCGTGTGACCTTGCGGACCGAGTCTCCGCGCTCGGGCCCGATCATCACTCCGATGCGCACGCTGCCTCCAGGTTTTCGGGTCGCCGCAGGGTCATGGCGAGGTGACGGATGTCAGGGCGCGCATCTTGGCCACGAGGGCGTCGAGCGGTGTGCCCGTGGGAAAGACCGCGGCGGCTCCCGCCGTGAGCAGTTTCGGTACGTCGGCCGGCGGGATGGTGCCGCCCACCACGACGGCGATGTCCTCGGATCCGGTGGCGCGCAGGGCCTCGATCACCCGGGTGGTGAGAGCGAGATGTGCGCCGGAGAGAATGCTGAGGCCGACGACGGAAACGTCCTCCTGGACGGCGACGGCCACGATGTCGTCGACGCGCTGCCGGATGCCGGTGAAGATCACCTCGAAGCCCGCGTCGCGCAGCGTGCGCGCGACGATCTTGGCCCCGCGGTCGTGTCCGTCGAGCCCCGGTTTGGCGACGAGCACGCGGGCGGTCATCAGAACACCACCGGTTGCTGGAACTCGCCCCAGACCGCCTTGAGCGCGGCCACCATCTCGCCGACCGTGCAATAGGCGTTGGCGCAGTCGATCAGGATGGGCATGAGGTTCTCGGTCCCTTCCGCGGCGCGGGCCAGTTCGGCGAGGCGTTGCCGTACGACGCCGGCGTCGCGGGTGGCCTTGACGTCGGCGAGCCGTTTCAGCTGCCGGTCGCGGCCCTCCGCGTCGAGTTCGTACGTGGCGAGGTCGGGCGGGGGTTCGTCCGAGACGAAGCGGTTGACGCCGACCACCGGCCGGGTGCCCGCCTCGACCTCGCGGTGCGACTGGTAGGCCTCGTCGGCGATGAGGGTCTGCAGATAGCCGTCCTCGATGGCCCGGACCATGCCGCCGTAGCGCTCCAGGTCGTCCATGATCTCGACGATGCGGGCCTCGGTGGCGTCGGTGAGCGCCTCGACGAAGTACGAGCCGCCGAGCGGGTCCGCGACCCTGGCAACGCCCGTCTCATGAGCGAGAATCTGCTGCGTGCGCAGCGCGAGCGTCGCCGACTCCTCGCTGGGCAGGGCGAACGGCTCGTCCCAGGCCGCCGTGAACATCGACTGGACACCGCCGAGGACGGAGGCGAGTGCCTCGTAGGCGACCCGGACGGTGTTGTTCTGCGCCTGGGGCGCGTACAGGGAGGCGCCTCCGGCAACGCACCCGAAGCGGAACATGGCCGCCTTGTCGCTGGCCGCCCCGTACCGCTCGCGCACGATGGTCGCCCAACGCCTGCGTCCGGCACGGTACTTGGCGATCTCCTCGAAGAAGTCGCCGTGCGTGTAGAAGAAGAAGGAGACCTGCGGGGCGAACTGATCGATCGTCATACGGCCCCGGGCGAGCACCGTGTCGCAGTAGGTGACCCCGTCGGCGAGGGTGAAGGCCATCTCCTGTACGGCGTTGGCGCCGGCGTCGCGGAAGTGCGAGCCGGCGACCGAGATCGCGTTGAAGCGCGGCACTTCGGCCGCGCAGAACTCGATCGTGTCGGCGATGAGCCGCAGCGACGGTTCGGCCGGCCAGATCCAAGTGCCCCTGGACGCGTACTCCTTGAGGATGTCGTTCTGGATCGTCCCGGTGAGTTTGGCCCGTGGTACGCCCGCCCGTTCGGCGGCGGCGACGTAGAAGGCGAGCAGGATCGCGGCCGTGCCGTTGATGGTGAAGCTGGTGCTGATCCGGTCGAGAGGGATGTCCTCGAAAAGGATCTCGGCGTCGGCCAGGGTGTCGACGGCGACGCCCACCCGGCCGACCTCCTCCCCGACTTCGGGATCGTCGGAGTCGTAGCCGCACTGGGTGGGCAGGTCGAGGGCCACGGAGAGTCCGGTGCCGCCCTGTTGGAGGAGGTAGTGGTAGCGGCGGTTGGAGGACTCGGCGGTGCCGAAGCCGGAGTACTGGCGGAGCGTCCACAGCCGTCCCCGGTAGCCGGTGGCGTAATTGCCGCGTGTGAAGGGGAAGTTGCCCGGCGGGGGTGGCTCGGCGGCGATGTCGTCGGGGCCGTAGACCGGTTTGAGCGGCAGGCCGGACGCGGTCCGGACGAGGTCGTCGCCCTGGGGCGGTGTGGGAGGCGTCATCGCAGGAGGTCCTTCATCACCTTTCCGGTGGCGTTCAGCGGCAGTTCCGTGCGGAACTCCACGGTCCGGGGCACCTTGAACCCGGCCATCCGGCGCCGGCTCCACTCGATCAACTCGTCGGCGGTCAGCGGCTCCCGGAGGACGACGAAGGCCTTGCCGACCTGTCCCATCCGTTCGTCGGGGACGCCTATGACGGCGGCCTGGGCGACCGCCGGGTGTTCCATCAGGAAGCCCTCGATCTCGGCCGGGTAGGCGTTGAAGCCGCCGACGATGAACATGTCCTTCTTGCGGCCGACGATCCTCAAGTAGCCGCGCTCGTCGAGCGTGCCGAGGTCCCCGGTGTGCAACCAGCCGTCCGCGTCGATGGCTTCGGCGGTCGCGGCGGGGTCGTTGAAGTAGCCGCGCATCACGCTGTAGCCGCGGACCAACACCTCGTCGTCCTCGGCGATCCGGACCTCGACGCCGTCGCAGGGGGTGCCGACGGTGGTGGCGATGTCCTCGAAGGAGTCGCCGGGCCGAGTGGCCGTCGCTGTCCCCGCCTCGGTGAGGCCGTAGCCCGTCATGATCGAGGTGAAGGGGAGTTCGGTCATCACGCGGCGGATCAGCTCGACGGGGATGTCGGCGGCTCCGGTCACCGCAACTCGCAGTGAGGACAGGTCTCTTGTGCCTCGGTCGGTGAGCAGGGAGTGGTAGAGCGTGGGCGGGCCGGGCAGGACCGTCACCTTCTCGCGCTCGACCAGGTCGAGGACCTTCTCCACGTCGAAGACGGGTACGGGCAGGATGGTCATGCCGCGGATCAGCGAGGCGACCATGCCCGCCTTGAAGCCGAAGATGTGGAAGAACGGGTTGACGATCAGATAGCGGTCGCCTTCCCTGACCCCGGCCAGGTCGCACCACTCCGCGTACAGCCGGAGGGTCTGGGCGTGGGTCATAGGGACGCCCTTGGGCCGGCCGGTGGTGCCCGAGGTGAAGACGATGTCGCTGACCTGGTCGCCGGTCACCTTCCGCTCGAAGGGTGAACCGCTCGCCAGGAAGCCGGACTTGAGGTCGATGATCGGCACGCCGGGCGGTGCCTTGAAGTCTAGGCCGAGGAAGCCCTCCTGGACGAGAACGGCCTTCGCACCGCTGCGCACGATGATGTCGTGCGCCTCGTCCGCCTTGAAGCGGGTGTTCACGGGCACCACCACACCGCCCGCGGTCAGGAGACCGAAGGCGGCGACGATCCACTCGGCGGAGTTGGGCGCCCAGATCGCTACCCGGTCGCCCTGCTCCACGCCGGCCGACGCGAACGCACCCGCAGCCGCACGCACCCGCTCGACCAGCTCGGTGAACGTGAGGCGGAGCGGGCCGTCCACCACTGCTTCGGCGTCACCGAAGCGGTCGGCCGCGCTCAGCACCATCTGCGGGATGCTCTCCCAGGTCATACGCCGATCAGGCGGGCGAGGTTGCCGCCCATGATCTTGGCCTGGTCGGCCTCCTTCATGCCCTGGATGGCGTCGATGTAGGAGACCGGGTCGGCGAGCCCCTCGGGGTGGGGGTAGTCGGACCCGAACAGGACGCGCTCGACTCCGACGACCTCGGAGAGCGCGGCCATGTCCTCCTCCCAGAACGGGCTGATGTGGATCCTGTTCCTGACCTCTTCGACCGGGTCGCCCAGGAAGCCCTTCGGCTGCTTCTTGTAGGTGCTGGCCAGCTGGTCGAGCAGGGGCAGCAGCCAGGAAGAGCCGTTCTCGATGACCGAGACCTTGAGTTCCGGGAAGCGGAACAGGGCTCCGTGGCAGACCCAGGACGCGACCGCGTCGGTGACCGGGCGCCACTCGGACATCATCCGGAAGACCTGCGCCTGGAACGGCGTCATCTCCTGGCTCTTGCCCTCCCAGTCGCTGGAGTAGCGCGAGTAGCCGCTGTCGGAGGAGTGCATGGCGACCAGCACGCCCGCCTCCTCGACCCGCTTCCAGAAGGGGTCGAACTCCGGCAGCGCGAAGGACCGCGACCCGCCGTAGCCGGGGACCGGGGCGGGCCGGACGAGAATCGCCCTCGCTCCGCGCTCCAGGCACCACTCCAGCTCGGCGATCGCCTTGTCCAGGATCGGCAGGCTGATCACCGGGGTGGTGAAAATGCGGTTCTTGTAGTTGAACTGCCAGGTCTCGTGCAGCCATTGGTTGAGGGCGTGGACGACCACATGGATCAACTCCGGGTCGTCCCGCATCCGTTCCTCGACCAGGCTGGCGAGGGTGGGGAACATCAGGGTCTGCTGGATGCCCAGGTCGTCCATGAGCGCCAGCCGCGGGCCGGGCTCGCGGAACGCCGGGATCGACCGCATCGGCTCGCCGAACAGTTCCCGGTGCGACTTGCCCTCCGGGTTGCCCTCGCGGAAGTAGTCCTCCCACGCTCCGGGCCGGGCGACGACCTCGAACGTGGGATTGGGGATGTAGTCGCTGATCTGACCGCGGATGGCGATCTTCGTACGGCCCTTCACCTGCACGTACTGGATGGCGCTCGCGTACTGCTTCGGCAGGTACCGGGTGAGCGCATCCTCGGTCTCGTACAGGTGGTTGTCCGCGTCGAACAACGGATACGGCGGCACGCGCGATGGCATGAGATCCTCCTTCGCAGATTGCGAGAATCCTATTCTCACTCTTGATGGGCGGCAATATCCTTGCGGAGAACGAACTTCTGGACCTTGCCGCTGGCGGTGCGCGGGAAGTCCGCGACGACGTGCAGTTCCTCCGGCCACTTCTGGCGGGCCAGGCCCGCCGCCGCGAAGTGGGCACGCAGGTCGTCGAGAGTGGGTTCGGGGTGGCCCGGTCGGAGCCGCACGACGGCTGCCGCGTGCTCGCCCAGACGGGCGTCCGGTGCGGCCACGACCGCGGCCTCGGCGACGGCCGGCAGGGCGAGGAGAACCTCCTCCACCTCCAGCGCGCCGATGTTCTCGCCGCCACGGATGATGATGTCCGCCTTGCGGTCGGTGATGGTGAGGTAGCCGTCCTGGTCGAACTCCCCGATGTCGCCGGTGTGGTACCAGCCGTCCGCGTCGAAGGCCCGCTCGGTGAGGGCGGGGTCGGTGTAGCCGAGGCACAGGTCCGGGCCTCGGCTGAGGATCTCGCCGTCCTCGGCCAGCCGGATCTCCACCCCGTCGAGTGCGTCTCCGTCCGTGTAGAGGCGCTTGTTCTCGGGCGCGGTGTGGGCCGAGGCGGTGATCGAGGGGTGCTCGGTGCTGCCGTAGGCCCGGAAGACCGTGATGCCGAGGTCCGCGAGCCGTCTGGTCACCGCGTTGGGGACGGCCGCGCCGCCGAGGCCCGCGTACTTCATGCGCGCGAGGTGGGCGGGGGTGAAGTCGGGGTGGTCGAGGAGGCTCGTCATGTAGTACGCGGCGCCGCCGCCGACGGTGAGTCCGTCGCGGGCCATCAACTCCAGGGCGAGGCCCGGGTCCCAGGTGTCGGCGAGGTTCACCGGGCTGCCGTCGAGGACGGGGATCAGGAAGGCGTTCACCATGCCGATGAAGTGGCCGACGGGCGCGGAGGTGAGCTGGTGACCGCGGTCGGGCGGGTAGCGGCCGGCCAGTTGGCGGGTCTCGAAGCCCAGGGTGCGGTGGCTGTGCACAACTCCCTTGGGGTCGCGGGTCGTTCCGGAGGTGAAGGCGATCAGCGCGGGTCCGGACGGGTCCGTGGGTACGACGCCGGGCAGCGGTTCGTCGGCGAGCAGGTCGTCGAAGTCCCGGCCCACGACGCCGACCACGGGGATCTTCGCGCTCAGGTCGGGGTCGTAGTGGAGATGTCCGAACCGGTCGGCGGTGACGAAGACCTTGGGCTCGACGGTCTCCAGGATGTAGCCGACCTCCTTGCGGCCGTAGAAGTGGACGATCGGCACGACGACCGCGCCGAGGAACGCCGACGCCCAGAAGACCGCCGCCGCCTCCATCCAGTTGGGGAGTTGGAGCGCTACGACGTCACCGGGGCCCACACCCCGCTCGCGCAGTCCGGCGGCCAGCCGGCGGGCCGTCAGTTCGACCTCGGCGAAGGTGCCTTCCCAGGGCCGTACGGCCGAGTGCACCCGGAACACGGCCCCCGGGGCTGCCGCCAGGCCCCGCGTCAGGAGGTCACCGATCGTCTCCCTGGTCCACCAGCCCTCCGCCTCGTAGCGGTCGACCAGTTCAGCGGGGATCGTTCGCACGACATGAACCCCTCTCGTCATTGAGAATTGCACTCTCTCAGAGCGAGAAGGTAAATTCCATACATGGGACGAGACCACGGGTTCCACCCGGTGCGGATCACACGGATCATCCAGGAGACGCCCGACACACGGACATACGTACTCGACGCGCCCTTCCGGTACCGGGCGGGCCAGTTCGTGACGATCAAGGCCTGTGGCACGCTGCGCAGTTACTCCATGTCCAGTTCGCCGGAGACGGACGCCGAGTTGATGACGACGGTGAAGCGCGTTCCGGGGGGCCTGGTGTCCAACTGGATGCACGACCACCTCGCGCCCGGCGATGTCGTCGAAACCACGCTGCCCGCAGGGGTGTTCTGTCTGAGAGAGAGCGGCGGGGCCTCCGAAGCCGCCGCTCCGGTGGTGGCGTTCTGCGGGGGCAGCGGGATCACACCGATCCTCTCGCTCGCCAAGTCGGCGCTGGCCGGCACCGGTCGCCCGGTGCGGGTCCTGGCCGCCGACCGGGACGCGGGCGCCGTCATCTTCGCTGCCGCGCTGGGCGAGTTGGCCGAGCGGTACCCGGACCGGTTCGAGGTCCGCCACCACCTCGACGACCGGCAGGGGTTCGTCACCGCGGACCAGGTGCGGGAGTTCACGGGCGCCGACACGAACGCGGATTTCTATCTCTGCGGGCCCGCGCCCTTCATGGATTTGGTGGAGAACGCGCTTCTCTCCCGGGGAGTGGCCCCGGAGCGGATCTTCGTGGAGCGGTTCGCGCAGGTTGTCGATCCCCCGCCGCCCGAGGCGGCCCCCGAACAGGAAGGCACCGTCACTCTCGTGCTCTCCGGCAAGCGGCACACGCTCGCGCAGCGCTCCGGCGAGACGTTTCTGGAGAGCGCGCGTCGGGCGGGTCTGGCCCCGCCGTTCTCCTGCGAGGCGGGCAACTGCGCCACCTGCATCGCCCACGTCACCGAGGGCGAGGCCAAGATGCGCGTCAACAACGCGCTCGACGAGGACGAGGTCGCCGAGGGCTGGGTCCTCACCTGCCAGGGCGAGCCGACCACCCCGCACGTCACTGTCGTCTACGAAGACTGAGGCGAGGACTGAGGCCATGGACGTAGATCTCGAACTCGACGGGGGCCTGGCGGTCGTCACGATCGACCGCCCACAGGCCCGCAACGCCATCGCCCCGACCACGATGGACGAACTCGACAAGGTGCTCGACGCGGCCCAGGGCGCCAAGGCCCTGGTCATCACGGGTGCCGGTGACCGGGCGTTCGTCTCGGGCGGAGACCTGAAGCAGTTGAGTGCGATCCGGACCGAGGAGGACGCGATGGCCATGGCCCTGCGGATGAGGGGGATCTGCGATCGCATCGCCGCCTTCCCCGGACCGGTGATCGCCGCGTTGAACGGGCACGCGTTCGGCGGCGGCGCCGAGGTCGCGGTGGCCGCCGACATCCGCGTCGCCGCCGACGACATCAGGATCGGCTTCAACCAAGTCGCCCTGGCCATCATGCCGGCGTGGGGCGGCGCCGAGCGGCTCGCCCAACTCGTCGGCAAGGGTCGGGCGTTGATGCTCGCCGGTGCCGGGACGGTCCTCGACGCGGCCGAGGCCCAACGTGTCGGACTGCTCGAACTGGTGCTGCCGCGCGCCGAGTTCGCCGAGGGCTGGCGCACCCTGGCCAGATCCCTCGCGACCAATCCGGCGCGGGAGATCAAGCACGTGATGAGCGGAGCCGTCCCGGAGGAGGAGGCGGCCCGGGCCTTCGCCCGCCTCTGGGTGTCCGACGAGCACTGGCAGGCAGCGGAGAGGGTGATGTCCCGTGGGTGACACGCGAGTGGGGACGACCGGAGCGGGCGCCGACCTGGCCGACGTAAGAGCGCGCACGGACCGTGCGGCGGCCGGCGACGGGCGGGTGCGGGTCGAGTCGAGTCCGATCGGGCCGATCGTACGGCCGCCGGACGCGAGCGATCTCGTCATCCTGTATCTGCACGGGGACCGGCAGTTGTCGGGTTCGCCGGAGTCGGCGGTGGACCTGGCCGAGCGGCTCGCGCTGCGGACGGGGGCCGTGGTGGTGTGCCCGCGCTACCGGTCGTCGTTCCCCGGGGCGCTCGACGACGTGCATGCCGTGTACAACTCGTGCCAGGCCCGTGGTCCGGTCGCGCTGGCCGGTGAGCGACTGGGGGCGGGGCTCGCGGCCTCGCTGCTGGTGCGGCTGCGGGACATGGGGGCGCGGGAACCGGACTGCGCGGTGCTGAGTTCGGCGCTGCTCGACCTGACGTTGGACGCGCCGAGTCTGCTGCTCAACGCGGCGGCCGATCCGGGCTTCGACATCGACGAACTCCGGTTGCACGCGGCCCGGTTCGCGGCCGGAGCCGATCGCACCAACCCGCTGTTGAGCCCGCTGCACGCCAACCTGCACGGGCTGCCGCCGATCCAACTCCTGGTCGCCGGTACGGATCCGCTGCTGGACGACTCGCTGTCGTTCGCCGCACGCGCGGCCCGTTCCGGGGTCACGGTGGATCTCCGGGTACGGCCGGACGCGGTGAGTCTGCATCCGGAGAGCGTGACGGCCATGGCCGATTTCATACAGGCGTGGGCCCGAGCAGCACGCCCATGACATCGCGGATGATCTCGGGGTAGTCGGTCTGCTCCTCGTCGAGCATCCACTGCTGCTGGACCCCTTCGAGCATCGCGACCACGGCGGTGGCGGCGGCCCGGGGAGTCAGGCCGCTGGGCACGTGGTCGCCGTAGAGCGCGGTCAGCTGCTCGGCGGTCTGCTCCTGGACCGACCGGTAGTAGTCGTGGCAGAACCGCTGTGCCTCGTCGCTGCCGGTGACGCCCTCGGCCACGAGAACACTGTGGATCTGGGCGAGACCGGGGTTCTTGTGGTCGTAGGCGATGACCTCGGCGAGCTGCCCGGGCAGGTCCTTGCCGGAGTCCGGGTGGAGGGCTGCCAGGTGTTCGCGGGCGAGGTCCTCGCGAAGCCGGACGAGGGCGAGGAGCAGCCGCTTCTTGCTCGGGAAGTAATGCAGCACGCCTTGTCTGGTCAGGCCGGCGCGCTCGGCCACAGCGTCGATGGATGCCTTCTTGTAGCCGTACTCGGCGAACACCGCCAGCGCGGCGACAAGGACCTCCTCGTGTCGGGTCGTCGTCATCGAGCACCCTTTCCACCTCGGCAACACGGATGTGACATTACGGTTGCCGCGGCGGTTGAGCGACCCTTCCAGCCATTGTTGATCGATTGCACGTCTGGTGTGCCGTCTCCCGGTGCGCGGTGGCGAAGGCACGCAACTCGCGGGGCACGTCGGGGCCCGAGGGCGTGAGTTCGCGGTCTCGTCTGGGCAGTTCGGTGACATGGCCCTCGAAAGCCACGAGGTGGTGGCGCTCTTCCGGCTGCGGCGCTTCGAGGCCACAGGGGCACTTCGAGGGGGCGGGGTGCCGCGCGGTCGGCCGTGTGCAGCATGTGGACCGGGTTGCCGTCGACGGCGCCGGTATCGCCGGCGAAAAGGCCGTGCGGCGTCGTGATGCAGTCCGCAAGTGCCGTGATTTTCAGGGGCGTTGGCCGACGGCGACCCGAGCGGTGAATCCCGTGCCGAAGCAGGCGCGGAGGCGTCCGCCGGAGAAGGGGTCGATCGTGGCGATGCCGGACGCCGCCGCCGTCACTGAGCGTTGGTCAGGGACAAGGACGGAGATGCCGAGTCCGACGCGGGTGGTCGCGCGGGCGGCCGGCGCGAGGTGTCGAAGGGTCCTCCCCCAGGGGCGCGGAGTCGTGGATCCACGCCCGGGAGTAGCCCAACTCCTCGGCCAGCAGAACGAGTTCCGCGACGTCGGACCGGCTGTGGCAGCCCGCAGGACAGCTCCGTCTCACTCGCCCCGGGGCGGCATCTCGAAGCCGGCGACGATCACCGCGTTGGTGTCGGCCGCGGCCTGTCGCAGGGGCTTCGCGCGCGCGTAGGCCTCCGACTCGTACCACCTGCGCGCGGCTTCCACCGACTCGAATTCGAGGACGACGGTACGGTCGCCGTGCCACTCGCCTTCGAGGAGGTGCGGCTGTCCGTCGGCGGCGAGGACGGAGGCGCCGCCCTGGGCCATCGACGGGCCGGCCGCCCGGCTGTAGGCGTCCATCCCGGCCGGGTCCTTGACGGACTCGGTCAGGATGACGTACCCCTTGGGCATGTGTTCTCCTCAACTCACCTCGACAGCGGGCTAGTTCACTGTGATCGCACGCTCGGGGCAGCTGCCGGCGGCCGTGCGGACCTGTTCCTCGTACGCGGCGGGGACTTCGGGGGTCAGCACCTCGGCGTAGCCGTCGTCGGTCAGGTCGAACACCTCGGGGCAGATCGACCAGCAGATCCCGTGACCCCGGCAACGGTCGGTGTCGACGACGGCTTTCATCGGGCGGACTCCTCGGCGAGCGTGAACTCCAGGTTCAGATGGGTGAGTCCACGCAGGATGTACGTCGGCAGGTAACGGAAGTTCCGTGCGTCGGCGGGGCCGTGCACGCTTTCCGAGATCCTGATGTCCGTCGTACGGTCCAGCATGCGCTCGATGCCCACCCGGGCCTCGGCGCGGGCCAGCGGGGCGCCGGGGCAGGTGTGGGGGCCGCGGCCGAAGGCGAGGTGGTGGCGGGCGTTGGCGCGGGCCGGGTCGAAGGTCTCGGGGTCCTCGAAGTGGCGCGGGTCGCGGTTCGCGGCGCCGTTGAGGACCATGAGGGTGGTGCCGGCGGGGATGTCGACGCCGCCCACCGTGGACGGGACGCGGGAGAGCCGGAAGTCGCCCTTGATGGGGCTCTCCGTGCGCAGCGTCTCCTCGATGAAGTTGGGGATGCGGTCGCGCTCGGTGCGCAACAGGCTCTGCAGATCCGGGTCTTCGGCGATCAGCTTGAGGGCGTTGCTGAGCAGCCGGACGGTGGTCTCCTGGCCGGCCGCGAAGAGGTTGGTGGCGACGCGGGCCACGTCGGCGACGTCGGGGGTCGAGCCGTCGGCGAACTTCGCGGTGGCGAGGCCCGTGATCACGTCCTCGCGGGGTTCGCGGCGGCGCTCCTCGACATAGGCCGAGAACTGCCCGTACAGGTACTCCAGCGGCGAGTACGACACCTTGCCGTCCGTGCTGCCGATGCCGGCCTGCGGCCGGTGTTCGAGGCCCTCCACGAACGCGTTGCGGTCCTCGTCGGGCACACCGAGCAGATCGGCGATGACCCTCAGGGTGAAGGGACCGGCGAACCCGCTGATGAAGTCGCCCTCGCCGGCGGCGAGATACGCGTCCAGCTGCGCGTCGGCGAGGTGCCACATCGACGCCTCGTTCTCCTTGAGGCGGCGCGGGGTGATCAGCCGCATCAGCAGTCCGCGGTGGTCCGTGTGCATCGGCGGGTCCAGTGTGGGCAGTTGGTCGCTCATCGGGAGCTGGTCGCGGTACTGCTCGATCAGCGCACTCACGTCGGCGTCGCCTTCGAGTGGGACCGGGAACCCGGGGAAGGGTCCGGTCACCGACAGACAGGACGAGAACGTGTCGGAGTCGTTGAGGACCTGTATCGCCTCGTCGTACCCCGTCACCATCGTCACGTCGTGGTGGCTCTCGCGCTGCACCGGGCACTTCCCGCGCAGGGCCGCCAAGTAGGGATAGGGGTCCGCGACGACCTCGTCGTCCTGGAAGAAGTCGATCGCCTCGAAGTCCTTCACGGTGTGCACGGTTCCCTTCCGTCACCAGTCTGACGACGAGCGACGATATCAATCTTCTCCTATGGCGAGAAGCTCGTTTTCACTTCATGGAGAGGGAGTTGCGGGTGCCGTCCGGCGACCTTGGCCCATGTGGTCGAGGGCCGCGTCGGCCGCCGCCAGTACGGTGCCGGTCTCGGCGCCCGCCGCTTCGGCGAGGTCGGCCAGCAGCCTGACGTCCTTGCGGAGCAGCGGTCCGGCGCGCTCCGCGAGCCGGTCGAGCGTGCCGCCCGCGGACTTCACCCGGTCCAGCGCGAAACTCGATCCGCTGCCGTGGAGGACGACTTCGGCGAGTGCGCCGCGGTCGATGCCGAACCCCGGTGCCAGAGCGAGCGTGTCGGCCGCGGTCGCCAAGTTGGCGGTGAACAACAGGTTGTTGAGGAGTTTGGCGATCTGTCCCGAGCCCAGCGGGCCCATGTGCACGACGGGATCACCGAACGTCTCGAACACCTTGCGGCAGTAGGCGACGGTGCCGGACTCGCCGCCCGCCATCACCAACAGTCGGCCCTCGGCCGCCGCCTTTCCGCCACCGCTGACGGGCGCGTCGACCACCGACACGCCGTGCACCTGGGCCCGTTCGGCGAGCCGTCGGCAGGTGTCCGGGTGGACGGTGCTGTGCACGGCGATCACCCCGCCCCGGCGCAGACCGGTCAGCACACCCTGCTCGCCCGTGACGACCTGTTCGACATCGGCGTCGTCGACGACACAGACGCACACCAGGTCGCTGGCGGCGGCCAGTTCGACGGGGGACGCGGCCCGCCGCGCCGGCGTGTCCGCGAACGCGGCGAGCGTGGCCGGGCGGCGCGCCCAGAGCGTCGTGACGAAGCCCGCTTCGACGATCCGGCGTGCCATGGGCGCGCCCTGATTGCCCAGCCCGATGAATCCGACGCGCATCAGCGGGCCTCCTGGTCGACCGACTCGGGGATGTTCTCGGACTCCGGCCCGGCGACGCTCAGGGGTTCGGTGGCCGGCTGGGGCCCGATCTCCGTCCGGGGCCCGGTGTCCGGCTGGGGCTCGACCGCCGTCTTCGGCTCAGCGTCCGTCTTCCGCTCAGCGTCCATGGTGGGCTCAGCGTTCGTGGTGGACGCGGGCTCCGTGGTGGGCGCGGCCTCCGCTTTCGGCTCCGGTCGCCAGAACGTGCCCAGCAGTCCCCCGGTCGCCACCACGGCCGCACCCAGGGCGATTCCGCCGCCGGTCCAGCCGGTCAGGTCGATGCCGGCGGCGTTGTCGACGGACCAGCGGCCGGGGCCCAGTACCGCGAGTGCCAGGGCCACGACGGCGAGCGTGAGGACGTACTCGTAGCCGTCCTTGAAGACGAAGAAGCCGTTGGGCCGGTGGGCGAGGAGTCCCGCGACCAGCATCACCGAGATCACGGCCGCGCAGGCCAGCGGGGTGAGGAGACCGAGGATCAGCAGGATGCCCGCGCCGACCTCGGTGAGCACGCTCATCCACGCCTGCAACACCCCCTGTCTGAGGCCGAGTCCGGTGAACCAGCGGGCGGTGCCCTCGATACGGCCGCCGCCGCGCCAGTGGTTCAGCCCGTGCATGATCATGACCACTCCTACGACCACTCGTACGAGCAGCAGTACCGCGACATCGGCGTCACTCATCCGACCCTCCTAGGCAGATGGTCGATCCCGCCGTTCTCATATCCGAGAACGCAGTCCTCGACAAACGAGAGGATCTTCAGGTGGTACCCGGTCGCGGTGTATCCGATGCTCAAGTTGTGGCCGCCGTCGGCCTGTTCGTCGGTGACCACCCTCGGGGCGGCGGTGAACAGGCTCGCGATGTCGGCCATGGCCTCGGGGCCGGAACTCCACACGCGTTCGTGGTCACCGAGCGTGTAGTGGACGGGAATCCGTACGCGGGCCGCGACTTCGGCGAACTCCAGTGGCCAGCGGCGGGCGACGGCGGCTTCGTAGGACGGACCCGGTGACTGGATACGGGCGGCGCCGACGACCTCGTCCGGATACAGGCGCGACGGTTCCCACAGCAGGTCGCGCAGGCCGGGGCCGGACCGTCTCGGCACGGCCGGGTCACGCTGTCGGAAGTCGAGGATCTCGACGGCGCCGGGAGCGTGGTGGCGTCCGGTACCGGCGATCTCCAGGCCGAGAACGTCGTTCCGCCGTTCGTCGCCCGCCATGCGCACGCCCAGGTCGCAGCCGATCGAGTGCGCCCACAGGAACAGTCCCGCTCCGCGCAGACGTGCGGCGAGCAGCCGGTCCACCGCTCCGTAGGCGAGGTCGACACGTCGTGCGGGGGACGCCATGCCCTCGCCGTACGGAGCCGAACTGCCGTATCCCGGACGGTCGATGGCCACCACGGTGTAGTCCAGTGCCGCCGCGGTGCGCAGGAGGGACAGGCGGGGCTGGTCCGGGTAGTCGAAGTAGCTCGACGTCACGGCTCCCCCGTGCAGCGCGACGACGACCGCGCGCGGATCGCGGACCTCGCTCAGCAGCGCCGACATGGGGATGCCGTCGACGTCCACGACGCGCGAAACGACGTTCGTGGTACGGGAGTTCATCCGTCCGCCCGGAAGAGGATCACGCCGCTCGGGGTGAGACCGCCGCTGCTCGCCACCGCCACCCGCGCACCGGCCACCTGCCGTGGCCCGGCCGCGCCGCGCAGTTGGGTGATGGCCTCGTGGACCAGTCCCATGCCGTGGGTGCGGCCGTGGGAGAGCTGTCCGCCGTGGGTGTTCAGTGGTAGTACGCCGTCCCGTGCGATGTTCTTGCCTCCGTCCAGGAAGTCCTTGGCCTCGCCGATGCCGCAGAACCCCAACCCCTCCAGCCAGGAGAGGCAGTTGAAGGTGAAGCCGTCGTACAGCTCGGCCACGTCGACGTCCTCGGGGCGCAGTGACGTACGTGACCACAAGTGGGCGGACTGGCCGAGGACTTGGGGTTCGTGGGTGAGAGTGCTCTGGTCCCATTCGAGCCGTTCCAGGATCTGGGTGCCGACCGCCTCGACGAAGACGGGTGGCTGGGCGAGATCCCGGGCCGCGTCGACGGCCGACACGATCACGGCGACCGCTCCGTCACAGGGGACGTCGCAGTCGTAGAGGCCGAACGGGGTGGTGATGGGGCGGGCGTTGAGATAGTCGTCCATGGTGAGCGGGTCGCGGTAGACCGCTGTGGGGTTGAGCGCCGCGTTGGCCCGCTGGTTGAGGGCGATCCAGCCGAGGGTCTCGCGGGTGGTGCCGTAGCGGTGGAAGTGGCGTTGGGCGTTCTGGGCGAGGGTGTGGGCGGCCGAGATCGCTCCGAACGGTTTCATCCAGCCGTCGACCTTGCGCGGCGGGTCCTGCGGGATCCTGCCGCGGCGTATCAGATCGCCGTAGGACGCCTCCCAGACCGTGCGGAAGCACAGCACATGGCGGGCCATCCCGCCCGCGACGGCGAGCATCGCGGAGATGAGGGAGCCGCAGGGGCCGAAGGTCTCACTGCCGCCGTTGTACCAGGTCGGTTCCAGGCCGAGGGTGGACTCCAGGGCGGTGACCCCTCCTTCGCCGAAGCCACCGTACGCGGCACCGGCGCCCGGGTAGGTCGCCAGGCCGTCGATGTCGGCCACGGTGAGGCCGGCGTCGGCGATCGCGCGTTCGCAGGCCCGGATCGTCAGGGACACCGGTGGGACCAACAGGCGGCGGCCGATCTCCGACATGCCGATGCCGGTGATCGCGACCTTGTCCTCGAACTTGTCCGTCGTCAGCATCGGCCTTACCCGGCGGGCGAGTTGGCGGGTGTCGACCTCGGCGAACGGCAGCGGGTCCGTCGCCGGGCGTTCGCGTGCCGGGCGGAACAGGGGCAGCCAGGCGTCCTCGACCTGTTCGAAGACGACCTCCATCCGCATGCCCAACTCCAGCTCGTCCGGGGTGCATTGGACGGCGTTGGTGGTGAGCCGGACCCTGGGGTCCTCCTCCAGGGCGACCTGGGCCACGACGTAGGGCGCGGGCAGGCCGGGCAGGGCGAAGCGGTGGTTGACGGTGAAGCCGATCAGCGTCGCGTGGCCGGAGACGGCCCGGACGCCCATGTCGTGCCCGTGGCAGTACCGGCAGACCGGCTGCGGCGGATGGATGAGGGCCGCGCAGGATCCGCACTCCGCCACCCGCAGCCGGCCGTCCGCGCCGGAGGTCCAGAAGAACTCGTTCTCCTCCGTGACCACCGGGCCGGGACGCTGATGGTCCGTCATGTGCTGATCCGTGCCGTGGACTTGCGGACGGTGACCGGTTCAGCGAGGCGCTGCTCGTCGCACACCTTCTGCAGTGCGGCGAGGGTCTCGTCGAGTCCGGCGCCGAGGCGCTCGCCCGGGGTGAAGGTGGCCGGGAGGTGGCGCATGCCCTGGATGACGCCGATGGTCTCGTAGTGGACGGCGCCTTCGGGGTCGCACTCGTAGTCGGGCATCCGGTCGAGTACGGCCGTCACCATCCGCTTGAACACCGTGCGGGCCACGTTGGAGCCGATGCAGCGGTGGATGCCGAGGCCGAAGCTGCTGTGCCGGTTGCCCTTGCGTTCCATGTCGATCGTGTCCGGGTCCGGGAAGACCGACGGGTCGCGGTTGGCCATCGCCCAGGAGAGCCAGAGGCGTTCGCCCTCCTTGAACTCGGTGCCGGCGATCTCGCAGTCGGCGGTGATGGTGCGGCCGTCGCCGGGTGCCGGGGTGTAGAAGCGCAGGAACTCCTCGGTCGCGGAGTCCAGCAGGGTCTTGCGCTCGCGGCTCAACCGGGCTCGCTCCTCTGGGTGTTGGGAGAGCCATTCGAGGGAGTGGGCGGTGAGCGCGGTCGTGGTGTCGAAGCCGCCGCCGATCAACAGGGCACACACACCGAGGAGTTCGCGGTCGTCGGGGTTGCGGCCGTTGAGGTCGGCGCGGACCAGCGCGTCGACCAGGCCCGGCCGGGGCTTCTGCCGGATCTCCGCGAGCTGGGCCATGAGGTCCATGCCCATCTTGCGGCTGAGGTCCAACACCCTTGGCATGTCGGGCGAGTTGGGAGGTGTGTAGACGGAGGCGTGGGCCGGTTCGTTGTAGATGGTCCAGTGCTCCAGCGGGATGCCCATCATCGCCAGGGTGAGCACGGCCGGGACGATGTTGGCGAGGTCGTCGACGAAGTCGATACGGCCCGACTCGATCTTCTCGTCGACACTGGCGCGCACGACCTCGTCGACGAACGGGATCCAGCGCTGGATGGCGGCCGGCGACAGATACGGGTTGAGGGTCTGCCGGTAGTACCGCTGGTCCGGCGGGTCCATCTCCAGGAACCCGCCCTGGGCCTCGCGGGCACGGGGCGGCGGCGGGATGGAGATGCCCTTGTAGCCGCGCCGCTCCCCCTTCACGTCATGGTCGTTGGAGAGGAACTCGGCGGACCGGGCGAGTTCGAACACCTCACGGTTGCCGCTGGCGACCCAGTGGCCGCCGTGGGTCTCCGTCCAGGCGACCGGGCACCGCCCGTGCAGTTCGTGGGTGATGTCCTCGAACCGTTCGCGGTAGTCGGGTGTGTGCCGGTCGAAGTGCACCTGAGGGTGCTTGCGGCCACCGTCGTCGTCGACGGCCGCGTCTTCCGTGGTCATGCGGAGTCCTCTCCTGCTCGGTGGCTGAGGTGGGGGTCAGGAGATGAGGGAGATCGCCCGCTCCGGACAGGACAGGACCGCCTCACGGACGGCCGCCTCCTGGTCGGCGGGGACCTCTTCCTCGACGACCGAGGAGTGCCCGTCGATCTCGCTGAGTTCGAAGGTGTCCGGAGCGCGCATCGCGCAGAGCGTGTGGCCCTGACAGCGCTCCGGGTCGACTCGTACCTTCACGGCCCTTCCTTCCTGCCGGCGGTGAACGGGGGATGTGGCGTGGCTACTTGAGGTCGGCGAGCGACTTGCCGACGTCCGCCAGCGTCGGCGGCTTGCCGTAGTCGCCCTTGTACTTGTAGACGGCCGCGTCGCAGCGGTAGGCGCCGTCGGTCGGCTTGAAGTCGGCGGGCACCCAGCCGCTGGTGGTGGCCTTCTCGACGTTGAAGCACTTCACGGGCTCGTCGGGAGACGACAGGTTCACCGGGGCCTGGAGCCCTCCCCCGGTCCACGCGGTCTGCTTCTTGGCGTTCGCCAGGACACAACTGCGGGTCAGTTCGGCGCAGTTGCGGGCCGAGGTGGCGAACAGCAGCCAGGTGGAGAAGGCGTGCACGGCGGGCAGCGTGATCTGCGCGTCGGGCGCGTACTTCTTGAACAGGGCGACCATCTCCTTGGTCGCCGGGTTGCCGTCCGCCTTCTCCAGCGGGTAAGTCCCGTCGATGCTCGCGAAGTTGGTCTGGGAGGTCAGCGCGGTGTCGGCCAGCTTGAGGAACGCGGGGCCGTAGGCGTTGTTGTTGGCGTCGATCCAGTCGAGCTTGTAGTCGATGTTGGTGAGCGCCTGCTCCAGCTTCGCCAGCTGGGTGAGGTCGCCCAGGAAGACGAGTCCCTTGACCTTCTTCGTCTTGATGGACTGGGCGTACGGCGTCCAGTCGGACACGCCCTGCGCGGGGTAGAGGTCGGAGTAGGTGACCTTGCCGCCCATCGCGGTGAGGACTTCCTTGTCCTGGGCCGCGATGACCTTGATGGCGGGCACGTCTCCGGTGATGATGCCGACGCCGCTCGCCGACGACGGGTACGCCTCCTTCAACAGCCAGGAGAAGTATCCGGCGTAGAGCGCGTACCCGGACGAGGCACCCTGCGTCAGCACCTGGAGGTCGGCGCCGACCTCGGAGGTGACCTGTGCCGGGAACTCGGGGAGCAGGCACTTCAGGCGGGTCTTGGCGCCCAGGCCGTCGAGGGCGGCGCCGCCGCCGACCTCGAAGAAGTCGGTGCGGCAGGCCTCGATCATCTGCTGGTTGACCTGCATGAGCTGGGCGTCGTGCGTCACGGGTGTGATCGTGCGTCCGTTGATGCCGCCGGCGGCGTTGCACCAGGAGGTGAAGACCTTCGCCGCGTTCTCGAACTCCGGGTTCTTGGTGAATCCGACGTCGGTGAAGACGCCGACCTTGACGTCGGTGGCGGTGATGCCCTGGCCGGTGACGGTCTTGGCGGTGCCCTTGCCGCACACGGACTTCAGCGTGCCGAAGTCGGCGATCGCGGTGTCGGCGGCTCCGGTGGTGGAAGGGCTGGTGGTGTCCGCCGACTTGGTGCGGCCGGAACATCCGGCCGCGGCCGCGAGGGCCAGGACCAGCGCGGGGATGAGCAAGCGTCTCATCGGTTCTCCTCGTTGAGAATGAGTCCCGCTGTCGGGTGATCAGGTGACCGCGCCCGCCGCCTTGAGCGCGATGATGCGGTCCCAGTCCAGGCCCAGTTCGAGGAGGATCTCCTCGGTCTGGGCGGCGAACTCGGGTGCGGGCCCGAGTTGTGGGGCGTGCGTGTCGAACTGCACGGGGCTGGCGACCAGTTCGAGCTCTCCTGCCTGAAGCAGGTACTCGTTCGCTCTGATCTGCGGGTCGTCGCCCACTTGCAGGGAGTCCTGCACCGGGGCCCACGGCCCGGCCAGGGTGGTGAAGCGCCTGCTCCACTCCGCGAGGGTGCGGGTGGCGAGGACCTCGCGCAGGATCTTGACGGCCTCCGCCGTGTTGGCCACCAGGTGCTCGGTCGTGGCGAAGCGGGCGTCGTCGGCGAGTTCGGGGCGGTCGATGTGCCGGCACACATCGGCCCAGAACTTGCCGGGCTGCATCATGACGAACGCCAGATGGTGACCGTCGGAGGTCTCGTACAGCCCGGAGAGGGGGTTGGCGACGGAGCCGTGGGTACCGACGGGCGGCGGGATCCAGGGCTTGCCGAGGTGCAGGGAGAGCGCGGTGGCGTGGCCCATCGCCCACAGTCCGCTGCCGAGCAGGGAGACGTCCACGACCGACGGTTCGCCGGTGCGCTCGCGTTTGAGGAGCGCGGCGGCGATGCCGCCGGCGAGGTTGGTGCCGGAGATGGTGTCGCCGTAGGCCGGGGACGGCGGGTTGATGATGCCGTCGGTGCCGGCGGGGGTGATGCTCGCGGCGGTACCGGCGCGGGCCCAGAACGCCGTCATGTCGTAGCCACCCTTCCCCGCTTCCGGTCCGCGCGGTCCGAACGCGCTGCCTCGGGCGTAGATGATGTGGGGATTGACGCTACGGATGTCGTCGACGTCGATGCCGAACCGCTCCCGGTGACCGGGAAGGAAGCTGGTCAGGAACACGTCCGCGCGCCGGGCGAGGTCGTGGAGAACCTCCTTTCCCTCGGGGCGGGAGATGTCGAGGCCGAGGCTGCGCTTGCCGCGGTTGGCGTGCTCGACGTTGGGGTTGGGGTCGCCCTCGACACGCATCGTTCCGGTCTGCCGCAGACCGCGCTGCGGGTCGCCGGTAACGGCGTGCTCGACCTTGATGACGTCCGCTCCCCAGTCGGAGAGGACGGCTCCCGCCGAGGGGACGAAGCCGTACATGGCGACTTCGAGGACGCGGATGCCTTCGAGCGGCATCATGACCGGACCACGACCGCGAAGGACTTGTACTCCAGGAACTCCTCCAGGCCGGGCACACCGCTCTCCCGGCCGATGCCCGACTGCTTGTAGCCGCCGAACGGCACGTCCGCCGCGAAGTAGTTGCCGCCGTTGATGCTGAAGGTGCCGGTGCGGATCCGGCGGGCGAGGGCGATGGCCCGCTCGTCGTCGGCGCTCTGGATGCCGCCGGAGAGGCCGAAGACGGAGTTGTTGGCGATGCGGACGGCGTCGTCATCGTCGTCGTACGGAATCACCACGAGCACCGGGCCGAAGACCTCGTCCTGGGCGATCTCGCTGTCCGGGTCGACATTGCTGAGGAGGGTCGGCCTGTAGAAGAAGCCGGGATCGATCTTCTCGCCGCCGGTAACGAGGTTCGCACCGGCTGCTACGGCCCTCTCGACCATGCCGTCGACCTTGTCGCGCTGGCGTTCGCTGATGAGCGGGCCCGCGAAGGTCTTGGGGTCGGCGGGGTCGCCGAGCGGGATCCGGCCCAGGCCTGCGGCCACCTTTTCGACGATCTCGTCGTGGTGCTCCCGGGGTACGAGCAGCCGTGAGGTGAGCGCGCAACCCTGCCCGGAGTGGGAGCAGATGGTGCCGGCCGCGAACATCGCGGCAGTGGCGAAGTCCGCGTCGTCGAGGACGATCATGGCGGACTTGCCGCCGAGTTCGAGGAAGACCTTCTTCACCGTGCGGCTCGCGGCCTCCATGATCCGGCGGCCGGTCGCCGTGGAACCGGTGAAGGTGATCATGTCGACGTCGGGGTGCGTGGTGAGGGCTTCGCCGACGTCGGCGCCGGAGGACGTGAGGACGTTGACCACGCCGGGCGGGAAGTCCGTGTGCTCCGCGATGAGTTGGCCGAGGAACAGGGTGGTCAGCGGGGTGTCGGGGGCGCCCTTGAGGACGACCGTGCAGCCGGCCGCGAGCGCGGGCGCGAGCTTGGCGAGGGCCAGTTGGTTCGGGTAGTTGTAGGCGATGATCGCGGTGACGACCCCGGCGGCCTCCTTCTCGACCCAGCGGCGGTGGCGCTGGCCCCGGATCTCGACCTCGCCGAGTTCCTCGGTCAGCGGGTACTTGCGCAACAGGTCCGCGTAGAAGCGCACCAGCTTGACGGGGTCGTCGAGCTGGGGGCCGTAGGTGAGCACGCGGGGTGCGCCGACCTCGGCGATGGTCAGCTCGCGCAGTTCCTCGACGTGGTCGGTGAGCGCCTGGTGCAGCTGGTCGAGACAGCGGATGCGCAGTTGTACGTCCGTCGACCAGGCGGTGGTGTCGAAGGCGGTCCGCGCCGCTGCTACGGCGGCCTCGGCCTGCGCGACGGTGGCGTCGGGGGCGTGGCCGTAGACCTCGCCGGTGGCGGGGTTGAGGGAGGGGAACGTCCGTTCCGCGTCGACGAGTTGGCCGTTGATGAGCATGCGGGTCACAGCCGTACCACCTGTCCGCCGTCGACGCTGATGGTCTGGCCGGTCAGCCAGCCGGCGTCGTCGGAGAGCAGGAACAGCACGGTGGGGGTGAGGTCGCCGGGGGTGCCCATCCGTTTGATGGCCAGGGCCTGGGTCATCCGCTCCTGGAACTCGACCGGTACGACGGTGGCCGTGGCCTCGGTGTCGGTGGGGCCGGGGGCGATGCCGTTGACGCGGATGCCCCGGCCGCCGAGTTCGGCGGCGAGGGACGCGGTGAGGTGGTTGATGCCGATCTTGGCCAGGCCGTAGTAGCCGCTGGCCATGTAGGCGGCGGCGGAGGACTGGTTGACGATCGCGCTGCCCTCGGTCAGGTGCGGGACGACGGCCCGGGTGACGTAGAGGGCGCCCATCAGGTTCACCTGGATGAAGCGGTTGAGGTAGTCGAGGTCGACGGTGGTGAGGCCCTCGCGCCGCATGCTGTGGTAGATCGCGGCGTTGTTGATCAGGTAGTCGATGCGGCCGAACTCGGCGACGGTGGCGGCGGCCAGCGCGTCGGCCGAGGCGGGGTCTCCGACGTCGACCTTGACGAAGAGCGCGGAGTCGATGTCCTTGGCGACCCGCTGTCCCTGCTCCTCGTTGATGTCCGCGACCACGACCCGTGCTCCCTCGGCGGCGAGCGCCCGGGCGTAGTCCTCGCCGATTCCCTGTCCCGCTCCGGTGACGATCGCCACCTTGTCCTGGAACCGCATCCTGTTCTCCTCGCATGGATGGGCGGCTTGCTCCAATGGAGCGGAAACTACATTCTCCCTATACGCGAATCAACCATCCGGAAGCGAGAATGTCATCCTGACGACTCGCTGACAGCCGCACGGGGCGCGGTGAACGGCCCCCGCCTGCGCGGGACTTCCGGAAGGACCAGAGACGAGAATAACCTTCTCAGATTCGGAAGGGAGATTTTCATGATCGAGACGAAGGGGGTTCCGGCATGAGGACAGCCCTCGTCACAGGCGGCGGCTCCGGCATCGGACTGGCCATCGCACAACGCCTGGAGGCCGACGGCCTCCAGGTCGCCACCCTCGACCTCAATCCGTCCGACAGGGGCTTCTCCCGCAAGGCCGACGTCTCCGACCGCGCCCAGGTGGACGAGGCACTCGCCGAGGTCCGGGAGCAGCTCGGCCCGGTCACGGTGCTGGTCAACGCGGCCGGGACGGAGGGCTACAAGCGTTTCGCCAACCTCACCTTCGAGGCCTGGCAGCGGGTGATCGACGTCAATCTCAACGGCGTCTTCCACTGCGTGCAGGCCGTCCTGCCGGACATGGTGGAGGCCGGCTGGGGCCGGATCGTCAACATCTCCTCGTCCAGCGCGCACTCCGGCCAGCCGTTCATGACGCACTACGTGGCCGCCAAGTCGGCGGTCAACGGGCTGACGAAGGCACTGGCCCTGGAGTTGGGCCCGCAGGGCATCACCGTGAACGCGGTACCGCCCGGCTTCATCGACACGCCGATGCTGCGCCGCTCGGAGGAGCGCCAACTGCTGGGCGGGACGGTCGAGGAGCACATCCAGCGCACTCCGGTACGGCGTGTCGGGCGCCCGGAGGACATCGCCGCGGCCTGCGCCTTCCTCGCCTCGGACGAGGCCGGTTACATCACCGGCCAGATCCTGGGCGTGAACGGCGGGCGGAACACGTGAGCGAGCAGCGCGAACACGACGGAGCCGGCGAGACGGGCACCGAGTACCGCGGGAACGGCGGAACCGCCGCCGAGAACGGCGTTCGCATCACCCCGGTGCCGTACGGCGACTGGGACCACGAGCTGTTCTCGGTCATCAACCATCCCCGGAAGCTGCCGGAGGCCAACGTCCTGGGGGTCTTCCAGCGGCATCCGGCCCTGGCACGGGCGTTCCTGACGTTCAACATGCACCTCAACACCTCGACCCTGCCGGTGCGCGTCCGCGAGCTGGCCGTCATGCGGGTCGCCTGGCGGCGGGGCAGCAGGTACGAGTGGGCCAGTCATGTCCTGATCGGCCGGAAGGCGGGGGTGACCGAGGACGAGATCGAGGAAATCCGCACGGACGCCGACACGCTGCTCAACCGGGCCGTGGACGAACTGGACACCGACTCGGGCCTCTCGGACGCGACCTACGCGGCGCTCGCCGTCGACCTGGACGAACGCCAGCTCATGGACCTGGTCTTCACCATCGGCGCCTACACGATGCTCACGATGGCCCTCAACACCTTCGGCGTGGAACTCGACCCCGTGATCTCGGAAGAGAACTTCAGTTTCCCAAAACGAGAATGGTATTCTCACAAACGAGAGGGGTGATCCCATGCCACACTTCGCCAAGCCGGCGGCCGGGAGCTGGACCGAGAACTACCCCGAGCTGGGCACCAGCCCGGTGAACTACGAGGACTCCATCGACCCCGCGTACTACGAGGCGGAGAAGGAGGCGATCTTCAAGAAGACCTGGCTGAACGTCGGCCGGGTCGAGCAGGTCCCGAAGGTCGGCAGCTACTTCACGAAGGAGCTGGCGGTCGCCGACACCTCACTGGTGATCGTGCGGGGCAAGGACAAGGAGATCCGCGCCTTCCACAACGTCTGCCGCCACCGCGGCAACAAGCTCGTGTGGAACGACTACCCGGGCGAGGAGGTCAAGGGCACCTGCCGCCAGTTCACCTGCAAGTACCACGCCTGGCGCTACAGCCTCGACGGCGATCTGACCTTCGTCCAGCAGGAGAAGGAGTTCTTCGACCTGGACAAGGCGGACTACGGCCTCAAGCTGGTCCGCTGCGAGGTCTGGGAGGGGTTCGTCTTCGTCAACCTCGATCCCGACGCCCAGCCGCTGAAGGAGTACCTCGGCGAGTTCGCCAAGGGCCTGGAGGGTTACCCCTTCCACGAGATGACCGAGGTCTTCACCTACAAGGCGGAGATCGGCAGCAACTGGAAGCTGTTCATCGACGCGTTCGCGGAGTTCTACCACGCACCCGTCCTGCACATGAAGCAGGCCGTCAAGGACGAGGCCGACAAGCTCTTCAACGTCGGGTACGAGGCGCTGCACTACGAGATCCACCCCCCGCACTCGATGATCTCCTCCTGGGGAGGCATGTCCCCGCCCAAGGACCTGACCATCGTCAAGCCCATCGAACGTGTCCTGCGCAGCGGCCTGTTCGGCCCGTGGGAAGCGCCCGACATCGAGGGCCTCGACCCGCTGCCCCCCGGTCTCAATCCGGGCGGGCACCGCGCGTGGGGCAACGACTCCTTCGAGTTCTTCCCGAACATGACCCTGCTGATCTGGAAGCCCGGCTGGTACCTGACATACCACTACTGGCCGACGGCGGTGGACAAGCACCTCTTCGAGGCCAACCTGTACTTCGTGCCCGCGAAGACGGCGCGCGAGCGGCTGAAGCAGGAGCTGGCGGCGGTGACGTTCAAGGAGTACGCCCTCCAGGACGGCAACACGCTGGAGGCCACCCAGACGATGCTCAAGAGCCGGGTGGTCACCGAATTCCCGCTCTGCGACCAGGAGTTGCTGCTCCGCCATCTGCACAAGACGGTCGCCGACTACGTCAAGGAGCACACCGATGCTGCCCAGTGAGTTCGCGGCTCTCGAACCGTTCGGCGAGTGGGTCCTGGAGTCCGAGCGCGAGCGGTACGGCAAGCGCCTGGCCAGTTCCATGGAGGACATGCAGGCCTTCTACGACGCCGCGTTCCCGCTCCTTGAACAGGCCTCCGACCACCTCGACACGTTTCCTCTCGACGAACTGCCGGAGCAGGAGCGCAACTTGCTGCTCCTGATGTTCTCCCTGGTGAACGTGTCGTTCCCGGTCGAGGTCTGGAAGCAGGCCCGGGTGCCGGACAGCGGGGCCGCCTCCATGGACCTCGTGGTCGAGCCGAAGGTCTGACCGGTCGTGCTCACGCTCAAGGCGGCGCGTGTACTGCACGTGGAGACGGGCGAGTTCGAGTCGCCGGGCCTGGTGACGATCGAGGGCGACCGCATCACGCACGGCAGCGATGACAACGGCGAGAACGAGGTTCTCGATCTCGGCGATGTGACGCTCCTGCCCGGTCTCATGGACATGGAGGTCAACCTCCTGATGGGCGGCCGGGGAGAGACGCTCGCGCTCTCCCCCGTCCAGGATGATCCCCCGCTGCGGATGCTGCGCGCGGTGGGCAACGCCCGGCGGACCCTGCGCGCGGGGTTCACCACGGTCCGCAACCTCGGACTGTTCGTGAAGACGGGCGGTTATCTGCTGGACGTCGCGCTGGCGAAGGCCATCGACGCCGGCTGGATCGACGGCCCGCGCATCGTGCCCGCCGGACACGCCATCACCCCCACCGGCGGACATCTGGACCCCACGATGTTCGCCGCGTACGCCCCCGGAATCATGCCTCTCTCCTTGGAAGAGGGCATTGCCAACGGGGTCGACGAGGTGCGCAAGGCCGTCCGCTACCAGATCAAGCACGGGGCACGGCTCATCAAGGTCTGCGCGTCCGGGGGCGTGATGTCCCACACCGGCACGCCCGGCGCGCAGCACTACTCCGACGAGGAACTGCGCGCCATCGTCGACGAGGCACACCGGCGCGGACTGAAGGTGGCGGCCCACACCCATGGGGCCGACGCCGTCCGGGCGGCGGTGGAGGCGGGCATCGACTGCATCGAGCACGGCTTCCTGCTCGACGACGACACCATCGCGCTGATGGCGGAGCGCGGCACTTTCCTGGTGCCGACCACCGCTCTCATCGAGGGGATGGACATGTCCCGTGCGGCGCCCGAACTGAAGGAGAAGGCCGCCGAGATCTTCCCCCGGGCGAAGACGGTGGTGGCCAGGGCCGGCAAGGCGGGTGTCCGGATGGCGCTCGGCACGGACGCGCCGGCGATTCCGCACGGACGCGGCGCCCAGGAACTGATCGCCCTGGTCGACCGCGGCATGACCCCCCTGGAGGCACTCCGGGCGGCGACCGTCAACGCGGCGGAGTTGATCGACGCCGACGACAGGGGCCGCATCGCGCACGGCCTGCTCGCCGATCTGATCGCGGTGCCGGGCGATCCGCTGGAGGACGTCTCCGTGATGGCGGACGTCCGGTTCGTGATGAAGGGCGGGAAGGTGTACCGCGACGAGCGCCGCTGACAGCAACACCGAGGTCGGTCACGGGAGTTGCTCACACCGGCCCGTCGAGCGGCCGTAGGATCCGAAGGATCATCTCCACCGTGCGCTCGACGGGGCGGTTGCGGGCCGTGACCGTGGACAGGAGGGTGCGGGTCAGTACGGCGCCGAGGAGCATGTCGAAGACGTCGTCCGGGTCCACGGCGGGGTCGACGCTCCCGGCCGGCGCGGCGCGCAGGATGTCCTGGAACTGCGGTCGCGCCGACACCCGCAGCAGCATCTCCGGCGGCCGGGGGCGGCTCGGCGTCTGGGAGTGCGCGAAGAGTCCGGCCGCGGCGGCGCGGGCCGCGGGGGCGCCGAAGGCCGCCACGTAGGCGCGGACGAACCGGCGGAGGTCACGTCGGAGGTCCCCCGTCGGGCGGACGCTCAGCGGGCTGAGTCCGGGGAACGTGGCCTCCTCGATCTGCTCGATCCGGGAGGGCCAGCGGCGGTAGATGGCGGAGGCGTGCACGCCGGAGTGTTCCGCCACCGCCTGGATCGTCGACTCGATCATCAAGGGCTGCGAGCGCGGTACCCGGATCTTCTCCGTCGGCGGTCCGCCGGAGGGCGATCATCTGCACACCCTGACCGCGAAGCGGAAGGGGATCAACATCCAGTTCGGGGGCGGCCCGTCGATGGACCACTGGGACGAGGCGTTCCGTGCGGTCTGCTCCGGCAGCCTCGATGTGGGGCCGATGCTCGGCCACACCGTCGGGCTCGACGGGGTGCCGGCGGCGCTGGACGCCGCACGGGACGCCAACGGTCCGGCCCGCATCATCGTCGTACCAGGGAGCTGAAACACTCATGAGCGAGACCGAGCAACTTGCCCAACTCCGCTCCGTCGTCGAGTCGTTGGCGACCAAGGTGCGCACCCTTGAGGACCAGGTCGAGATCACGCAGCTCGTCGCCCAGTACGGGCCCGCGGTCGACAGTGGTTCAGGGGAGGCCGCGGCGGCACTCTGGACCGAGGACGGTGTCTTCGACGCGATCCCGCACCTCCGGATGGAGGGCCGGGGCGGTATCGCCGGCATGGTCCACGGCCCGGGGCACCAGAGCGTGATCCACAACGGCTGCGGTCACGTCCTCACCGCCCCGCACATCGTCGTCGACGGCGACCACGCGACCGGCCGCAGCCACGCCCTGCACCTCCGCTGGGACGCCGACGCTGGCCGGTTCTGGGTGTTCCAGGTCTCCGCCAACACCTGGCGCTGGGTGCGCACTTCACAGGGCTGGCGCATCGCCGAGCGGGTCAACGCCAACCTCGACGGCACCGATGGACCGCGCGCGATGCTGGCGCCGTCTGTCAACTCCGTTCATCTGGAGGAGAGTTGAGAATCGGATGTATCGGGTCGGGCCGGATGGGGCAGCCGATCGCAGACCGCCTGGTCGCCGCCGGGCATGACGTCACGGTCCACGTGCGCCGCCCGGAGACGCAGACCATCGCCCGTGCGGACAGGGCGAGTCGGGCCGGGACGATCGAGGCGACCGTGCGCGACGCCGATGTGGTGTTCGTCGTCGTCCTGACGGACGAGCAGGTGCGATCGGTGTGCCTCGGCCCGGACGGCGCCATCGCGGCCATGAGGGCAGGGGCGACGCTCGTCCAGCACACCACCTCCGACCCCGCCACCGCGCAGCTGCTCGCCGAGGCGGGTGCGGAGCGCGGTGTCGGGGTCCTGGACGCCGCGCTCTCGGGCGGCCCGCACGACATCGCCGCGGGCCGCCTCACCCTGTGGGTCGGCGGTGACGAAGCCCAACTGGACGCGATACGCCCGCTGTTGGAGACGTACGCCTCGCCGGTCATGTTCGTGGGGCCGGCGGGCAACGGTCAGCGGGTCAAGCTCGTCAACAACGCCCTGTTCGTGGCGCAGGTCGGTCTCGCGGTCGACGCGGTGCGGGTGGCGGGTTCGCTGGGGATCGACGAGAAGGCGATTCTCGCGGCTCTCCAGCACGGCAGCGGTGCCAGTCGCGCGCTCGGTGTCGTCGCGAGCGGGGGCTCGGTCGACGCGGTCGCGGAACGGCTGGCGGACCTGATGAGCAAGGACGTCCGCGTGGTGCGCGAGGTGGCACGCAGCGCCGGTGCCGATCTCGGGATCATCGGGACGGTGCTGTCGTCGGACGCGGTCGAGAAGAAGGTTCTCCGTTCGCCCTGAATGATCCGCACGAGCTGAAGAGGGAGTGGGAAGTGACTGAATCGCTCACCGACAAGTACGGGCCGTGGGGTGTCATCGCCGGTGGGTCGGACGGGGTCGGTGCGGCGTTCGCCCACCGGATGGCCGCCCAGGGGATGAACGTCGTGCTGGTGGCCCGGCGCCTGCCCGTGCTGGAGGCGTCCGCCGACGAGATCCGCGCCCGGCACGGCGTCGAGGTCCGCACCGTCGCGCTCGACCTCAGCTCCCCGAGCGCCCTGTCGGAGTTGGAGCAGGCGACCACCGATCTGGAGGTCGGTCTGTTCGTCTTCAACGCGGGCAGCGACGACCGCAGCGTCCCGTTCCTCGCCAAGGACCTCTCCACCCACCTCGGGCTGGTGCGGCGCAACTGCACCGCCGTACTCGAAGCGGCATACCGTTTCGGTGCCCCGATGGTGGCGCGCAAGCGGGGAGCCGTGGTCCTGGTGACCTCGGGCGCGGCCTGGGCGGGCGGCGCCACGCTCGCCGCCTACGGCGCGTCGAAGGCGTTCGACCTCGTCCTCGCGGAGAGCCTGTGGGCGGAGTGGCAGGGCAGCGGGGTGGACGTCCTGGGGCTGGTGCTGGGCAGGACCGACACCCCGTCCCTGCGTCGGACCGAAGGTGTCCAAGGGGGCTCCTACGGCGGCGACTTGGCCGATCCCGACGACGTGGCCGGCGAGGCGCTCGCCCATCTCCGCGACGGTCCGACCTGGATCTACGGCAGCCCCGCCCCGACCGGCGGTTCACCGTTCGGGGCGCTGAGCCGCCGCGACGCGGTCCTCGCGATGAGCCGGGGAGCCACCGCCCACCGCGAATGAGGGAGGCTCACGATCCCCGCCTACTGCTCTTTGAGGCGTTCCTTCATCGCGTCGAGCTTCGTGAGAATGGGGTATCCGCTGACGCTCAGCGCGTTCCCGTGCCCGGTCTCGTGGATGTCGAACACGGACTGGATGGCCGCGTAGAAACCCTGTACGTCGAGGCTCTGGTTGACGGCCCGCTTGGCCTGGCGGAGGCCGAAGGACGGCATGCGGGCGATCTGCTGGGCCAACTCCATAGCCTCGGTGCCCAGTTGGTCGAGGGGGACGACCTTGTTCACCATGCCGACCTTCTCCGCCTCCTCGGCGGTGACGGCCCGGCCGGTGAAGAGGATCTCCTTGGCCTTGCGCGGGCCCAACTCCCAGGTGTGGCCGTGGTATTCGACTCCCCCGATACCCATGTGGACGACGGGGTCGGAGAATTCGGCGTTCTCGGCGGCCACGATCAGGTCGCAGGGCCAGCAGAGCATCAGTCCGCCGGCGATGCACTTGCCCTGGACCGCGGCGATCGACGGCTTGGGTACGTTGCGCCAGCGCAGCGTGTATTCCAGGTATCGGCGGGACTCGGCGCTGTAGATCCACTCCAGGGTGATCTCGCTCGGTGCCGGCCAGCGGTCCTTGAGGTCGTGGCCGGAGGAGAAGTGTTTCCCGTTGCCCTTCAGGAGGATCACCTTGACCTCCTCGTCGGCGGCGGCCCGGCGCCAGGCGTCGTCCAACGCGTCGAGGAGGACGGCGTTTTGGGCGTTGGCGACCTCGGGCCGGTTCAGGGTGATGACCGCGACCTTGTTGTCGACCTCGTAGAGGACCTCGTCCGTGTCTGCTGTGTCTGTCATGGGTCCCGTCTTCCGTCGGCTCTATCGGGGCAGGCCGAGGATGCGCTCGGCGATGATGTTCCGCTGGATCTCGGAGGTGCCGCCGGCGATCGTCCCGCCGAAGCTGCGCGCGTACCGCTCGAACCAACTGGCGGTGAACGTCTCCAGGTTCATATGGGTGTACGTCCCTGTCTGCACCGGATGCAACAGCGCCTCGGCGCCGTGGTGTTCGAGGGCGTGCAGTTCGGCGCTCTGCGCGGCCTCGGAGCCGAGCAGTTTGAGTACCGAGATCTCCACCGGGTTCCGGTCGGGCCCGAGCAGGCGGTAGCCGAGCAACCGGAGTGCCTGGACGTCTATTTGGAGGGTGGCGTACCAGTCCTCGGCGCAGGCGGCGTCCCGGATCAGTCCGTCCATCCGCTCGGCGTAGTGCACCCACAGCAGGGTCCGTTCGTGGCCGAGCGAGCCGTTGGCCACGCGCCAGCCCTCGTTGAGGGGGCCGACGAGGTTCTCCTTGGGGACGTGGACGTCGGTGAAGAACACCTCGTTGAAGTCGAGGTCGTCGGGCGCGGCGATCGATCCGAACGGCCGCCTGACCAGGCCTTCGGAGTCGGTGGGGATGAGCAGGACGCTGATCCCCTTGTGCTTGGGCGCTTCGGGGTCGGTGCGGACGAAGGTGAGCAGGACGTCGGCGTCGTGCGCGCCCGAGGTCCACACCTTCTGCCCGTTGACGACGAAGTGGTCGCCTTCGAGGACCGCGCGGGTGCGCAGTCCGGCCAGGTCGGAACCGGCTCCGGGCTCGCTCATACCGAGCGACGCGGTGATCTCGGCGCGCAGCAGGGGGACCGCCCATTCGCGCTTCTGTTCCTCGGTGCCGAACGTCAGCAGCGAGGCCGCGATGATGTTGAGGCCCTGCGGGTTGAAGCTCTGGTAGATCCGCCGCCGGGACAACTCCTCCAGGTGGGCGACCACTTGGGGCAGCGTGGCGTTCCGGCCGCCGTACTCGGGCGGCTGGGCGGGTAGCAGCCAGCCCTCGTCGAAGAGCTTGCGCTGCCAGCGGCGGGCCCAATCCGGTATGTCCGCACTGGACGTGGAGCGGACCGTGGCCTCTTCGGGGGTGGGCAGGTGGGCGTCGAGGAAGTCACTGAGATCGGCGCGGAACGTCTCGACCTCGGGGTCGGGGGCCAGCCTCATACCAGCAGCGCCTTCCTGTGTTCGGACGCCGTACCGAGGAGCAGGTCCCCGGCCTTGGCCCGCTTGAGATGGATCTGCAGCTCGTTCTCCCACGTGTAGCCCATGGCCCCGAACAGCTGGAATCCGTTGCGGAAACACACCCGTTGGCAGTCTCCGGCGGCGGCCTTGGCCATCGCGGCGGCCCGGCCGCGGCGAGGGTCGTCCTCGGCGATGGTGAGTGCGGAGAAGTAGGCGAGCACCTTGGCGCGTTCGATGGCGACGTACATGTCGGCGGCCTTGTGCTTGACGGCCTGGAACGAGCCGATGGGGACGCCGAATTGGTGCCGTTGCTTCACATGGGCGACGACCAGGTCGAGGATGCGCCGGCAGCTGCCGACCGTGCTCACCGCCAGGCCCATCAGGGCAAGATCCGGTACGCCTGCGACCAGGTCCGGCACGTCCACCCGGGCGACGTGCAGGGTCGGGTCGAACACGGACAGCCGCTCGGCCGCCAGCTCCTTGCCGTCCCGTACGACCACGCCGTCGGAGGTGAGAAGGGCGATCTCGTCGGCGCGGTCGGCGTCGAGGACGAACCGTCCCTGTCCGTCGAAGACACCGGTGCCCGAGCCGCGCGGCAGCCGTCCGGCCAGGGGCGCGAACCAGGTTGCCGTGGCGAGGAAGGGCGTCGGGTCGGCCGCGTAGCCCAACTCCTCCAGGATGATGGCCAGTTCCACCGGAGGAGCGTCCAGCCACCCCAACTCCAGGTAGGTGTCCCAGAGTTGCTTCTCGGGCAACGACCGTGACTTGGTGACCGTTTCGCGGACCACTCGCTGGAGCAGCCGCTGCTCGTCGTCGAACTCAAACTCCATGCGCGACCTCCAGAAGAACCTTGCCGATGGCTCGGCGCCCCAGGCTGAGGGCGGTAGCGACGTCGGCGAGCGGATACACGGCGTGGACGCGGGGCCTGATCCTCCCGGCGGCGAACAGTCCGTGGAGTTCGGTGCGGGCGGCGACCAGTTCGTCCCGCCGGTGCCGCGCCCAGCCGCCGAGGTCGAAGCCGTGCAGGGTGACGCCTTTGAGCATCGGGAGATTGAGCGGGATACGCGGGATCTCACCACTCGCGAACCCCACGCTCACGTACCGCCCACCCCAGCGCATGGCCCGCAAGGCCTCTTCCGCGTACGGCCCGCCGACCGGGTCGATCACGACATCGGCCCCGCCCGCGTCCCGCAGGGCCCGCTTCAGGTCGTCGTACGGCAAGGTCACCCGCGCGCCCTGCTCGGCGCACGCCGTCCGCTTCTCCTCCGTCGAGGCGACGGCGACGACCTCCGCGCCGAGCAGCGCGGCGAGTTCGACGGTCGCGAGGCCGACCCCGCCGGCCGCGCCGAGGACGGCCACCCGCTCCCCCGGCCGTACGTCGGCGACCAGGCGGAGTGCGTCGAAGGCGGTGGCGTGGCTGACTCCGAAGGCCGCCGCGCGTTCGGTGGGGATTCCGTCGGGGATGCGGCTCAGTCCGGCCGGGCGCGCGGTGACGCGTTCGGCGAAGGCGCCGACGAACATCGAGCCGAAGACCCGCTCGCCCTTCTCGAATCCGTTCGCGGACGCGGCGACCACGCCGGCGAACTCGCTGCCGGGGGTGAAGGGCGGCTCCGCCTTCACCTGGTAGGCGCCGTCGATGACGAGGACGTCGGCGAAGTTGACGGCCGCGTAGTGCACGTCGACCGGGATGCCACCGTCTTTCTCAGCGAACTCCGGTCCGGGGAAGGGCGGTTCAGGGATGTCCTCGACCACCACCGGGCCGCCGAGGGCGTTGCAGCGGGCGGCTCTCATAGCCGGGTCGTCGCGGCGAGTTCGGCCGCCTGCGCGGCCATCTGCAGGACGACGTCGCCGTAGTGGGCCATCTTCGGGTTGCCCCCCTCGCCCTTCACATGACGGGCGTAGCCGCCTTCGAGGACGACGGCCATCTTGAACCGGGCGAGGATCACGTAGTAGTCGATCTCGCTGACGTCACGGCCGCTCACCTTGGCGTAGTGCTCCAGGAGGTCGGCGCGGTCGGGCATGCCGGTGTAGTCGACGTAGCCCTTCTGGGTCCGGTCCTCGTCGGCGTCGGGCCAGCCCATGATCACCCAGCCGAGGTCGAGCAACGGGTCGCCCACGGTGGCCATTTCGAAGTCGACCAGGGCGGCGAGCTTGGCGGGTGCGCCGTGCTGGAACATGACGTTGGCGAACTGGTAGTCGCCGTGGATGATGCCGGGTTCCCAGTGGGCGGGACGGTGTTCTCGCAGCCAGGCAGCCGCGTTCTCCAGGCCGGGTATCTCGCGGAACTCGAACTTGGCGAGGTGGGCCAGCCAGCGGTCGACCTGCCGGTCGTGGAAGCCGTCGGGGCGGCCGAAGCCCTCAAGTCCCTGGGCCCGCCAGTCCACGTTGCCCAACTTGGCGATGCCCTCGACGAGTTGGTACGCGAGGCCGGGGCGCAGGGACAGGTCGCTGAGGAACGGCTCGGGCCAGCCGTCGGAGTTCATCGGCGACCAGCCGTCGACGTGTGCCATGAGGTAGAAGCAGGAGCCGAGCACGCTGGTGTCGTCGCAGACGGCGATGGCCTCGGGGTGCGGGACGTCCGTGCCGTTGAGCGCGTTGAGAACGCGGTATTCGCGGAGCATGGTCTCGTTGCGCCCCGGCGGAACCCTCTCCGGCGGTTTGCGCAGCACCATGCTCCGGTCGCCGCGCCGGATGCCGTAGATGTCGTTGGAGGTGCCTCCGGAGATGTACGACGTCGCGACGGGTTCGCCGGGGGCGATGCCCTGGTCGTCCAGCCAGCGGGCGAGGGATTCCGTGTGGGCGAGCGTCACAGCAGGTCCTCCAACTGCTTCCGGGCCCATTCGCGGCGGGTGGGCAGGTGCTGGGTGGGCCACAGGCCGGGGGCCGCTTCGTGGCCGCGCAGGACGTCACGGGCGACCGTGATCTTGTGGACCTCGGTGGGGCCGTCGACGACCGCCATGACGGCAGCGCCGTTCCACATGTCCGCGAAGGGCATTTCGTTCGACACTCCGAGGGCTCCGTGCAGATGCATCGAGCGGTACACGATGTCGTGCAGCACCTTCGGGGTGAGGAACTTGATGGCGGCGATGTCCTTGCGGACCCGCTTGTAGTCCTGGTACCGGTCGATCTGCCAGGCCGTGTAGAGCACGAAGAGCCGGAACTGGGCGAGTTGGGCGTAGGAGTCGGCGAGGTCGGCGCGGACGAGCTGCTTGTCGGCCAGCAGGCTGCCCTGGGTCTCGCGGGACAGGGCCCGCTCGGCCATCATGTCGAGCGCCTTCTGGCTCTGGCCCACGACCCGCATCGCGTGGTGGACGCGGCCACCGCCGAGCCGGGTCTGGGCGATCGCGAAGGCCTGGCCCTCGCCGCCGAGCAGCGCGTCGGCGGGGACGCGGACGCCGTCGTAGGCGATGAGTGCGTGCATGCCCTCGTCGGTGGCCTCGCCCATGATGCCGAGGTGGCGTTCGATGCGGACGCCGGGGGTGTCGCTGGGGACGAGGAACATCGACATGTCCTTGTAGGGGCTGACGTCGGGGTTCGTCACGGCCATCACGATGACGAACTTCGCGGTGCGGGCGTTGGAGGAGAAGAACTTGCGGCCGGTGATGACCCACTCGTCGCCGTCGCGTTCGGCACGGGTGGTGAACATCGTGGGGTCGGCGCCGGCCTGGGGCTCGGTCATGGAGAAGCAGGAGAAGCACTCGCCTTCGAGCAGCGGCTGGAGGTACCGCTCCTTCTGCTCGTCGGTGCCGTAGCGGGCGATGATCTCGGCGTTGCCGGTGTCGGGAGCGGCCGTGCCGAAGATGACGGGGGCCCAACTGGACTGACCCAGGATCTCGTTGATGAGCGCCAGCTTGACCTGGCCGAAGCCGCGCCCGCCCAGCTCGGGGCCGAGGTGCGGTGCCCACAGGCCCTCGTCGCGGACCTGTTGCTTCAACGCCCTTACTACTGGGCCGAGTTCGTCGTCGAGGGGGTGGTACGCCCGGTCCGGATACAGCAGGTCCAGGGGCTCCACGCGCTCGGCGCGGAACCGCCTGATCCACTCCAGCTTCTCCTCGAACTCCGGCTCGGTGGAAAAGTCCCATGCCATGTCAGACGAACCTCCTGCCAACCCGGACGGATGGCGGTGAGAATATCATTCTCATCTCACGCAAGTAAGAGTCTCGAAACTTGCAGTGCGGTCTTCGGTAGGGGAAGCCGATGTGTTACCGCTGAAGTGGAGTATCGTTCTTCATGTGACAGCCGTCCCCGAAGAACAACCAGCCTGGCGCCAGCGCGCCGTTGAGCGTTCCACCCGTGCCGCCAAGCTCCGCGCCGAACAACGTGTGCAGCGCTTTCTGGACGCGGCGCAGGAACTCATCGCGGAGAAGCGGACGACGGACTTCACCGTCCAGGAGATCGTGGACCGCTCCAAACAGTCACTGCGCAGCTTCTACCAGCACTTCGACGGCAAACACGAGCTGCTGCTCGCCCTGTTCGAGGACGCGCTGTCCAAGTCGGCCGCCGAGATCCGCGAAGCCGCCGGCTCCCAGTCGGATCCGCTACTCGCGCTGCGACTCGCCGTGACGATGCTCTTCGAGCAGTCGCTGCCCAACCCCGGTGTGGAGCGCCCGCTGTTCAGCGACTTCGCCCTCCAACTCCTCGTGAAGCATCCCGCGCAGGTGGCGACCGCCCATCTCCCTCTGCTCACGGTGTTCACCGAGTTGGTCGAGCAGGCCGAGGACGCCGGCGTCATCCCCGCCGGAAAGCCTCGCCGTCAGGCCTCGCTCCTGATGCAGACGGTCATGTTCGTCGCACAGGGCAACGGCGTCCCGGCCGGCAGCCACGCGGCGGGGGTCAACGCCGAGGAGGTCTGGCAGTTCTGTCTCGGAGGCCTCTCGGGCGTCCCCGTGCGCAGCTGACGACCCACCCGCGTGATTGACGCTCTCCAGAGAGGAGAGTACGGTTCTCGCCCACCGGAACGGGAGGTGGGCGATGACCGAGCCGCTACGGCATGGAGTGCGGCGCTACCGGGTCGTGCAGTGGGCCACGGGGAACATAGGTGCCCGCACGATGCGTGCCGTATGGGAGCATCCGAACCTGACCCTGGCCGGGGTGTATGTCCATACGCCGGCCAAGTCGGGCCTGGACGCGGGCGAGTTGAGCGGCGGCGGGTTCGGCGGGACCGGGGTCGTCGCGACGCACGACATCGACGAGATCCTGGCGCTCGGCGCCGACTGCGTCCTCTACACCCCGCGGAGCTGTGATTTCGACGAGGTGTGCACGCTGCTCTCGTCAGGTGTGAACGTCGTGTCGACGCGCGGGGAGTTCCATCACGCGCCCAGCCTCGACCCTGTTGTGCGGAAGCGGATCGAGGACGCGTGCGAGCGGGGCGGCACCTCGGTGCACAGCACGGGCAGCAGTCCCGGGTTCATCACGGAGGCCCTGCCGCTCGCACTCACCTCGATCCAGCGGCGGCTCGACGCGCTGACGATCGACGAGTTCGCGGACCTGTCCCAACGGGACTCCCCCGGGCTGCTGTTCGAGGTGATGGGCTTCGGACAGCCCCCCGCCGAATTCGGCGAACAGCGCCTCAACGGGCTGCGCGACAGCTTCGGCCCCTCGTTGCGGCTGCTCGCCGAGGCGCTCAACACACCCCTCGATTCCGTCGAGGCGATCGGCGAGGTCGCGACGGCCCGCCGCACCACCCGGATCGCCGCGGGCACCCTGTCGGCAGGCACGGTGGCCGCTCAGCGGATCACGGTGTCCGGCCTGCGGAAGGGCCGGCCCCTGCTGCGGTTCCGCGCCAACTGGTACTGCACGGCCGACCTCGACCCCGTCTGGGAACTCCGCGCGACCGGCTGGCACGTCTCGGTCGAGGGGGACGCGCCGCTCGACATCGACCTGCGCTTCCCCGTACCCCTCGACCGGATGGCCGCCACGTCCCCCTCCTACACCGCGAACCGCGCGGTGAACGCCGTGCCGTTCGTCTGCGAGGCAGCCCCCGGCATCCGCTCCACGGCCGACCTCCCGCAGATCGTCGCCGACCTCGGCTGAAGTCGGCGCGACGAAGTCGGCGCGACCGTGGGCGAGTTCCCTTCCGGCGCTCAGCCGGTGCCGGTCGGCATGACGGCCTCCGGCTCGGCGTCATCGTCGATCGAGTACTTCAGGAAGTCGTCGACCATGCGGTGGAACAGCGTGGCCAGTTGCTGCAGTTCGTCCGTCGACCAGTCCGAGAGGGCCATCTGCATGCCCCGCGCGCCGGCGTCCCGGACACTGCCGACGGCATTCCGGCCGGCCTCGGTCAGCTCGATCCGCTGGGCCCGGCGGTCGTCGGGGTCGGGCACGCGGGTGACGTAGCCGGACTTCTGCAGCTGCTGCACCGTCCGCGTCACATGCGAGGCCTCGACCCCGAGGCGCTGCGCCAACTCCCCCGGGCGCAGCGGTTCCGAGTCGGCGACCTGCCGCAGCAACGCCACCGCAGCGCGGTCCAGGGGCACGCCGGCGAGGGCCATGAGCCGGTCGTGCTGGCGGGCGCGCGTGCTCAGGTAGGTGATCCGAGTGAGGGCTCGCTCGATCTCGGTCACCTCCGGGGTGGCGGGGGCGGTGGGGATCGGTGGTGTGGACATGGAACCCACTTTACCATATTGTTGCGTAACTCAAGTAAGTTACTGCGTGCGTTTACCCCGGCTACGGCGACGACAGTACGTCACGGGGAAGCGCTGTTCGCGTCCTTGTTGCCGCCGGCCAGTACGGGCACATCGTTCAGGTGGCCGCCCGGGTAATTGCGAACGTAAACTCCGCCGACCAGGAGTGCCACCAATATCGTCAACTTCAGAGCAGATCCACAGCATGTTCCCGCAGCGGACCCACGGACAGTCCGCGCACGGCGCAGGTGTCGAGGATCCGGGGTACGGCGCCGAGGGTGGCGCGCCAGGAACCGGGGGCGGAGGTGCAGTCGGAGTCGTGCAGCAGGACGGTGCCACCGCCGCGGAGGTCGTCCGTGACCGTCCGGTGGACCGACTCCGGTGTCGCGCGCGCCCTCCAGTCCTCGCCCCAGGCCGTCCACAGCACCGGCGTGAGGTCCAGGCGGCGGGCCGCGAGGTGGGCGGCGGTCGACATCACGCCGTAGGGCGGGCGGAAGAGCCGTGGTGCGCGCCCGATGAGGTCACCGACCGTGTCGCGGGCGCGGGCCAGGTCGTCGTGGGTGGCACGGGGGCCGCGCAGCAGCAGGGGGCGGTGGAGCCAGCCGTGAACGGCGATCTCGTGTCCGGCGGCGGCGATCTCGCGGACCAGACCGGGGGCGCGTACCGCCTGGTTGCCGAGGAGGAAGAAGGTGGCGTGGACCTGGTGGTCGTCGAGCAGACGCAGGAACAGCGGGGTGGACAGCGGGTCCGGCCCGTCGTCGAAGGTGAGCGCCACGTGGTCCGGCCGACCGCGGCCGGAGAGGCGGGGCATGACGCGGTTGCGGAGCGGGCCGTAGGTGGAGAGGACGGGGGCCGCGTACGCGGCGGCGAGGACGGGAAGTGCGGGGAGCGCGATGCGGGCCGCTGTGCGGAGGAGGTGGGTGGCGGTCATGAGGGGCCGCCCTTCGTACAGTCCGCGAAGGAGTCGGTACGCGGGGCGGCGAGTGCAGGTCGCGCAACGCGGGCGGCTGCGGGAAACAGACGGGCGACGGTCATACGGTGCCACCCCTCATGCACTCCGCGAAGAAGTCGCTGCGCGAGGCGGCGAGTGCAGGTCGCGCAACGCGGGCGGCTGCGGGAAACAGGCGGGCGACGGTCATACGGTGCCACCCCTCGTACAGTCCCCAGAGGGCTCCGTGCACGCGGCGGCCCGTACGAGAAACGCGACGCAAGCTGTCGTAGGGAGAAGGCGTACGGACGTCACGAGTGGCGCCCCTTCACAAAGTCGGCGTGGGACACGTGGCCCATGTGGTGGTCGTGGCCGAGGTCGTCGAGGTCCAGGCCGTGCCCTATGGCGTGTATCAGGCCGGGGCCGCCGTCGGTCGTGGCTACCGCCGTGCCGACCGCGCCCGCCCAGACCGTGCAGGCGAGGGCGGTGGTGATCGCGAGCCGCATGGTGGCCGGCCGGGCCACATGTCGGGGGATGGACGGGGTGGCGGGCCCTGCGCCGGACCGGCAGACCCGGGCGATCTCGGCGGCGGGGCCCCGCGCGGTTCCCGTGGCCAGGTCGTGGTGCGTTCCCGTGGTCGGGCTCAGGTGTGTCTCGGCGGCTGGGCCGAGGTCCGTGCCTGAGGGAGAACCCTGGTCCGTCACCGGGCCCCGCCCAAGCGACCCGGCTCCGGGGAACCGATCCGTCTCGGTGCCCGAACCCCACCCCGTACCGGTGGCCAAGCCCCGCTCGGTGTCAGCGACCTGAACCCCGTCCACGAACAGAGCAAGCCCCGCCTCCCGCTGCAACAGCCCGCGGGGACCATCGATCAACTCACCCAGGACAAACTTGAGTTGGGCCGGGTCCCGGATCCACGCGGCGACGCCCGCCTCGTCCAGGGCCGCCGCGTTGGTGAGGCCGTGGCCGGGTATGCAGCCGTAGCTGGCTACGGGCAGGCCGGTGGCGAAGGCCTCCAGGGAGGTCAGGCCGCCGGCGTTCTGGACCAGGACGTCGGCGGCGTGCATGAGGCCGGGCATGTCGTCGACCCAGCCGTAGACGTGTTCGATGCCGTCCGCGCGGAGCTGGTCGGCCAGTGTCTCGTTGCGGCCGCAGACGACGAGCGGTACGGCCGCGCCGCAGTCGCGCAGATCCCGGGCGACCTGACGGACCGGGCCCACGCCCCAGGAACCGGCGACCAGGAGGGCCAGCGGGGTGCCGGCGGGCAGGCCGAAGCGGGCGCGGGCCGCGGCTCGCTCCGTCGCGTCCACGGGGTGGAAGCGCGGGTCGGCGACCGGGCCGCACACCCGGACGTCGTGCGCGCCCGCGGCCCGGGCCTGCGCGGCGGGCACGGCGTGCAGCGCGAGGTGGACGTCGACCCCGTCGGCCACCCACAGCGGGTGGACCGAGAAGTCGGTGAGGTAGGTGAGGACGGGGACGGTGAGGCGGCCGTCGCGTCGGAGGTTGCCCAGGACCCGGCTCGCACCCGGGTAGGTCGAGACGACCGCGCCCGTGTCGGCGGGCAGGGCGCGCAGCAGTCGTTCCTCGGCGGAGCGCAGCAGCACCTTCGCGAGGGGGCCGCCACCGCCCGCGCGCTCGGTGCTGCTGTAGATCCGCTGGTATGCCCACGGCGCCCGGACGAGCATCCGGTGGTAACCGTCCCGCACGAGCCTGCCGAGCCTTGCGGGCAGCACGTCCAGCAGGTCGAACCGGTCGACCGTGAGACCGGCCGCCACCAGGCGCCGCTCCAGTTCGGTGGCGGCGCCGTCGTGACCGGCTCCGACGCTCGCCGAGACGATCACGACACGCTCGGCCGGCGACGGACGGCACGGCGCGGTCGCCTGCCGGGGGCGCAGGGTGGCGGCCGCGAGGGCACGCAGATGCACCGTACTTCCGAGGTAGGGCATGGGCTTTTTCCTCCGCAGGTGGAGTGGAGCGGCGAAACTCTACAACATGTAGTAGGTAACCTCGTACGACATGTAGTAGATCGCGTTCGCAAAGTCCGCACCCGAGCCCGCAGCCGGGCCCTCGACCGACCGCCTCGAACCCTTTCTCGCCCTTGGCGCACTTCCTACAGGCCGTAGTAAGTCGGCGGGTAGGCTGGGATGCCGAGCGGTGAGAGGCGGTGGGGTGAACAGTGCACGACCGGAAGAGCGACGAGCCCGGCGCGACGTCCGGCAGGCGGGCGCGCGGTGAGTTGGAGAGCGGTGTTCTCGCCGCCCTCTACGGGTCCGACGAGCCGCTGAGCGCGCGCCAGGTCCGGGACCGGCTGCCGGGGGATCTCGCCTACACCACCGTGTTGACGATCCTGTCTCGGCTCTACGACAAGGGCATGCTCGTCCGGCACCGCGCGGGCCGCGGGTACGCGTACGCGCCGGCCCGGGACGAGGCGGCCCACACCGCGGATCGGATGCGCTCGCTGCTGGAGCACGGCACCGACCGCGAGGCGGTGCTCACCCGCTTCCTCTCCGAACTGTCCGAGGAGGACGAGCAGTTGCTCCAGCGACTGCTCTCCGAAAACGGCGGACCGCAACACGAGGGACCACAGCACGACGGACCACAGCACGGCCGATCGCAACACGGTGGACCGCAGCACGGCCGACCGCAACACGGTGGACCACAGCGCGGTGCACCTCAGCAGGGCGGACCGCGGTACACGGGTCGCACCGACGAAGGACCGTGAGCCGGTGCTGATCAGTGTGTACGTCCCCCTCCTGATCACCATGGTGATCGCGGTGTTCGCACCCCGCGCCGCCCCGCTGCTGGCCCCGCGCCCGGCCGCCTGGTCCCTGGTCTCCGCCGCACTCGTGGCGTCGCTCGGCTGGCTGGGTTCACTGGCGCTGCTCGCGTTCGCCGGCCTGGTGCAGCTCCCCGAGGTCGCCGAGGAAGGCCGGTGGTCGGTGGCCGCCGTGCGCGCCTCCGACCCCGTGTACCTCACCGTCGCCGCGGTCGCCGCACTCACCTTCCTCGCGTCCGTCACGGGACTCGCCGTCGCCGCCACCCGTCAGCTACGGCATCTGCGCTGGGCCCGCCGCGAGTGCCGACTGCTGCCCGGGGACACGGAGTTGGCCGTCCTGGACATGGAGCTGCCGGAGGCTTTCGCGCTCCCGGGGGCGCCGGGCCGGATCGTGGTCTCGCGCGGCATGCTGCGCTGCCTGGGCGACCGCGAGCGCGAGGCACTGCTGGCGCACGAACGGGCTCACCTCCGCCACCGCCACCATCTCTTCCAGACCCTCTGGCGGCTCACCGCCGCCGTGAACCCGCTGCTGCGACCGCTGTCCCGCGCGGGCGGCTTCGTCCTGGAGCGCTGGGCCGACGAGGTGGCCGCGGTACGCGTCGGCGATCGTACGGTCGTCGCCCAGGCGGTGGGCCGGGCCGCGCTCGCGACCTCGGCGAACCGCTCGCGCCCGGTACTCGCCGCGACCGGCGGGGCCGTACCGCAACGGGTACGGGCACTGCTCGCGCCCCCTCCCCCGCGCCGGGCCCTGCCGTTCGTCGCGGGCGCCGCACTGCTCGTCATGTGCTGTGCGAGCCTGGCCGACGCTGCGACCGACAGCGAGCAGATGATCGAGACCGCGCAGCACGCGGCGTGTCTGACGGCTCAGGCCGCGGCCACGTCGGCGCAACCACTGATTCCGCCCCACGGGCTCTGCTGCGCACATGAACGACCGGGCCCGCCTCCGCGCCACCGGCACTGAGACAGGCCCCCCGCGCAGCTCACCCACCGGGCGTGCACAACGCCCAGAGCTACGGCCACCTCGACGCCGCCCCTCCCGCCCCGCACCCCGCGCCGCGAGCGACGGCCCACCTCTGAACAGGGCCGATCCCACCATCCACCCGACATGCGCCCGTGTTATCGTCGCCCTACCCATCGCCAGGAATCCTGTTGATCGAACCCCGGTGATCGGACTGGAATCCCCGTCGCGCGCACTCCACGAATGGAGCGGCATGTCTGTTCTGGCCCGGCCGGCGGTGGCCGCCTTCGCCGCCAAGTCCCTACAGCGTCTTTCCGTGCTGGCCGACCGGCGCCCGAGCGGGCGTGGTTCCGCCGCCGCCTCGCATGAACGGTTTCCTCAATTTCCGCGGCGAATACGGGAGTTGACGATCCCGACCACCGTCGCCCCGGCGCGCGCCACGGTGTACCTGCCCTCCGGCGAAGGTCCGCCTCCGCCGGTGCACGTGAACTTCCACGGCGGCGGCTATGTCGTACCGCTGACCGAACTCGACGACCCGCTGTGCCGTTTCCTCGCGGCGGAGGCGGGCGTCGTGGTGGTCAACGTCGACTACGTCGTCGCACCGCAGTACCCGTTCCCCGCACCGCCCCGGCAGGCATTCGAGGTGGTCCGGTGGATCGCGGAACACGGTGCCGAGCAGGGCTGGGACGGCACCCGGCTCACCGTGGGCGGCCAGAGCGCCGGCGGTGGACTCGCGGCGGCGGTGGCCCGCCAGGCGCTTGAGGAGGGCGGCCCCGCGATCGCGCTCCAGGTGCTGCACTATCCGCCGCTGGACCTGGCGACCAGCGCGAAGGACAAGCGGTCCGCCATAGCCAAGCCGGTGCTGCGGCCCTGGATGGCCGAGGTCTTCGACACCTCGTACGTCCCGGATCCGAAGGTGCGTGCCGACCGGCTGGTGTCGCCCGCCCATCCGTCGGACACCGCCGACCTGAAGGGCATTGCCCCGGCCATGGTCATCACGGCCGAGTACGACCTCCTCAAGGCGGAGGGCGTCGCCTACGCCGACCGGCTGCGGACGGCGGGCTCCCTGGTCGAGCACGTCGAGGTCGCCGGAGCCGACCACGGCTACGACGGCACGGACGACGAACGGGCCCTGCACACCTATGCCCTGATCGCCCGTCAGCTGCGGGCGTCCGTGGGTGGCGCCTGAACTCCCCTCACGGACAACGCACTTCGCCGACCACCCTCCCTTCGGACGGTCGGCGAAGTGCCGCCTGGTCACGCCGTCGGTACCGGCTCCGGCGGGGTCAGGCCGAACTTCCCTGCCGCTTCCGTCAGTTCGCGCCACACCTTCGGCGCCACCGGGATGCCCTTCGCGCCACGCCCCTCGGCGACCGCCGCGCTGCGCTCGCCGGGGTAGAGGACACCCTCCGCGTCGTCCGCCGGCGGCAACTGCTTGAGGGTGGCCAGCGTTTCGTCGACGGCCGCGGTGAAGGCGGACGGGTCACCAAAAGCCGCCGGGTCCAGGGCGATGAGCAGGGCGTTCTGGCGGTGCTCGCGGCCCTGCGGGTCGTCCGAGTGGAACGCGGCGAAGATCGGCGCACCGACCAGCACGCTGGTGAGCAGCTCAAAGGCGAGGGACATCCCGGAACCCTTGGCGCCGCCCAACGGCAGGGGCATGACGGCGAGTTCGGGGTCGGTGGTCGGGGTGCCGTCCGCGGTGGCCGCCGCACCCTCGGGCAGCGCCGCTTGGATATCGGGGTGGTGCGCCAGGTGCGGAAGCCCTCGGTGGCCGCGTCGAGGGCGCGGTCGAGGTCGGCGGCGGTGGCGGTGGCGGTGGCGGTGGCGGTGGCGGTGGCGGTGGCGGTGGCGGTGGCGGTGGCGAGGGGTACGTCGCCGATCACCTTTTCGGTGGCCGGGTTCACGATCGGGGCGGTCCGTCCGGTGCCGCCCTGGCACCACTCGCCCGCGATGTACATGCGGACGGCGGGGTAGCCGTGGTCGGAGGTCATGAGTGGGTGCCCTCTCAGGCTGGAAAGGCGGGAGGAGAGTCAGATGGCGGGGGCGTCCTGCTGGTCGCGGTGGGAGCGCAGTTGCCAGACGTGGTGCGGCGGGGTGGTCTCGTGGAGGCGGGTCTCGTAGGTGTCGTCGACGCGGTCCATGTCCGCCGCGTACTCGACCCGGCCGCCGCACGGGGCGTGGATGAACCGGAACACGTTCGAGCCGACCGTGTGGCGCCCGAGCTTGCGGGCCTCCCGCCAGCCGCGCTCGATCATGAAGTTGCCGCCCTCGATGACGTCGTCGAACCCGGGGACCTCGTAGGCGATGTGGTTGACCCCGGCGCGGTCGGGGCGGTGGCAGAGCAGCAGGGTGTGCTGGTCGTCGTCGCCCGGTGCCTCCATGAACACGCCCATCGGTTCGACGATGTCGGTGGGCCGGAATCCGAGCCGCTCCGTGTAGAAGGCGACGGCTTCCTCGCGGCCTTCCTTGACGATGTTCAGCGCGACATGGCACATGCGCGGCGGGAAGGCCCGGGTGAGCGGTTCCAGCGCGGTGTTCCAGCGGTCGACGCTGCCCAGCGCGTTGGCGGGGCGCGGGGTGACGTCGGCGTCCTTCGCGCGGGCCAGGGTGAGTCCGACGCCGAAACCGCTCTCGTCGACGGTGTGGAGGACACCGTCGGCGCTCTCGTGGACCTTGCGGTCCCGGCCCACCGCGGTGACGAGCCGCACCAGTTCCTCGGAGGTGTCGACACCCCAGACGATCTCGCGGATGGTGGGGCCTGCCTCCACGGGCGGCGGCAGCAGCGAACCGGGGACGGTGTCCAGGTGAAGCGTCTGTCCGGTCAGGGTCTCGAAGACGGCGTGCTCGTCGGTCCGCTCCAGCAGGAACAGGCCGAAGTCCTCGAAGAACCGTACGCATTCGGCGAGGTCGTCGATGCCGTAGGTGACCGATTCGATTCTCTGGATTCCCATCGATTCCTCGCTTCGTCGCTTCGTCGCTTCGTCGCGGATCACGTCCTGCGGTGGTTCTACGGTCACCGGTACCCCGCGATCGTAGATTTGCGGCTTTGGCCACCTCAACAGCCAGGTCGCGCGGGCATTGCAATCGTTTCTTGCGTTATTCGTCGGCGCTCTTCACGGTGGCCGGACGGGCTCGGGTCAGCGGCCGATCGCCGGAATCGGGTTGTTCGAGAACCACTCGGTGAGGAAGTCGAGGAATACGGTGACTTTCCGCGGGGTGGCCTGGCCGGGGCCGTAGATCGCGTACAACGGGCGGTCCGGTACGGCGAGTTCGGGGAGCAGGACCTTGAGGGCGCCGGAGAGCAGGTCGTCGTAGGCGGGGCGCTGCGGGAGCAGGGCGATGCCGCGGCCGTGGACGGCGGCTTTCTGGAGTGCGAGGTAGGAGTTGGAGGAGAACGCCACGTTGCGGATCTTGTGCAGGGTGGAGGTGTGGCCGTGGCCGATGCGCCAGACCGGGTCGTTCACGTGGACGAGGCATTCGTGGTGGGCGAGGCCGTTGGGCTCGGTGAGCGGGCCGCCGCGCTCCAGGTAGGATGCGGGCCGCGAACTCGGCGTACCTCAGGCCCGGTTCGGTGAGGCTCACCGAGCGGGCGGTGCGGTTGACGAGGCGGACGCCGACCTGTCGCTCCAGCTCGGCCACGTGGCGCGACACCAGCGAGCCCGACGAGCCCAGCTTCTTCGCCGCGCCGCTGAAGCTCCCGGTCTGCGCGACCGTGACGAAGCTGTGCATGAGGAGCAGTCGATCCATGATTCCTCCTGAGGCCCAGGCAGGGAAGAAAAGTATTGGCAATATTGTCAATCTTCCTCTCGGCCGGGAGACCGACGGCGTTCTTGGGTGGTCACGCGCGTGGCTCGGTGCCGTCGGAGGCGTCCGGGGCGACACGGCCGTAGCCTCGGATGTCGGGGAACGGGGGTTCCTTGTCGGCCTGGAGGTCCACCTGGAAGGTGTTCAGGCACATGCCGAGCATGGTGAAGTTGCCGAGCGCGCCGATGGTGTCGACGAGGGCCTTGGAGCCGAAGTGCTCCAGTGCGGTGGCGAAGGTGTCGTCGGTGACGAAGTGCTCGTCGAGGATCTCGCGGCAGAACTGGTAGAAGGCCTGGTCGGCCTCGTTGTCGAAGACGGCCTCGCGCTTCTCGGCGATCGCCTTCACGGCGGCCTCCGGGATGCCGGCCTCGATCGCCTGGTGCACATGGGCGTTCCAGGAGTACTGCGCGTCCCAGTTGCGGGCGGCCATCAGCAGGGTGAGTTCGCTCAGGTGCTGGGGGAGGCTTCTGTCGAAGCGGGCGAACGCGCCGAGGGATTCGGCCCGTTCGCACATCTCCGGGCTGTGCAGCCAGACCCGGAAAGGGCCGCGGACCGCGCCACGGCGGCCGGCGATGCGGGCGGCCAGTTCCTGCTGGCGCGGGTCCATTTCCGCTTCGGTGAGAACGGGGAGCCTCATGGGCCGATACCTGCCTTTTCTTTCCGGCGCGTTCCGTGCGTGGATCGTGCTGCCGTGCGATGCGAGCCGGCGCTACAGCCGGGTCCGGCCAGCTCACCCCTCCGGAAACGCAAGGTAAAGCCGCACGCCGGAGGGCATCCCCTTCCCCCGCGCGAGGCCTACCGTCGTGCGACGCCGAAGCGCGCAAGTGGAAAGGAAATCCGGATGACCACGATCATCAAGGTCGCGTCCGTGCCCCTGTTCGACCGGGGCGGTGCCGTCGTCACGACCCCCCTGGTCACTACGCCGTCGGCGGGCGGGGAGAACCGGATCACCAGCGGCATGAGCGTGTATCCGGTCGGCTCCGGGGCGCCGTTGCACGCGCACAACTGCGACGAGCACGTGACGATCCTGGAGGGCGAGGCGGAGGTGTGGGTCGACGGCGACGTGACGAGGCTGGAGCAGTACGACACCACGTACGTCCCCTCACCGATCCCGCATCTGTTCCGGAACGTCGGCGACACCCCGCTGCGCATCCTGTGGGTGTACTCGTCGGGGTACGTGACGCGGACGTTCACGGAGACGGGCCGGACGGTGGAACACCTGTCGGCGGAGGACCAGATGGGCAAGGACTGAGGACGCCTCGCCAACCGGTCGGCGCCGGTGCCCACTTGGGCGGCCGGCGCTTTTCCGCGTCCCCGCGTTCAATCGTCCCCGCGTCCCCGCGTTCAATCATCCCCGCGTCCCCGCATCCTCGCGCAGGTGCCCGGACTGACCGACGCCGGCCCCCGCATCCCCTGCGGTGGCCGGCGTCCGGTCCTGTCGCAGTGTGCCCGGTCCCGGTCAGTGGATGCCGACCAACTCCCGTTCCGTGCGGGTCCGCGCGGCCTGCTTCGAACTGCGGAGGGCCGCGACGCCGATGAAGACCATGGACGACAGACCCGCGAGGGCGAAGGACGTGAAGCCCCAGTCGCCGTTGCCGGACGCGAGCAACTGGCCGCCGAGCCAAGGGCCGAAGACGGCGCCGAAGCGGCCCATGCCGGAGGTCCAGCCCACCGCGGTGGCGCGGTTGTCCGGGGTGGAACGGATCGAGACCGTCGCGTAGATCATCGTCTGGGCGCTGTTGAGGAACACGCCGGTGAGGAAGACGACCAGCATCGTCACCGCCTGGTTCATGTGGACACCGAGCAGGAAGACACCTACGGCGGTCAGGGCGAACCAGATCGCCGAGATGCGCGGGGCGCCGAAGCGGTCGGCGGAGCGACCGGCGACGAGCATGCCCACGATGCCGCCGAGGTTGAAGACGACGACGAAGGTGAGGGCGTTGCCCAGGGCATAGCCCTCGGCGCGCATCAGGGTGGGCAGCCAGGTGGCGACGCCGTAGACGAGGAGCAGGCCGCCGAAGGAGGCGAACCAGTACAGCAGGGTCTGGAGCCACTCGCCGCCGCGGAAGAGGTGGAGCAGGGCGTCCCAGCGGTCGGCCGCCGTCTTCTTGCCTGTCGCGGCGGGCAGTTCGACCTCGAAGCGCTCGGCGAGGGCGTGGGCCTCGTCGGTGCGGCCCTTGGCGACCAGGAAGCTCAGCGACTCGGGCAGCAGCTTGAGGAGCACCGGGACGAAGAGCAGCGGCAGGACGCAGACCCAGAAGGCGGCGCGCCAACCGACCGGTTCCACAAGCCACTTGGCCACGTAGGCGGAGAGGATGCCGCCCGCGTGGTGCGCGGTCATCAGCATGCCGATGGTGAGGGCGGTCCGGCCGCGCGGGGCGTAGTCGGAGACCATGCTGATCGCGGTGGGCAGCAGGCCGCCGAGGCCGACGCCGGCGAGGGTGCGGCCGAGGCCGAAGACCTCGACGCTGCCCGACATCGCGCAGATGCCGGAGGCGAGCGAGAAGAGCGTCACGCAGCCGATCATGAGCTGCTTGCGGCCAATCCGGTCCGCGACCGTGCCCGCGGTCAGGGCGCCCACCAGCATGCCGAACGTGGCGTAGCTGCCGAGGTCGCCGGCCTGGCCCGGGGTGAGACCGAAGGTCTTCGTCTCGAGCAGGTGCGGGAGCACCGAGCCGTAGACGAACATGTCGAGGCCGTCGAAGAGCACGGCCAGCCAGCACAGGCCGATGACCAGCAGGGCCAGCCTGCTGCCACGGGCGGACCGGGCGGGCGACGGGGTTGAGGAGGGGGAGGAAGACATCGTTGGTTACCTCTCGTGCTTGGTGCGCCAGACGCTAAGGAGTCACCGCCCAGATAGTCAACGTTTTTGTCAACAATCTCATCGACAATCGCGTGAGGGTGACTCCGGCGGCTCCCGCGCACCGCTCAGCCGACCGGCGGTGTCCCGTGGGTGTGGAAGGACTCGATGGTCTTCAGCCCCCAGGCCTGCCCCTTCTTCCGCTCCTCCTCGGTCCAGGTGATCAGCGGCCAGTCGGGCGCCAGGACGAGGCGGGTGAGCGGGTTGCACAACTCGATACGGTTGCCGCCGGGCTCGTAGACGTACAGGAAGAACGTCTGCTGGATGGCGTGCTTGTGCGGGCCCGTCTCGATGAACACACCGGTGTCGATGGCGAGATCGGCCGCGCGCAGGATGTCCTCGCGGGTGTCGGTCGCGAACGCGATGTGGTGCAGCCGGCCGGTCGAACCGGTCCAGTCCTCGGTGTAGACGACGTCGTACGACTTGTTCGTGTACGTCAGCCAACGCGCCGCGATCCGGCCGCTGTTGAGCTGGATCTGCTCCGTCGGCCGCGCGCCCAGCACGTGTTGCTGGAACTCGGCGCCGGCGAGCACGTCGGCCGCGAGGAAGTTGATGTGGTCGAGGCGGCGGACGCCGACGCCCCGGTTGGGTTTGGCCTGCGGCTGGTTCTTGAGCGCCGGCCTCAACTCGTCGGGGGCAACGTAGTGTTCGCTCTCCCAGTACAGGGCGTGCTCGTGGCCGTCCGGGTCGGTGGTGACGTAGAGCTTGCCGAGACCGGGTTCGTCCTCGACCCACTTGCCGGTGCCACCCGCGTCCTCGATCGCTTTGATACGGCGGTGGAGGGCCTCCTCGCTGGAGGTGCGCAGGGCGAGCCGGCCGAGGCCGGGTTGTTCGCGGGCGGTGAGGACCAGGCTGTGGTGCTCGTAGTCGTCGTAGGTCCGCAGGTGGACGGTGTCGCCGTCCTGCCCGTTGACGGTCAGCCCTAGATAGTCGGTGAAGAAGGCCACACTGGCGTCCAGGTCCGGGGTAAAGAGCTGGGCGTGGCCGATATGGGCGATGTCACCGAGCGGCGGAGCCATCGTTGCCTCCAAGAGGGCGTGCGGGTGCGGGAGTTGAGACGGCCGGTCGGGGGAAGACCGTGCCGTCGAAGATCTTGCGGGCGGTGCGTACGACCGCGGTTGTGCGGACCACGGGAGCCGATCCTTCGGTTCCGGCGCTCACGGTGGTTTCGATGTCCAGGAATCCGCTGGGATGCTCGACGCGTATGCGGTCACTCCGCACGGCTGTGTTCGCGCTCTCCTCCCCCACCCCGCCGGGCAGGAGCAGCCCCGCCGCCACGCTCGCGGCACCGAGGACACCGATCGAGGTGTGGCAGCGCACGGGGATGAAGGTGCGGGTCATGACTGCTCCGCCGTTTCTGGGCGGTGCCAGCAGGGTGAGCTTGGGCACGGTGGCGCCGTCGACGTCACCGAGGCCCATCAGCTTGCCGGCCTCCAGGCGGATCTCCCGGAGGCGGTCGGCGAGAGCGAGGTTCTCTTCCAGGTCCTTGGGGTTCTCGTAGCCGGTGACGTCGAGTGCGGCGGCCGGGATCAGGACGACCGGCATGCCGTTGTCGACGCACGTCACCTCGGTGCCGGCGATGACGTCCCGGATACGGCCCGTCGGCAGCAACGGGCTGCTGCCCTGCGGGAATTCGATCACCACCGGTGCCGCCGTGCCGGGCACGCCGGAGATCTCCGCGAAGCCTGTGTAGTCGACACGTCCGCCCGGGGTGGGGAAGCGCGCGATCGCGAGTTCCCCGGTATTGAGCATGCGGATGCGGACGGACGTCTCACCGTCGGCGGGAGCCACGAGCCCCCGCTCCACGGCGAACGGGCCTATTCCGGCGAGGATGTTGCCGCAGTTCTGACGATCCGTCACCTCGGGTCGGTCGACGGCGACTTGCAGGAACAGATAGTCGACGTCGGCCTCGGGGTCGGCCGAGGCGGAGACGACGGCGACCTTGCTGGTGAGTGGATGGGCGCCGCCCAGGCCGTCGATCTGGCGCGGGTCGGGGCTGCCCATGACGCGCAGCAACAGGTCGTCGCGCTCGGCCGTGTCGGCGGGGAGGTCCTCTGCCAGGAAGTAGGCGCCCTTGGAGGTGCCGCCGCGCATCAGCATGCAGCGCACCTCCGCGGGCCCGGTCACGACCCGGCTCCGGTGTACTCCTCGTACGTCCGGTACTCGACGCCGAGTTGCGTGAGGGTGTCGCGCAACCCGTAGCGGTCCAGGCCGAGTTGCCCCTCCAGGAAGGCGGCACGGGTGGCCGCCTCCATGGCCTCGCGGGCCTCGGACCTCTCGGCGGTCTCGCGGGCCTTCTCGCGCGGTACGACGACCACGCCGTCGTCGTCGGCGACGATCACGTCACCCGGGCGGACGACCTGGCCGTCGATGGCGACGGGCACGTTGACCGAGCCGCCGGTGGCCTTGACGGTGCCCTGGGAGGAGACGGCGCGGGACCAGGCGGCGAAGCCCATGTCGCGCAGTTCCTGGGTGTCGCGGATGCCGGTGTTGAGGACGACTCCGCGTACCCCGCGCTTCTGGAGTGCGGTGGCGAACAGTTCGCCGAACAGGCCGTCCGTGCACGGGGAGGTGGTGGTGACGACCAGGATGTCGCCCTCGCCGCACTGCTCGACGGCCGCGTGGATCATGAGGTTGTCGCCGGGCCAGCTCAGCACGGTGACCGCGGTGCCCGCGACCCGAACTCCCTGCTGGACAGGGCGGATCGACGGCCCGAGCAGACCGGTGCGGCCCATCGCCTCGCTGACGGTGGCCACCCCGAAGCCGGCCAGCGCCTCGACGTCCTCGGCGTCGGCCTTCGGAGGGTTGGTGACGATCACGCCGCCCATGGTTACGCCAGCTCCTTCGCGATCTGCGGGTACGGGCGCATGTACGCCTCGGCCATCGTCTTGTGGGCCAGTCCCAGGTTCGGCCCGGCGTTCCGCTTGAGCTGGACGCCCCGGCGGACGGCCAGGTCGGTGTAGTAGTCCCACAGGTGCCGCTGGGCGCCGAGGCATTCCATCGCCCTGCGCTTGGTGTCCCACACAGCGGTGATGTCGAGGAGGACCTCGGGCTTGAAGCCGCTCATCTCGGGCTGGTGCGGCTCGAAGTAGAAGACCGGCGGAGCGCCGATGATCTCGCCCTCGCCGGGGTAACCGATGGCCTGCGCCAGGACACGGGCCTCCAGCGCCATGCGGTTGGCGGCCGGGTGGTCGCCGTTGTACGGGTCCTCGGTGGGGTGGGTGAGCACGGCGTCCGGCTGCGTGGCGCGGTAGACCTCGACGAGCTTGTCGGTCAACTCGGCGGTGGCGACCAGGGGATAGTCTCCGGCGTCGAAGAAACGGACCTCGGCGCCGAGGGCGGCCGCGGCACGCTCGGCCTCGTCCCGGCGTATCGCCTTGATCTCGTCCAGCTTCTTGCCCTCGCGCCAGGCTTTGGCGGACTCGCCGCGCTCGCCGAAGGTCAGACAGGCGATGGTGACCTTCTCGCCGCGGGCGGCGGCCAGGGCGATGGCTCCGCCCGCCCGCCAGACGAAGTCCCCGGCGTGCGCCGTGACGACGAGCGTCGATCGTGATGGGGGTCCCCCCGCGCGAGCGTCTTCGAGCGTGGGGGAGGCGGGCGCGTTGCCGTGCGTCATTGCGTCAATCTCCTTGATGGACAGGTGTGCGCCCGCCCCAGGCGTGCCGATCCGCCGCGCCTCAGTCGCGCAACGCCTCGATCACACTGGTGAGATGGGCGCGGACGGCCGCCTCGGCCGCCTGCGGGTCCCTGGCCGTGATCGCCTCGATCATCGCCAGATGCTCACTCAGGGACTGCTGTGGACGCCCCGGGCGCAGCGCCAACTGGAAGCGGTGACGCACCAGTTGGGCGTTGAGCCGCTCCAGCAGGGCGAGGGCCGTCTGCTGGCCGGAGAACTCCCGTACCTTGTCGTGCAGTTCGTGGTTCAGCTCGGAGTACGTCACCGGCTCGCCGTCGGCCACGGCCTTGGTCATGGCCCGGCCCAGGTCCGCCAGTTCGGTCAGCTGGTCGTCACTGGCCGCGACGGCCGCCTTCGCCGCGCACAGTCCCTCCAGGACCATGCGGCACTCCGTGATGGCGACCGCTTCCTCCACGGTCACCACCCGCACCCGCGAGCCCCGGTTGCGGATCCGCTCGACCAGTCCTTCGGCCGCCAGATCGATCAGTGCCGCGCGGATGCTGGCCCGCGTCACATCGAGTTGCTCGGCGAGCTCGTTCTCCACCAACCGCTGTGCCGGTGCCATGTCGCCGTGCAGGATCGCCTGCCGCAGTTGCGTGAGCGCATGCTGCTTGGCCTGCTCCCCGGTGCTCGGACGGGCTTCTTTCGGCATCGTTGCCCTCCCTGGGTGAGTGCCTGTCGAACCTAAATCTAGCCAAACAAGATTGTCAACAATTTTGTCCGCCGTATTGCGCCGCGTGCCGCCCTCAGGCCTCGCGGTAGAGCGCGGTGAGCAGTTCCAGTACGGCCTGGGTGGCGGGGTGCGGGTCGTCCTTCCACCAGGCGAGCCGTACGGCGATCGGTTCGCCGTCGCGCACCGGTCGGTAGACGACTCCGGGCCGCGGGTACTGGTTGGCGGTCGATTCCGCGGTCATACCGACGCTGCGGCCGGTGGCGATCACAGTGAGCCAGTCGTCCACGTCGTGGGTGTCCTCGGTGGCCGGGCGGGAGTCGGGCGGCCACAGGTCGGCGGTCGTGGTGCCGGTACGGCGGTCGACGAGGAGGGTGCGCCCGGCGAGGTCGGCCAGCCGGACCGAGCGGCGGCGGGCCAGGGGGTCGTCGGAGGCCATCGCGCACAGCCGTCGCTCCAGCCCGACGATGGCCGACTCGAACCGCCGGTCGTCGAGCGCTCTGCGGACCACGGCCAGGTCGCAGGCGCCTTCGGCGAGCCCGGCGGTGGCCGAGTTGACGCGGACCAGGTGCAGGTCGGTCTCCGGGTGGGCCCGGCTCCAGCGGCGCTGGAAGGGCAGCGTGTGCCGGCCGAGCGCCGACCAGGCGTAGCCGATCCGCAGATGGGCGTGGCCCGAGGTGGCGTCCCGGACCAGCTCGTCGACCTCGGCGAGCACCCGCCGGGCGTGCGCGACCACCCGCAGCCCGGTGCTCGTCGGGGTCACCGATCGGGAGGTGCGTCTCAACAGCCTTACGCCCAGGGCCTGTTCGAGTGAGGCGAGGGTGCGGGAGACGGCCGCCTGGGAGACGCCGAGCGCGAGGGCGGCGTCCGTGAAGGTGCCCTCGTCGACGATCGCGACGAGGCAGCGCAACTGCCTCAGCTCCATATCCATGACTCCAGCGTATAGATCGTCCGGCTGTTGCATTTTGCGCATGTACGGGCGGGGCGCACGATCGGAGCATGCCTGGAACCTCCGCAGCGACGACTCCCCTGCCCACCACGTCACACGGCACCCCGCAGCCGTCCCGGGTGGGCCTCGCCGGCGTGGCCACCATGGCCGGCAGCGGTCTGTCCAACCAGACGGGTGCCGCGATCGGCTCCCTCGCGTTCCCCGTCATCGGGCCCGTGGGCGTCGTCGCGGTGCGCCAGTACGTCGCCGCTGCCGTGCTGTTCGCCGTGGGCAGGCCCCGGCTGCGGGAGTTCACCTGGCGGCAGTGGTGGCCGGTGCTGCTGCTGGCCGTCGTGTTCGGGACGATGAACCTGTCCCTGTACACCGCCATCGACCGCATCGGCCTCGGTCTGGCGGTGACGCTGGAGTTCCTGGGCCCGCTCTCCATAGCGCTGGCCGCGACCCGGCGGCGCGTGGACGTCTGCTGCGCGCTCATCGCGGCGGCGGGCGTGGTGACGCTCATGCGACCGCGCCCTTCGGCCGACTACCTGGGCATGGGCCTCGGACTGCTCGCCGCCGCGTGCTGGGCGTCGTACATCCTGCTGAACCGGACCGTCGGCCGCCGCACCCCCGGGGCGCAGGGTGCCGCAGCCGCGGCCGGGGTGTCCGCGCTGGTGTTCCTGCCGGTCGGGATCGCCGTCGCCGTCCGGCACCCGCCGACCCTCACGGCGGCGGCGTGCGCCGTGGCGGCCGGGGTGCTCTCCTCGGCGGTGCCGTATCTGGCCGACCTGTTCACCCTGCGCCGGGTGCCCGCCCCGGCCTTCGGACTGTTCATGAGCGTCAACCCCGTACTCGCCGCCGCCGTCGGGTGGATCGGCCTGGGTCAGCGGCTGGGCTGGGCGGAGTGGGCGGCCATCGGAGCCATCGTGACCGCGAACGCGCTGAGCATCCTCACGTCACGGGACTGAACGGCCGGGACGAGGGGTGCGCCCTCGGAAGATCTCCGTTCCCGGAGTACCGGGCAGCTTCGGCCTACTGGACGACGTACCGGGCCCTGAAGCGGTCGACCCGGTGCTGCGGTTGTCGATGGACGCGAGGCGCTACGAGAGCGCCCGACGCCGGCGTCGGGGGGCGCCCCACCCCGCCACCGGCTCGAAGGCGTCGATCACACGGACCGTGCCGAGCAGGTCGACCTCCAGGATCGTCCGCGCCGACACGATCGAGGCGGAGACACCGGCCGTGTGCGCCCCGGCGACGATCCAGCCCTCGTCGGCCGCCGTCCGGGCGGGCTTGTCGCCGGCGACGTCGGTGGAGACGCCGTGCGCCGCGTGGCCTTCGGCGCGCAACGCCGAGACGGCACAGTCGAGTTGACCGCGCGAGGCCTCGGCGAGAAACAACGGCGCGCGATCACCGTCCCCGTGCCGCCCGCGCCGGTGACCACGACAACGTCTCGGGGTTCCTCACACGGTCGTCGCGCCGTGGACGGCCTCCTGCCAGGTCGATCCGGCCGCGATGGCCCGCCGCCACCCACGGATCGCCTTGGGTGGCATGCCGATCGCGAGGGCGCCGGTGAGCCGGTCGCCGGTCCGGTAGGCGGCCACGAACCGCCGCTCGCCCAAGTCCCCCTCCACCACGGCGAGTTCGTCGTGGCCGCGCAGATGGCCGTAGGCCTGGATCTTCATGTCGTACTGGTCGGACCAGAAGTACGGCACGGGTGCGAACGCCTTGCGTGCCCCGGGGTTGAGGAGGTTGCGGGCGGCGGCCATGCCCTGTTCGGCGGCGTTCGTGCGGTGCTCGATCCGCATCGAGGTGCCGAACAGCGGGTTGTGCCAGCGGGCGACGTCACCGGCCGCGTAGACGTTGCGGGCGGCCTCGCAGTACGCGTCGCACACCACGCCGTCGCCCACCGGCAGTCCGCTGTCGGCGAGCCACTCGGTGTTGGGCAGCGAGCCGATCGCGACGAGCACCTCGTCGGCCTCGATCTCCTCGCCGTCCGCGAGCCGTACGCCCTCGTCGGTCACCTCGGTGCCGGAGACACCGGTGCGCAGGTTCACGCCGTGCTCCCCGTGCGCCCGCGCCAGCACCTGCCCGACCTCCACACCCACCGCGTGTGCCAGGGGCACCGAGGCCGGTTCCAGCAAGGTCACTTGAGCGCCCAGGCGCCGGGCCACCGCGGTGGCCTCCGCGCCGAGGAACCCGGCGCCCACCACGACCAACCGCCGCCCGGGGCCGAGCCGTTCACGCAGCATGAGGGCGTCGTCGAGCGTGCGCAGCACATGCGCGCCCTCGCCCGGCAGCCGCCGTGGGCGCACCCCGGTGGCGATGATCAGCCCGTCGTACGACACCTGCGCGCCGTCCGACAGCCACACCTCCTGCGCGGCGAGGTCGAGCGCGGTCGCGGCGACCCCGAGGCGCAGGTCGAGACCGAGCCCGTTCAGGTCGGCCGGGGTACGCAGGGCGATCCGGTCCGGTTCCCACTCGGCGGCGAGGACCTGTTTGGACAACGGCGGCCGGTCGTAGGGCAGATGGGGTTCTTCGCCCACGAGGGTGAGGGTGCCGGTGTAGGCCTCGCGGCGGAGTGTCTCGGCCGCCGCGAGTCCGGCGGCCGAGGCTCCGACGACGACGATCCGGGTCACCGCTCCACCAGTCGGACGGCCGCGGCCGGGCAGACCGCCACGACTTCCCGTACGCCGTCGACGAGTTGGGCGCCGGGGTGCTCCTCCAGGAGGACCGCCACGCCGTCGTCGTCCCGCTGGTCGAAGACGTCGGGGGCGGCGACCACGCACTGCCCGGAGGCGACGCGTTTCGGTTCGTCGAGTTCGACCTTCATGGCTGTGTCCTTCGCTCTCTGTTCGTTCGCTGTTCGGTCATGAGCGGGTGATCGCCGGGCGACGGGCAAGCAGGCCACGCTGCCGGTCGGAGGGTCGGAACGCCCCCTTGTCGGGCCCGGCGCCGGGGTGCTGGGAACAAGGCCTCTGTGGGCACACGCAAACAGCTGTGCTCCGCGCATCCCTTCAACTCCCCCGGCGGAGCGCTCACCCCTCACCGGCGGCCCGCCCGAGCCAGTAGCCGAAGCCCCGGCGCGTATGAATGAGCGCCGCGCCCTCCTGGTCCACCTTGCGCCGGAGTCGGGAGACGAGCTGCTCCATCGCGTTGTCGCCGCGGAAGTCGTCCCAGACGTAGCGGCTGATCTGCTCCTTGGACAGCACCTTGTGCGCGTTGACGAGGAGATGGCGCAGCAGCCGGTACTCCGCGGGCGTGAGGTCGAGGGTGCGCCGGCCGCGCCGCGCCTGGCAGGTGGTGTCGTCGAGGACCAGGTCGGCGTAGTGCAGCGCGCCGTCCCTGCCGCGCAGTAACACCTGGATGCGGGCCAGCACTTCGGCGATCCGGAAGGGCTTGGTGACGTAGTCCCGCTCCCCCGCGCCCAGTTCGGGCAGCAGCCTGTCGAGGGCGTCCCACGCGGTGAGCAGGAGGACGGGCGGGCGGTGCGTGACGAGTCGGGCCCCGCGGGCGAGGGCGTCCATCCGGGGCAACTCGGCGTCGATGACGACCAGTTCGAACCGCCGCTCCGCGAGCCGGGCCACCACCTCGGTGCCGCTGCCGGCCGTCCTGATCTGATAGCCCGCCAACTCCAGTGTCACGGAAAGGAGTTCGGCGTTGTCCGGCTCACCCACGGCGACGAGCAGATGCTGCCCGCCGCCGCGGGCGAGTGATCGTGTCTCACTGATGCTGCCGTACGTGGACATGCGCATCACCCTACCGTCCTGCTTGCCTGACTCAAGCAATATACATTCGATTGCTTGACTCAAGTAAGTCCATATGGTTGCCTAACTCAAGCAAGCCCGTCGGAAGCGCGGCCCGGCGGAAAGCAGGAACACAACTGAGCCCTCACTCACCAGAGCCGGGGCCGCCTTGAGCGGAAGGCGGCCCCCGCGCCGAACCCGTGGGGACGGGGTCGGCGCTGTCCCGGACCCGGTCGCCGGCCACTCCCCCAGATCGGCACCGGGTCCGTGGACACACCCCTCTCCCCGCGCCCTTCGTACCGAGCACCGGTACGAAGCGAACGACAGGACCCTCGATGAAGACCTCCGTACGAGCAGGGCTGGCCGGAGTCCTCGCCTGCGGTGTGCTCGGCGCCGCGATCACGATCCACCGGGGCGGGGACCCCGCGCCGCCCAGGGGTCCGTACGTCGCCCTGGGCGACTCCTACACCGCCGGCCCGAAGATCCCCGCGCGACACGGGACGCCCGCCGGGTGCGACCGGTCCGACCACGACTACCCGGCGCTGGTGGCGGCCGAACTCGGCCTCGCCGGGGCCGACTTCCGCGATGTCAGTTGCAGCGGGGCGACCCTCGACGACCTCTCCGCCGCGCAGTCCACCGACGACGGGACCAACCCGGCCCAGTTCTCGGCGCTGTCCGCCCGGACCCGGCTCGTCACCGTCGGCATGGGCGGCAACGACATCGGCTTCAGCTCACTGGTGAAGCGGTGCGTGACGGCGGGCGCGTTCTACTTCGCCACCGGCAAGTACCTCAAGGAGGACGCGCCCTGCCGGGACCGGTACGTCTCCGGCGACACCGACGCCGTACGGCAGCGGATCCGGGACGCGGGCGGGAAGCTCGCCCGCGCCCTGGCCGAGGTGGAGCGCCGGGCACCCGAGGCCCGGGTGTACGTGGTCGGCTACCCGGCGATCCTGCCGGCCGACGGCAAGGGCTGCGGCGGCGAGATGGCGATGGCGCCGGGCGACATCACGTATCTGCACGACAAGGCACGGCAGCTCAACGCCGTGCTGCGGCAGCGCGCCGAGGCCGCCGGGGCGCGGTACGTGGACACGTACCGGCCCTCCGTGGGCCACGACGCCTGTGCGGCCTCCGGCACGCGCTGGATCGAACCCCTGTTCCCCGACGCCCCCGCGGCGCCCGTGCACCCCAACGCGCGCGGCGAGCGCGGCATGGCCGACGCCGTCCTGACCTCCCTGCGTGCCTCGGGATGACACCCGCGGACACGCGACGAAAGGAGTACGCCATGCGCAACACCGGCCTTGCGGGGCGCAGTGTCGTCGTCACCGGGGCGGGGTCCGGGATCGGGCGGGCCGCCGCACTGCAGTTCGCCCTCGCGGGTGCCGAGGTCGTGGTGGCGGACCTCGACCGGGCGAGGGCGGAGGGGACCGTCAAGGAGATCGAGAACGACGGCGGCTCCGCCGTGCGCGTCATCGGCGACCTGAGCGAACAGGCGGTGGTGGACGAGGTCGTCGCCACCGCTGTCGACGCGTTCGGCGGGCTGGACGTGCTGGTCAACAACGCCGGGGTCATGGACCGTATGTCGGCCCTCGCGGACACCGACGACGCCGAGTGGGAGCGGGTCCTCCGGGTCAATCTGACGGCGCCCTTCCTGCTCACCCGGGCCGCGCTGCCGCACATGCTCGCCGCCGGGCGCGGCGCGATCGTCTTCACCGCCGCCGAGGCCGGTCTGCGCGGCAGCGCGGCGGGCGCCGCCTGCACCGCCGCCAAGCACGGCATCGTGGGCCTGGTGAGGTCCCTCACCGTGATGTACCGCGGCCAGGGCATCCGCGCCAACGCCATCGCCCCCGGGGCCACCGCGACCGGCATCACCTACGACGTCGACGCGCGGGCCCACGGCCCCGGGGTGATCGGCCCCGGCCTCGGACTCTCCGACCGGATCGCCTTCCCCGAGGAACAGGCGGCGGCGCTCGTCTTCCTGGCCTCCGACGCCGCCCGGAACATCAACGGCGTCGTCCTGCCCGTCGACAACGGCTGGTGCGCCGTATGACGGGCGCCACGGGGCTCAGCCCCCGCTCGGGTCGACGTCGCCCGGGGCGACGGCGAAGGTCTTGGTCACGTTCGCCGCACGGCGGCCCGTGTCCGTCGGGCCGGCTTCCGGCGGGTCCGGAACAGGCTGACGCCCGCCCCCATCGAGACGACACCCATGCCCACGGCGGTCAGCACGGCCTGTGCCCCGTCGGCGACGAAGGGCGCGGCTGCGGCGACGACCAGATTGAACAGGAACAGGAACCACAGCACCGGTCTCGACGCGAGCAGCGGCTTCATGGGTGGTTTCCTCCGGATCGAGAAGACTTGGATCTTGGTTGACGTGTTGCTTCAACGATTCCGTCGTCCGCCCGAGGACACGAGGGAGCGCTCTCCCGAACCCGTGGTGGAGCGGGCTGCACCCGTGCCGGGCGGTCCGCTCCCCCGCCGGCGGGCCCACGCGCATAACCTGATCTCCATGCGCCACACCCTGCGGCAGGCGGCCCGGGCGACGGTCCAGCTCGTCATCTCCGCCGCGATGGCCTTCGGGTCGTACATCTTCATCACCGTGCTCCTGATCACCGCGATCGCCACGGCCGCGGTGGTCGGCGCGTTCATGCTGCCCGAGACGGTGCTGCTGATACGGCGGATCGCCGGGGCGAAGCGGCAGCAGGCGGGCGCGTGGACGGGCCGGAAGATCCCCGAGGCGTACCAGCCGCTCACCGGCACGGTGCGGGAACGGGTGCGCACGGCGGTCCTCGACCCGAGCACGCTCACCGACTTCCGCTGGATGGTCGCCTACTACGCCTACGGCACGCTGCCCGTGCTGATGCTGCCGCTGTGGCCGCTGGGTCTGGTCGTCGACGGGGTGTGGTGCGGGCTGCTGCGCCGCCGGGCCGTCGTCCTGCCGCTGATCAGCCGGCTCGCGGATCTCGACGCCCACTGGTCCACCGTCCTGCTGAAGCCCTCGCCGAAGGCCCAACTGGCCGTACGCGTCGAGGAGTTGGTGCAGACCCGGGCGGGCGCGATCGCCGCGCACGGCGCCGAACTGCGTCGGATCGAGCGGGATCTGCACGACGGCACGCAGGCCCGGCTGGTGTCGCTGTCGATGCGCATCGGGCTCGCCAAGCGGGCCTACGACCGGGACCCGGAGGCTGCGCGCAGGATGCTCGACGACGCGCAGACGCTGGCCGAGGAGGCGCTGACGGATCTCCGGCACGTCGTACGGGCCATCCATCCGCCGATCCTCACCGACCGCGGCCTGGTCGGCGCGGTGCGGGCGCTGGCCGCCAGCAGCGCGCTCGCCGTCACCGTGACCGTGGACGGGCTGACCGACGGGCACGACGGGCCGCGCGCCCCGGCGGCGGTGGAGGCGGCGGCGTACTTCGTGATCGCGGAGTCGCTGACCAACGCGGCAAAGTACAGCGGCGCCGAGCGCGCCGACGTCCGTCTCGCCCGCGCCCGCACCGGACTGCGCGTCCAGGTGCGCGACGAGGGCCGGGGCGGAGCCGACGAGGCCGGGGGGTCGGGGCTGCTGGGTATGCAGCGCCGGGTCGCCGCGCTCGACGGCAGTGTGACCGTGACCAGCCCCGTGGGGGGACCTACCGTGATCGAAGTGGAGCTGCCGTGCGTCTGGTGAGCGTAGTTGGGGCGGAGCTGTCGTGAGAGTGGTGATCGCCGAGGACAACGCCCTGCTCAGGGAGGGCCTGGTCCTGTTGCTGACATCGGCAGGTCACGAGGTGGTGGCCGTCGCGGGCAGCGGGCCCGAGGTGCTGCCCGCGCTGCTCGAACACCGGCCGGACGTGGCCGTGCTCGACGTGCGGATGCCACCCGGTTTCCGCGACGAGGGGCTGCGGGCCGCGTTGGAGGCGCGGGAGCGGATCCCGGGGCTGCCGGTCCTTGTGCTCTCCCAGTACGTCGAGGAGTCGTACGCCGCCGAGCTGTTGGGGGTCGGGGCGAGCGGGGTCGGCTATCTCCTCAAGGACCGGATCGGCCGCGTCGACGAGTTCCTGGACGCGCTGGACCGGGTGGCGGCCGGCGGTACGGCGCTCGACCCCGAGGTGGTGACCGAGCTGCTCACCCGGCGCCGCAACTCACCGCTGGACTCGCTGACCCCTCGGGAGCGCGAGGTGCTGAAGCTGATGGCGGAGGGCCACGACAACACGACGATCGCGAAGACCCTGGTCGTCACGGAACGCGCGGTCAGCAAGCACATCGGCAACGTGTTCCTGAAGCTGAGCCTGCCGCCGAGCGACAGCGGGCACCGCCGGGTGCTGGCCGTGCTGGCGTATCTGCAGAACGTGTGACGCGCGCCGCCGGTCGTGCCCGGGGATGACTCGGCAGGCGGCGCGTACTGCGTTCTCAGTAGCCGCGATTGTCGGCAGCCGCACGACGACGGGACGGGGGTCCGCCCGGGAGTCTGGGACGGTCCCCGAGAGCAGATGTGGAGTACTCCGTCCCGTGGCTACTTTCCTCCATCGACTGGGCCGACTCGCCTTCCGGCGACGCTGGTACGTCACCCTGTTGTGGGTGGCCGTCCTGGCCGCCGTCGGCTTCGCCGCCGCCAAGGCTCCCGAGGCGCCCGACGAGGGGTCCTCCATGCCGGGGATCGAGTCCCAGAAGGCGTTCGACCTGCTGGGGCAGCGCTTCCCCGGCTCGGCGGCGGACGGCGCGAGCGCGCGGATCGTGTTCGTCGCCCCGCACGGCGAGAGGATCACCGCGACCGAGAACAAGGCGGTGGTCGAGAAGCTGGTGACCGAGGCGGCCGAGGGCTCCCAAGTGGCCAGTGCCGTCGACCCGTTCGCGGCCGAGGCGGTGAGCAAGGACGCCACCACCGCGTACGCGACCGTCACCTTCAAGGCGAAGGCCCACGATCTGACCGACGCCTCGAAAGCCCATCTGCAGAAGGCGATCGACCGGGCCCGCGCCTCGGACCTGACCGTCGAGGTCGGCGGCACCGCGCTGGCGCCCCAGCCGGCGGCGGGCGGCAGCGCCGAGGCGATCGGCATCGCGATCGCCGCCCTGGTGCTGCTGATCACGTTCGGCTCGCTGGCGGCGGCCGGACTGCCGCTGCTGACCGCGGTCATCGGGGTGGGGATCGGCATGTCCTCGATCCTGGCCCTGTCCAAGGCCCTCAACCTGTCTTCCACGACCGGCACGTTGGCGACGATGCTGGGCCTCGCGGTCGGCATCGACTACGCCATGTTCGTCGTCTCCCGCTACCGCGAGGAGCGCTCCAAGGGACACCCGCCGCAGGAAGCGGCGGCCCTGGCCGCCGGTACGGCCGGTTCGGCGGTGGTGTTCGCGGGACTGACCGTGGTGATCGCGCTCGCCGGACTGTCGGTGGTCGGCATCCCGACGCTCACCAAGATGGGGCTGGCCGCCGCCGGTGCGGTCGTCGTGGCCGTCCTCATCGCGCTGACGCTGGTCCCGGCGCTGCTCGGGTTCTGGCCGAACGCCGTCCTGTCGCGCTCCGCCCGCAAGAAGGGGCGCATCGAGGAGAGCGGCGCGAACAACGGCGGCAGCCGCTGGGCCCGCTTCGTCCTACGCCGTCCCGTCACCGTGCTGCTGCTCGGCGTGGTGGGCCTCGGCGCGCTCGCCCTTCCGGTCGCCGACCTCCAACTCGGCATGCCCGGCGACGAGGTGAAGTCCACGGCCACCACGGAACGCCGCGCCTACGACGACCTCGCGAAGGGTTTCGGACCCGGCTTCAACGGCCCGCTGACCGTCGTGGTCGACGCGCAGAGCGCCACCGGCACCAAGGCCGCCGTGACGACGATCTCGAAGAGGATCGCGGCGACCGAGGGCGTGGTCTCCGTCTCTCCCGCCCGCTTCAACCCGGCGGGCGACACCGCGGTCTTCTCGGCCGTCCCGTCCACCGGCCCCAGCGAGGAGAAAACGAAGGACCTCGTCCACACCATCCGCGCCGAACGCCCCGCGATCGAGTCCGCGACCGGCACGACCTTCCTGGTCACCGGCACGACCGCGGTCAACATCGACGTGGCCCAGAAGGTCCAGGACGCGCTGATCCCCTACCTCGCGGTCGTCGTCGGCCTCGCCGTCGTCCTGCTCCTGCTGGTCTTCCGCTCGGTCCTCGTCCCCCTCAAGGCGGCCGTCGGCTTCCTCCTGTCGGTGCTCGCCTCGCTGGGCTCGGTCGTCGCGGTCTTCCAATGGGGCCACGGCGCAAGGCTGTTGGGCGTCGAGCAGACCGGTCCCATCATGAGCATGATGCCGATCTTCCTGGTGGGCATCGTCTTCGGCCTCGCCATGGACTACGAGGTCTTCCTCGTCACCCGCATGCGGGAGGCCTACGTCCACGGTGACCGGCCGGGGCAGGCGATCGCGACCGGGTTCCGCTACAGCGCGCGGGTCGTCGTGGCCGCCGCGCTGATCATGATGGCGGTGTTCTCGGGCTTCGTCGGCGCCGGCGAGACCATGATCAAGATGATCGGCTTCGGGCTCGCGGCGGCGGTGCTGCTGGACGCGTTCGTGGTGCGGATGGCGATCGTGCCCGCCGTACTGGCGCTGCTGGGCCGGGCGGCCTGGTGGCTGCCCGGCTGGCTGGACCGGCTGCTGCCGAACATCGACGTCGAGGGCGAGGCACTCACCCGGCCCGCCTCCCCGGCGCCGCCCGAACCGGTGCCCGTGGCACGTGTCTGACCTCCCACCTCCCCCGGAGGGCCGCCCGCAGAGCATCACGCGGGCGGCCCTCACCCCGCGTCCGAACCGGCCATAACCGACCATGGTCCCAGGAGCCCCACCGGAGAGATCCATGAACGACAGCTGGCAGCGCTACGCGGACGAGCACATCCGCACCGTCGACACCATGTCGGCCGTCCTGCTGTTCGCCATGTTCCTCTTCGGCAGCGAACTGGGCGTGCCCAGCGGTCCCCGCCCGGACTCGGTGGGCCCCACGATCGCGCTCGCCGCCGTCTCCTGCGCGGCCCTGCTCTGGCAGCGGAGCCGTCCCCGTACGGTCGTCGCCGTCACGGCGGTGGCCGCCGCCGGTGCCGGCGCGCTGGGCTGTCTGCTCACCCCGCTGATGCTGGGGCCGCTGATGCTGGCCCTGTACCGGCTGGCCGTGCTGACCCGGCGCAGAACGGCCCGCCGCTACTTCTTCGCCTCGGTCGTGCTGGTGGTGGCCACGGCCACGGTGGTGGACCCGGTGCATCACCCCTGGCCGTTCAAGACCGTCGGCCCGGCCGCCTGGCTGCTGTTGCCGGTCGTCGCCGGGAACGCGCTCCGGCTGCGGGACGCCTACCTGGAGGCGGTGCAGGCGCGGGCCGAGTACGCCGAACGCAGCCGGGAGGAGGAGGCCCGGCACCGGGTGGCCGAGGAACGGATGCGCATCGCCCGGGAGTTGCACGACGTCGTCGCCCACCATCTCGCCCTGGCCCACGCCCAGGCCGGCACCGCCGCCCACCTCGCGCGCACCCACCCCGACCATGTGCAGAAGATCCTCACGGAACTCGCCGGTACGACGTCCTCCGCGCTGCGCGAGATGAAGGGCACGGTCGGTCTGCTGCGCCAGCCCGACGACCCCGGCACACCGCTCGCCCCGAGCCCCGGACTGGCCCAACTCCCGGAACTGACCCGCACGTTCGGGGCCGCAGGCCTCACGGTCACCGTCACCACGGAGGGCGACCCGCGCCCCCTCTCACCCGGGGTGGACCTGACGGCGTACCGGATCACGCAGGAGGCCCTCACCAACGTCAGCAAGCACGCCACGACCGAGTCGGCGCACGTCCGCCTGCGCTACTCCTATGACCGGCTGACCGTCACCGTGACCGACGACGGAGCGAGCGCGGCGACGGCCTGTACCCCGGCCCCCGGCCGCGGCTTCGGACTGATCGGGATGCGCGAGCGCGCCCGGTCGGTCGGCGGCGCCCTCCAGGCCGGACACCGTGTCGAGGGCGGCTTCGAAGTCACCACCGAACTGCCGCTGTACCCCAGCGCCCCGGAACCGGAGAGAACCCCATGACCATCCGCGTGCTCCTCGCCGACGACCAGGCCCTCCTGCGGGCCACCTTCCGGATCCTGATCGACACCTGCGAGGACATGGAGGTGGTCGCCGAGGCGGCCGACGGCGCCGAGGCGATCCTGCTGGCCGGTGAACACCGCCCCGACCTCGTCCTGATGGACATCCGCATGCCCGGCACCGACGGCCTCACCGCCACGACCGCCATCTGCGCCGACCCGGCGCTGTCCGGCACGCGTGTCCTCATCCTCACCACCTTCGAGGTCGACGAGTACGTGGCACGGGCACTGCGGGCGGGCGCGAGCGGTTTCCTCGGCAAGGACGTCACCGCCGAGGCGCTGCTCGCCGGCATCCGCACGGTCGCGTCCGGCGACTCCCTCCTCTCCCCGCTCGCCACCCGCACCCTGATCACCCGCTTCCTCGCCACACCCGTCCAGGGCACCCGGCTGGCCGCGCCCGACCGACTCGGCGCCCTCACCGCCCGGGAACGCGAGATCATGGCCATGGCCGCCGAGGGCCACTCCAACGACGAGATCGCCGAGAAGCTGTACGTCAGCCCGCTGACCGTCCGCACCCATGTGCACCGCGCCATGACGAAACTCGACGCCCGCGACCGCGCCCAACTCGTGGTGATGGCCTACCAGACAGGTCTGGTGCAGGCACCGCCTCCGCCGGTCCCCGAGTTCTGATCCGGAGGCGATGCGAGGGGAGTCGCCCGAGGGAGCTGACGCCGTTCAGGCGAACCCGCCCCACCACACGCGTGCCACCGCCCGCCCCCGTCGACACCTGAGCCGTGACCCTCCCGTTCCCGCTCCCCCACATCCCGCCCATGCTCGCCACCCCCGGCACCCTCCCGCCCACCGCACAGGACACCCGCTGGGCCTACGAGACCAAGCAGGACGGCCAGCGCGTACTGGTCTACCTCCCCGGCGACGGCAGCGTCCTCCTGCGTGCCCGCTCCGGCGAGGACATCACCGGCGCCTATCCCGAACTGATGCCCCTGGGGCGCGAGTTGGGCGCCACCCCGGCGATCCTGGACGGCGAGGTGCTGGCCCTGGACGAACAGGGGCGCGCCGACTTCCAGTTGCTGCAGAACCGGATGGGCCTGGCCGGTTCGCCCGCGCTGGCGGCACGCCGGGCCGCGGACGCGCCCGTCCACCTGGTGCTGTTCGACGTCCCCTACCTCGGCCGGCCCCTCCTCGCGCTCCCCTACGCCCGCCGTCGCGCCGAGTTGGAGCGACTCGGTCTGGACGGCCCGTACTGGTCGACTCCCGCCGCGCTCACCGGACATGGCGCCGAGGCGCTGCGAGCCACCCGCGAGCACGGCTTGGAGGGTCTCGTCTGCAAGCGGCTGGACTCGGTGTACGAACCCGGGGTGCGTTCCCGTGCCTGGATCAAGATCCGCAACCTGCGCGGCGAGGACGTGCTGGTCGGCGGCTGGGTGCCCGGCAAGGGGCGCCTGTCGGGTCTGCCCGGCGCGGTGCTGGTGGGGCAGCGCGCGGACGGGCGGCTGCGGTACGTCGGCAATGTGGGCACCGGCTGGAGCGAGGCCGAGCGCGCCGAACTCGCCGTACTGCTGCGGGCCGCCGGGACCGATGTGTGCCCCTTCGATCCCGTGCCGCCGGTGGCCGGTGCCCGCTGGGTGGTGCCCCGGCTGGTCGGCGAGGTCCGCTACAGCACCCGCACCCGGGCCGGGATGCTGCGCCAGCCGTCCTGGCTGCGGCTGCGCCCGGACCTCGCACCCGAGGACTCGGCCGCCGACTTCCCGGCGGACTGAGGAAGTTGCGAAGATCAAGTATTGGGCGGCCCGTCGCCGGGGCGACACCCCGCCCCCTTGGCGCGTACATGAGAAGCAGGGACTCTGAAAGCCCTTTCCCCCCACAGCCGTCGGGCTGCGCCCGAGAGGAGGACGCAGTGTCGTCCCAGAAGTCCCTTACCCGCCGCAGAAGGTGGCTCGCCGGTCTCGGCGGTGCCGCCGCGCTCGTCATCGCGTTCCCGAACGCCGCCTTCGCCGCCCCGCCCAAGGCGCTGCCCGCGAACGCCGAAGCCGCCGAGCAGACCTATCTGCCCGCCTTCGACTACGACACGGACGGCTGCTATCCGACGCCCGCGATCGGCCCCGACGGGACCGTCAACGGCGGCCTCAACCCGACGGGTTCGCTCAGCGGCGACTGCCACGACGCCTCGGACCTCGACAACACCAACAGCTACTCGCGCTACAAGTGCGACAACGGCTGGTGCGCGTACATGTACGGCCTGTACTTCGAGAAGGACCAGGCCGTCGCGAACTCCAGCATCGGCGGGCACCGCAACGACTGGGAACACATCGTGGTGTGGGTGCAGAACGGCACGATCCAGTACGTGTCGACATCCAACCACGGTTCGTTCACCGTGCACGCGGCGTCCGACGTCCGCTTCGACGGCACCCACGCCAAGATCGTCTACCACAAGGACGGCATCGGCACGCACGACTTCCGGCTGGCGAACGCCAACGACGAGCCGCCGGAGAACGACAAGCACACCTGGCAGTACCCGCCGCTCGTCGGCTGGAACGGCTACCCGGCGGGCCTGCGCGACAAGTTGAGCGCCTACGACTTCGGCAGCGCGAACTTCGGACTCAAGGACGCCAACTTCGCCGCCCACCTCACGAAGGCCGAGCCGTCCGGAATCTCGTTCGACCCGGGCGCCTGACGGTACCGGGCACAGGGCACCATCGTTCTCAGGGCTCCCGGAGTCACCTCGACCCCGGAAGCCCGAGAGGACGGAACGTGGCAGCTGAACGCGGGATCTCGCGCAGGGCTCTGCTCATCGCCCTGGGCATCGCCGGGGCGACGGCCATCCCGGCGGGTGCGCAGGGCCCTGCGCCCGGGAACGGATACTCCATGCCCACCCTCGCCTTCGACGACCCGGCCGTCCAACGCCGGCTCGGCGACGTCTACTCGTCCGCGCTCAGATCCGTGTCCGGCGCCAACACCATCGGCGCCGACCGCTCGGTGTACGACAAGGCGGGCCTGCTCACCTACCCGCCAGGCACCGTCGTCCGGGCGGGCGGCGGCTATCCCGCACCGCAGCGCTGGACGCGCGACGCGGCCGTCAACACATGGAGCGGGGTCAGCCTGCTGGCGCCGGACGTCGCCCGCAACACCCTGTGGTCCGTGGTCGACCGCGCGCGGGACGGGCTCGTCGTCCAGCAGGACAACCAGTGGTGGGACCAGATCGTGTGGGTCCTGGCCGCCCACCACCACTACCTCGTCACCGGCGACCGCGACTTCCTCACCCGGGCCCACGAGACGTCCGCGCGCACCCTCGCGGCCCGCCGCGCCCAGCACTTCAACCCGTCGTTCGGCCTCTTCGAGGGGCCCGGCTTCATGAACGACGGCATCTCCGGCTACCCCAGCCCGCCCGCCTCCAAGTCCGTCCACTCCTCCTTCGTCCTCGACCACCCGCACACCGACAAGCTGATGTGCCTGTCGACCAACTGCCTCTACCACGGCGCCCATCTCGCCCTCGCGGCCATGTCCGAGGCCCTCGGCCACCCCGTACAGGCCGCCTCGCTGCGCTCGGACGCGGACCACCTGCGCACGGCGATCGACCAGCACCTGTGGCGCGCGGACGCCGGCACCTACGGCTACCTCGTCCACGGCGAGGGCCCCCTCGCAGGACACCTCGACACCTCCCAGGAGGGCGCGGGCCTGGCCCTCGCCGTCCTCCTCGGCGTCGCCGACCACGCACGCGCCGGCCGGATCCTCGACTCCACGCACTGGCAGCCGTACGGCGTCGTCAACGTCTGGCCGCACTTCCCGCGCTTCGACGACGGGCATCCGGGACGTCACAACATGATGGTCTGGCCGATGGTCCACGGCCTGTACGGCCAGGCCGCCGCCGACGCGGGCCGCACCGAACCGTTCGCCCTCGCCGTCGACACCCTCGCCGGCCTGGTCACCACGAGCGGCGGCTTCTACGAGCTGTACAACTCCGTGACCGGCGCCGTCGACGGCGGCTGGCAGGGCGGCGCGAGCGGGCACGCCGACCACTTCGTCTCCCAGCCCGACCAGACCTGGTCGGCGACGGCCTATCTGCGCCTGGTCCACGACGGCCTGTTCGGCCTGACGTTCACGGACGACGCGCTACGGCTCCGCCCGTGCCTGCCGTCGAACTGGGGGGCGGTGAGTCTGCGCGGGCTGCCGTATCGGGGGACGACGTTGGATGTCACGCTGAGCGGCGGGGGGAGTCGGGTGCGGTCGTGCACGGTGGACGGGCAGTCGGGCGAACCTGTCGTGGGCGCCGACGGGCGGGGGCATCGGGTGATCTCGATCGAACTGGCCGAGTGAACGCTCTGCCGGTCGGGCGGCGGTAGGCAGTCGTTCGGCTGCCGCCGCGTCGTGGCTGGTCGCGCCCGCGCGGCGGAGCCGCATATCGACACAGCCCCGCGCCCCTTCGGGGCCGCAGGCGTAGGACCAGAGGTGGGTGCTGCTTCCGCCTCCCGCCCGTTCCGCGGTCGCCGCCCCCGCGCCTAGCGTGCTGGGCATGGACACGAGCGGAACGTTGGAAGAGGCATTCGAACGGCTGCACTCCACCGGGCCCGAGCGAAACGGCTGGCTCAGCAATCACGCGCCGATGGTTGTCGAGGCGCTCGCCGCGCACGGGCGGGCGGGGGACGTCCATCGCTGGCTCGATCTCTACCGGGGCAAGCTGGAGGACTTCCCCGAGCCGGTGGCTCCCGTCACGGACGGCGACTGGGCCTCGGCGCTGGGTGATCCGCGCCGGGCCGCCGACTGGATCGGCTACTTCTCCCGGGCCCTCGCCGAACGGCCCTGGCGGAGCGTCCTCGCCGTGTGGTGGCCGCGCCTGCTGCCCGGGATCTACGCGGGCGCCACCCATCCGGTCATCCGCGTCGGCCATGCCGTACGGGCGCTCGGTTCGGGCGAGAACCAGCCCCGCCGCACCGAACTCGCGCACGGGCTGGGCTATTGGGCCGCGCGGCACCAACCCGTGGCGGGCATCGTGCAGTTGCCCGGTGGAACCAGCGCCGCCGGCACCCTCGACGCCGTGCCGCCGATCGCCGGAGAAGTGCTCGGCTTCCGGGCACGGCTGGCCGCCGTACGGCAACTGCCCGTCTGGGCGGGCGAGGTGACCGATCCGGACGTGGCGCGGGAACGGCTCGCCGAGCTGGTGCGCGCCGCCACGCATCGCTACGCCACCCACGGACACGGCGAGCCGACGATGCTGGTGCACGCGGCGACGGCGCCCAACGCCGTGCTGCGTGCCCTCGACGCGCTGCCCCGCGAGTTGTGGGCGCCGAGTCTGCACGCGGCGTGGGCGGCGTCGGCGGCGGTCACCGCGATGTACGCCCCGAGTGCGCCGATCGTGTACACACCGTCGGCGCGCCTCGTGGCGGACGAGGTGCTCGAACTCGCCGTGGCCCATGGCGACGAACACGTCATCAAGTTCACCGACACCGCCCTGGACGTCGGGGACGAAACGGCCCTGGTCGCCGCGGTGCGTGCCGTGGAGATCAGCGAGCCTCTTGTCTGAAAGGAGTGGTGTACCGGGTTTGGGTTGACCCGTGCTGCGTCGGGGGACGTGCCGGAAGGTCTATCGTGTCCGCATGTCCGTGCCCGAACTGATCCGTATCGTCTCCCGCGACTCGCCCATGGCGCTGGCCCAAGTGGAGCGCGTGCGTGCCGAGTTGGCCGTCCTCCATCCGCACGTGCGCACCGAGGTCGTACCGGTGAAGACGACCGGCGACAAGTGGATGGGTGATCTGTCCCAGGTCGAGGGCAAGGGGGCGTTCACCAAGGAGGTGGACGCGGCCCTGCTCGCCGGTGAGGCGGATCTCGCGGTGCACTGCATGAAGGACGTGCCCGCCGACCGTCCGCTGCCCGCCGGTACGACGTTCGCCGCGTTCCTGAAGCGCGACGACATCCGCGACGCCCTGATCCACCCGGGCGGGCTGACCCTCGACGAGCTGCCGGCCGGCACCCGCATCGGCACCTCGTCGGTCCGCCGCGTCGCCCAACTGGCGGCCACGCACCCGGAGTTGGAGTGCGTGCCGTTCCGCGGCAACGTCAACCGGCGGCTGGAGAAACTCGCGGCGGGCGAGGCCGACGCGCTGCTGGTCGCGATGTCCGGCCTGGAGCGCATCGACCGGCGTGACGTGATCAGCGAGGTGCTGTCCGCCGAGGCGATGATGCCGCCGATCGGCGCGGGCATCCTCGCCCTGCAGTGCCGTGAGGGCGACACCGACGTGATCGACACGATCAGCGCGCTCGGTCACCCCGAGACGCACCGGGAGGCGACGGCGGAGCGCATGTTCCTGCACGTCCTCCAGGGGCACTGCAACAGCCCGATCGCCGGGTACGCCCAGGTGGACCGGAGCGGTGAACTGTCGCTGCGCGCCTGTGTGTTCACCCCGGACGGCAAGACCCGCCTCAACGCCCACGAGTGGGCGGGCCGGCTGGACCCGGCGACACTCGGCACGTCGGTGGCGGTGGCGCTGCTGCGGCAGGGTGCCCGGGAGATCATCGACGGCATCCCGCACTGACCTCTCAGGCAGTGCCCGGTTCGGCCTGGTCGCGCAGGAACTTGCTCACCTGGTGCGCCAGGCCGTCCCGCCCGGCACCGGCCGCGACGGCCTCCTCGCACAGACCGATACCGCCCGCCCACAGGCGCCGCTCGGTCCACTCCTCCTCGACCCGCAGCTGCACCTGCACGTCGACCTGTGTCAGGGACGCCTCCGCGCCCGCCGCGTATACGACGGCGGTGGCGCGGCGCAGCGGGTAGACGTCGAAGCCCTCGATGAACTGGGAGCTGCGCCAGTCGATGAAGGCGCTCTCGCCGTCCGGGCCGAGCCTGACGTCGATCTGGCCGTCCTCCAGGTGGATGCCGAGGTGCCGGGCGCCGCGGTTCTCGACGGTGACACGGAGCGTGAAGTAGGTCAGCCCTTCGGCCGCGTCGTCGCGTCCGCGCGGCGGCTCGGCTGCCGCCAGGCTGTGGACGCGGACACGCAGACCGGCATGTTCGTCGTACTCGTGCCAGTCCCCGACCACGTTGGGCTCGTACACAGTGCACCCTCTCGACCTCAGAGAGCTGCTTCCTATCTGTGTGCTCAGCGCACTGTCAAATGAGCGGAATGCGCTGTGGCCAGCGTTTTCGTCCGCTTGATCACTGATCAAGTCGTGTGCAGGAAGAATCCGCTTTCCGGCCGTCGAATCCCGGCCGGGGGCGTGCCGCACATCACGTCCCGCACAAGATCAGCGGGCGAGCCGTCCGAGCAGGGAGGAGGCGGTCGCGATGCCCAGTGCGGCGGCCACCAGCAGGACGCCGAAGTCGGTGCCCGGATGCGACGGGGTGCCGAGCAGCAGCCCGCGCAGCGCGTCCACTTCATAGCTGAGCGGGTTGACCTTGCTGACCGCCTGGAGCCAGCCCGGCATGATCGCCACCGGGTAGAGGGCGTTGGAGCCGAAGAACAACGGCATGGTGATCGCCTGGCCGAAGCCCATCAGCCGGTCCCTGCTGAGCACGATGCCGGCGATGGTCATCGACAGACAGGAGAAGAAGGCCGAGCCGAGGATCACGATCGCCCCGACGCCGAGCAGCTTCAGCGGGTTCCAGGTCAGCGCGACCCCGAGGATCGCGGCGATGACGACCACGACGACGGCCTGGATCAGCGATTTCACTCCGGCGGCGAAGGCCTTGCCGGTGATCAGTGCCGAGCGCGGGGTGGGGGTGACGAGGAGCTTGTTGAGGATGCCGGCGTCGCGTTCCCAGATGATCTGGATGCCGTAGAAGATGGCGATGAACATCGCGGACTGGGCGATGATGCCGGGGGCGAGGTAGTCGATGTAGGGGATGCCGCCGGTCGGGATCGTCTTGATGCGGGTGAAGGTCTGGCCGAAGATCAGGAGCCAGAGCGCCGGTTGGACGGCTCGGGTGTACAACTCGGTGCGGTCGTGGCGGAGTTTCTGGAGTTCTACCGCGCACATCGCGAGGACGCGGGCGGGCAGCAGGCGCCAGCCGGACCGGGGCCGGGGCGGGGTGAGCAGCAGGTTCAGGTCGTACTCGGGGGTCTGGTCAGCCGACGCGGTGCGCGGTGCGGCGGGTGCTTCGGACATCGCGGAAACCTCCTGACCGGTCTTCGAGACCGCTGCCGGCGATGTCCCGGAAGACGTCCTCAAGGGTGGGCAGCGGATCGGTCGCGGGCGCTCCGTCGGCGCGGCGGCGTTCGCCGAGGCCCTCGCGGAGCTGGACCGGGGTGCCCAGGGCGCGGATACGGCCGCGGTGCATCAGGCCGACGCGGTCGCAGTACTGGTCGGCCTCGTCCATGTAGTGGGTGGTGACCAGGACGGTCATGCCGGTCGCCTCGCGCACGGCGTTGATGTGCTCCCACACGCTGGTGCGGGCGATCGGGTCGAGGCCGATGGTGGGCTCGTCGAGGATGAGCAGGCGGGGCGCGCTGACCAGGGCCTGCGCGAGTTCGAGCCGGCGGACCATGCCGCCGGAGTAGGTGTTGGCCAGCCGGTCGGCGGCGTCGGTGAGGTCGACCGCCCGGAGCGCCTGGGCGACGCGGGCGGCACGTTCTCTGCGCGGGACGTCGAAGACGCGGGCGAAGAGAGCGACGTTCTCGCGGCCGGTGAGCCCGCTGTCGGCGGACAGCTGCTGCGGGACGTAGCCGAGCAGTCGTCGTACGGACATCTGCTCCTTGGCCGTGTCGTGGCCGAAGACGTGGACCATGCCCGCCGGGACCGGCAGGAGCGTGGTGATGCAGCGGATGGCTGTCGTCTTCCCGGCGCCGTTGGGGCCGAGCAGGCCGAAGACCTCGCCCTCCCCGACGGACAGATCGAGCCCGTCCACGGCGGTCGTCTCGCCGAAGGAATAGGCGAGCCGGGTGCAGCTGACGGCTGCGGACCGCCCGGTGTCGGTGTCCGGTGTCATGAGTCCTCGGCCTCCTCGTGCAGATTGACGGCCAGTTGGCGCAGGGCCGGGATCGCCGCGCGCAGCGCGTCCCGGTCCGCCCGGTCGAGACGGTCCACCTGTCCGCGTACGAGGGCCGCGCGCCGTGCGTGCCAGTCGCCGAGGCGGGTCTTGGCCGCGTCCGTGAGCTGGAGGCGGGCGGCGCGCCGGTCGGCGGGGTCCGTCCCGCGGATCAGGAAACCGTCCCGGACCAGCTGGTTGACCAGCGTCGACACCGAGTTGCCGGCGAGGAACAGCTCCTTGGCCGCGTCCGAGATGCCGATGCCGGGCCGGACCTCGACCAGCCGCAGCAGCTCCACCTCGGCGCCGCGCAGCCGCGGCACGGTCATCTCGCTCCGCAGCCGCCTGCGGATCAGCCGCTGGACCCCGACGAGCGCGTCGGCCAGCTCTTCCGGGAAGTTCTCCGTCTCCACACCCCGAGATTACCTCTTTAGCAGAGGTAACTAACCCAAAAGGATGGTCAAGACCCCTGCTCGGGAGGCAGCGGGACCGCTTCCGGTCGGACACTGGGAGGAGACCGGTGGCCGCCGGTCCACGAGATCGGAACGCGACTGCCATGAACCACGACAGGAAAACGTCCTTCGGCAAGCCGGACGCCGTCTCCACCCGTTCGGTGTTCGGCGCCCCCTGCTGGGTGAGTCTCACCTGCCGCGACGTGGAGACCACCGAGGCGTTCTACGAGGCCGTGTTCGGCTGGAAGTGGCGCGAAGCCAGCCTGGGCGAGCGCTTCCGGATCGCCACGGCGAACGACACCCCCGTGGCCGGCCTGGCCGCGGTCGCCACGATGTGGCAGGTCGCGGTGGCCTGGACGCCGTACTTCGCGGTGCCCGACGCGGATGTGGCCACGGCCCGGGTCCGCGAGCGCGGCGCCACGGTCGCCGTGGGACCGCTGTCCTTCCCGCCCGGCCGCGCGGCCCTGCTCGCCGACCGGGACGGCGCGACCTTCGGGATCTGGGAGGGCGACCTCGTCGGCGGCTGGGAGACCTGGCGCCGCTCGGCACCGGCCTTCGTCCGCCTCCACACCCGGGACGCCTTCGACGCCGCGATCTTCTACGGCGAGATCCTCGACTGGGCGTCGGCGGACCCGGCGAGCTGCGAGGTCCAGTACGAGGGCGGCGAGGTGGTCCTGCGCAGCGGCGGCAACGTCGTCGCCCGCATCGAGTCGGGCGCGCTGGAGGCGGCCCCCGACCCGACCGTCCGGCCGCACTGGCAGGTCCACTTCGCGGTCTCGGACATCAGGTCGTGCGCCCGGGTCACCGAGGCGCACGGCGGGAGCGTCCTGCGGGAGAACGCGCACGACGCCGTGCTGCGCGACCCGGACGGCGCCCGGTTCACGGTGACCTCGCGCGGCGCCCCCTGACCCTCACCGCCGGGCGGGCCGCGACAGCAGCACCAGGCTGCGCGCCTCGACCGCCATCTCCGTGCCCGCCTTGTGTTCCGTCTCGTCCGGAGCGCCCTGCGGCTCGGCGGTGTCGATGAGGGTCGTCCAGCGCTCGCCGTAGGTGACATCGGGCAGCCGGAAGTCGACGGGCTCCCAGTAGCTGTTGAGCAGGAGCAGAAAGGAGTCGTCCACGACGGGCCCGCCGTGCGGGTCGCGTTCGGCGATGGCGTCGCCGTTGAGGAAGACGCCCACACAGTGCGCGTCGGAGCGCTCCCAGTCCCGGTCGGTCATCTCACGCGCGTCGGGCAGCAGCCACACCAGGTCGGGCAGCGGCTGTCCGGCGTGCACGGCGGTCTCACCCCGGAAGAAGCGGCGCCGGCGCAGCACGGGATGCGCGGCGCGCAGCCCGATGACGTACCGCGTGAAAGCGGCCAGTTCGCGCTGCTCAACGCTCAACTCCCAGTCGATCCAGGAGACTTCGTTGTCCTGGCAGTAGGCGTTGTTGTTGCCGCCCTGACTCCGGTCCAGCTCGTCGCCGTGGCCGAGCATCGGGATGCCCTGCGAAAGGAGCAGCGTGGCAAGGAAGTTGCGCTGCTGCCGGGCGCGCAGTTCCAGGACCGCCGGATCGTCGGTCTCCCCCTCCGTTCCGCAGTTCCAGGACCGGTTGCCGCTCTCGCCGTCCCGATTCCCTTCCCCGTTGGCCTCGTTGTGCTTGTCGTTGTACGAGACCAGGTCGCGCAGGGTGAACCCGTCGTGCGCGGTGACGAAGTTGACGCTGGCGCGCGGACGCCGCCGGCTGTGCTGGTACAGGTCGGACGATCCGGTGAGCCGGGACGCGAACTCGCCGAGCGTGTGCTCGCCGCCCCGCCAGAAGTCCCGTACGGCGTCCCGGTACTTGCCGTTCCACTCCGACCACAGCGGCGGGAAGTTGCCGACCTGGTAGCCGCCCTCGCCGACGTCCCACGGCTCGGCGATGAGCTTGACGCGGCTGATCACCGGGTCCTGCTGGATCAGGTCGAAGAACGCCGACAGCCGGTCCACCTCGTGGAACTGCCGGGCCAGGGTGGCCGCGAGGTCGAAGCGGAAGCCGTCGACGTGCATCTCGGTGACCCAGTAGCGCAGCGAGTCCATGATGAGCTGGAGGACGTAGGGGTGCCGCATCAGCAGGCTGTTCCCGGTGCCGGTCGTGTCGTAGTAGTGGCCCCAGTCGCCGTCCACCAGGCGGTAGTAGGAGGCGTTGTCGATGCCCCGGAAGGACAGGGTGGGGCCCTTCTCGTTGCCCTCGGCGGTGTGGTTGTAGACCACGTCGAGGATGACTTCGAGGCCGGCGGCGTGCAGCGCCTTCACCATCGACTTGAACTCGGTGACCTGCTGGCCGCGTTCGCGGTGTGCGGCGTAGGCATTGTGGGGCGCGAAGAAGCCGATCGTGTTGTAGCCCCAGTAGTTGGACAGCCCGCGGTCCTGGAGCACGCCGTCCTGCACGAACTGGTGCACCGGCATCAGTTCGACGGCGGTCACCCCGAGCGAGGCGAGGTGATCCACGACGGCCGGATGCGCGAGTCCCGCGTACGTCCCGCGGAGTTCCTCGGGGACCTCCGGGTGGGTACGGGTCAGCCCCTTCACATGGGCCTCGTAGATCACGGTGTCGGCGTACGAGCGCCGGGGCGGCCGGTCGTCGCCCCAGTCGAAGGCCGGGTCGGTGACCACGCCGAGCATGCCGTGCCCGGCACTGTCACCGGGCGCGGGTCCTGCCGAACGCTCGTACAGCGAGGGGTCGTTGTCGATCTGCCCGTCCACCGCCCGGGCGTACGGGTCGAGGAGCAGCTTGGCCGGGTTGCAGCGGTGTCCCGCGGCCGGAGCCCACGGGCCGTGCACCCGGTAGCCATAGCGCTGCCCCGGACCCACGCCGGGCAGGTAGCAGTGCCAGACGAAGCCGTCGGCCTCGGTCAGCCGAACGTTCCGGTGGCTGCCGTCGTCATCGACCAGGACGAGGTCGACGCGTTCGGCGACCTCGCTGAACAGGGCGAAGTTGGTGCCCGTCCCGTCGTACGCGGCTCCCAATGGATAAGGGTGCCCGTTCCAGACGGGCACCCCTCTCCGGGACGGGCGCGCGGTCACCGGGCGTCCTCCAGGACGCCCTGCGTCGGGCGGGTCGGCAGGGCGGCCGGTACCTCGCGCGGGAGTTGGAGCGTCTCCCGCAGGCGCGGCGCGGGAGTCGTGGGGACGCGCGGGACGCGTTCGCCGCTGCGGGCGCGCTGCGAGAACCAGATGACCTTGCTTCCGGTGTCGGTGGCGCAGCAGCCCCAGCCGTCGCTCATCGCGGCGATCCGGGCGAGGCAGGCGCGCAGGTCCTGGTCCGGGCGCAGATCGCGGTCGTTGTCGCCGATGGCGGTGATCAGGTGCTGGCCGTTCCACCACAGCTCGATCGACGTGTGCTTGTCGGTGGCGTGCTCGTCGATGGCCCGCAGCAGCAGCTCGGCGCCGCGGCAGACGGGCTCCACGAGTACCTCCAGGTCCCAGAGTCGGAGGTGGGCGGCCAGGATGCGCCCGACCTGCCCGACCCGTTCCGGACTGACGTCCACGTCGAGGTGGTAATAGCAGGGCACTGCGGTCTTCATCGTCGTTGGCTCCCTACCGGCGAAGCTCACGCCTCCCCTCGCCTGCGGGGCCGGGGCCCCGCACACGAAGCGTGAGCACTGATCGCTTCTGAGTCAGCTCCAGAGTGCGAGCGCTAGGCCATTCGTGCAACACGAGCGACGGGCGAGGTGGTTGAAGATCCAACAAGACGCTTGGTCATCACCTGTGCACCATGAGTGAAAGCCTCGACTGCCGTGACGGAACGATCCCTCTCCGTGCACGGCCGCCACCCGACGGTCGGGAAACGCGGTCCGCCGAGGCGGAAGGTGAACAGCGCCATGCTGCTACCCGCCAAAGCCGAAGTAGCCCGCCACCTGCGGCGCTACCGGGTGTGGGAACGCGTGATGCTCGCGTCGCCGGGCGACCGGACGGCGCGGGCCACCTTCGAGGACTCGGGCTACACCTTGTGCGTGCTGATGGGGAAGCGCTGCGCGCGCGAGGCCGCGGACGCCGCCGAGCGCTATCTGCACAGCAGCCAGGGCACGTACCTCCAGGAGCAGAACGGACGCCCCCGTACGACGGCCGTCGTCCACCGCGGACCGCCCGTCACCGTCGACCGGCGTTCCCCGGCGGGAAGGTAGTCCCCCTTCCGGCGCAGCTTGGACCCCGGCCGGGCCAACAGCCCGGCTTCGAGCACGGCGGAGGTGAGACCCGTGAACGCGACCCCCGCGGCCATCGGCCGCATTCCGGTACGTGACGTACGCCCGGCCGTGGACAGCGGCGCCCGCCCGGCGAAGGCGGTGGTGGGCGAAACCTTCCAGGTCACCGCCACCGTGTTCCGCGAGGGCCACGACACGATCGGCGCGAACGTCGTTGTCCGTGATGAGAACGGCCGTCCCGGCCCCTGGACCCCGATGCGCGAACTCGCCCCCGGCAGCGACCGCTGGGGCGCCGAGGTCACCCCGGACGCGACGGGCCGGTGGTCCTACGTCGTGGAGGCCTGGGGCGACCCCGTCGCCACCTGGCGCCGGGCCGCCCGCATCAAGATCCCGGCCGGCATCGACGTCGGCCTGATGCTGGAGGAGGGCGCGGAACTGCACGCGCGAGCCGCCGCCGGGGTGCCCGAGGGACCGGCACGCGCCGCGGTGCTGGCCGCCGCGGAGTCGCTGCGCGACGACACGCTGGCGGTGGGGACGCGGTTCGTGGCCGCGTTGACGCCGGAGGTGGAGGGGGCTCTGGAGCGGTATCCGTTGCGGGAGTTGGTGACGGTCTCCGAACCTCGCGTGTTGCTGGTGGAGCGGGAGCGGGCGTTGTACGGCGCCTGGTACGAGTTCTTCCCCCGCTCCGAAGGCAGCGCGGAGACCCCGCACGGCACGTTTCGTACGGCCGCGCGGAGACTCGACGCGATCGCGGCGATGGGCTTCGACGTGGTGTATCTGCCGCCGATCCATCCCATCGGGACGGCCTTCCGCAAGGGCCCGAACAACACCCTGTCCGCCGGGCGTGAGGATGTCGGTGTCCCGTGGGCGATCGGCTCGCCGGAGGGCGGTCACGACGCGATCCATCCGCTGCTGGGGACGCTGGAGGACTTCGACGCGTTCGTCGCGCGGGCCGCCGAGCTGGGCATGGAGATCGCGCTGGACTTCGCGCTGCAGTGCAGCCCGGACCATCCGTGGGTGGACAAGCACCCGGAGTGGTTCCACCACCGCCCCGACGGCACCATCGCCTACGCGGAGAACCCGCCGAAGAAGTACCAGGACATCTACCCGATCGCCTTCGACCGGGACCTGGACGGCCTGGTCGCCGAGACGGTGCGCGTGCTGCGGCACTGGATGGACCACGGGGTGCGGATCTTCCGCGTGGACAACCCGCACACCAAGCCGGTCGTCTTCTGGGAGCGCGTGATCGCCGAGGTCAACGGCGCCGACCCGGACGTGATCTTCCTGGCGGAGGCGTTCACCCGGCCCGCGATGATGGCCACCCTCGCCCAGGTCGGCTTCCAGCAGTCGTACACCTACTTCACCTGGCGCAACACCAAGCAGGAACTCACGGAGTATGTGAGCGAGTTGTCCGGTGAGGCGGCGGCGTACATGCGGCCGAACCTGTTCGTGAACACCCCGGACATCCTCCACGAGTTCCTCCAGCACGGCGGGCGGCCCGCTTTCGAACTGCGGGCGGTGCTGGCCGCCACCTTGTCCCCGGCATGGGGTGTCTACAGTGGCTACGAACTGTGCGAGAACTCCCCTCTCCGGCCGGGCAGCGAGGAGTATCTCGACTCGGAGAAGTACCAACTCCGCCCCCGCGACTGGGAGTCCGCCGAGCGGGAAGGACGTAGCATCGCGCCACTGCTGGGCAAGCTCAACGACATCCGGCACCGTCACCCGTCGCTGCGCAGGCTCAGGAATCTCCGCTTCCACCGGACGGACAACGACGCGCTGATCGCGTACAGCAAGACGACGGGTGTGGACACGGTTCTGGTGGTCGTCAACCTTGATCCGCACCACACCCAGGAGGCCACGGTCTCGTTGGACATGCCGCAACTCGGCCTGGAATCAAACGAATCCATGTCGGTGTACGACGAACTGACGGGTGAGTCCTATCAGTGGGGCAGGACCAACTATGTGCGTCTCGAACCCGGCCGGGCTCCCGCGCACGTGCTCCACGTCCGGCGGTCCACACAGAGCGGAGGGTCAAGAGCTTCATGACTGTCAACGAACCGGTCCACGACACCTTCGAGGACACTCCCGCCAAGGACCGGGACCCCGAGTGGTTCAAACGCGCCGTCTTCTACGAGGTCCTGGTCCGCTCCTTCCAGGACAG